>NZ_JAEKEC010000001.1:0-676250 GCF_016651305.1 Pseudomonas sp. TH06 | reverse complement strand
CCGTGCTCGGCTTCGGCGGTCATGCAGCCGCCGAGCAGGCTGCGGTACAGCGGTTCGGCTTCGCTGCGGCCGAGCAGGCGATAGACCTTGGCTTTGCGCAGGCGTACTTCGCTGAGGTTGTCCGGCAGGCTTTGCAGGTTGGCCAGGCTGGCGTGGAGTTTGCCGTCGTTGGCCAAATCGTCCGCCAGGTTCAGGGCCAGTTCCTGTTCCGACGTCAGTTTGCTGCAACTGGTCGGTGACAGCAGCGTCGTCCACGGCGCTTGGCCGTCGGTGGCGCAACCGCCGAGCATCAACAGACTTGCCATGACTATCAGTACTTTCATCAAACGCTCTCCATGAGCCAGGTCAGGACGCAAATGCCCGGGTAATCGCGGTGAAACCGGGGCCGGCCAGTACGATCAGCAGTGCCGGAAACAGAAACAGCATCATCACCACCGACATCTTTGCCGACATTTTCGAGATGTATTCCTGCAAGCGAGTCAGGCGTCGGTCATCCAGCAGTTGCTTGAGCGCCAGCAGCGATTTCATCGCGCCGCCGCCCTGTTGAATCAGTTGCTGAAGGATCACGCAGGTGTCGGTGAATTCATCCACCGCAAGCATCACTGCGGCTTTGTTCAACTCCTGACCAAGCTCAAGGCCCGAGTCGACACGTGTCAGGATCAGGCGCAATTCGCTGGTCAGTTCCGGCAGCAGTTTTTGCCCCTCGATGCTAAGCACGCGCAGGGCTTGTTCCACGGCCATACCGGATTCGAAGAGGATGCGCAGCAGCGGAATGAATGTCGAAATTTCCACGGCGATGATTTTCTGCCGCCGTCCGGCGGCGTAGGCGAGCAGGCGTTTGGGCAGTAGATAACCGGCGCCGGCGGCGAGCATCGGCATGATCCAGACATTTGCCGCGCGCGGGAAAAACACTTCCTGCAAAAAGATCGCCAACCCCAACGTCAACAGCGGCGTGCCGATCTGGCAGGCGGCGTACAGAGCGCGTTCGTTGGCGCGACGCCAACCGAGGCGGCTGAGCAGTGTCTGGGTTTCGCTGTCGATGCTCACCGAACGCTGGCCAAACCGGCTGTTACCCAAGACACGCAACCAGTTACCGAAGCGGCTCTCGCGCACCAGATGACCTTGCAGGCGCTGGTTCACCTGGCGCACGCGGCGGCGTTCGGTGAGCAAGTGATTGACTGCCAGCAACAGGGCGCCGAGCAGCAACATCAGAGCGGCAAGATAGACCATGTCAAACGCTCCGCAACATGCGCCACAGCGTCAGGCAACCGACCACTTGCAACACCGCTGCGATGATCAACATTGTCTGGCCACCCGAGTCGTGCCACATGCCCAGCATGTAGCCCGGGTTGGTCAGCATGAAGTAACTCACCAGCAACACCGGCAGTGAGCCGAGGACCCAAGCGGTCATCCGCGTTTCGCCGGTCAGGGCGCGCAGCTGGCGTGCGCCCTGGTCGCGTTCGCGGATCAGTTTGATGAGGTTTTCCAGCAGCTCGCTGGCGTTGCCGCCGTAGCGGTGATTGACCTTCAAGCCGAGGGCGAACATCCGCAGTTCGTCCTGTTCATAGAGCTCGGCGAAGTCGCTCACGGCATCGGGCAGATTCACGCCAAGCTGCACGTTGCGCTGGACCCGGCCCATGGCTTTTTTCAGTGGGTCCTCACTGGCTTCGATGCCACCCATGACCGCATCGCTCAGGGTCCGGCCGGACTTGAGGCTGCGCACGGTGTGATCAAGCAATTGCGGCAGTTGTTCGATCATGCGCTTGAGTCGACGGCGGTACAGAAAGGCAATGTACAGCCGCAACACCAGCGGCGGGGCGAGCACCATGACCAGCAGACCGAACCAGTCGAACAGCAGATAACCAAGTCCCATTCCTGCCAGCCACACGCTCAGCCACAATCCGAAGCGCTCGGTCGGACGGCCCAGCCCAGCACGCAAAAACATCCGTTCCAGACCCACCCACGTGGGTTTTTCGGTGGCCAATTGCGGTTGGCCGGCGGCCAGTCGGTTGAGTACTTTTTCTGTGGCTGTCTTGCGCATGCCATGCAGAAACAGGCGGATCGACAGTCCGAGAAGGATCAGGCAAGTGGTGATGAGAATGATCGGTCCCAGCATGCTCCGCGCTCCTTGCTGTCAGCCCAGATGGGCCTCGTGGCGCAACTTGTCACCGGCCGGGTTGACCGATTCGCGCAAAAAGCCGAAGCCAGTACGCCGGTCGAGTCGGAACAGGGTGTTGGTGACGTAGACGTCCTCGCGGAGGCCGACCACCTCGACCACCTCGCTGACACAGCGACGACCGTCGGGCATGCGCGTCAACTGGATGATCACGTCGAGGGCGGCGCAGATCATCTGGCGCAACGTCCGTTCGGCGATGGAGCGACCCGTCAGGCCGACCAGTGTCTCAAGGCGCAACAACGCATCCTGCGCATTGTTGGCGTGCACGGTGCTCATCGAACCGTCGTGACCGGTGTTCATCGCGGTGAGTACATCGACCACTTCGACGCCCCGGATCTCGCCAAGGATGATCCGGTCCGGGCGCATCCGCAGGGCGTTGCGGATAAGGTCGCTGGCCTTTACTTCACCGTGGCCTTCGGCATTCGGCGGGCGGGTCTCCAAACGCACGACGTGAGGATGGCCGAGTTGCAGTTCGGCAACGTCCTCGATCGTAACCAGGCGTTCGTGTGGATTGATCAACTGGCTGAGGATGTTCAGCAGTGTGGTCTTGCCGGTGCCTGTACCACCGCTGATAAGGATGTTGCAGCGTTTGCCGACAGCCTCCTGAAGGAATTCGAAGATCGACAGATCGATGGTCTGCATCGCCATCAAATCGGTGCTTTTGAGCATGTCCTTGCGGAATTTTCGAATCGACAGGCAGGGTCCATCGAGGGCAATCGGCGGAATGATTGCGTTGACCCGGCTGCCATCCGGCAGGCGTGCGTCGACCATCGGCGAAGATTCGTCGAGGCGACGTCCGAGTGGCGCGAGTATTCGTTGCATCACGCGTTCGACGTGATGCGCATCGATAAAACGCAGATCGCTTTGGTGCAGCACGCCATCGCGCTCGATGAATACCCGGTGCGGGCCGTTGACCAGAATCTCGGTCACTGTCGGATCGCGCAGCAACACTTCCAGCGGACCGAAACCGGTGAGTTCGTCGACGATTTCTTCGGCGAGGCGCTCCATCTCGTAGCGAGAGATCGCCAAATGCAGGCGCGCGATGTATTCAGCGACCTTGTCAGTGACAAATTGCGCGAGCTGCTGACGTGAGCCTTCCAGCAGGTTTTTTCCCGACTCTTCGATGGCATCGATGATGTAGCGGTGCAGCACCAGTTTCAGGCCTTCGTGGTCGGTGTTGCCGACCCCGCCACGTTGCGGTGCGCCGAAGAGTTTTTCTGCGCTCATGAGCTGCCTCGCAAGCGGTCGAACCAGGTGACTTTCGGTTTCGCCAGACCCTCGGAGCGCTTGGCCAGGCGTTCGCCGAGGGTGCGCAGGCTTTGCGTGAGTTTTTCTCGTGGGGCCAGTTCGAACAGGCTCACGCCTTGGTTTTTCGCGTTAAGGCGTACTTCCGGCGTGAGCGCCAACACTGCAATCACTTCCAGATTGAAGGTCTTGCCAAGCGTGTCCGAGTTCGGCGCGACGTTGCTCAGGTAACGGTCGATCAGCAGTCGGCCGTGGTCGAGCTTCATGCCTTTTTCGCGCCACAGATTGAGCACGGCGAGATTGCGTCGGCAGTTGAGGACGTTCTGGTCGGTGTACCACAGCAGCTTGTCGCAGTGGCTGACAAAGGTGCGCAGCGCTTCGCTGTCAGTCTGTCCGGTGAGGTTCACGACGATGTGCTGGAAGTGTTGGCGCAGAGCACTGAGCAGCATGTACAACTCGGCGGCGCTGGTGGATTCCAGCGGATCGTCGCTGCTGGCGTAAGCGAGAATACGCAAGCCGGCTTCGGTGGTGGTGAAGGCGCTGTCGATCAACGTGGCGTCGAGTCTGCGCAGGTGGCGCAAGGCATCGCCGAAGTGAAACGAGCTCTCCAGTCCCAGCAAGGCCAGGCTGTCGCCGCGCGGCAGGCCGAGGTCCAACAGCAGGGTTTGCTGGCCGCTCTTTTGCACGACCAACGCCATATGGTTGGCCAGAAGTGCGCCGTCCGAGCTGCTCTGCACGCCGTACATCACCGTGAGGCCACCCAATTGAGTGTTCGGCGCGACGGCGGGCAAGCGTTTGCTCAGGCGCCTAACCAGCCCGGCCACTTCACTGGAGCGCGAACCATAGGCGACGAAATCCCGAGCGCCAGCGCGCATCGCATTGAGCACCAGTTGATTGTCCATGCCGTCGCCAAGGGCAACGATGGCGAGCATCGGCTTAGCTTCCAGCGCGCCTTCGATCAAAGCGCTTTGCGCCACCACATGCTCGCGATCAAGACCGACGAACACCAGATTGGCGAATGTCACATCGACCAGCGCCAGCAACTCGTCAAGGCTGCCGCCACCGGCGCTGACGACTTGGCCGAGAGGCGCGAGGGCGCCTTGCAGCCATTCCAGATCGGTGCTGTTGCGGGTGATGGCGAGGAACGTCTGGCTCAAGCTCTGGCTCATTGGGACAACCCACTGCGTTTGTCGAAGTTGCCGTTTTCGAGGAAGAACATGCGATAGAAATTCGGGTCGTAGTTGCGCAGTTTCTCTCCTGGCAGGGACGGCAGTTGTGCGTCGGCGGCCAGTGGCTGAACAAGGTGTGGGGTGACAATCATCAACAGTTCGCGCTCTTCGCGCTTGATCTGCGAGCCCTTGAAAAACGCCCCGAGCACGGGAATGTCACCGAGGCCGGGAAACTTGTTTACCTGCGAACTGTTGGTGGTGCTGATCAAACCGCTGATGACGAAGCTTTCACCGTCGCCAAGGGAAACGCTGGTGTCGGTGCGGCGGATGGTCAGCGCCGGCACGGTGGTGCCGGCGATTTCCACTGCGTTGCTGAAATCCAGCTCGCTGACTTCCGGGGCGACCTTCAGCGCAATTCGATTACGGCCGATGATGGTCGGCGTCAGGGTCAGGCGGATACCGAATTCCTTGTACTCGATCGACACGTTGTCGCTGCCGGCGCTGGGTACCGGAATCGGGATTTCGCCGCCGGCCAGAAAGCTTGCGCTCTGTCCGTTCAGCGCCACCAGGCTTGGCCGCGCCAAGGTGTAGGCGAAGCCGCTGCCTTCCAGGGCGTTAATGATTGCCATGGTTTTGCCGCCGACCCATGAGAAGTTGAACAGTGAGTTATCCACCGGCAGGCGCGGTTGCGGTACGCCATCGATGGGCGGCAGGGTGCCGGGAGAGCCGAACAGGAAGTTGCCGCGCGTGCCGATCAGTGATGCGGTGGCTTGCTTGAGTTTGGTGCGGCTGACTTCGACGAAACGGATATCGGTCTGCACTTGTGACGGCAGGCTTGGATCATCCGAAGGCAGGTTGCTGGTCAATGCGGCGGTGGCCGAGCCCTGTACGAATACCATGCTCTGGCGCGGTTCGCTGGAGCACGAGGTCCAGACCATCAGGCTGGTGGCGCCGGGTGCTACACCCGTGAGCAGAAAGGACGAACTGCCGTTGGCGTGCACGTCGGCGATTTTCGGATCGCCAACGGCCAGACGCGTGATCGCTACCGGCGACTGCACATCCTGTTGAAAGCCTTCGCCGATCTCGATCACCGGTGGCAGACGCCCCAGCGCCGAGCAATTGCCGACTGCCGCGAACGCCGCATCCGTCGACAGTCCCATCAGTAACAAGACGCGGAGCACAGGTTTCAATGTCGACCTAAAACGACTCTGCATGCACTGGAATCCTTGCTCAGTCATTGGGTTTGTTGGGTGATCTGATTGCCGCGAATGATTTCCACCGCAGGCCGCGCGTTGCCGGAACCGCCGCTCGCCGGCACTTTTGGTGCGGCGCCCAAGGCCAGTTGAGTGAACTGAAAGAGCTGGCTGTTGGCATTGTCGAGGTGCGCCGGAGACTGGTTTTCGCCAGCCCAGTATTTGGCCAGTCGTTGTTCTTCGCTGCTGCGCACGGCCAGACGCAACGTGCCGACCTGCGTGGCGAGCATCATTCGGCTGAGCAGCTGTTCAGGCACCGCCAGCACCACGGTGCGAGCGGCGATCCTGCGTTGATCCTGTTTGATTTTTTCGTCGGCGCTCAGGGCCGGGGAGGCGGGTTGGCCGTCGTTGGTCAGGCCGTACTGATCGCCCACGCCGAGTACGCGCATGGCTGGCACGACGATCTGTGCCGACTGCTGCAGGTTGCTCGCGTCCTGGCGCAGGTAGAGCAATACATCGACGTAATCGCCAGGAATCAATTGCCCGGCCGCGCCGATCACTTCATCGACGGCCACGGTGAGCGCGCGCTCATCGCTGTGGATCATCCGCGCGAGCGAGCCGCCGGCAGCGAAGCTTTCGTCATTGAGCCAGGTGCCCGCGCTCAGGTGCCGCCACGGCGTGCGGCCAACGGCCTGATCGACATTGTTCAGGCTGCCGGCCGGTGCGCTGCGCAGTTTTTCCACCGTCACATCGGCAGCTGTCAGAGGTGTGAATGGCGGTACGTCGTGGAGCAATACCACCACCGGTTGGCGGGTCTGGTCTTCGGCAATCGCGACAGTTTTTTCAACAGTCGCAGAGGGAGCAGCGGGCGCCTCGGCGACGGGAGCCGGTTGGCGACTGAGCACCAGTCCCCAGTAGCCGACGAAGATCGCTCCGAGCAAAAGGACGGCTGCAAGGCCCATGGTGACGCGACTGTTCATGACGGCTCTCCCTTTCCTGCTGCACTACCTGTCACGCTTTTCAACGAGAGAAATTCCCAATCCGGCAGCTATGAACATGCAACTATTTCGCTATTTCCACGCTAGCTGATCCAAGCGAAAGCGCCATTACTGACAGGAAAATAACCCACTAAAGTATGAGTCTTGGCCAATTAACAGCAGAAAAAGGTATCGGCGCGAGGGTATTAATTCTTTGTGATTAATCCGTTCTTACAGTTGTTGGGCGCGGGTTTGTTGACAATGCTCAAATGGCACGGTGGAACCTTGCCGCTGTAGTGTGACATCGGCGCCATGGGCGCGAAGGAGTGGACGTATGTTTCGTATGACTCTCGACTATCTGCGGGCCAGAGCCCGGACATTCTGCAAAAGTGACGAAGCGGCGTCGGCTATCGAATACGCGATCGTCGTGGCGATGGTGGCCGTGGTTGTCGTGGTGTTTGTGACACCTATCGGCGATAAGGTCCTGGCCATTTTCAACGTGATACTGACCAAGCTCAACGGAACGGCGCAGGTCCGGCCGACGCCTTGATCGAACCCACGCTCTGCTTTTGCAATGCTCGTGCGCGCCGTGATTTACAGCAAGCCCGGGCATTGCTGAGGTGTCATTGGATTTCCAGTATTTGGCGAGTCGCCGGTACGAAGGAGAATTTCCATGGTTCTTGAATATTTGATAGCGCGCGTACGCTCGTTTTTGGCGAGCACTGAAGCGGCCTCGGCCATCGAGTACGCGATTGTGGTGGCGATGGTGGCGGTGGTGGTCGTCGTTTTCGTTACACCGATAGGCACCAAGGTGCTCGCCATTTTCAATAGCGTTCTGGTGTCTCTGGGTGGTACGGCGCAAACGGCTCCGACACCCTGATCGTATCGACCGTCGCGTTGGCTGAATGACACGCTACACTCGGTTTCTCTTTCAGTTTTTCAGGGACTGCTCATGACTGCTTCCTCGTTGCCCCGCCAACAGTTGCTTCTGGTTGACGATGAAGAGGACGCGTTGCTGGAGCTGGCGGAGTTGCTGGAGGGTGAGGGTTTTGTCTGTCACACGGCGACGTCGGTAAAGCTGGCTTTGCATCATTTGACCCGGCATCCGGATATTGCCTTGGTGATTACTGATCTGCGCATGCCGGAGGAGTCCGGCATGTCGTTGATCAAGCGTTTGCGTGAGCATACGTCGAGGCAGCATTTGCCGGTGATTGTGACGTCGGGGCATGCGGATATGGAGGATGTCAGCGATATGTTGCGGTTGCAGGTGCTGGATCTGTTTCGCAAGCCGATTTATCACGTTCGGCTGCTGGAGACGTTGGATAACTTGTTTCCCAAGGTTCGGGTGGGGTGAGGACCTGGTTGGGGGTGTGTATCCGTTCGTGCCCTGACATTCGGCCCACGTCGGGGTGTGCTCATTTTTCCTTGTGGGAGCTGGCTTGCCAGCGATGAGGTCCTTCCAGCCAAGCCATTACATGTTGCCTGCACGTTCTGCGTAAAAGCTGCCGCAGATGGGGCATCTGAAATCTGACGTCATCGCGTTGACATTTCGATGGTGTCGAAATGATGGCTCGTGTAGATTGCGCCGCGCCCGGATCAGATGAGCTGGTGGGCCGGTAGGGATGCCAAAGTGAATGTATGAACCCTGCTGAAACTGTTTTTAATGTTTTGGAAGGGAATCTCGCTTGAACACTTCTTGCCTGCGCCGCTCGTTATTGGCGCTGTCCATTACCGCCACTTTGCACTCGGGTACCGCTGTCGCCGATATTGATTACGACATCAGCAGCGCCCCGTTGGATAGCAATCTGCTCAACACCACTGGATTGGTCAATTTGCACGGCAACCTCAATGCCACGCCCGTGGCTGCGCCGGGCCTGACTTTCGGCGCTCGGTTCCAGGGGCTCAGAGCCATGCAGTTGCGCAACAACGACAGCATCCGCATTGACGGCGCCACCCAAGGCGTCGGTATCAGTCTCGGTGACTCCGGGGCCGTAAAAAGCAAAATTCAGTTCGCGCTGATCAACGATGGCTCGATTGCTGTGCACGGATTGACCGGGGTGGGAACTTCAACGGGCATCTCCGTGATTAATAGCGAATTGGGTAACTACCTGATTAATAGCGGCAGCATCGACGTCAGCGGGGCGACGTCCACCGGAGTGATGCTGGTGCAAACCAGTCTTGCCGGATTCAGCAACTCCGGCATGATCAGCGCCAGTGGCAGCGATGCACTGGGTTTGTTTCTCGACGGTGCCACGCTCAACAGCGGGATAAACAATTCCGGCACTATCCGCGCCTCTGGGACCAACGCAGAGGCTCTGGTGCTGGAGGGTGTCAGTTCATCAGGCTCCGGGAAATTACTGTTGAACAACAGCGGAACGATTTCCGGTGAGTCCATCGGCGTGCACGTCAGCGGCCAACCGGCCGGTGGCAGTCCTTTCAGCATTTACCAACTGAACGGTTTTATCGAGGGGGGTAAAGCTGCCATTCAGATCGATGACGGCGAAAGCTATTTCGATTTCTTCGGCGGCACCGTGAAGGGTGATCTGTTGGGGCTGACCGGTGTGAAAATCGACGGTGACGCTACTTTTGACGGTTCAGTTATCAAGTCCGGCTACGTCACGATCGAGTATGGCACGCTGACCCTTGTGAAGCCTCACACCACGATCATCGGCGACTTCGACATGGAAGAAGCCAACTCGGTGCTGGAGATGTACCTGGGCAACGACACCAACCCGGCACTGCCAGTGTTGAAGGTCACCGGTACTACCGATATCGCGCCGGGTGCAGAACTGCGGCTTCTCGCACGTTCCAGTGATTTTCGGGTGACCCCGGGCGGCACGCGTTACACGTTGATCAGTTCGGGCAACCTGATCGGTGGCAACAACCTGACCGTGACATCTTCTTCTGCACTGCTGGATGTGAAGAGTTTCGGTGTCACGGGCAACGACATCACGTCGGTGGTGACGACCAAGTCGAGTGAGGTGCTGGCCAACAACACCTTGGCAGTCGGCGGCAGTCGCAACGCCGCGACAGCGGTGGGCCGATTGTCCAGCGTCATGTCGCGCATCGACGAGCAAGACCCGGTATTCCAGGCTTTCGCCAACGCCAGCACCGATGCGCAACTCGCACGTCTGTCCGAGACCCTCAGCCCGGATGTCAGCCGCGGCGTGCTGCACGCCGCCGCCAACAGCCAGACGCTGGTCTCCGGGGTGATCAACGAACGCTCCAGTCGTGCGCGTAATGCAACCGGTTCGACCGAAAAAGGCGTGTGGCTGCAAACCCTGAGCAACGACGCCAATCAGGACGAGCGTCGCGGTGTGTCGGGTTATGACGCCGACAGCCACGGGATTGCCGTGGGTGCCGACGGCCAGCTGAACGCCGACACGACACTGGGCCTGGCTTACAGCTACCTCGATACCGACGTGAAATCGGATCTGGGCAGCAAGACCAAAGTCACCGGTCACGCGCTGACGGTCTACAGCAACTGGGTGCATGACAACTGGTTCGTCGACACCTCGCTGATGTACGGCTGGAACGACAACGAGTCCAAGCGTTACATCGCCGGCACTCGCGCCAAGGGTGATTACGACAGTGATGTTTTTGGTGTCAGCGCTCTCGCCGGTTACAGCCTGCGCTTGATGCCTGATGTCGTGCTTGAGCCGCAAGTCGGTGCACGTTATGCCAACGTGGGCATGGACTCGTACCGCGAGAAGGGCAGTGCCGCCTCGTTGAATGTCGGCGGCCAGCGTTACGAAGTCGGTGAGTTGGGCATGGGTGCGCGCCTGGCCGCTGCGTTCGCGGTGGGTGCCGGCAGTCTTGAGCCTGAAGCGAAGCTCATGGCCTGGCATGACGTGATTGGCGACAAGGTGGCCACCCAGTCTTCGTTTGTACTGGGCGGCGATGCGTTCACCAGTCGAGGTACCACGCCGGTACGTGACAGCTATGAATTGGGCCTGGGCGCGAACTACCGGATGGGCGCGTGGAGTGTCGGCGGTTCGTACAACTACGTGACGGCCAGCGGATTTGACTCCGATGGCTTCACGGCGAAGGTGCGTTACGCGTTCTGATCCAGCCTCGGCACCGCGTTATCGTTCATCGCGAGCAGGCTCGCTCCCACAGGGGAATGCATTCCAAATGTGGGAGCGAGCCTGCTCGCGAAAACGGTCTGACAAGCGCCGCACCTTCTACAACTGATAACTGAAACTGATGCTGTAACGCGCCCGGCGATTGAACGTGTCCAGCGCTTCATCCGACATCGCCTTCGCCGCTTCCAGCGCAATGTTGTAGTACTTGGCGTCGCCGAATCTCAAACCCACCGCCGCCGACGACAGGTTGTTGGCCTGCACCGGCAATTCATTGAACCAGCTGCGCGAACGATCGAGCACCACGTACGGTTGCAGGATGCGCACCCAGTTGCCGTCGCGATTGAAGCTGTAGTTGACCTCGTAAGCCACCCCCCAGCCCTTGTCGCCCGACGCCTGATCATCGGGGTAACCGCGACCGAAATTCTGCCCGCCGAACACCGCGCGTTCGCTGTCGGGGAGGGTGTCGTCGCTCCAGTACAGCGCGGCCGACAGCACGCCTTGCCAGTTGTCGAAGAACTTGTCGCTCTGCACGCCGGACAGGCGCACGCGGAAGAAGTCGAGGTCGATGGCGTTGTTGTTGGTTTTTGCACCCATGCTGTCCAGGCCCTGGTACACGCCACCGCTGAGGATCCGCAGTTGCCGGGCATCGGCCTTGCGCCAGTCGCTTTCGAAGGCGAGGGCGCGGATGTCGGTGCGCTCTTCGACGCTCAGCGGGAAGCCGATGACGTTGTAGCGAGTCTTGTCATTGACCGCGTACAGCCGCGCTCCGGCGGTCAGCAGTTCGTTGGAAGCGGCGATCAGCGGCAGGGTGAAGCCGATTGAATAGCGGTCGTTCTCACGGTGCGGCTTGAGTTGCAGGCCGTTGTCCAGCAGCACGTTGGTGCCCGGGTCGGCACGGTAGCGTGAAGCGGACAGCGCGAGTTGCGTGCCTTCGGCATCAAGGAACTGGCTGTAGTCGAGGCGATAGTAATGTTCGTGGTCGTCACCCGGGGGGAACAGGCCGCTGAGGGACACTTGCTCGCCCATCGAGGTTTGCGAGTTACTGCTGACGCCAAGCAATGCCTGCGTGCCGTTGCGGTTGTCTTCGGTGGTACTCAAGGTGCTGGTGAACGGTTTGCGGCTGGCCTGGGCAACCAGTGTCGTTGCACCGTCGGTGGTGCCCGGCGGTGGCACTTGTGCCTGGATCGTCACACCGGGGATGCGCGTCATCAACGTGGTGTAGCGCTCGAACGTCTTGCGGGTCAGCGGCCGTTCGGCCTGGATTTTTGCCGACAGTTTGTCGAGCAGGCCTTTGACCCGGCCGACATCGCCCTGCAACTGCACGTCGCGCACGTAACCTTCGACCAGCACGACGCGGGCAACGCCGTCGTCGAAATTCTGTTGCGGTAAAAATGCGTAGGACAGCAGGTAGCCGTCCTGCTGATAGCGGCGGGTGATGTTGCGCGTCGCTTCGATCAGCTCGGCGAGGTTGGTCTGGTGGCCGATCAGCGGTTTGTAATTGTCGGCCAACTCGTTCAGCGGATAGATCGTGCCGCCCTCGATCTGCACGGTTTTGAGATTGACCTTGGTGCTCATCATCAACGGTTGCGCGGCCGCCGCACCGGGCTCCGGCACTTGCAGCGGCGCGGCGGCCGGGCGATAGGCGTCGGCCGGCAGGTTCGGCACGGGCAGGTTGCGGATGGTTTCGTTGCTGTTGAGAAAGCTCGGGAGGGTGTCGGCGAGGGCAGCGGAACTGAGACTGAGGAACAGCAAGGACGCCATAACGCGCATAGGACACTCCGTGGTCAGGTCGCAGCTCAAGGCTGTTTTTTCCTAAGAAAAAAGCGGAAGACTCGTGGGAATCTTCCGCCCTCAACCAAGCGTAGGCGCTGTAGGTGAGGCCGTCGAATCGGCCAGGTGCAATTTAGCGTTTGTTGCCTCCCAGGGCGCCGGTCAGGCCGCCGAGTACACCGCCCAGACCGCCTGTGGTGCCGCCGGTTGCGGTGCCGCCGTTGACCAGGCCGCCAACCGCTGCGACGGTACCGCCAACATTGTTGACCAGGCCTCCGACAGCTACGGTAACCGGATTATTGGTGGCGGCAATCGCGCCGCCCAGATTGCTCACCGCACCGCCGACCTGACCGGTCAGCCCGGCGACTGGCGAGCCGAGACCCGTAGCGGCGCCGACTTGCTGAGTCACATTGGTGACGGCGCTGGTGACTGGATTCAGGCCTGCACCGACGGTGGCGCCGACAGTGGCCAGTGGCGAAGTCGATGCCGTGATCGGTGAGCCAGAACCGCCAAGTACGGTGTTCAGCGAAGCGATGGTATTACCCAGTCCGCCTGCGGTAACGCCACCGGCACTCACTACGCCGTTGGTATTGCCGGCGTTCAAGCCTGTGCCGACGTTGACCACTGCGCCGCCCACGGTTTGCAACAGACCCGTGCCGCCGAGGCCGCCACCCAGTCCACCGCCGACCCCGCCGCCAGTACCGGACCCGGTGCCGTTGGATACCAGACCGCCAGCCTTGCCGACGGCGGTGCCTGTGTTACTCAAAGCACCGCCGAGGGTGTTGGTCAGCGCGTTGCCGTTGCCGGCATCAGTCACCTTGTCGCCGACACCGTCCACGGTGCTGCCGACTTTCTGGATCACGCCTTTGAGTGGGTCGCCCAGACCGGAGGCATCGCCGACTTTGTCGGTGGTGCTTTCAACCATGGCGATCACCGGCACCAGTCCGTTACCGACACTTTTGGTCAACGAGCCGAGCGGGCCAGTGGTGGTGGCGGTGCTCAAGGTGTCACCGAGCATGGTGACTTTCTCACCGACGCCATTGAGTACCGGAGCCACTTTGGTGACTACACCGCCAACCACGGGAACGCTGCTGGTGGCGGTGGCGAGTTTACCGCTCAGATCCGAAACGCCGTCGCCGACATCCGAGACCACACCGCCGACCGCAGAGGCTGTCACGCCCAGACCATTGTCGGTCGTGCCCAGCTTGCCGATGCCATTCGCCACGCCGTCACCCAAAGTAGAGACGACGTTGCCAGTCGTGTTGGCCACGCTCTGCACCACGCCACCGACCACAGGTACGGTGCTTAAAGAGTCGCCAATTTGACCCACGCCATCGCCGACGCCGCTGACGGTTTTGCCGACATCCTGCACCAGCGTGGTGGTCACCAGAGGTGTGGTGGTTGGGTTGGTCGGATTAGTAGGGTTAGTCGGATCCGTCGGGTTGGTTGGATTGGTCGGGTCAGTGCCGCCCGTTCCGCCAGTGCCTCCCGTGCCACCAGTACCACCGGTTCCGCCAGTACCGGCGGTATCACCTGTGCCTCCAGTACCTCCAGTGCCGCCCGTGCCGGCGGTGCTGCTGTCCGGCGAAGAACTGCCGGAGCTGCTGTGATGGCCGCCACCGCCGCTGCTGCAACCGGCGAGGCCGAGGGAGAGAATCAATGCCAGAGCGATTGCTGATTTGCACCACACGTTTTGAGTTTTCATGATCGAGATTCCTTGCACCTGTCACAACGTTCGTTGCCTTCGATGGCTCACCGATCTGTCGCCGGTGATGCCTCGTCCGTTGTGTCAATCTCAGCCCGGGGGCAGGGAGCCGACCATTCTCAAGTTGGTATTAACGCCTTTATATATAAAGTGAAATTCAGAGCCTAAGGACTAATACTCACGGTATAGACGCGCAAAAAAAAGCCTTGGGAATCAAGGCCTGGTGTTTGTCGAGGGCTGCTGCAAGGAGCGGGAAAACTTAAGTGATATATACACAATTTACAGGTCAGCCCCAGTCTCGAGTGCGTTGAAAACGCTGTGGTGACAGGGCGCTTTTGTGGTGAGGGGATTTATCCCCGATGGGTGGCGAAGCCGCCCCAAAACTTGGGAGCGGGGTTGGTCAGAGGCATTGGGTGCAAAACTTTTACGACGGCTGCGCCGCCGATCGGGGATAAATCCCCTCGCCACGGAGTTTTCCTTCGCACAATTGCTGTGTTTGCCACCCACCTTTGGAGTCAGGCGATCGGCTGCCAATTCCCCACCATATGCTCCAGATCCCCGGCACCCACCAGCCGCAATTCGCCACTGGAGCCCGCTTCGCTTGCCAGCAATGTCACCTCGCTCGGCAATCGCACCGGTTTGCGAAAGTGCACCGCGACTTCCAGATTGGCCTTGGGCAAGTGATTCGCCAGCGCCGCGAGCGTGCGTGCCTTGTTCCACAAGCCGTGGGCGATGGCCGTGGGAAAACCGAACAGCTTCGCACTCGCCGCGCTCAAGTGGATCGGGTTGTAGTCGCCCGACACCTTGGCGTATTGCCGGCCAATGTCGGCCGGCGCTTGCCAGTGCGCCACTTCAGTCAGCGCTTGTGTGGGCTGCCAATGCTGTTCGACGGCTTCACCGTCAAGCTTCACGCCGCGACAGAGCATCTGGCTTTCGGCTTGCCACAACGGTCCGAGCTGATCATCCAGCGTGGTCAACAAATCGAACGTCGCGCCCTTGGGATGCGGTTGCAGATTAGTCACGCGCACGCTGACTTGCGCCCGACTGATCCCGCCCATCGGCCGCAACACGCGAATGCGGTTGCTCAGATGAATCAGTCCCAGCAGCGGAAACGGAAAATCCTTCGCCGTGAGCAATTGCATCTGCAAGGCAAACGCGAGGATGTGTGGATAAGTGGGCGGCAGCAGACCGTCGTCGGTAAAACCGCAGACCTTGCGATAGTCCGCCAGGCGTTTGCCATCGACATCGACCCAGCAGCGCAAGCCGCTGTCAGGCAGTTGCGTGCCGGTAATCTTGCGTCGTGTTGCCGCCCGCGCATACAAACCGGGCAGACCCGGTTCGCGATCCAGTGCGTGCCATTCGATGCTCATGCCTAGGCCCCCAGAACACTTTGTCCACAGACTCGCAGCGCCTGCCCGCTGAATGCGCCGGTGCCCGGTTGCGCCAGCCATGCGACGGCCTCGGCGACGTCTTGCGGCAAGCCGCCCTGGCCGAGGGAACTCATGCGCCGTCCGGCTTCACGCAGGCCGAAGGGAATGTGCGCGGTCATCTGCGTTTCGATGAATCCCGGCGCCACGGCGTTGATGCTGATGCCGCGTTCCAGCAGCGTCGGTGCCCAGGCCTGGGCCAGACCGATCAAGCCAGCCTTGCTCGCGGCATAGTTGGTCTGCCCGCGATTGCCGGCGATGCCGCTGATCGAGGCGAGCAGGATCACCCGCGCATTATCTTTCAGCGTGCCGCTGTCGAGCAGGGCTTTGGTTAGCACCTGCGGCGCATTGAGGTTGACCGCCAGCACCGCGTCCCAGAACTCCGGGGTCATGTTCGCCAGTGTCTTGTCGCGAGTGATCCCGGCGTTATGCACGAGGATGTCGAGGCCGTCAGGCAACTGTTCGATCAGTTGCGTGGCAGCGTCTTCGGCGCAGATATCGAGGGTGATGCTGCGGCCGCCGAGGCGTGCGGCGAGGGCCTCAAGATCAATCTTGGCCGGCGGCACGTCGAGCAGGATGACCTCGGCGCCATCGCGCGCCAGGGTCTCGGCAATCGATGCGCCAATGCCGCGCGCCGCGCCAGTGACCAGCGCCTTGCGCCCGGCCAGTGGTCGCGTCCAGTCGGTGACCGGCGTTGCGCACGCGGTCAGGCGAATCACTTGCCCGGAAACGAAAGCACTTTTCGGCGAGAGGAAAAACCGCAGCGGGCCTTCGAGTTGATCTTCGGCGCCTTCACCGACGTAGATCAATTGCAGCGTGCCGCCGCTGCGCAATTCCTTGGCCAGCGAACGGGAGAAACCTTCCAGCGCCCGTTGTGCACTGGCGGCGAACGGATCGCTGAGGGTTTCCGGCGCGCGGCCGAGGATCACCAGATGCGCGCTGGATTCGAGGTTTTTCATCAATGGCTGGAAGAATTCGCGCAGCTGTTTGAGCTGATCGGTCTGTTGCAGATGGCTGGCGTCGAACACCACAGCCTTGAGTTTCGGGCCAAGGCCCGGAATCCATTCGGTGGCGCTCGCCGGTTGCTCGCCGTAGCGGTAAATCCCCTCGGTCAAACGGTTGGCGAAGGCATTCACGCGTTCGGCCAGCGGCCCGCCACCGATCAGCAGCGCACCCTCCACCGGCCGCAGGCGTCCGGCCTGCCAGCGCTCCAGTCGCACCGGCGCCGGCAGGCCAAGAGCACCGACCAGACGATGGCCGATGGACGAGTTGGCGAAGTCGATATAGCGGTCAGACATGGAACGCTCTCCAAAAGTTGGGGTTCAAAGTGTGGACTACCAACGGCAATCAATCGTTCGATCCACGCAATAAGGCCTACGCTAGAACAGCAGAGTAGACCACTGACCCTGTGGGAGCTGGCAAGCCAGCTCCCACAGGGTCTGTAAATCTGGATACCTAACAAGGAGCTTTTCATGAGTCAGCTGCGCCGCGTCGCGATCATCGGCGGTAACCGTATCCCTTTCGCCCGTTCCAACGGACCGTACGCCACCGCCAGCAATCAGGCGATGCTCACCGCCGCCCTCGAAGGCCTGATCGAACGCTACAACCTGCACGGCCAGCGCATCGGCGAGGTCGTGGCAGGCGCGGTGCTTAAATTGTCACGAGATATGAACCTGACCCGCGAATGCGTGCTCGGCTCGCGCCTGTCACCCTCGACCCCGGCCTATGACATCCAGCAAGCCTGTGGCACCGGCCTGGAAGCGGCGCTGCTGGTGGCGAACAAAATCGCCCTTGGCCAGATCGACAGTGGCATCGCTGGCGGCGTCGATACCACCTCGGACGCGCCGATCAGCGTAAGCGAAGGCCTGCGCAAGATCCTCCTGCAAGCCAACCGCGCCAAGACCACCGGCGACAAACTCAAGACCTTCCTGCAATTGCGCCCCAGGCACCTGATCCCGGAATTCCCGCGCAATGGCGAGCCGCGCACCGGCCTGTCGATGGGCCAGCACTGTGAGCTGATGGCGCAGACCTGGCAGATTCCCCGCGAGGATCAGGATCAACTGGCCCTGGAAAGCCATCACAAACTGGCCGCGTCCTACAGCGAAGGCTGGCACAACGATTTGATGACCCCGTTTTTCGGCCTGACGCGCGACAACAATTTGCGCCCGGACCTGACCCTGGAAAAACTCGCGTCGCTGAAACCGGCCTTCGAAAAAAGCGCAAAAGGCACGCTGACGGCGGGCAACTCCACGCCATTGACCGACGGCGCTTCGGTGGTGCTGCTCGGCAGTGAGGAATGGGCGAAAGAGCGTGGCCTGCCGATTCTCGCTTACCTGCGCGATGGTGAAGCGGCGGCGGTGGATTTCGTCAACGGGGCCGAGGGCCTGCTGATGGCGCCGGTGTACGCGGTGCCACGATTATTGGCGCGCAACGGGCTGACCTTGCAGGATTTTGATTATTACGAAATTCATGAAGCGTTCGCTGCGCAGGTTTTGTGCACACTCAAGGCCTGGGAAGATCCCGAATACTGCAAAACCCGTTTGGGCCTGGATGCGCCGCTCGGGTCGATCGACCGCAGCCGTCTCAATGTCAAAGGCAGTTCGCTGGCGGCGGGGCATCCGTTTGCCGCCACGGGTGGGCGGATTGTCGCGAACATGGCGAAGTTGCTGGATGCGGCGGGCAAGGGGCGCGGGCTGATTTCGATTTGCGCCGCGGGTGGGCAAGGCGTCACCGCAATCATCGAAAGATAAACCGGATCCTGTGGGAGCGGGCTTGCCCGCGATGAGGCCATCAGATTCAATATTTTTATTGACCGGGATATCGCCATCGCTGGCAAGCCAGCTCCCACAGGTTTATTTGGGCATGTTCAAGGACGCTTACAGGCGGATGTCAGATTCTGTCGCAAATGCCCTCAACACCGATCAGCAACATTTACCACCGCCTCGGCTATGATTCGCTGCGGTCAGATTTTCGGCACAGTGTGTGCATTCTCAAGGTTCACAGGTCGGCAACCCCTCCCCGTGACGCGAGGATTGCCGTATAACGAGTGACATTCGCGTGTTTGGTAATAAAGGACCCACAATAAAAGCTGATGAAGACTCCAAAACGCATTGAACCCCTGATCGAGGACGGTCTGGTCGACGAAGTGCTGCGCCCACTGATGAGTGGTAAAGAAGCAGCTGTTTATGTGGTGCGCTGCGGCAATCAGTTACGTTGCGCAAAGGTCTACAAGGAGGCGAACAAACGTAGTTTCCGCCAGGCGGCCGAGTATCAGGAAGGCCGCAAGGTTCGCAACAGCCGACAGGCTCGAGCGATGGCCAAAGGCTCCAAGTTCGGTCGTAAAGAGACTGAGGATGCCTGGCAGAACGCCGAGGTGGCGGCGCTGTTCCGTCTGGCCGGTGCCGGTGTGCGCGTGCCAAAACCGTACGACTTCCTCGACGGCGTATTGTTGATGGAGCTGGTGGCCGACGAATTCGGCGATGCCGCGCCGCGTCTGAACGACGTGGTGCTGGAGCCGGATCAGGCACGCGAGTATCACGCGTTCCTGATCTCGCAGATCGTGCTGATGTTGTGTACCGGTCTGGTGCACGGTGACCTCTCCGAGTTCAACGTGCTGCTGACACCGACCGGCCCGGTCATCATCGACCTGCCGCAAGCGGTGGATGCGGCGGGCAACAACCACGCGTTCAGCATGCTTGAGCGTGACGTTGGCAACATGGCTTCGTACTTCGGTCGTTTTGCGCCAGAGCTGAAGCAGACCAAATACGCCAAGGAAATGTGGGCGTTGTATGAAGCCGGCACCTTGCACCCGGCCAGTGTGCTGACCGGCGAGTTCGATGATCCGGAGGATCTGGCCGATGTCGGCGGGGTACTGCGCGAAATCGAAGCGGCGCGGCTGGACGAAGAGCGCAAGCAGGCGATTCGTGCAGCAGATGACGAGCCCAAGGGCAAGTCGGACGAGCCACCGCCTCCGCCGTGGATGCAGTGATCGTTTAAAGAGAAACCCGGCTTCGGCCGGGTTTTTTTGTGCCCGCGCATTAAAAAGGACAACAAAAATCTCCCGTAGGAGTGAGCCTGCTCGCGATAGCGGTGGTTCAGTCGACAGAGAGGTTGATGGTGCCGACGCTATCGCGAGCAGGCTCACTCCTACAGGGATCTGTGGTGTTCTTGAAATGTGTGTGGGAATCTTGTCTGCCTCCGCACACTCAAGGACTGAATGTGACTACCCCCCGCAACGCCCGCCTGATCGTCACCGCCCGGCTGATCTCCGATTTCGGCGCCTTCCTCAACATGGTCGCGCTGGCCACGTACGTCTATCTGCTTAGCAACAGCGCCATGAGCGTCGGGATCTTCCTCGCCAGTCGCGTCGGCGGCGGGATTTTCGCCAGCCTGATCGGCACGCGTTTTTATCGGCGCTGGAGCGGACGTTCGCCGCTGATTGCCTTCGATTTGTTGCGCGCCGCAGTGCTTGGTCTGTTGTTGATCGTGCCGGTCAGCCAGCAAGCGCTGCTGTTGCCGCTGATTGCCTTCGGACTGGGCTTCGGCAATTCGATGTTCGCCATCGGTCTCAACAGTCAGTTGCCGCGTTTGATCGAGCCCGCACACTTGCTCAAGACCAACGCCTGGATCACCTCGGCTTCTTCAGCGGCGATGGTCGGCGGCAGTCTGGTCTCGGGATTGCTGGTAGCGGGGTTTGGTTTCGAAACGGTGTTTGCCCTGAACGCACTGACCTACTTGCTGGCCGCACTGTTGATTGTGCCGCTGCGTTTCGAGGCCCCGACCCTCAGTTCCGAGCCCGAGCGCGGCGAATGGTCAGCCCTCAAGCAAGGCCTGCGCAGTGCCCCGGTGATTGCCGCGATGCTTGCCGTGACGATGGCCGACACCTTGGGCAGCGCCGCGCACAACGTCGGTTTTCCGATCATCTCGAAGCTGCTCTCGCCAGAGTCGGCGAGCACCACACTGGGCCTGATGCTGGCGGTGTGGGCCAGCGGCAAACTGCTCGGCGCACGGATCGCCAGTCGCATGAAAGGCTCGGACAACAGCAATCTCGAACGGCGATTTTTCTTCGGCGTGGCGCTGATGTCCTGCGGTTTCATTCTGATGTTTCAACAGCACAGTCTCTACGGATTACTGCTGTTCTCATTGCCGGCGGGGCTGGGTGACGGCTTCTCGGAAGTCGGTCTGATGTCGCGGCTGCAACGCGAACCGGAACACCTGCGCCTGCCGATCTTCAGTTTCCTGACGTTGCTGCAAATGACCGGGTTCGGCGTCGGCATGTTGATTGCCGCGCCGTTCTACCAATGGTGGACGCCGGGTGCCGTGGTCATGTTGTTCCACGGCATTCCCCTTGGCACGTTGCTGGCGGTGAAGGTGCTGGCGCTCAGACGCGGGCGGGTTGTGCGCAGCAGCCCGACGCCAGCTCCTTGAGGATCGGGCAATCAGGGCGATGGTCGCCCTGACAATGCTCGACCAGATCCTGCAAGGTGTCGCGTAGCTCGCCGAGTTCGCGGATCTTCTGGTTCAACTCGTCGATATGCTGCCGCGCCAGCGCCTTTACATCGGCGCTTGCGCGCTGGCGATCCTGCCAGAGCGTCAGCAGTTTGCCGACTTCTTCGAGAGAAAAACCGAGATCGCGCGAACGCTTGATGAAGGCCAGGGTGTGCAAGTCATCATCGCCGTAGACCCGATAACCGCTGTCGGTGCGATGGGCCGCTTTGAGCAAACCGATCGACTCGTAATAGCGGATCATTTTCGCGCTCAGGCCACTGTGCCGGGCCGCTTGGCCGATGTTCATCGGTGCTCCTCCAGATCCTTGGGTTTCCAGGTTTTCAACAGTAGCGCATTGCTCACCACGCTGACGCTCGACAGTGCCATCGCCGCACCGGCCAGCACCGGGTTGAGGAAGCCGAACGCTGCCAATGGAATGCCGATCAGGTTGTAGACGAAGGCCCAGAACAGGTTCTGGCGAATCTTCGCGTAGGTCTTGCGGCTGATCTCCAGCGCCGCCGGCACCAGCCGCGGATCACCGCGCATCAGCGTGATGCCCGCCGCGTGCATGGCGACGTCGGTGCCGCCGCCCATGGCGATGCCAATGTCGGCGGCAGCCAGTGCCGGGGCATCGTTGATGCCGTCGCCGACCATGGCGACGACGCCGGTTTTCTTCAATTCGGCGACGGTGGCAGCTTTGTCGGCCGGCAGAACTTCGGCATGGACGTTTTTAATGCCAAGGGCTTCAGCCACCACGCGCGCACTGCCGCGATTGTCACCGGTCAGTAAATGGCTGTGGATATCCCGTGCGGCGAGTTGTTGCACCGCTTCCAGTGCTCCCGGCTTCAAGGTGTCACCGAAGGCGAACAAACCCAGTACACGCAGCTCGGGGCTTTGTTCGATCAGCCACGACAGGGTTCGGCCTTCGGCTTCCCATGCCTTGGCAGATTCGCTCAGATTACCGGCGTGCAAACCACTTTCTTCCAGCATCCGCCGGTTGCCCAGGGCCAGACGCCGACCGTCAAGCGTGCCGGCGATGCCGCGACCGGTCAGCGATTGGCTGTCGCTGACATCCGGCACCTGCAGGTTGCGTTCGGCGGCCGCGTCCAGTACCGCTTTGGCCAGCGGGTGCTCACTGCCGCGTTGCAGAGCACCGGCCAGTTGCAGCAAGGTGTTTTCATCACCATCGACGGCACTGAAATGCGCGATGCGCGGGGTGCCGGAGGTGAGGGTGCCGGTCTTGTCGAACACCACGCTGCTGACTTCATGGGCGCGTTCCAGTGCTTCGGCGTCCTTGATCAGAATGCCGTGACGTGCCGCGACGCCAGTGCCGGCCATGATCGCCGTCGGCGTGGCGAGACCGAGGGCGCAAGGGCAAGCGATCACCAGAACCGCGACAGCGTTGATCAACGCGGTTTCCAGCGGCGCGCCGTACAGCCACCAACCGATCAGCGTTGCCAGGGCCAGGACCAGCACGGTCGGCACGAACACCTGACTGACTTTATCCACCAGCTTCTGGATTGGTGCTTTCGCCGCTTGAGCGTCTTCGACCAGACGAATGATCCGCGCCAGTACGCTTTCCGCGCCGAGTGCGGTGGTGCACACCAGCAGGCGACCCTCACCGTTGATGGCGCCACCGGTCACTTTGTCCCCCGGTTGTTTCGGCACGGGCAGACTCTCGCCGCTGATCAGGGCTTCGTCGGCGTGACTCTGGCCCTCCAGCACTTCACCGTCGACCGGGAAGCGCTCGCCGGGTTTGACCAGCACCTGATCGTTGAGGCGCAGGGCACTGATGGCGACGTCTTGCTCGCGGCCGTCGATGACCTGGATCGCCCGTTCCGGACGCAGCGCTTCAAGGGCACGGATCGCGCTGGCGGTCTGGCGTTTGGCGCGGCTTTCCAGGTATTTGCCGAGCAGCACCAGGGCGATCACCACCGCCGACGCTTCGAAATACAGATGCGGCATGCGCCCGGCAGCCGTCGCCCATTCGTAGAGACTCAAGCCATAACCGGCGCTGGTGCCGAGGGCGACGAGCAAGTCCATGTTGCCGGCGCCGGCGCGCACGGCTTTCCACGCCGCCACATAGAACCGCGCACCGAAGATGAATTGCACGGGCGTGGCGAGGACGAATTGCGCCCAGGCGGGCAGCATCCAGTGAATGCCAAAAGGTTGCAGCAACATCGGCAACACCAGCGGCAGGGCAAGGGCGATCGCGCAGATCAGTGCCCAGCGCTCACGCTGCAGGCGCTGTTGCTGATTGTCTGTCTGTGGGTTTTCGGCCTGCCAGACGCTGGCCGAATAACCGGCCTTGCTGACGGCATCGAGCAGGGTTTGCGAGTCGATTTGTCCGAGCAACTCAAGGTGCGCGCGTTCGTTGGCGAGGTTGACGCTGACGCTTTTCACCCCGGCGACTTTGTTCAGGGCGCGCTCGACGCGTCCGACACAACTGGCGCAGGTCATGCCGTCAATTTTCAATTCGAGGGTTTGTTGCGGCACGCTGTAACCGGCACGCTCAACTGCGTCCATCAGCGCCGGCAAGCTGTCGCCGGGCGCCTGCACGCGGGCCTGCTCGGTGGCAAGGTTGACGCTGACGGCGCTGGCGCCGCTGACTTTGCTCAAGGCCCGCTCGACACGCCCGGCACAACTGGCGCAGGTCATGCCGGCAATCGGCAGATCGAAAGTGATGGATTCGGACATCGGTTACGCTCCCTGTAGAAGTTGCCTACAGGATCAACCTTGCCACGCGGGCAAGGTCAAGCGCCAATCAGTATTCGAGAGCAGCAGGGCGCAGATACATGCCTTTGGCCGATGCCGCGATCCGGTACTTCACGACATCGCCGGCCTTGAGCGAGATCTCCTGCGCCGGCGGTGCCAGCATGCCCGGCTGACACCCCGGAACCTGACCAGGCTCAAGCTTCAGGCGTATGGAAAACGTGCCGTGGGGCAGATTGAACGAGGTGGACTGCTCCTGAAGCAGGCGCCCGGCAAACTGATCCTGGATATACACGCCAATCTCGCAGGACGTCGGCACTTCCAGACGCTCGCGCGAGATGATCAGAACGGCGTAGTCCTCACCGGTTGCGTTGGCTTGGGGCACGGCGGCAAACAGGCTGAGGAAGCCAAACAGGCTGAAAGCTGACCAGCGCATGGCTGAATCTCCTGAATTTATGTCATTGATGCACGCAGCTTGGCCGAGCGCGGCGCTGATTGCCAGCCCGGCAGTTTATTCAAGAACTTGACCTTGCCATCGTGGCAAGCTCGAAACTGCCGGCAACCTCACTCAAAAGGAGTCATTTGCATGCAAGTGTTCAATGTTGAAGGCATGTCCTGCGGTCACTGCGTCAAAGCCATCACCAACGCCGTGCAGGCCAAAGATCCGGCGGCCAGTGTGCGCGTCGATCTGGCGGCCAAGGAAGTCGGCGTCGAAAGTGCGCTGAGTGCCGAACAGGTGATTGAAGTCATCAGCGAAGAAGGCTACCCAGTAAAACTCGCCTGATAGAAGCAAAAGATCGCAGCCTTCGGCAGCTCCTGCACAAGCGATGCAAATCTACCTGTAGGAGCTGCCGAAGGCTGCGATCTTTTGATCTTTCGACTCAGATTTTTAATTGTTAGCGAGCTATCGGAATGTTCAAGGCGTTCGGGCGCGGCTAGACTGTCGGGCTGCCGACTTGCCAACCTGGATGCCTGATGAACTTCCGTATCATTCTTATTCTCGGTGCCTTGACTGCCTTCGGGCCGTTGGCCATCGACTTTTATCTGCCTGCCTTTCCGTCCATGGCGCTGGCGTTCGGCACCGATGAAAAACACGTGCAGATGACCCTGGCGGCGTATTTCCTCGGTTTGTCCATCGGTCAGCTGTTGTATGGCCCGGTCGCGGATCGCTTCGGCCGCCGAATTCCGCTGCTCACCGGTCTGGCACTGTTCACCTTGGCGTCTCTGGCCTGCGCTTACGCGCCGAACCTGGAATGGCTGATCGGCGCACGCTTCGTGCAAGCGCTGGGCGGCTGCGCGGGGATGGTGATTTCCCGTGCGGTGGTCAGCGACAAATGCGACGCGGTGGGTTCGGCGAAAGTCTTCTCGCAGCTGATGCTGGTGATGGGCCTGGCACCGATTCTGGCGCCGATGCTCGGCGGCCTGCTGGTCAACACCACGGGCTGGCAGTCGATTTTCCTGGTGCTGACCGGTTTCAGTGCTTTGGCGGGGCTCGCGGTGGCGCTCGGTTTGCCGGAAAGCATGCCGGCGCATATGCCGCGCCAGCCATTGTCAGGCGCCCTGCGCCAGTACGGACGCCTGCTGAAGGACCGGATTTACCTCGGTCATGCGCTGACCGGTGGCATCGCCATCGCCGGGATGTTTGCCTACATCGCCGGTTCGCCGTTTATCTTCATCAAGTTGTACGGCGTGCCGGCGGAGCATTTCGGCTGGCTGTTCGGCACCAACGCAGCGGGGTTCATTCTCGTGGCGCAGGTCAATGCGCGGCTGTTGGCCAAGCGTGGCCCGGCGTTCCTGCTGTCGCGTGCGGTCTGGGTTTATCTGTGTGCCGGCCTGACATTACTGGCGGTCAGCGCATTGCATACCGAGGCACTGTGGCCGTTATTGATTCCCTTGTTCATCTGCGTGGCCAGTCTCGGCTGCATCAGCCCCAATGCCGCGGCTTGCGCCATGAACGGCCAACGCGAACGCGCCGGCAGTGCGTCGGCGTTGCTCGGTTGCATGCAGTTCAGCGTCGCCGCCGGGGCATCGGCACTGGTGGGAATCCTGCACGACGGCACTGCCGTACCGATGGCCATGGTCATCAGTCTGTGCGGTTTGTTGGTGGTCAGCGTCGCGTTGCTCACCCGGCGTTTGCAGAATGCCCGGGCGCTGGCGCAAGCCGCTGTCTGAGCAAACTCAGCCGGCAGCGCGCTGCTGGCTGCGGTCGGGAAATTGATGGGGCGCGCAAAGTCGCGCTTCGAGGGTGCGGGTAAAAGCCAGCGCTTCGGCTTCACTGCGGAATGTCACGGCATGCTGATCGAGGCGAACCTGCCATTGAGACTTTGCCACTTCTTTTATCAGGATCTTCATTGCTGACCTCCCTTGCGTAAAAGATGTATCGCAGAGGCTTCGATTCTAGTCCGGAATACGATCGCAATTGTGACAAAGGTCAAGCATCTGACTGACGGCAAAAATCCATCACAGCCCGTGCCAGGCATGGATCAGCGCTGGCAAAGGCTGTGATTTTCCGGTGTTTTAGAAACTTTCTAAAACAATTTTCCCCTTGGCTTTACCGCTTTCGAGCAATTCGTGCGCCCGGCGCAGGTTGGCGGCATTAATCGTGCCGAAATGCTCTCCAACCGTAGTCTTCAATGTCCCTGCATCGATCAGCTCGGCCACGCGGTTGAGCAGATGGTGTTGCTCGATCATGTCCGCCGTCTCGAACAGCGAGCGGGTGTACATGAATTCCCAATGCAGCGACAGGCTCTTGCGCTTGAGTTTGGTCACATCCAGCGACTTCGGATCGTCGATCAGCGCCAGTTTGCCTTGTGGCGCCAGGGCTTCGACCAGTTGGTCCAGATGCTGATCGGTCTGGGTCAGGCTGGCGACGTGGGTCACATTGGCGATCCCCACGCGTTTCAGCTCTTCGCTCAGCGGCTGGCTGTGATTGATCACCAGGTCTGCGCCCAGTTCGCTGACCCAGTCGCGAGTCTGCGCACGGGAGGCGGTGCCAATCACGATCAGGCCGGTCAATTGGTTGGCCAATTGGGTGAGGATCGAGCCGACACCGCCGGCTGCGCCGACGATCAGCAGGCTCTGGCCTTCGTCGGTCTGGCCTTCGCGGATTTGCAGCCGTTCGAACAGCAGCTCCCATGCGGTGATCGCGGTCAGCGGCAGGGCGGCGGCTTCGGCGAAACCGAGGGATTTTGGCATATGGCCGACGATTCGCTCATCGACGACGTGCAGCTCGCTGTTGCCGCCAGCACGGGCAATCGACCCGGCGTAATAGACTTTATCCCCAGCCTTGAACAGCGTCACTTCGCTGCCGACGGCCTTGACCACACCGGCCACGTCCCAGCCCAGCACTTTCGCCGCGCCAGATTCAGGCGCCACGTTCTGCCGCACCTTGGTGTCGACCGGATTGACCGAGATGGCTTTGACTTCCACCAGCAGATCGCGCGGTCCGGCGACCGGTTCCGGCAGTTCGATGTCTTGCAGGGAATTTGCGTCGCTGATCGGCAGGGAAGCGTAATAGGCAATGGCTTTCATGGTTGGCTCCGTACAGGTAATAGAAGAAGTGCTCAGGCGATGGCGCCCAGGCGTTTCAATTCAAAGTGTTCGATGCAGTGCCCGGCAGTGGCCTGGAAGTTCTGAAAATGGGCGCTGGCGTTATGCGTTTGCAGAATCGCTTCGCTGGCCCAGTGTTCAATCACGTAGAACACCCGCGGGTCTGCTAGGTCGCGATGCAAGTCGTACTGACTGCAACCGTCCTCGACGCGGCTGGGTGCAACCAGCGCGTGCAATGCGTGTTCGAGAATGTGCTGTTGGCCGGGTTTGGCGATCAGGGTGGCAATGGCGGTGAATGGCTGGGACATGTTCGGCTCCACAGAATCGGGATGAATTCGATGGAGCAGATGATTGGCTATTTCTCCTCGAGATAAAACCGGCTAAAAGAGCAGTCTGTTTCAATATTTTTTTGATAATCGAGGCTGTGAATGCTGCGTTTCGATGACTTGCAGTTATTTGTCCGGGCGGCGGATCTGGGCAGTCTGTCGGCGGCGGCGCGGGTGATGGACATGTCCGCGGCGGTGGCCAGTGCGGCGTTGAAACGCATTGAGCAGCAACTCGGGGCGCGCTTGCTGGCCCGTTCGACGCGCAGTCTGCGTCTGACCGCTGAAGGCGAAGGCTTCCTCGAATACGCCCGGGCGGCATTGAGTCATCTGGATGAAGGCCGGCGCTTGCTGGCCAGCGGGCAGGATCAGGTCAGCGGGGTCTTGCAACTGTCGGCGCCGTCGGATTTTGGCCGCAACCTGTTGCTGCCGTGGCTGGACGCGTTTCAGCGCGAGCACCCGAAGCTGACTGTGCGCCTGCTGCTCGGCGATCGCATTGCCGACATGTTCCGTCAACCGGTGGACATCGCCCTGCGCTATGGCGAGCCGGAAGACTCCAGCCTGATCGCCTTGCCCATCGCCCCGCACAACCGCCGTGTGCTTTGCGCCTCGCCAGCCTATCTGGCGCGGCACGGTGAGCCGCGCCAGCTTGAACAACTGGCGCAGCACAATTGCCTGTTGTACATGCTCGGCAGCCGGGTTCATGACCATTGGAGTTTTCACGACGGCAAGCGCGAAGTCAGTCTGACGGTCAGTGGCGACCGCTTCAGCGATGATGCCGACGTGGTACGGCTGTGGGCGGTGGCCGGGGCGGGAATTGCCTACAAATCCTGGCTCGACGTGGGCGCCGACGTCCTCGCCGGTCGCCTCAAAGTGCTGCTGCCGGAGCTGTTGTGTGAGCGCGCTCCGCTGAATCTGTTGTGCGCTCATCGCGCACAATTGAGTAAGCCGGTGAACCTGTTAAGGGAAATGCTCGCCAGCCGATGCGCTGATTTGAGTAGTCAATTTCCCGTTTTCCTGAAAGTTGATCATTAGTCGCAGGTAAATAGAGAAATTTCTGTCAGGAACAATCACCACCCGCGCAGGCTGCGAGGCGAAACGGGGCGTGCATCCCGCTTATACTAGCGCCCGCCTCATGCCAGTACCGAAACCCGTCCCGAACGCCGTCAATGCTGAGTTGCCCTGTTTAATTACGGGGTTAGCTATGGTGACGGGTTCTGCGCCGGAGCATGTTGCGTCAATGGCCTGCCTTGCCCCGGTTCAGGGCGTTTTTCGCGTCTTGGCCGCCGACCCATTACTGGTCAAGATGTCTCCGAGCAGTAGACGATACGATTCCACAGGGAGTGAATACATGGAACATGCACCTTGCATCAGCCAGATCGCCACGTTGCTGGCCGACCCCAAGCGCAGCGCGATGATGTGGGCGTTGATGGATGGCTCGGCCCGGCAAACCGAGGAGCTTGCGCTACTGGCAGGGCTGTCGCCGTCATCGGCCAGTGCACATCTGGCACGGCTGGCCACCGGAGGTCTGTTAAAGGTCGAAGTCCGTGGTCGCAAACGGTTTTTCCGGCTTTCGGCGCCGGAGGTGGGGGCCGCGATAGAAGCACTGGCCAGCGCCACCATCGCCAGTGCTCCGCGGGAAATCGCCGAGGCGTTCAAGCGCACCACCCCCATGGCCAAACCTCAGGCGGCGCCGTCGTCGCTGTTGCGCGCACGCTTTTGCGATGACCACCTGGGGGGCACGCTGGCCGCCGATCTGTATCAGCGACTGCTCGACGCCGGCTGGATTGAACAGCTTGAACAGCGTGTAGTGGTGACCCTCAAAGGCTCGAAGCAGTTGGCCGGGCGCGGGGTGTTCATTCAGGCTCTGGCCCATCGCAACGTCCAGGTGGCCTGTGCATGCCCCGACTGGAGTGAACGACGCCCGCACATGGGCGGCTCACTCGGTGCAGCGTTGCTGCAGTTGTTCATGCAATCTGGCTGGCTGGCCCTGCCCAATGATTCAAGAGCCCTGCAACTGACGGCCACCGGCCAGCGCGAGCTGCATCAATTCGCCAAGGAAACCGAGCTGGAAATGGCGTAACAGGGCACCGCTCAAGCGGCGCCTGAAACGGCATCGGCTCTGCTGGCGTCGTCTACGGCTGCGAACAGGTCGCATCCAGCACGAACGGCAAGGCGCTATCGCGCACACTCGATCCGGGGATATTCCGGATGGGGGGAGGCGATATGGACACTCAAGGCTTCAGCGCGGCAGAACGCCTGGAACGACTGCCGATCAGCGGTTATCACCGGATCATTTTCATCATCATCGCGTTGGCGTTTTTCTTCGACTCCATGGACCTGGCGATGATGACGTTTCTGCTTGGCTCGATCAAAGCCGAGTTCGGCCTGAGCAGCGCACAGGCAGGATTGCTCGCCAGTTCGAGCTTCTTCGGCATGGTGCTCGGTGCGTCGCTGTCCGGCATGCTCGCGGACCGCTTCGGGCGCAAACCGGTGTTTCAGTGGAGCATCGTTCTCTGGGGCTTGGCCAGTTACCTGTGCTCGACGGCGCAAACGGTCGAGGCGCTGACGATTTTTCGTATTTTGCTGGGGATTGGCATGGGCATGGAGTTTCCCATCGCGCAGTCGATGCTCTCGGAACTGATTCCTGCTCAGCGGCGTGGGCGTTATATCGCGTTGATGGATGGCTTCTGGCCGCTGGGTTTCGTCGCGGCCGGTGTGCTGTCGTACTTCCTGCTGCCAGTGATTGGCTGGCGCGACATCTTTCTGGTGTTGGCGGTGCCGGCGGTGTTCGTGTTGGCGATCCGTTTGTTCATTCCCGAATCACCGCGCTGGCTGGAACAGGCCGGGCGGCATGAGGCGGCGGACAAGGTCCTCGACGGCATCGAACAGCGCGTACGTGCATCGCTTGGCGGTGCCGCGTTGCCGGTGCCGATACGTTTGCCGCGGACCGTGACGCCACCGGGCAACTTCTTCTCGGCGCTCAAGCAGATCTGGTCGCCACAGTATCGCCAGCGCACGACGATGATCTGGAGCCTGTGGTTCTTTGCGTTGCTGGGTTTTTACGGGCTGACGTCGTGGTTGAGTGCGTTGCTGCAACAGTCGGGTTTTGCCGTGACTCAGTCGGTGTATTACACGGTGCTGATTTCGCTGGGCGGGATTCCCGGATTTTTGATGGCGGCGTGGCTGGTTGAGCGTTGGGGGCGTAAACCGGTGTGCATCGTCACATTGCTCGGCGGCGGGGTGATGGCGTTTCTCTACGGGCAGAGCGCGGTATTCGGCGGCAACGTTGCCTTGTTGATCGGCACGGGACTGCTGATGCAGTTCTTCCTGTTCGGCATGTGGGCGGTGCTCTACACCTATACGCCAGAGTTGTATCCGACCTCGGCACGGGCGACGGGCTCGGGATTCGCCTCGGCGATCGGCCGCGTGGGTTCGCTGCTCGGGCCGTTGGTGACCGGGCTGGTGTTCCCGATTACCGGGCAGGGCGGGGTGTTTGCGCTGGGGGCGCTGTGCTTTGCGATAGCGGCGGGCGTGGTGTGGCTGTTCGGGATGGAGACGCGGGGGAAAACCCTGGAAGAACTGACTGAAACCGATATCTCAGGCTAAACACAGATCCAATTGTAGGAGTGAGCCTGCTCGCGATAGCGGTGTGTCAGATACAAACTATCAACTGACACACCGCTATCGCGAGCAGGCTCACTCCTACAAAGGGTTTTGCAGTGTTGCTTATGGTTTTACCAGACGCGCATCCAGGCTGTTCTGCGCCAGGCGCTTGGCCTGATCCTGAGTCATGCCCAGGTGTTCGTGCAGCGCATGGAAGTTCTCGGTCACATAACCGCCGAAGTACGCCGGGTCATCGGAGTTCACCGTGACTTTCACGCCACGCTCAAGCATGTCGAGGATGTTGTGCTGCGACATGTGATCGAACACGCAGAGTTTGGTGTTCGACAGCGGGCACACGGTCAGCGGGATTTGCTCGTCGATGATCCGCTGCATCAGGCGCTCGTCTTCGATGGCGCGCACGCCATGGTCGATGCGCTGGATTTTCAGCAGGTCGATGGCTTCCCAGATGTACTCTGGCGGGCCTTCTTCACCGGCGTGGGCAACGGTCAGAAAACCTTCGTGACGAGCACGGTCGAACACACGCTGGAACTTGCTCGGCGGGTGGCCCATCTCGGAACTGTCCAGCCCGACAGCGACAAACGCGTCACGGAACGGCAGCGCCTGGTCGAGGGTTTTCTGTGCTTCGTCTTCGCTGAGGTGGCGCAGGAAGCTGAGGATCAAACCGCTGGTGATGCCCAGTTGCTGCTCGCCATCCTTCAGTGCGGCGGCGATGCCGTTGAGCACCACTTCGAACGGGATGCCACGGTCGGTGTGGGTCTGCGGGTCGAAGAACGGTTCGGTGTGAATCACGTTCTGCTCTTTGCAGCGCAGCAGGTAAGCCCAGGTCAGGTCGTAGAAATCCTGCGAGGTGCGCAGTACATCGGCACCCTGGTAATACAGGTCGAGGAATTCCTGCAGGTTGTTGAAGGCGTAGGCCTTGCGCAGGGTTTCGACGTCGTTCCACGGCAGGGCGATCTTGTTGCGTTCGGCCAGGGCGAACAGCAACTCGGGCTCCAGCGAGCCTTCCAGATGCAGGTGCAGTTCAGCCTTGGGCAAGGCGTTGAGCCAGTCGTACATATTCTTTTCTCATCAGGTGCAATGACGGCATTCTACAGATGCTCACCGAAACAATTGGCAAAACCTGACCAAGCGATCCATCACACCGCTTCCTGCTCACGACGATAAGCGTAGGTATCGGCGAAGCGCGACAGCAGGAATTCGGCGCAAGTGGTCGTCGGATATTTCGCCGGATGCTGGGCGTCCTGACAACCGGGCAGGCATTCGATAAGGGTGTCCGGGTGCGGTTCGGCGAAGAACGGCATCGAGTAGCGATCCACCCCGAGCGGGCTGATCACCCGATGCGGTGTCGAGCGATAACGGTCGTTGCTCCAGCGCGCCATCATGTCGCCGAGGTTGACCACGAAGGTGCCGTCAATCGGCGGTGCGTCGATCCATTCGCCTTTGACGTTCTTCACTTGCAAGCCGCCGGCGCTGTCCTGATAAAGCAGGGTGATACAGCCGTAATCGGTATGCGCGCCGGCGCCTTGCTGCTCGGCGGAACTCGCCGTGTGCCGTGGCGGGTAGTGGATCATGCGCAACACGCTGACCGGCTCATGGAAGCGGCTGTCGAAAAAGTCCCGTTCGATGCCCAGCGCAAGCGTCATGGCGCGCAACAGGGTTTGCGCGAGGGCCTGCATGTCGAGGTAGTGCTGCTCCATCAGAGCTTCCCATCCTGCTTGCGCAGGATGGCGGTTCGGCCCGCGCAACGGTTTTTCCGCCAGCACCTCGGGATGACTGGCCGGCAGGTGCAGGCCCATGTCGAAAGTTTCTTTGAGGTCGCTGGGTTTGCTCGGGTCGAGCTGTTCGGTGGCGACGGCGCCGTAGCCGCGGTGATGGCGAGTCTGGGTGATGTCGATCTTGAGTTTGTCGGCGACGGGCAGGGCGAAGAAACGTTGCGCGTGATCCAGCAGATCGGCGATGCGTTGCGGCGAAATCGGATGGCCCTTGATGTAGAAAAAGCCCCATTCGCAGCAGGCGTGGTCGATCTGCCTGGCGACGGCGGGCCAGGCGTTTTCGTTGTCGGAGTAGAGCGGGCTGATGTCGATGATCGGAAGCTGATCCATACACAATCCTTGAGAACGCTGAAGATCAACTGTAGGAGTGAGCCTGCTCGCGATAGCGGTGTATCAGATGCAGATTACGTCGACTGACACAGCGCTATCGCGAGCAGGCTCACTCCTACAGGGGAAAGTGATAGGCCCGGGATTACTTCGGCATCTCGGCCTTCATGCCTTCCACGTAATAGTTCATCGACGCCAGTTCCGCATTGGTCGCGCTCACGCCTGCGGGGATTTTCTCCACGCCGCTCTGATCCTTGATCGGCCCGGTAAATGGCTGCAACGCGCCGCTCTTGATGTCGGCGATGATCTGCTCGGCCTCGGCTTTCACCGGTGCCGGCACCAGATCGCTGATCGGCAGTTCAACCGTGCCTTCTTTCAACCCGCCCCAGTAATCCTGGGGTTTCCAGGTGTGGTCGATCACGCTTTGCGTCGCCTGAATGTAATGCGGTGCCCAGTCGTTGACGATCGAAGTCAGCACCGCTTTCGGGCCGAAGTGCGCCATGTCCGAGGCGTAACCCACGGCGTATACGCCGCGACGCTCGGCCGCCTGAATCGGCGCCGGGCTGTCGGTGTGCTGGAACACCACGTCGACGCCCTGATCGATCAGCGCGTTCGCGGCATCGGCCTCTTTGCCCGGATCGAACCAGGAATTGACCCACACCACTTTGATCTCGGTGCCCGGGTTGTATTTGTTCAGGGCCAGTTGAATGGCGTTGATGTCGCGGATCACTTCCGGAATCGGGAACGAAGCGACGTAGCCGATCTTTTTGGTCTTGGTCATTTTTGCCGCGAGGAAACCACCGACATAGCGGCCCTCGTACGTGCGCGCCAGATAGGTGCCGAGGTTCTTGTCCTGCTTGTAGCCGGTGGCGTGTTCGAAGGTCACCTTGGGAAACTGCTTGGCGACTTTCACGGTCGGGTTCATGTAGCCGAAGGAGGTGGTGAAGATCAGGTCGTATTTGTCCTTGGCCATGTTACGGATCACCCGCTCGGCGTCGGCGCCCTCGGCGACGTTCTCCACGTAGTTGGTGGTGATCTGATTGCCGAATTTTTCCGCGAGTGCCTTGCGCCCCTGCTCATGCTGATACGTCCAGCCGTGGTCGCCGATCGGGCCGATGTAGACGAAACCGACCTTCAGCGGATCGGCAGCGCTGGCGCTCAGGCTGATCCCCAGACCGATGGCGGCGCACAGCAGTTTGTGCAGCGGACGTATTTGCATGAATTGGAGCTCCATTTTGTTGTGTGTGGTCGAGGCCAATGCAAATTGCTGACCAACAGGACAACAAAGTCGTTCGAAATCGGGGGGCGGCCTTCGCGAGCAGGCTCGCTCCCACAGGGGAATGCATCTCAATGTGGGAGCGAGCCTGCTCGCGAAGAGGCCGGCAAGGCTAATAAAAGTGCATACCTGAAACCGGCTGCCATCCACTGGTGCGCTAAGGTGTAACGAAACGTTAGCGCCGCCCCGCAGTCAGTAGCTCATTCGACTCTCTCGGCAAAAGGCCCGTCATGCTCACCATCCTCAAGCAAGAAAGCTTTCTGCTGCTGGCCGTCATCGCCGCGTGCGTTGCCTATCCGCTGGAACACTGGATGCTGCACAGCGGCCAGATCGTTGCGCTGATCTCAGGCTTGGTGCTGATCGCCTTTATCGTCGCCGCCTCGATGCGTGTGGCCCATCAGGCCGAATTGCTCGCGGAAAAGGTCGGCGACCCCTACGGCACGATGATTCTCACGTTGGCCGCGGTGTTGGTGGAAGTGGTGATCCTGGCGATCATGATGAGCAACGAAGCCTCGCCCACGCTGGTGCGCGACACGATCTATTCGGCGGTGATGCTCGACATCAACGGCATCCTCGGCCTCGCCGCACTGATGGGCGGGATCAAGCACGGCGAGCAGTCCTACAACGACGACTCGGCGCGCAGCTACAGCGTGATGATCCTCACCGCGATGGGCGTGTCGATGGTGGTCCCGGAGTTCATCCCCGAAGCCAACTGGAAAATTTATTCAGCATTTACCATCGGCGCGATGGTGGTGCTTTATGCGTTGTTCCTGCGCATGCAGGTCGGCCCGCACAGTTACTTTTTCAGCTACAGCTACCCGGACAAACGCCGCAAGAAAGAGCCGGTGGAAGAGGAACCGAAACCGGTGAGTCTGGCGTTGTCGATCGGCATTCTGGTGTTCGGTGTGGTGGTGATCGGCGCACTCGCCGAAGTGATGTCGAAGACCCTCGATCTGGGCCTGGAAGGCACGGGCGCACCGCCGGTGATCACGGCGATTCTGGTGGCGGCGATTTCCGCAGCGCCGGAGATTCTGACCGCGTTGCGTGCGGCATTGGCCAACCGCATGCAGTCGGTGGTCAACATCGCGATGGGGGCGTCGTTGTCGACGGTGATCCTGACCGTGCCGGTGATGGAAGCGATGGCGTTGTATACCGGCCAGCCGTTTCAAATGGCGATGACGCCGGTTCAGACCGTGATGATCTTCATTACCTTGATCGTCAGCGCGATCAACCTCAATGACGGCGAGACCAATGCCATTGAAGGCATGACCCACTTCGTGTTGTTTGCGACGTTCATCATGCTGTCCCTGCTGGGCCTTTGAAGCCACCACAAAGCTAATGTAGGCCTTCGCCTGCTCGCGATCGCGGTGTGTCAGAGACAGATTTCTCAGCTGACACAACGCGATCGCGAGCAGGCTCATTCCTACAGGGATGGTGTTGGATCAGGTACCGGCGATCAACTGCCGAGCTGCCTGGCTGTGATCAGCGATCAGGCCTTTGAGGTCAAGGCCTTCAACCTGGCCATCCACCACGCGCCACTTGCCACCGATCATCACCCGATCCGCACGATCGGCGCCGCACAGCAGCAACGCCGAAATCGGATCGTGGCTGCCGGAGAAACGCAGCTCATCCAGTTTGAACAACGCCAGATCCGCTTGCTTGCCCACCGCCAGTTCGCCGATGTCGGTACGGCCCAACAGACTCGCCGAGCCCTTGGTTGCCCAGCCGAGTACACGCTCCGGGGTGATCTTTTCGGCGCCATAACGCAGGCGCTGGATGTACAGGGCCTGACGCGCTTCAAGAATCATGTTCGACGCATCGTTGGAGGCCGAGCCGTCCACGCCCAGACCAAACAGCGCCCCAGCATCAGTCAGATCGATGCTTGGGCAAATGCCGGAGGCCAGACGCATGTTCGAACTCGGGCAATGGCAGATACCGGTGCCGGCCTGGCCGAGGCGGGCGATTTCGTCCGGGTTGAAGTGAATGCCGTGAGCCAGCCAGGTGCGCGGGCCGAGCCAGCCGACGCTGTCCAGATAATCGACGGTACGCAGGCCGAAACGCTGCAGGCAGAAGTCTTCTTCATCGAGGGTTTCGGCGAGGTGCGTGTGCAGGCGCACGTCGAGTTTGTTTGCCAGTTCGGCGCTGGCCGACATGATTTCCGGGGTCACCGAGAACGGTGAGCACGGCGCCAGCGCGATCTGGATTTGCGCGCCATCGCCACGCTCGTGGTACTCGTGAATCAGGCGCTGACTGTCGTCGAGAATCACCTGACCTTCCTGCACGGTCTGCTGCGGCGGCAGACCACCGTCCTTCTCGCCGAGGCTCATCGAGCCACGAGTGAGCATGGCGCGCATGCCCAGTTCGCGCACGGTTTCGACTTGCACGTCGATGGCGTTTTCGAGGCCATCCGGGAACAGGTAGTGGTGGTCGGCAGCGGTGGTGCAACCCGACAGCAACAGCTCAGCCAATGCCACTTTGGTGGCGAGGGCGAGTTTCTCGGGGGTCAGGCGTGCCCACACCGGGTACAGGGTTTTCAGCCACGGGAACAACGGCTGATTGACCACCGGCGCCCAGGCGCGAGTCAGGGTTTGATAGAAGTGATGGTGGGTGTTGATCAGGCCCGGCAGGATCACGTGCTCGCGGGCATCGAACACTTCATTGCATGGCGCAGACGGCTGTTGACCGGCAGCGAGCACTTCGACGATGACACCGTCTTGCACGACAAGACCGCCACGGGCATCAAGCTCGTTGGAAGTGAAAATGGCGAGGGGATTTTTTAACCAGGTACGGGTCGCGGGCATTTTGCCGGCTCCTCTGAAAGTTGGGTTCAGGGTTGCCAGCTCAGTGATGCCCTGTCTGCTGATCCAGGGTCGCCGCGAAGGACGAGGTGCGCAGTTTCAAACAAATCGCCGCATCGGGCAAGCCCAACCCGACCAGACACCGCGATCCCCTTGTAGGAGTGAGCCTGCTCGCGATAGCGGTGTGTCAGTCGAATGATTTGTATCTGACAAACCGCTATCGCGAGCAGGCTCACTCCTACAGGGGATTTGTGCGTTTACCAGGGAATGGTTTCGCCCTTGTAATTGACGAAGTGATGCCCGCCCTTGCCGGCAAACGCATTCACCTGATCAATCAAACCGCGCGTGCTGGTTTCAACATCAATGTCGGCGCCTTCGCCACCCATGTCGGTCTTCACCCAACCCGGGTGCAGCGACAGCACGGTCAGTTTCTGCTCACCCAACTGGGTGACGAAACTGTTAGTCATCGAATTCAGTGCAGCCTTGCTTGCCTTGTACAGCGCCAGTTCCGGCGCATCGGGCATGGTCACGCTACCGAGCACCGAACTCATGAACGCCAGCACGCCGCTGCCATCGCGGATCTGCCCGACAAAACGCTGGGCCAGATTGATTGGCGCCACGGCATTGGTGAAAAACAGTTGCCCGACTTCGGCCAGTGTCGCCCCGCCAGGCGTTTGTACATCCGGACCTTTGACCCCGGCGTTGACGAAGAGCAGGTCGAAGGTTTCGCCTTTGAGTTGCTGACTCAGGGCGATCACTGCTTGTTGGTCGTCCATATCCAGCTTTTCGATGCGCACCTTGCCCAGCGCTTGCAGCGCCTCGGCCTTTTGCGGATTGCGCACCGTGGCCGTGACTTGCCAGCCGTCAGCCAGCAGGGTTTTCACCAGCCCGAGGCCCAAGCCACGGGAGGCGCCGATGATCAGTGCGTTTTTTGCCTGGGACATGATGGGGCTCCTTGAAAATTACGGTTCACGGATTCAATGGACACGCCTGACCGAGCCGTAGTTGCAACTCATGACGGAGTGCGCCGAGTTCGCTCATGCGGGTTTCGATCAGTTGCAGTTTGTCGCGCAGCAACTGCGCCACGGCATTATCCGGGTCGGGTGCGTTCCACAGGGCGGCAACGCTGTTGCCGATCTCTCCGAGGGTAAAGCCCAGCCGTTGCGCAGTCTTGATGTAGAGCACCAGTTGCACCATCTCCGGCGGATAGTCGCGATAACCGTTGGCACTGCGCTGCGCCGCGATCAATCCACGCTGCTCGTAGAAACGTAAAGTGTCACGGCTGACTGCGCTGGCCTGGGCCAATTCACCGATGCGCATGCGGGTTCTCAAAAGGGCTATTGACCCTGGAGCATACTCCAGGCTTTACCGTGCTTGCTCCTCAAATTTCTGGAGCATGGATGATGTGGACTTCGAAGCAATATCGAAAAGTGGTGCGCGGCAGTGCCTGGTATGACCTGATCGTCACGGCGGCATTTGCCACGCCGTGGAGTTTTGCCGCGCTGCATGGTTTTTTGACCGCGCTGAATCTGCCGGGGGACTTGCCGGCGTTCCAGCCTGCACATGTGCTGATGGCGAACCTGCTGGGGTCAGTGGTTTGCGTGTGGGCGGTGCTGCGGATTCGCGATCCGCAGGCGCTTTATGGACGTTATGACGCGGTCGCGCGGTTTCTGTTTGCGGCTTGGCAGGGCTATGCGCTGCTGCATGGCGCCAGTTCGATCTTGCTGGTTTTCCTGGTCTTTGAACTGGCGTGGGGCGTCGCTCAGGTGTTGCCTGTGCGGACGCCTTCGCGAGCAGGCTCACTCCTACAAGGGAGCTGCGAACCCGATCCAATGTAGGAGTGAGCCTGCTCGCGATGGGGCCATTAAAATCACCGCATCAATGCCCTGACTGCCACGGTTGCCCCAACGACACCGGTGCATACAACCGCGTACGCAACGCATCGCGCGACAACACCACCAGCACCACAATCGTCGCCACATACGGCAGCATCGCCAACAGACTCGACGGAATCGCCAGCCCCAACCCCTGCGCCACCAGATGCAGGATGCTGGCGAGGCCGAACAGATACGCGCCGAGTAACAACCGCCACACCCGCCAACTGGCAAACACCACCAGTGCCAGCGCAATCCAGCCGCGTCCGGCGGTCATGTTTTCCGCCCACATCGGCGTGTACGCCAGCGACAGGTACGCCCCGGCTAACCCGGCCATCGCGCCGCCGAACAACACAGCCAGCGTGCGCACAGTCAACACCGGCAAGCCCATCGCACTGGCCGCATCCGGGTTCTCGCCGACGGCCTGAATGATCAGCCCGACACGGCTTTTGATGATCACCCATGCCACCAGCGCAAACAGCGCGAACGACAGATACACCAGCAGATCCTGAGCAAACAGCATCCGCCCGATCAGCGGGATTTCACTCAGGTACGGAATCGCCAATGGCTCAAAACCCGCCAATGGTTTACCGACCCACGCCGCGCCAACGAAGGTCGACAACCCCACGCCAAAAATCGTCAGCGCCAAGCCGGTCGCCACCTGATTGGCATTGAACACCAGCGCCACCAGGGCAAACAGCGACGACAGCAACATCCCGGCAAGCATCGCCAGCAAAACACCGAGCCACAAGTTGCCGCTGTTGAGGGCGACGATAAAACCGATCACCGCGCCAAACAGCATCATTCCTTCCTGCCCGAGGTTAAGCACGCCGCTCTTTTCGCAGATCAGTTCACCCAGCGCCACCAACAGCAGCGGAGTACCGCAACGCACCATGGCGTAGAAAATATTGCTCAACAGATCGATATCCATCACAGCGCTCCGGCAGTTATGGCGGTGGTCGAAGTACGCCGTGCCCAGCGCAGTTTCAGGCGTGGCCGATAGAGAATCAGCACGTCACAGGCGAGCAGGAAAAACAGCATCATTCCCTGGAACAACTGGGTGATCGCTTGCGGCAGATTGAGGGTCATCTGCGCGCTCTCGCCGCCGATGTACAGCAGCGCCATCAGCAGACTGGAAAACACAATCCCAATTGGATTCAGTCGCCCGAGAAACGCCACGGTAATCGCCGCGTAGCCATAACCCGGCGACACCTGCGGCACCAACTGGCCAATGGGCCCGGTGACTTCACAGACCCCGGCCAACCCGGCAAGACCACCACTGATCAACAGCGCCAGCCAGATCAGCCGCTTCTCGCGGAAGCCGACAAACCCTGCCGCGCGCTTGTCCAGCCCGAGTACTTTGATCTGGAAACCGACAAAGCTTTTCTGCAACAACACCCACACCGCGACCAGCGCGAGCAGGGCGAAATACACCCCGGCGTGTACGCGGCCATCCTCCATCAACAGCGGCAAACGGCTGGCGTCGCCGAACATCGCCGACTCGGGAAAGTTGAAACCGGCCGGGTCCTTCAACGGCCCGTGCACGCAGAACAGCAGCAGGTTCAGCGCGATGTAATTGAGCATGATGCTGGTGAGGATTTCGTTGGCGTTAAAGCGTGTGCGCAGCCACGCCGTCAACCCCGCCCACGCGGCACCGGCGAGGGTGCCGGTGAGCAGAATCAACGCCAGCGCCCAACGACTTTGCACATCGATGATGTTCACCGCCAGGGCACTGCCGGCCAAGGCGCCGAGGAGCAATTGGCCTTCGGCGCCGATGTTCCAGATGCGCGCCTGATAAGCCACCGCCAGGCCGAGCGCGCAAAGCAGGATCGGCAGGGCTTTGACCAGCAATTCCGAGACGCCATACCAGTCGCTGACCGGCGCAATTAACAGGGTGTACAAGGTTTGCAGCGGATCATGGCCGAGGGCGATGAACAGCAGCGAACCGCAACCGAGCGTCAGCGCCGCCGCCAGCAGCGGTGAGCACCAGAGCATCAGGCGCGATTGCTGGCCACGGGGTTCGAGGGAAAGCAGCATGTTTGAAAACTCCGTTAAACCGTGGCGTGTTTTTGCGCGGCGTCGAACTGACCGGCCATCCAGCCGCCAACGTCGCTCAACAAGGTGTCTGTGGTGTTTTGCAGCGCCGAGATCCTGCCGCCGCACAACGCGCCGAGGCGGTCGCTGATCTGGAACAGTTCGTCGAGGTCTTCGGAAATCACCAGAATCGCCGCACCGGCATCGCGTAATGCGATCAACGCGCGGTGGATGGTAGCGGCGGCGCCGACGTCAACGCCCCAGGTCGGGTGCGCAGCGATCAGCAGTTTCGGTTGCTGGAGGATCTCCCGGCCGAGGATGAATTTCTGCAGGTTGCCGCCGGACAGACTGCGCGCGGCGGCTTGTGTGCCTGGGGTTTTCACGCCGAAGCGCTGAATGATTGTTTCGGCGAGGGCTTCGACTTTGCCGCGCTCGATCAAGCCGTTGCTGACCAGACCTTGTTGGAAAGCAGTGAGCAGGGCGTTGTCCGCCAGACTCAACTCCGGCACCGCGCCGTGACCCAGTCGCTCTGCGGGTACGAACGCCAGACCGAGTTTGCGTCGCGTATCGGGGCGTAAATCGGCGACGCTTTTTTCGCCGAAGCGAATGGTCGCCGCCTCGGCACGGGGCAGGGTTTGTTCGCCACTGAGCAACGCGAGCAATTCATCCTGACCATTACCGGCCACCCCGGCGATGCCGACGATTTCACCGCTGCGGACTTGTAAGTCGACAGCCGTCAACGAGCAGCCGAATGGGTCCGGGTTTTGCCAGTTCATGCCACTGACCTGCAAAAACGCCGCGCCACCGCAGACCTTCGGATAATCGCCAATCAACGCTGCCGCTTCGCCGACCATCAACTGCGCCAATTGCTGATCCGAGCACTCGGCTGGCACGCAATGCCCAGCCACGCGCCCGCCGCGCAATACCGTGGCGCTGTGGCACAAGGCGCGCACTTCTCCGAGTTTGTGGCTGATAAACAGAATGCTGCAGCCCTCGGCGGCGAGGCGGCGCAGGGTAACGAACAACTCGTCAGCCTCCTGTGGCGTCAGCACCGAGGTGGGTTCATCGAGGATCAGCAGGCGGATGTCCTGCATCAGGCAACGAATGATTTCCACCCGTTGCCGCTCACCGATCGACAGGCTGTGGACAAGTCGTGCAGGTTCCAGCGCCATGCCGTAGCGGTTGGAGACCTCACGAATTTGCGGTTCCAGATGTTTTGGCGTGCCGGCCGCAGCCCCCATCGCCAAGGCAATGTTCTGCGCCACACTAAGTGTTTCGAACAGCGAAAAATGCTGGAACACCATACCGATACCCAGTTGCCGTGCCTGCGCTGGATTGCGGATATTCACCCGCTGTCCTTGCCAGAGCATCTCGCCGGAATCGGCCTGGGTCACTCCGTAGATGATCTTCATCAACGTGCTCTTGCCCGCACCGTTTTCGCCGAGCAGGGCGTGAATTTCGCCTGGCGCAATGCCCAGGTCGATGGCGTCATTGGCCAGGCAACCGGGGTAGCGTTTGCTGATGTGGCGAAGTTGCAGGCGCGGGGTTGAATCGGCGATGGGCATGGCAGGCTCGACTGACTTGGAGTTATGCCTGTGGATAAAGCAATTTCCTGGCCATTGAGTCAGGAACCGCTGCAGCCCCTGCTCGCAAGCGCTGAACGCAGAGCTTCGCAGCCGAAGTCGAGCAGATTCACGGCACCAATTCGGCGCAAAGCCATTGAGCAGGCTCCAGTTTTGCCCGTCGGCCACTGATCAAAAAACGAGCAAACCGGCGGGGCCTAGGCAGTACCTGCGACTGCGCCAGCCATGAACGGGTTATCCACAGGTTGTTCCACAGTTATTGTGCGCAAGCCGAAAACCCGGGCATAAGCACCGGGGTGCTTTCTTCTAAAGGTGATAAACAGTGCTAACTGATTGTTTTTGCGTGGGATTTGCATTTCGTCTGGCGAATTGAACGAAAAGTGAGCAAACCTCGCAAAGCCGCGTGACAGAAGGGTTACAGAGGAATGTACTCAGGTTATCCACAGTCGGGTGCACAGCAGATGTGGGCAACTCGGTGGAATAAGGGATATGCGCTGTGCCCTAAAAGATCGCAGCCTTCGGCAGCTCCTACATGAAAACGCCGATACCGCGATCACCCCCCAAATTCATGACAACCCCGGATCCCTGGTAGGAGCTGCGGCACGCTGCGATCTTTTGATCTTTTATCGTTGAAGCAAAATCCGCCCACGACTCAAATCCGCCAACTGACTCTGCAACAATTCAATCTGCGCCGCACCCACCGCCAACTGCAACTCCACGCCATTGGCGGTGAAATTTTCTTCCACCACCAACCCACCCAGATCCGCCACCCGCAATTTCACCAATGCCAATTCGGCAAACCCGCAGGCGCAACGCAGCGGTACGCGGCTGATCAACTCGACTTTCGCCGCCGTTTGCAGGCACTTGTTCGCACCACCGCCATAGGCCCGGGCCAATCCGCCGGTGCCCAGTTGAATGCCGCCGTACCAACGAATCACCAGCACCGCGACCTGATCGCAATCCTGCGCTTCAATCGCTGCCAGAATCGGTCGCCCGGCAGTGCCACCGGGTTCGCCGTCATCGTTGCTGCGATATTGATCACCGAGTTTCCACGCCCAGCAATTGTGCGAGGCGTTCAAGTCGTTGTGTTGTTCGAAGAACGCCTGCGCCTCGGCGGGGCTGCCGATTGGCGTGGCGTAGGTGATGAAGCGGCTTTTGCGAATTTCTTCGCGGTACTCGCAAAAACCGCTGAGGGTGAAAGGCATAAACGTCTTAAATAGCAGGAGTGAGGCCGCAGCCTTTGAGAATGATGCGGATCAGGTTGTTGCCGGCGTCTTCCATGTCTTGCTTGGTCAACTTGCTGCGACCGCTGACGCGGCAGATCTGCGTGGCGAAGTCGGCGTAATGCTGGGTGCTGCCCCACAGCAGGAAGATCAGGTGTACAGGGTCGACCGGGTCCATTTTGTCCGCATCGATCCACGCCTGAAACACCGCCGCCCGGCCGGTGAACCAGGTGCGATAGTCCTGGTTGAAATACTCGGTCAGGCATTCGCCACCGCTGATCACTTCCATCGCGAAGATGCGCGAGGCTTGCGGCTGGCGTCGGGAGAATTCCATTTTTGCGCGGATGTAGCGGGTCAGCGCTTCGGCCGGATCGTCTTCGGCGGTGAGGGTATTGAAGGTGCTGTCCCACAGCTCGATGATGTTGCTCAGCACCGCCACGTACAACCCGAGCTTGTTGGTGAAGTAGTAATGCAGGTTCGCCTTGGGCAACCCGGCATTCTGGGCGATGGTGTTCATGCTGGTGCCTTTGTACCCGTGACGGGCGAACTCGTCTTCGGCGGCTTTGAGAATGGTCTCTTCGTTCTTCTGACGAATGCGGCTGGCGGGCTTGCCGCCGTGAGCGGGGACTTCAAAGGTCATAGGCACTTCCGGGTTTGTCTGTGGGTGCAACCAATTGCGTTGATAGCGCACCCACAGGCATCCGACAAGTCCTGAAGCGATAAAACCGTTACACCTGTTCGATCTTGTTCAGTGGTGCAGGTACTTCGACAGGCTCGCTTTTGGCCTCCGGCAGCAACAGGCAAAGGATGATCGCCGTCAGTCCGCCGCTGGTAATCGCTGAGTCGAACAGGTTCTGCACAAGCTTTGGCAGCAAGTGTAAAAGGTTCGGTTGCGCGGCGATGCCGAGGCCGACGCCGAACGAAGTGGCGATGATCAGCATGCTGCGCCGATCCAGTGGCGACTGCGCGAGGATGCGCACGCCGGCAGCGGCGACGGCGCCGAACATCACCAGTGTGGCACCGCCGAGCACCGGTTTCGGGATCTGTTGCAGCACCGCGCCGATCATCGGGAACAGCCCGAGGCAGAACAGGATCGCGCCGATGTACAGCCCGACATAACGGCTGGCCACGCCGGTCAGCTGGATCACGCCGTTGTTCTGCGCAAAGGTTGTGTTGGGAAAGGCGCTGAAGGTCGCGGCGATCATGCAACTCACGCCATCACCGAGCACCCCGCCACGCAGGCGACTTATATAAGAAGGGCCGCTGATGGGTTGCCGGGCGAGCATGCAGTTGGCGGTGAGGTCACCGACGGTTTCGATGGTGCTGATCAGATAAATCAGCGCGACCGGCAGGAAAGCCGTCCAGTCGAAGCTGAATCCGAACTTGAACGGTGTAGGAAGACTCACCAGCGGTAGGTCAGGCAATGGCTGCGGCACGAGTTTGCCACTGAACCACGCCGCCAGGCTGCCGAGCAACAGGCCGATGATGATCGCCGACAGCCGCACCCACGGCGTGTTCGAGCGGTTGAGCAGAATGATCGTCAGCAGCACGAACACACCCAATGCCAAATTGCCCGGCGCACCGAAGTCCGGCGCATTGAAACCGCCGCCCAGATCGGTGATGCCAACCTTGATCAGACTGATGCCGATCAGCGTGATGACAATTCCGGTCACTAGCGGCGTAACCACTCGGCGCAATTGACCGATGAAGCGGCTGAGGACGATTTGCACAATTGCGCCGAAAAAGCACACACCGAAGATCATCGCCAGAATGTCTTCCGGGCTACCGCCACGCTGCTTGACCAGAAACCCGGCCGAGAGCACCGCACCGAGAAAGGCAAAACTGGTGCCTTGCAAACAGATCATCCCCGCACCAATGCCGAACGGCCGCCGCGCCTGAATAAAGGTGCCGACGCCCGAGACCATCAAGGCCATGCTGATCAGGTAGGGCAGGTGTGCGGTCAAACCGAGCGCCGAACCAATCACCAGCGGCGGGGTGATGATGCCGACAAAACTGGCGAGCACATGTTGCAGCGCCGCGAGGATTGCAGCGAGCGGTTTGGGGCGATCGTTGAGGCCGTAGATCAAATCGCTGGACGGTTCGGAATCTGGCTGCATGGGCTTGGGCTTCTTGTTGATGGATCGAGATTCATCCTGCTCTGCAAAAAGCTGTCCACTTGCTCAACTTTATCGGCGGATGATCCGCAAATGTAGGAGCTGCCGAAGGCTGCGATCTTTTGATCTTGCTTTCAACGCGTTGCCGCCAGACTCTCCAAAAAGCTTTCCAGCACCAAATGAGGGCGCCGCCCTTTGCGCGTGACCGATGCGAGGCTCAAGTCGTAGAAACGTGTTTGGGATTTCAGCGCACGCAGCCGACCCTGTTGCACCCAAAGACCGGCGTAATGATCCGGCAAATAACCGATATAACGCCCGGTCAGAATCAAAAACGCCATGCCCTCACGGTCCGAGGCACTGGCCGTGCAATTGAGTGCTTGGTAATGCGCCTGAATATCCGCCGGCAACCGAAACGTCGGCGCGATTGCATCCTGACTGTTCAAGCGATCGTCATCGAGTTGCTTGTCATCGACATAAAACAGCGGATGCCCGACCGCGCAATACAGCAGCGAGCGCTCGCTATACAGCGGCTGATACTCCAGTCCCGACAGCGCGCTCGCCTGTGGCACCACGCCAACATGCAAGCGTCCATCGAGCACACCTTGTTCGACTTCGTTGGGGGCGATCATGCGGATCTGAATCTGCACATCCGGCCCGCGTTCCTTCAACTGTGCGAGGGCGTGGGTGATGCGCATATGGGGCAAGGTGACGAGGTTGTCGGTCAGGCCGATGATCAACTCGCCACGCAAATGCTGGTGCAGGCCGTTGACCTCGGTGCGAAAGCTTTCCAGCGCACTTAAAAGTTGCAGTGCCGATTGATAAACCTCGCGGCCTTCTTCGGTCAGCGAGAAACCCGCCCGGCCACGCTGACACAAGCGCAGGCCGAGTCGTTGCTCGAGATCGCTCATCTGCTGGCTGATCGCCGAACGACCGATGCCGAGCACGGTTTCCGCCGCCGAGAAGCCGCCGCATTCCACCACGCTGCGAAAAATCCGTAGCAGGCGGATATCAAAGTCACTGACCTGGGCCAGCGGATCGGGGCGGCGGCTGCTCATGTTTTTATTCTCAATGTTTAGCAGAGTTCTAACTGAAGGTTAGAAGAGTTGAATTTCACCGACTTTATAGCCGTGGCAATTTAGCTGCAACAACGCTTTTTATCTCCCTGAAGCTTATGCCCTGCGAGGTTTTGCCCGATGAACATGCCTGAAAACGCGTCGTCGCCACTGGCCAGCCAACTGAAGCTGGACGCGCACTGGATGCCGTACACCGCCAACCGTAACTTCCAGCGCGATCCGCGTCTGATCGTTGGAGCCGAAGGCAGCTGGCTGATCGATGACAAGGGCCGCAAGGTGTACGACTCGCTGTCGGGTCTGTGGACCTGCGGCGCCGGGCACACCCGCAAGGAAATTCAGGAAGCGGTCTCGAAACAACTGGGCACGCTGGATTACTCGCCAGGCTTCCAGTACGGCCATCCGCTGTCGTTCCAACTGGCCGAGAAAATCACCGACCTGACCCCGGGCAACCTGAACCATGTGTTCTTCACCGATTCCGGTTCCGAGTGCGCCGATACCGCAGTGAAAATGGTGCGTGCCTACTGGCGTCTGAAAGGTCAGGCGACCAAGACCAAAATGATCGGCCGCGCCCGTGGTTATCACGGTGTGAACATCGCCGGCACCAGCCTCGGTGGTGTCAACGGCAACCGCAAACTGTTCGGTCAGTCGATGATGGACGTCGATCACCTGCCGCACACGCTGCTGGCCAGCAACGCATTCTCCCGTGGCATGCCGGAGCAGGGCGGCATCGCCCTGGCCGATGAGCTGCTGAAACTGATCGAACTGCACGACGCCTCGAACATCGCCGCGGTGTTCGTTGAGCCTATGGCGGGTTCCGCTGGCGTATTGGTGCCGCCTCAGGGTTATCTGAAACGTCTGCGCGAGATTTGCGATCAGCACAACATTCTGTTGGTGTTCGACGAAGTGATCACCGGTTTCGGTCGTACCGGCACCATGTTCGGCGCCACCACGTTCGACGTGACCCCGGACCTGATGTGCATCGCCAAGCAAATTACCAACGGCGCGATTCCGATGGGCGCGGTGATTGCCAGCTCCGAGATCTATCAGACCTTCATGAACCAGGCGACGCCGGAATACGCTGTGGAGTTCCCGCATGGCTACACCTATTCGGCGCACCCGGTGGCTTGCGCCGCAGGCCTGGCGGCACTGGATCTGCTGCAAAAAGAAAACCTGGTACAGAGCGTTGCAGAAGTCGCTCCGCATTTCGAAAACGCGCTGCACGGTCTGAAAGGTTCGAAGAACGTTATCGACATCCGCAACTTCGGTCTGGCCGGTGCGATCCAGATTGCCGGTCGTGACGGCGACGCGATCGTGCGTCCGTTCGAAGCGGGCATGGCCTTGTGGAAAGCCGGGTTCTACGTACGCTTTGGCGGCGACACCCTGCAGTTCGGCCCAACCTTCAACAGCAAGCCGCAAGACCTTGATCGTCTGTTCGACGCGGTCGGCGAAGTGCTGAACAAGCTCGACTGATTTTTCCTTCTATATATACCTAAAAAAACGGGCACTCCTCAAAGGGTGCCCGTGGACAAGAATTCAGGAGTTTTCGATGAGCGTTATCCCGCATTTGATCAATGGCGAACTGGTGACCGAGAACGGTCGCGCGGTTGATGTGTTCAACCCGTCCACCGGTCAGGCTATCCACAAGCTGCCATTGGCGAGCCAGGCAACCATCCAGAAAGCCATCGATGCCGCCAAGGCCGCGTTCCCGGCATGGCGCAATACGCCACCGGCCAAACGTGCGCAGGTGATGTTCCGTTTCAAGCAACTGCTGGAACAGAACGAAGCGCGCATCTCGCAATTGATCAGCGAAGAACACGGCAAGACCCTGGAAGACGCCGCCGGTGAATTGAAGCGCGGTATCGAGAACGTTGAGTTCGCCTGCGCCGCCCCGGAAATCCTCAAGGGCGAGTACAGCCGCAACGTCGGCCCGAACATAGATGCATGGTCGGATTTCCAGCCGCTGGGCATTGTTGCCGGCATTACGCCGTTCAACTTCCCGGCCATGGTGCCGCTGTGGATGTACCCGCTGGCGATCGTCTGCGGCAACTGCTTCATCCTCAAACCGTCCGAGCGTGATCCAAGTTCCACGCTGCTGATCGCCCAGCTGCTGCTGGAAGCCGGTCTGCCAAAAGGCGTGATGAGCGTCGTTCATGGCGACAAGACTGCAGTGGACGCGCTGATCGAAGCGCCGGAAGTCAAAGCGCTGAGCTTTGTCGGTTCGACGCCGATTGCCGAGTACATCTACGCCGAAGGTACCAAGCGCGGCAAACGCGTTCAGGCGCTGGGCGGTGCGAAGAACCACGCAGTGCTGATGCCGGATGCCGATCTGGACAACGCGGTCAGCGCACTGATGGGCGCGGCTTACGGTTCTTGCGGCGAGCGCTGCATGGCGATTTCGGTTGCCGTGTGTGTCGGTGATCAAGTGGCGGATGCTTTGGTGGCCAAACTGGTTCCACAGATCCAGGCACTGAAAATCGGTGCAGGCACTTCGTGCGGTCTGGACATGGGGCCACTGGTGACCGGTCAGGCGCGCGACAAAGTCAGCGGTTATGTTGATGACGGCGTGGCAGCGGGCGCGACCCTTGTGGTCGACGGTCGTGGTTTGAGCGTGGCAGGGCATGAAGAAGGTTTCTTCCTCGGCGGCTGCCTGTTCGACAACGTCACCCCTGAGATGCGTATCTATAAAGAAGAGATCTTCGGGCCGGTGCTGTGCGTTGTCCGGGTCAACAGCCTGGAAGAGGCGATGAAGCTGATCAACGATCACGAATACGGCAACGGCACCTGCATCTTCACCCGTGACGGTGAAGCGGCGCGTCTGTTCTGCGACGAGATCGAAGTCGGCATGGTTGGCGTCAACGTGCCGCTGCCGGTGCCGGTGGCTTACCACAGCTTCGGCGGCTGGAAACGTTCGCTGTTTGGCGACCTGCATGCCTATGGCCCGGACGGCGTGCGCTTCTATACCCGTCGCAAGGCAATCACCCAGCGCTGGCCGCAGCGTGCGAGCCATGAGGCGTCGCAGTTCGCTTTCCCTAGCTTGTAAGTAGAAGGGCAGTGCACAGAAGGCCGACCTTTTAAGGTCGGCCTTCGCGTTTTCCGGCTTTTTTGACCGATGTGACAGATTTATGAAGATTAGAGGTTGACGGCAGATCTCAGATGTCTATAATTCGCCCCACTTCCGACGCAGTCGAAACGGAAAACTCCTTGATATTCAATGAGTTATACGGTTTTCGGTAGCGGGTCGCTTCAGTTCATCGAAGCCTTGAAGGAGTTGAAAGAGTCGTGATGTTTGGCGCTTTTAACGGTTCGATCTTCTCGGTCGAAAGCGGAGCAAAAGAGGTGTTGACAGCAGCGTTTAACGCTGTAGAATTCGCCTCCCGCTAACGAGAGATCGGAAGCGCAAGTGGTTGAAGTTGTTGAGGAATTCTTCGAAAACTTCTGAAAATAATCACTTGACAGCAAATGAGGCTGCTGTAGAATGCGCGCCTCGGTTGAGACGAAAGATCTTAACCAATCGCTCTTTAACAACTGAATCAAGCAATTCGTGTGGGTGCTTGTGGAGTCAGACTGATAGTCAACAAGATTATCAGCATCACAAGTTACTCCGCGAGAAATCAAAGATGTAACCAACGATTGCTGAGCCAAGTTTAGGGTTTCTTAAAAACCCAAAGATGTTTGAACTGAAGAGTTTGATCATGGCTCAGATTGAACGCTGGCGGCAGGCCTAACACATGCAAGTCGAGCGGATGAGAGGAGCTTGCTCCTGGATTCAGCGGCGGACGGGTGAGTAATGCCTAGGAATCTGCCTGGTAGTGGGGGACAACGTTTCGAAAGGAACGCTAATACCGCATACGTCCTACGGGAGAAAGCAGGGGACCTTCGGGCCTTGCGCTATCAGATGAGCCTAGGTCGGATTAGCTAGTTGGTGAGGTAATGGCTCACCAAGGCGACGATCCGTAACTGGTCTGAGAGGATGATCAGTCACACTGGAACTGAGACACGGTCCAGACTCCTACGGGAGGCAGCAGTGGGGAATATTGGACAATGGGCGAAAGCCTGATCCAGCCATGCCGCGTGTGTGAAGAAGGTCTTCGGATTGTAAAGCACTTTAAGTTGGGAGGAAGGGCAGTAACTTAATACGTTGCTGTTTTGACGTTACCGACAGAATAAGCACCGGCTAACTCTGTGCCAGCAGCCGCGGTAATACAGAGGGTGCAAGCGTTAATCGGAATTACTGGGCGTAAAGCGCGCGTAGGTGGTTTGTTAAGTTGGATGTGAAATCCCCGGGCTCAACCTGGGAACTGCATTCAAAACTGACAAGCTAGAGTATGGTAGAGGGTGGTGGAATTTCCTGTGTAGCGGTGAAATGCGTAGATATAGGAAGGAACACCAGTGGCGAAGGCGACCACCTGGACTGATACTGACACTGAGGTGCGAAAGCGTGGGGAGCAAACAGGATTAGATACCCTGGTAGTCCACGCCGTAAACGATGTCAACTAGCCGTTGGGAGCCTTGAGCTCTTAGTGGCGCAGCTAACGCATTAAGTTGACCGCCTGGGGAGTACGGCCGCAAGGTTAAAACTCAAATGAATTGACGGGGGCCCGCACAAGCGGTGGAGCATGTGGTTTAATTCGAAGCAACGCGAAGAACCTTACCAGGCCTTGACATCCAATGAACTTTCCAGAGATGGATTGGTGCCTTCGGGAACATTGAGACAGGTGCTGCATGGCTGTCGTCAGCTCGTGTCGTGAGATGTTGGGTTAAGTCCCGTAACGAGCGCAACCCTTGTCCTTAGTTACCAGCACGTTATGGTGGGCACTCTAAGGAGACTGCCGGTGACAAACCGGAGGAAGGTGGGGATGACGTCAAGTCATCATGGCCCTTACGGCCTGGGCTACACACGTGCTACAATGGTCGGTACAAAGGGTTGCCAAGCCGCGAGGTGGAGCTAATCCCATAAAACCGATCGTAGTCCGGATCGCAGTCTGCAACTCGACTGCGTGAAGTCGGAATCGCTAGTAATCGTGAATCAGAATGTCACGGTGAATACGTTCCCGGGCCTTGTACACACCGCCCGTCACACCATGGGAGTGGGTTGCACCAGAAGTAGCTAGTCTAACCTTCGGGAGGACGGTTACCACGGTGTGATTCATGACTGGGGTGAAGTCGTAACAAGGTAGCCGTAGGGGAACCTGCGGCTGGATCACCTCCTTAATCGACGACATCAGCTGCTTCATGAGCTCCCACACGAATTGCTTGATTCATTGAAGAAGACGAAAGAAGCAGCCCGAAATTGGGTCTGTAGCTCAGTTGGTTAGAGCGCACCCCTGATAAGGGTGAGGTCGGCAGTTCGAATCTGCCCAGACCCACCAATTTTGTGTGGGAAACGCCTGTAGAAATACGGGGCCATAGCTCAGCTGGGAGAGCGCCTGCCTTGCACGCAGGAGGTCAACGGTTCGATCCCGTTTGGCTCCACCACTACTGCTTCTGAAGTTCGAAAGCTTAGAAATGAGCATTCCATCAGTGTGATGATGAATGTTGATTTCTAGTCTTTGACTAGTTCGTTCTTTAAAAATTTGGGTATGTGATAGAAAGATAGACTGAACGTTACTTTCACTGGTAACGGATCAGGCTAAGGTAAAATTTGTGAGTTCTCTTAATTGAGAAATTCGAATTTTCGGCGAATGTCGTCTTCACAGTATAACCAGATTGCTTGGGGTTATATGGTCAAGTGAAGAAGCGCATACGGTGGATGCCTTGGCAGTCAGAGGCGATGAAAGACGTGGTAGCCTGCGAAAAGCTTCGGGGAGTCGGCAAACAGACTTTGATCCGGAGATGTCTGAATGGGGGAACCCAGCCATCATAAGATGGTTATCTTGTACTGAATACATAGGTGCAAGAGGCGAACCAGGGGAACTGAAACATCTAAGTACCCTGAGGAAAAGAAATCAACCGAGATTCCCTTAGTAGTGGCGAGCGAACGGGGACTAGCCCTTAAGTTGATTTGAGATTAGCGGAACGCTCTGGAAAGTGCGGCCATAGTGGGTGATAGCCCTGTACGCGAAAATCTCTTAGTCATGAAATCGAGTAGGACGGAGCACGAGAAACTTTGTCTGAATATGGGGGGACCATCCTCCAAGGCTAAATACTACTGACTGACCGATAGTGAACTAGTACCGTGAGGGAAAGGCGAAAAGAACCCCGGAGAGGGGAGTGAAATAGATCCTGAAACCGTATGCGTACAAGCAGTGGGAGCAGACTTTGTTCTGTGACTGCGTACCTTTTGTATAATGGGTCAGCGACTTATTTTCAGTGGCGAGCTTAACCGAATAGGGGAGGCGTAGCGAAAGCGAGTCTTAATAGGGCGTCTAGTCGCTGGGAATAGACCCGAAACCGGGCGATCTATCCATGGGCAGGTTGAAGGTTGGGTAACACTAACTGGAGGACCGAACCGACTACCGTTGAAAAGTTAGCGGATGACCTGTGGATCGGAGTGAAAGGCTAATCAAGCTCGGAGATAGCTGGTTCTCCTCGAAAGCTATTTAGGTAGCGCCTCATGTATCACTGTAGGGGGTAGAGCACTGTTTCGGCTAGGGGGTCATCCCGACTTACCAAACCGATGCAAACTCCGAATACCTACAAGTGCCGAGCATGGGAGACACACGGCGGGTGCTAACGTCCGTCGTGAAAAGGGAAACAACCCAGACCGTCAGCTAAGGTCCCAAAGTTATGGTTAAGTGGGAAACGATGTGGGAAGGCTTAGACAGCTAGGAGGTTGGCTTAGAAGCAGCCACCCTTTAAAGAAAGCGTAATAGCTCACTAGTCGAGTCGGCCTGCGCGGAAGATGTAACGGGGCTCAAACCATACACCGAAGCTACGGGTATCATCTTCGGATGATGCGGTAGAGGAGCGTTCTGTAAGCCTGTGAAGGTGAGTTGAGAAGCTTGCTGGAGGTATCAGAAGTGCGAATGCTGACATGAGTAACGACAATGGGTGTGAAAAACACCCACGCCGAAAGACCAAGGTTTCCTGCGCAACGTTAATCGACGCAGGGTTAGTCGGTCCCTAAGGCGAGGCTGAAAAGCGTAGTCGATGGAAAACAGGTTAATATTCCTGTACTTCTGGTTATTGCGATGGAGGGACGGAGAAGGCTAGGCCAGCTTGGCGTTGGTTGTCCAAGTTTAAGGTGGTAGGCTGGAATCTTAGGTAAATCCGGGATTCTAAGGCCGAGAGCTGATGACGAGTTATCTTTTAGATGACGAAGTGGTTGATGCCATGCTTCCAAGAAAAGCTTCTAAGCTTCAGGTAACCAGGAACCGTACCCCAAACCGACACAGGTGGTTGGGTAGAGAATACCAAGGCGCTTGAGAGAACTCGGGTGAAGGAACTAGGCAAAATGGCACCGTAACTTCGGGAGAAGGTGCGCCGGTGAGGGTGAAGGACTTGCTCCGTAAGCTCATGCCGGTCGAAGATACCAGGCCGCTGCGACTGTTTATTAAAAACACAGCACTCTGCAAACACGAAAGTGGACGTATAGGGTGTGACGCCTGCCCGGTGCCGGAAGGTTAATTGATGGGGTTAGCTAACGCGAAGCTCTTGATCGAAGCCCCGGTAAACGGCGGCCGTAACTATAACGGTCCTAAGGTAGCGAAATTCCTTGTCGGGTAAGTTCCGACCTGCACGAATGGCGTAACGATGGCGGCGCTGTCTCCACCCGAGACTCAGTGAAATTGAAATCGCTGTGAAGATGCAGTGTATCCGCGGCTAGACGGAAAGACCCCGTGAACCTTTACTATAGCTTTGCACTGGACTTTGAATTTGCTTGTGTAGGATAGGTGGGAGGCTTTGAAGCGTGGACGCCAGTTCGCGTGGAGCCATCCTTGAAATACCACCCTGGCAACTTTGAGGTTCTAACTCAGGTCCGTTATCCGGATCGAGGACAGTGTATGGTGGGTAGTTTGACTGGGGCGGTCTCCTCCTAAAGAGTAACGGAGGAGTACGAAGGTGCGCTCAGACCGGTCGGAAATCGGTCGTAGAGTATAAAGGCAAAAGCGCGCTTGACTGCGAGACAGACACGTCGAGCAGGTACGAAAGTAGGTCTTAGTGATCCGGTGGTTCTGTATGGAAGGGCCATCGCTCAACGGATAAAAGGTACTCCGGGGATAACAGGCTGATACCGCCCAAGAGTTCATATCGACGGCGGTGTTTGGCACCTCGATGTCGGCTCATCACATCCTGGGGCTGAAGCCGGTCCCAAGGGTATGGCTGTTCGCCATTTAAAGTGGTACGCGAGCTGGGTTTAGAACGTCGTGAGACAGTTCGGTCCCTATCTGCCGTGGACGTTTGAGATTTGAGAGGGGCTGCTCCTAGTACGAGAGGACCGGAGTGGACGAACCTCTGGTGTTCCGGTTGTCACGCCAGTGGCATTGCCGGGTAGCTATGTTCGGGAAAGATAACCGCTGAAAGCATCTAAGCGGGAAACTTGCCTCAAGATGAGATCTCACTGGAACCTTGAGTTCCCTGAAGGGCCGTCGAAGACTACGACGTTGATAGGTTGGGTGTGTAAGCGCTGTGAGGCGTTGAGCTAACCAATACTAATTGCCCGTGAGGCTTGACCATATAACACCCAAGCAATTTGCGTCGAAAGGCCAAGTTGCGGTGTGTGAAGACGAAACGAACCGAAAGTTCGATGTTCACAAACACCTAGCTGTCACATACCCAATTTGCTGAAGCGAGGCCATCTGGTCACGAGTCAGTACCCGAATTTCTTGACGACCATAGAGCGTTGGAACCACCTGATCCCATCCCGAACTCAGCAGTGAAACGATGCATCGCCGATGGTAGTGTGGGGTTTCCCCATGTGAGAGTAGGTCATCGTCAAGATTAAATTCCGAAACCCCAATTGCGAAAGCAGTTGGGGTTTTGTTTTGCCCGCAGGAAAGTTCTTACAGCACTCGTAGACGCCGTCCGGCTGTCATCATCTGCCGACAATGCTAAGGTTCTGACCTGGCTATTTATTCGCCCAAGGAAGTCTTATGCCGGACGCCCAGTCCCTCAACGCTGCATTCATGGTGGTCCAGAGCAATAGCCTGGACGAACTGCGCAGCCTGGTGGTCAGCATCATGCGGCGCTATCCGCTGGCTCCCCTGGAGAACGAAATTGCCTTGGTGCAGAGCAATGGCATCGCCCAGTGGTTGAAACTGGCTCTGGCTGAAGATCCTGAGGAAAACGACCTCGGTGGTTGTGGCATCGCGGCAGCGATAGACGTTCAACTGCCCGGCAGTTTCATGTGGCAGCTCTATCGTATGGTTTTGGGCCGAGATGAAATTCCAGCCAAATCCCTGCTCGATAAAGCACCGCTGACCTGGCGCCTCATGCGTCTGCTGCCTCAGGTCATCGACCGTGCGCATTTCGAACCGTTGCAACGCTTCCTCACCCACGACACCGACTTGCGCAAGCGCTATCAGCTATCCGAGCGCCTGGCGGATCTGTTCGACCAATATCAGGTGTATCGAGCCGACTGGCTTGAGGATTGGGCTGAAGGTCGGCATCAACTGCGCAATGTCAGAGGTGAAGTAAAGCCACTATCGCCCACCAGTTGCTGGCAGGCTGAACTCTGGCGCGCGCTCCTGGAAGATGTAGGTGCAAAAGGTATGGCGCAAAGCCGCGCCGGTGTACATCAGCGGTTTATCGAGCGCATTGGTAGCATCGAGCAAGCACCTGCCGCGCTGCCTTCACGAGTGATCGTCTTCGGGATTTCTTCGCTTCCGGCTCAAGTGCTTGAAGCCTTGGCTGGACTTGCGCGATTCAGCCAGGTTTTGCTCTGTGTGCACAACCCATGTCGCCATCACTGGGCCGACATCGTTGCCGACAAGGATTTGCTGCGTCACCAGTACAAGCGGCAATCGCGCAAGAGCGGCATGCCTGTCGTACTTGATCCCGAGACCATGCATCAACATGCCCACCCTCTATTGGCCGCGTGGGGTAAGCAAGGTCGCGACTATATCAACCTGCTCGATAGCTATGACGACCCAAACAGCTATCGAGCGGCATTTCGCGATGGGCGTATCGACCTGTTCAGCGAAACTCAGCCACATAACCTGCTCAATCAGCTCCAGGACGACATCCTCGAATTGCGTCCGCTTGATGAGACTCGCGAGCATTGGCCGGCCGTTGATCTGGCACACGACAACTCGATCCGTTTTCACATCGCTCACAGCGCTCAACGCGAGGTGGAGATTCTCCATGATCAACTGTTGGCACGTTTCAGCGCCAATCCGGATCTACGCCCTCGCGACGTGATCGTGATGGTGCCGGACATCGACAGCTACGCACCGCATATCCGGGCGGTGTTTGGTCAGCTTGAACGGCATGATTCCCGTTTTATCCCGTTCACCTTGGCAGATCAGGGGCAACGCGGTCGTGATCCTCTGCTGATTGCGGTTGAACACCTGCTCAAACTGCCGGACAGTCGTTTCCCTGTCAGTGAAATCCTCGACTTGCTCGACGTTCCCGCATTACGCGCTCGTTTCGGCATGGAGGAGCGCGACTTGCCGACGTTGCATCGCTGGATTGAAGGCGCGGGTGTGCGTTGGGGAATGAACGCCGAGCAGCGTGCCGGGCTAGGTTTGCCGGATGAACTGGAGCAGAACAGTTGGCATTTCGGTTTGCGACGAATGCTCCTTGGCTACGCAGTCGGCAGCTCGACTGACTGTGCGGGTATCGAGCCCTATGATGAAATCGGGGGGCTGGATGCCGCATTGATCGGTCCGTTGGTGGCTCTGCTCGATGCTCTGGAACTTGCACACCAGGAGCTCACCCGACCGGCACAGCCCAAGGTGTGGGGGCATCGGCTGCAAGCGTTGATGCAGTTGTTCTTTAAAGCCAGTAACGAACACGACGATTACTTGCTGACCCAACTGGAAGAGCTTCGTGAAACCTGGCTCGAGACCTGCGAGGCGGTAGGTCTTGAAGATGAACTGCCACTGACCGTCGTTCGCGAGGCCTGGCTTGCCGGGCTGGATCAGGGGCGTTTGTCCCAGCGCTTTCTTGCCGGCGCGGTGAACTTTTGTACGCTGATGCCCATGCGTGCCATTCCTTTCAAACTGGTCTGTTTGCTGGGGATGAACGATGGCGATTACCCGCGTGCACAACCGCCGCTCGACTTCGACCTGATGGGCAGCGACTACCGCCCCGGGGACCGCTCCCGACGTGAGGATGATCGCTATCTTTTGCTCGAGGCGCTTCTGTCTGCGCGCAATCAGCTCTACATCAGTTGGGTCGGTCGCAGCATTCGTGACAACAGCGAGAGACCTGCTTCGGTGCTGATCGGCCAGTTACGCGATCACCTCGCCAGTGGTTGGCGATTGATTGATGACAGTCAGGATCTGTTGAGCGCCATGACCGAGGAGCATCCGCTGCAACCCTTCAGTGCCCGCTATTTTCACGAGGGAGATCAACTGTTCAGCTATGCCAGCGAGTGGCAGGTTCTGCATCAACCTCATGAGCTACGAAACGAGGCTGAGTTACTCGCCCCTTATGTACAAGAGGAACCGTTGAGCCTGGCTCTGTTGCAGGACTTTTTACGTAATCCGGTTCGGCACTTTTTCACCCAGAGACTCAAGGTCTACTTCGAAGCCGCCGATGCACCGCTGGCCGATGAAGAGCCTTTCGTACTGGACGCTTTGCAGCGCTATACGCTCAGCGACAGCCTGCTCGAAGCTGCGCTCAGGCAACCGGACAATGTCGAGCAGGCGCTCGAGGCTCAGGCTCGACGGCTGCAAAATAGCGGCCTGTTGCCAATGGCCGGGTTCGGCGAATGCCTGCAAAGGGAATTGATTGAGCCACTGCCTGACTTGCTGCAACGCTATCAGCAACTACTGACGCTTTGGCCGACTCCGCTCGCCAGTGCCATCCCTATCAGTCTCGAGTTGCAGGGGTTGCGTCTTGAAGGATGGCTTTCGGGTTTGCATCAACGCGCCGACGGAGGCGTGTTGTCGGTCACGACCATTCCCAACAGCATCGGCTCAATCAAAAGCCGCAAATGGCACCGTCTGATCAAACCCTGGGTCAATCATCTCGTGGCTTGCGCCAGCGGGCTCTCATTGACCACCGCATTGGTGGCCAGTGACGACACATTGCTGCTCGAGCCCATGGAACAAAACAGGGCCGTTCGGTTTCTTGGCGACCTTCTTCTAGCCTGGCAGGCCGGCATGCGTCAGCCTCTGCCGATCGCCGTGAAGACCGCTTTTGCCTGGCTATCTCAGACCGACCCGTTCAAAGCAGAAGCAGCTGCCCGAAAAGCCTACGAAGGTGACGGACAGACCAGCGAAGGCGAACGCCGCGAAAGTCCAGCGCTGTCCCGCCAATTCGCTGACTTCGATGCATTACTCGCGGACGAAACATTTTCCGGTTGGTGTGACGCCTTGTATCGCCCTCTGTTGGAAGCGCCTTGGCGTTCATTGTCCAGTGAAGGTGCGCGCGCATGAGTACCAAGACACCGCTTGCTCTGGCGTTCCCGTTGCGTGGCAGCCAGTTGATCGAGGCCAGTGCCGGCACCGGCAAGACGTTCACCATTTCTGCGCTTTACCTGCGGCTCATCCTTGGTCATGGCGGCGAGTTGAATGGCTTCGCCCGCGAACTGCTGCCTCCACAGATTCTCGTGGTGACGTTCACCGATGCTGCGACCAAAGAGTTGCGTGAGCGGATCCGCACGCGTCTTGCCGAGGCCGCGCGATTCTTCCGCGATGAGACGCCAGCGCCTGACGGCTTGATCGCTGAACTGCGAGAGCAATTCGAGCCTCAACAATGGCCGGGTTGCGCCAATCGTCTGGACATCGCCGCGCAATGGATGGACGAAGCCGCTGTCTCCACCATCCACAGTTGGTGCCAACGCATGTTGCGCGAACATGCGTTCGACAGCGGCAGTTTGTTCACCCAATCCCTGGAAACCGATCACAGCGATTTGCTCGGCGAAGTGCTGCGCGATTACTGGCGGCTGTTCTGTTACCCGATGCAGGGCGATGCGTTGAACTGGGTTCGCAGCAACTGGGGTGGGCCTGCGGCGTTGCTGCCTCGGGTGCGGGGCTTGTTTGCCAGCGAGCGTGACAGCGACGAAGGCAAGGCTCCGGCGGAGCTGATCGATGACTGCATGCGCGAGCGTCGTGCGGCGTTGATCGAATTGAAAATGCCTTGGCGGCAGTGGGCCGATGAATTGCTCGCTATCTGCCATCAGGGCGTCGCCAGTAAAACCGTAGACGGTCGCAAGATGCAGGCCCGCTACTTTGAACCGTGGTTCGAAAAGCTTAAAACCTGGGCCGAAGACGAGGCTCTCGAACAACTGGACATCGGCACCGGATTCATTCGGCTGACGCCCGACGGCATGGCCGAGGCCTGGAAAGGCCAGCCTCCAAGCCATCCGGGGCTGGACGCGATGTCAGGGCTCAAATCAAGTCTTGATGCATTGCCGACACCGGACGCGGCGGTATTGCAGCACGCCGCCAAGTGGGTAGGCGCACGCTTTGAAGAAGAGAAGCGACGTCGTGCCGAGATGGGCTTCGACGACATGCTGTTGCGCCTGGATGCAGCACTGCAATCAGAGGGCGGCGAGCGTCTTGCTACGCTGATCCGTGAGCAGTTCCCGGTCGCACTGATTGACGAGTTCCAGGACACCGACCCGGTGCAGTACCGGATCTTCGAAAGCATCTATCGAATCGAAGACAACAATCCGGACACGGGGCTGTTTCTGATCGGTGACCCCAAACAGGCGATTTACGCCTTTCGCGGCGCAGACATCTATACCTACTTGCGTGCTCGCCAAGCCACCACCGGTCGCCTGCATACCTTGGGTACCAACTTCCGTTCCAGTCACGGCATGGTGAAAGCGGTCAACCACGTCTTTGAACGCGCCGAGTCTCGCGAGCAGGGCCGCGGCGCGTTTTTGTTCCGAGAGAAAAACGGTGAAAACCCGGTACCGTTCCAACCGGTGGAATCTCAGGGCCGTAAAGAGAAACTGCAGATTACCGGGCAGGACGTCGCGGCGCTGAATGTCTGGCACTTGTCCACCGATCAACCTCTGTCAGGCGCGGTTTATCGCCAACAATTGGCAGCCGCTTGCGCCAGTGAAATCACCGCACTGCTCAATGGCGGTCAGACCGCAAACTCTGGCTTCAGTCAGGACGGCAAGGACTTCAAAGGCCTGCGACCTGCCGACATCGCAATCCTCGTACGCGACGGCAAAGAAGCCCAGGCGGTGCGTGGTGAACTCGCTGCACGCGGCGTGCGTAGCGTTTACCTGTCGGATAAGGATTCGGTTTTCGCCGCTCAGGAAGCCCATGATCTGTTGTCCTGGCTCAAGGCCTGCGCCGAGCCGGATGTCGAGCGTTCCCTGAAAGCCGCGTTGGCCTGCATCACCCTGAATTTGCCACTGGCTGAGCTGGAGCGTCTGAACCAGGACGAACTGGTCTGGGAAACCCGGGTCATGCAGTTCCGTGGTTATCGCGAGCTATGGCGCAAACAAGGTGTGCTGCCGATGCTTCGGCGCCTGCTGCATGACTTCCGCTTGCCGCAGACCTTGATCGCCCGCAGCGACGGCGAGCGGGTGCTGACCAACCTTCTGCATCTGTCGGAGCTGATGCAACAAGCCGCTGCCGAACTGGATGGTGAGCAAGCGCTGATCCGTCACTTGGCGGAACTGCTGGCGTTGTCCGGCCAGGCTGGTGAAGAGCAGATTCTGCGTCTGGAAAGCGACGAGCAACTGGTCAAGGTCGTGACCATCCACAAATCCAAAGGCCTCGAATATCCACTGGTGTTCCTGCCCTTCATCTGTTCATCGAAACCGGTGGATGGCAGCCGATTGCCGTTGCATTACCACGATGCTTCGGGCAAAGCCCAAGTGAGCCTGAAGCCCACCGCCGAACTGATTGCACAAGCCGACGATGAGCGTCTGGCCGAAGACTTGCGCCTGCTCTATGTCGCCCTGACTCGTGCGCAACATGCTTGCTGGCTGGGGGTGACGGATCTCAAGCGTGGCAATAACAACAGCTCGGTGCTGCACCTTTCTGCCCTTGGCTACTTATTGGGCGGTGGCGCCTCTCTGGGTGAGTCCGTTGCCCTTGAACGTTGGCTGCAAGACCTGCAACAAGACTGCCCTGCCATCAGCGTCGGTGAAATGCCGCAGCCCAGCGACGAGCACTACCAGCCGCCGCGTAATGAAGCCGTCCTCAGTGCCACTCTGCTGCCCAAGCGCAAGGCCAGCGAAAACTGGTGGATTGCGTCTTACAGCGCGCTGCGCATCAGCGACGTATTGAGTGTTGGCAGTGATGAAGCACCGGACAGTCCTCAGGCACAAAAGCTTTTCGATGACGAGCGACTCGATCCCGACGCGCCGCGAGAAATCATTGCCGGAGGCGCCGATATCCATCGTTTCCCGCGTGGCCCCAATCCTGGGACCTTTCTCCATGGTTTGCTGGAGTGGGCGGGTGACGACGGTTTTGCCGTTACCCGTGAGGCGTTGGAAGATGCCATTGCCCGGCGCTGTAATCTGCGCGGCTGGGAAGGCTGGATCATCACCCTGAGCGACTGGTTGCAGCATCTGCTCAAATCCCCGCTGCCGATCGGTGACCAACCGCCGGTCATTCTCGAGCAACTGAAACAGTATCGGGTGGAGATGGAGTTCTGGTTCGCCAGCCACAAAGTCGATGTGCTCAAACTCGACGATCTGGTGCGTCAGTACACGCACAATGGCGTGGCGCGAGTGGCGGCAGAACCGGTGCAACTCAATGGCATGTTCAAAGGCTTCATCGACCTGACCTTCGAGCACGACGGCCGCTATTACGTGGCGGACTACAAATCCAACTGGCTGGGCAGCGATGACCTGGCCTACACCGAGCAGGCCATGGAACAGTCGATCCTCGATAATCGCTACGACCTGCAATATGTGTTGTACCTGTTGGCGTTGCATCGCCAGCTCAAGGCACGATTGCCCGACTACGATTACGACCGGCATGTCGGTGGCGCGCTGTACCTGTTTCTGCGCGGTACTCGCGCAGCCAGTCGCGGTGCTTACTTTGTGCGACCACCACGGGAGCTGATCGAACGTCTGGACCGGATGTTCCAGGGCAAACCCGAACCCAAGGCCGAGCCCTTGTGGGAACAGGGAGTCCTGTTATGAGCCGCAGCCTGGACGATCTGCTGCCGACACCGCTGGCTGCTGACAGTCTGTCGACACTCGCGCCCCTGACCCGCGCCGATGATTTGCTGGTGCTGCTCACCCGTTGGGTCGAACGTGGCTGGCTGCGCGCGCTGGACAAGGCCTTCGTCGCATTCCTCCACGAGCTTGAGCCGGATACTGATCCACTGGTGCTGCTCGCCGCCGCGCTGACCAGCCATCAACTCGGTCACGGGCATGTGTGCCTGGATCTGTTCGAAACCCTCAAAGCGCCGGACTTTGCCCTGTCGCTACCGCCCGAAGGCGATGTGCTGGGCGGGGTGTTGCTGTTGCCCTCGCAATTGCTTGAGGCACTCGATGGCGCGCATTGGTGCGGGGTTCTGGCGGCGAGCGCCTTGGTTGCATTGTCGGCTGACGGCAGTGATTCCGCGCAGCGACGGCCATTGGTGTTGTCCGGGAAACGGCTGTACCTGCGACGCTACTGGGCCTACGAGCGCCGCATCGACCTCGCCTTGCGCCAGCGCCTCGCACAGCGCGAAGCAACGCCGGATGACCTGCCGCAGCGGTTGAACGAGTTGTTCGGCTCGGCGAAATCCGGCGATGTGATCGACTGGCAAAAACTCGCCTGTGCCATCGCTACGCGTGGCGCATTCAGCATCGTCACTGGTGGCCCGGGCACAGGTAAAACCACGACGGTGGTACGTTTGCTGGCACTGCTTCAGGCGCCGGCGGTGGAGGCCGGCCACCCACTGCGCATTCGCCTGGCGGCGCCGACCGGCAAGGCTGCGGCGCGGTTGACCGAGTCCATCAGTCAGCAAGTGCAATCGCTGAAAGTCGTCGAAGACGTACGGGCGAAAATCCCCTGCGACGTAACCACGGTGCACCGCTTGCTCGGCAGTCGACCCGGCACTCGACACTTTCGACACCATGCCGGCAACCGCTTGCCCCTGGATGTACTGGTGGTCGATGAAGCGTCGATGATCGATCTGGAAATGATGGCGAATCTGCTCGACGCCTTGCCGCCCCACGCGCGCCTGGTATTGCTCGGTGACAAGGACCAACTGGCCTCCGTGGAGGCGGGTGCGGTGCTGGGTGATCTGTGTCGCGATGCCGAAAGTGGTTGGTACAGCCCGAAGACGCGTCAGTGGCTGGAGTCGGTCAGCGGTGAAACCTTGCAGGGCAGCGGTTTGTGTGAAGACGTCGACGACACTCATCCGCTGGCGCAACAAGTGGTGATGCTGCGTCACTCACGGCGTTTCGGCGAGGGCAGTGGTATTGGCCAACTCGCGCGCCGGGTCAATCAGCAATTGCCGGATGAGGCGCGTCAGCTGCTGTCGGCCGGGCACTATGACGATGTGTACTCGTTGCCGCTAAAGGGCGAGCACGATCACAAGCTGGAGCGCCTGTTGCTGGAGGGCCATGGCGATGGCCCGCAAGGTTATCGGCATTATCTGAGTGTGCTGCGCAATCAGCGTCCACCGTCCGGCAGGCCGCTCGAACATCCGGACTGGATCACATGGGCCAGGGAAGTCCTGCAGGCGTTCGACACTTTTCAGCTGCTGTGTGCGGTGCGCAAGGGGCCGTGGGGGGTGGAGGGTTTGAACCTGCGCATTACCGCCGCTTTGCTCAAGGCTCGCCTGATCGACAATGACCAGCAATGGTACGAGGGGCGGCCAGTGCTGATGACGCGCAATGACTACGGCCTGGGTTTGATGAACGGCGACATCGGCATTGCCTTGAAACTGCCCGAGCGCGAAGGACCCGATGCTGGCAAACCGGTGCTGCGTGTGGCTTTCCCGCGCAATGATGGCCAGGGCGGGGTGCGCTTCGTGTTGCCGAGTCGGCTCAATGATGTGGAAACCGTGTACGCCATGACGGTGCACAAATCCCAAGGCTCGGAATTTGCCCACACCGCGTTGATCCTTCCGGATGCCCTGAATCCAGTGCTGACCAAGGAGCTGATTTACACCGGTATAACCCGGGCCAAGCACTGGTTTACCCTGATCGAGCCCCGCGCCGGGGTGTTCGAAGAAGCCGTGCAGCGCAAGGTAAAGCGCCTGAGCGGGCTGATGCTGGAACTGGAAGAGGGGGGCGAGCCTCGAGAGTGATAAAAACAGCCATTGATGGCAATTACTGACCGGTCAGTCAGGAGTCGCTGTCTCGCTGGTGATTCAGCGCTGTGCTATCGTTGCGGCATCATTTCGCTACGATCCAAGAGAATCCCTGCATGAAGCTGGCTGTCTGGGCGACAGAGCGCGTGTTTCGCTGCAAGCGCGCAGTGCTTGTCGGTCTGCTCTGTGCGCTGGCGGGCATGGCCGTCGCACAGCCGCAAACCCCGCCGGGCATGGCTGAGCAACGCGCTGAAGCTGTCACCAAAGTCGTTCTGGGGATTCTCAGCTACGCACGCTGGCCGGTGGAACCTGCGCAATTGCGCCTGTGCATCGTCGGCCCTACCGAGTACACCGACGATCTGGTCAAGGGCACGACCCAGGCCACTGGCCGACCCGTGACCGTGCGCCGTCTGCTGGCGGACAACCCGGCGATCGTCAGCGAATGCGATGCGGTGTACATCGGCAAACTCACCGCGGATGAACGCAGTCGCCTGTTTACCTCGCTGATCGGCCATCCGGTGTTGAGCATCAGCGAAGGCGGTGATCAGTGCACGGTGGGCAGTCTGTTCTGCCTGCGGGTTGGCGACGATCAGGTGTCTTTCGAAGTCAATCTCGACTCCGTCGCCCGCAGTGGCGTACGTATTCACCCAAGCGTCCTGCAGTTGTCGCGTCGCAAACTGGCGGCGCCATGAAACTGTTCAGCTCGAAAGTTCGCCCCACGCTGGGCTCGGTCATTGGTCGCGGCAACTTGATTGTGGCGCTGGTGGCCGTGACGATGGCCAGTGTCTCGCTGACCCTGCTGGGCGTTCTGGCTCTGCGGGTTTACGCCGATCACAACCTGCACCTGATTGCCCGCTCGATCAGCTACACCGTGGAGGCGGCGGTGGTGTTCAACGACAAGGCTGCCGCCACCGAAGCGCTGGCGCTGATCGCTTCCACCGAGGAAGTGGCGGACGTCCAGGTGCTGGACGCTCAAGGTCAATTGCTCGCGCGCTGGCAACGGCCGGAAAACGGCCTGTTCTCGGCGCTGGAAATGAGCATCACCCGGGCGGTTCTGGAAAAACCGATCGACTTGCCGATTCTGCATCAGGACCGTGAAATCGGGCGCGTTCTGCTCATGGGGCATGGCGGCAGCCTGATGAGCTTTCTGCTCAGTGGTCTGGCCGGGATTATCCTCTGTACCGCGATCAGCGCCTGGGTTGCGCTCTCTCTGGCTCGACGCCAGTTGCGCGGCATCATTGGCCCGCTGCACAAACTCGCAGCCGTGGCCCACGCCGCGCGCAGCGAGCGAGCACTGGATCGCCGTGTGCCGCCGGCGCAGATTGCCGAACTAGACAATCTCGGCAACGACTTCAACGCCTTGCTCGACGAACTGGAGTCGTGGCAAACCCATCTGCAGAACGAAAATGAAACGCTCGCTCACCAGGCCAGTCACGACAGCCTGACCGGGCTGCCGAACCGCGCCTTTTTCGAGGGCCGATTGATCCGTGCGCTGCGTAACGCCAGCAAACATCAGGAGCGCGTGGCGGTGCTGTTTCTCGACAGTGATCGTTTCAAAGGTATCAACGATAACTTCGGCCACGCCGCCGGAGACGCGGTGCTGGTGGCAGTGGCCAACCGAGTGCGCGCACAGTTGCGCGAGGAGGATCTGGTCGCGCGGCTCGGCGGTGACGAGTTCGCCGTGCTGCTGACCCCTTTGCACAAGATCGAAGACGCCGAGCGCATCGCCGACAAGATTCTCGCCAGCATGGACATGCCCATCGCGCTGCCGGGCGACACCAGTGTCGTGACGTCGCTCAGTATCGGCATCGCCGTTTACCCCGATCATGGCGCCACGCCCGGAGCCTTGCTCGATGCCGCCGATGCGGCGATGTATCAAGCCAAGCGCCTTTCCCGTGGCGCTCAATTCACGGCTGGGTCGGAGCACCCGACCGATCCCGTTCAAACCAGGAGCTGATTTCCGTGTTTACACTGCCCATTCGAATTTTTTCCATTCTGCTGTTGATGGCCACGCTGACCCTGACCGGTTGCCAGACCGCCCCGCAAAAAGGCCTGACTCCCGCGCAGATTGCCGTGCTCAAACAGCAAGGTTTTGAGTTGACCGACGAAGGCTGGGAGTTTGGCCTGTCGGGCAAAGTGCTGTTCGGCAGCGATGTCGAAAGCCTGAACAAACAAAGCACCGAAATCGTCGAGCGCATCGGCAAGGCGTTGCTCAATGTCGGCATCGAGCGAGTGCGGGTCGATGGCCACACCGATGCGTCGGGCAAGGAAAGCTACAACCAGCAACTGTCCCTGCGCCGGGCCAAAAGCGTGGCCAACGTGCTGGGCACGGTCGGCATGAAGCAAGAGAACATCCAGTTGCAAGGCCTGGGCAGCAGCGAACCGGTGGCGCCCAACAACACGGCGGCGGGTCGCACAGAAAACCGCCGCGTCGCGATCGTGGTCAGCGCCGACTAATCGGCGAACCGCATCTCCCGGGTCTGCCCCATCAGCAGACCCTGATTGCGCTCGGTCACCTCACGGATGTAATCCCACAACAGGGTGATCCGCTTGAGCTTGCGCAGATCCTCCCGGCAGTACATCCAGAACTGCCGGGTGATGTCGATTTCCTCGGGCAATACCGGTAGCAGGCGTGGGTCTTGTGCGGCGAGGAAGCACGGCAGAATCGCCAGAGAACGTCCCTGCTGCGCGGCGACGAACTGCGCGATCACGCTGGTGCTGCGCAAATGGGCGCTGGCGCCGGGCAGCACGTTCGCCAGGTAGAGCAGCTCCGAGCTGAACGCCAGGTCATCCACATAACTGATGAATTGATGCTTGCTCAAGTCGGCCGGGCGGCGGATCGGTGGGTGTTGGTCGAGGTAGTCCTGGGTGGCGTAGAGCTGCAAGCGGTAGTCGCAGAGTTTGCAGCAGACGTACGGCCCGTGTTCCGGACGCTCCAGAGCGATGACGATATCGGCCTCGCGTTTGGACAGGCTGATGAAGTGCGGCAGCGGCAGGATGTCCACCGAGATTGCCGGGTAGGCGTCGACGAAATGGCTCAGTTGCGGCGTGATGAAAAAACTGCCGAAGCCTTCGGTGCAGCCCATGCGCACGTGCCCGGACAGCGCCACGCCGGAACCGGAAACCTGTTCGCAGGCCATGTGCAGCGTGCTTTCAATCGACTCGGCATAACCCAGTAGGCGCTGGCCTTCGGTGGTCAATACGAAGCCGCTGGTGCGCGATTTCTCGAACAGCAATGTGCCTAGCGCCGCTTCCAGCGAACTGATGCGCCGCGACACGGTGGTGTAGTCCACCGCGAGCCGTTTGGCGGCCGTGCTGGCCTTGCGGGTACGGGCGACTTCGAGGAAAAACTTGAGGTCGTCCCAGTTGAGCGAACCTAGAGAGGTGATGTTTTTTTGCATGATGGACGGGCTTATATGTGCGTTCTTATTAGAAGTTTGCACATCTATACTCCAAAAACAGTCCGACAACCAATTCGTGACACACGCCTCATCTCAAGGCGAACCCTTCGCCTTGGCTCCTACGATAAAAACAAGTTTTGGAGACCAGCATGAACGCATCGCTTACGCCCAACGAAACCACGGTCCAGAAGGTCAAGCTGCTGATCGACGGCGAGTGGGTCGAGTCGCAGACCACCGAGTGGCACGACATCGTCAACCCGGCGACCCAGCAAGTGCTGGCGAAAGTGCCGTTTGCCACCGCCGCTGAAGTTGATGCCGCCATCGGCGCCGCACACCGTGCCTTCCAGACCTGGAAACTGACCCCGATCGGCGCGCGCATGCGCATCATGCTCAAGCTGCAAGCGCTGATCCGTGAACACTCCAAACGTATCGCCGTGGTGCTCAGCGCCGAGCAGGGCAAAACCATTGCCGACGCCGAGGGTGATATTTTCCGTGGCCTGGAAGTGGTCGAGCACGCGTGCTCCATCGGCACTCTGCAAATGGGCGAGTTCGCCGAAAACGTTGCCGGCGGCGTCGATACCTACACCCTGCGTCAACCAATCGGCGTCTGCGCCGGCATCACGCCGTTCAACTTCCCGGCGATGATTCCGCTGTGGATGTTCCCGATGGCGATTGCCTGCGGCAACACCTTCGTTTTGAAACCTTCGGAACAGGATCCGCTGTCGACCATGCTTTTGGTCGAGCTGGCGATTGAGGCTGGCGTCCCAGCGGGCGTGCTCAACGTTGTTCACGGTGGCAAAGACGTGGTTGATGGCCTGTGCACACACAAGGACATCAAAGCCGTTTCGTTCGTCGGATCGACCGCTGTTGGCACCCACGTCTATGACTTGGCGGGCAAGCACGGCAAACGCGTGCAATCGATGATGGGCGCGAAAAACCACGCCGTGGTGCTGCCAGACGCCAATCGCGAGCAAGCGTTGAACGCACTGGTTGGCGCCGGTTTCGGTGCGGCCGGGCAACGTTGCATGGCCACTTCGGTGGTAGTGCTGGTCGGTGCGGCGAAACAATGGCTGCCGGACCTGAAAGCGCTGGCGCAGAAACTCACCGTCAACGCCGGCAGCGAGCCGGGCACCGATGTCGGGCCAGTGATCTCGAAGAAAGCCAAGGCGCGGATTCTCGACCTGATCGAAAGCGGCATCAAGGAAGGCGCCAAGCTTGAGCTGGACGGTCGCGACATCAAGGTGCCGGGCTACGAACAAGGCAACTTCGTCGGCCCGACCCTGTTCTCGGGCGTGACCACTGACATGCAGATCTACACCCAGGAAATCTTCGGCCCGGTGCTGGTAGTGCTGGAAGTCGACACCCTTGATCAGGCCATTGCGCTGGTCAACGCCAACCCGTTCGGCAACGGCACTGGCCTGTTCACCCAGAGCGGCGCAGCGGCGCGTAAATTCCAGACTGAAATCGACGTTGGCCAGGTCGGCATCAACATCCCGATTCCAGTGCCGGTGCCGTTCTTCAGCTTCACCGGTTCCCGTGGTTCGAAACTCGGCGACCTCGGTCCGTACGGCAAGCAAGTGGTGCAGTTCTATACCCAGACCAAAACGGTCACGGCGCGCTGGTTCGATGACAACAGCGTCAACGACGGCGTGAACACCACCATCAACCTGCGCTGAGGAATCGACCATGAAAATCGCATTTATCGGTCTGGGCAACATGGGCGCGCCAATGGCGCGCAACCTGATCAAGGCTGGCCATTCGCTGAATCTGGTCGACCTGAACAAAACCGTGCTGGCGGAACTGGAGCAACTGGGCGGCACCATTCGTTCGTCGGCGCGCGAAGCTGCCGAGGACGCCGAACTGGTGATCACCATGCTCCCGGCCGCCGTGCATGTACGCAGCGTCTGGCTCGGTGAAGACGGCGTCCTGGCCGGCATCGGCAAAGGCGTGCCGGCAGTGGATTGCAGCACCATCGATCCGCAGACGGCTCGCGATGTCGCAGTTGCAGCAGCCAAGCAGGGCGTGGCCATGGCCGATGCGCCAGTCTCCGGCGGCACCGGTGGCGCGACGGCTGGCACGCTGACCTTCATGGTCGGCGCCACGCCAGAGTTGTTCGCCACCCTGCAACCGGTGCTGGCGCAGATGGGCCGCAACATTGTCCATTGCGGTGAAGTCGGCACCGGGCAGATCGCCAAGATCTGCAACAACCTGCTGCTGGCGATTTCGATGGTCGGTGTCAGTGAAGCGATGGCGCTGGGTGATGCGCTGGGCATCGACACTTCGGTGCTGGCCGGCATCATCAACAGCTCGACCGGGCGTTGCTGGAGTTCGGAAATGTACAACCCGTGGCCGGGCATCGTCGAAACGGCGCCAGCCTCACGCGGCTATACCGGCGGCTTTGGTGCGGAACTGATGCTCAAGGATCTGGGCCTGGCAACGGAAGCGGCACGTCAGGCGCATCAGCCCGTGGTACTCGGCGCGGTGGCGCAGCAGTTGTATCAGGCGATGAGTCAGCGTGGTGAAGGCGGGAAAGACTTCTCGGCGATCATCAACAGCTATCGCAAGCCGCAGTAACTTGGGTCAGCAATACTTTTGTGGCAAGTGGGATTTTGTGGTGAGGGGATTTATCCCCGATCGGCTGCGCAGCAGTCGTAAGCCCTGAGCCCGCGTTTTGACTGGCAATATGAAGGGGGCCGCTTCGCGCCCCATCGGGGATAAATCCCCTCGCCACAGGTTCTCTATTTCCACAGATATCTGTGGGGTGTGCTGAACAAAATTGCAGTAGGTGTTGCCGGGAAATCACGTCGGGTGTTTTCCCGGCTTTTTTGTATCAGGCAAACACGAAATATTTGCGCACGGTCTCGACCACTTCCCACGTGCCTTTCATTCCCGGTTCAACCACGAAAATATCGCCGGCCCGCAGGTGGATCGGCGCCATGCCATCCGGGGTGATCACGCAGTAGCCTTCCTGGAAATGGCAGTACTCCCACTTCACATATTCCACGCGCCACTTGCCCGGGGTGCAGATCCAGGTGCCCATGATCTTGCTGCCGTCTTCGCTGGTGTAGGCGTTGAGGTTGACGGTGTGCGGGTCACCTTCGAGTTTTTCCCATTTGCAGGCGTCGAGTACCGGCAGCGGATGGGTGTCGCGCAGAACGGTGATAGGGGCGGTCGCGGTCATGGAGACTCCGGGCAGTGGACTTTAGGAATGAACTCGCACCCTATAGCGCCCGGGCGCTGCTCAGTTGTCTGTGCTCGACATCGAAGTGCTCAGAAACGCGCAAAGCGCTTACAGGTTCTCCAGCGGGCAAGTGACCCGGGCGTGTTCCAGGCTTGCTTCGAACCCTTCCAGTTGCGCGTATTGCCGTATGAGCTCGGCCATGCTGTTGTTGATTTCACGTTTCTTCGCTTCGATGGCCTGCTGCGCCAGCGCCCAAGGCATCGAATCGCCGTGATGATCTGCGAAAATCGCCTGCAACTCCTTGAGGCGAAAACCCATCTCTTTGGCGCATTTGATCAAGATCAGCAGTTCGACACTTTGTTGATCGTAGAGGCGATAGTTGCCCTGACGCCGGGGTTTGGGCAGCAGGCCGATCGACTCATAGTGACGGATGCTTTTGATGGTGGTGCCGGAGCGTTGCGCAGCTTGAGCAGCACCCGATCAAAAAAAGCTTTGAGCAGCGCCGGAATGCCGCCCCACCAGATCGGGTAAACCAGTGTCAGATGTTCAGCCCAAAGGATGTCGGATTGTGCCGCGCTCAGGTCATTTTCCAGCGCCTGGATCTGTTGATAACCCTCGCGTAGCACCGGGTCGAAATCCATCTCGCCGAGCCTTAACTGACGCACCTCATGCCCGGCCGCAAGCGCTGATTGTGCATAGCGATCAGCGAGCGCGGCGCACAGGCTTGTCGCCGAAGGATGGCCCAGAATCAGCAGAATGCGTTTGCCCATCGTCACTGTCCTTGCTGGAAAAAACCAAGGATGAAGTCTGCCCCTTAGGGGAGAGTCAAGGCGTGCAACAAGGCTTTGGCGTACCCCGGCAATGCGCTGAAATCTCTGGCGCAGAGCATCAAGGTACGGCGCGCCCAAGGCTCCTCAAGGGCGACGTTTTTGAAGGCGCGAGACGGCCCGCGTTCGACAGCGGCCAGCGGCACAATGGCGAGCCCCGCGCCACGGCCGACCATGCGCATCACACCGTCGAAGCCATCCGCACGGATGCGCACCTGCATTCGCGAGCCGCTGTGCAGGGCCTGTTCTTCGAGATAGATCGCCAAGGCGCTGTCGGCACTCAGTCCTACAAAGTCGTGGCGCAAGGCGTCACTGAAACTGACGTCGGCGGCGTCAGACAATGGGTGGTCCAGCGGCAGAATCAGCACCAGTGGATCGTCGCGGAACGCCTGAGTCTGTAAGTCGCTGGTGTCGACCGCGTCAGACACAATCCCCAGATCCGCCGCACCCTGGCGCAAGGCGTGGGTGATGCGTGCGCTGGGCAGCTCCTGCAGATCAATGTCGAGATTGGGGTGGCTGCGCAAAAAGTCCGCGAGCACTTCCGGCAGGTATTCGGTGATCGCAGTGGTGTTGCACAGCAAGCGAACCTGACCTTTGACGCCCTTGGCGTAGTCGGCCAGATCCTGCTCCATGCGTTCGGCTTGTTGCAGAAGGATGCGCGCGTGCTGCGCCAGGGCTTTGCCGGCCGGTGTCGGGGTGACGCCACGGCGACCGCGTTCGAGGAAGTCGATGCCGAGCGAGGCTTCCATGGCGCGGATTCTGGCGCTGGCGGCGGCAAGTGACAGATGGCTGCGGGCGGCGCCGGCGGTGATGTTGCCGGTGTCGAGAATGTGCAGGTAGAGGCGCAGGTCAGTGAGGTCGAAGTGCATGGGGACAGCCTCTGGTTTTTGTGGTGTCTGGGCCGGCCTCTTCGCGAGCAGGCTCGCTCCTACATTGGATCTGTGGCGAGCACAAACCTGTAGGAGTGAGCCTGCTCGCGATGGCGCCTGAAGTCTCAAAGAAAATATCAGCCTCTTGTATTGGAAGAGGCAGCCTCAGTATATGGCGGATTTTCAACCCGCCCCCTCAAGCGCACAGTAGCGCCATGAACACACTCGCAGATTACTACCAAAACCTCGGCTTGGCCTTGTCAGTGCTGGTCATCGCTACCTTCGTCATGGCCGGGCTGGTCAAAGGCGTCATTGGTCTCGGCCTGCCCACGGTCGCCATGGGCCTGCTCGGTCTGGCTATGGCGCCGTCGCAGGCATCGGCGCTGCTGATCATTCCGGCAACGTTGACCAATGTCTGGCAACTGGCATTCGGCGGGCATTTGAAACAACTGATCCAGCGCCTGTGGCCCATGCTGTTGTTGATCTTCCTCGGCACCGGTATCGGCACTGTGTGGATTGGCATGGAGGGCGGGCATTGGGTCGTGCGCGGGTTGGGCGCGGCGCTGTTGCTGTATGCGTTGAGCGGGTTATTCCTGCCGACGCTGCACGTTAAACCTCGCCATGAATCCTGGCTCGGCCCGGTCTGTGGCGTGATCACCGGCCTCATCACTTCTGCCACCGGCGTCTTCGTGATTCCAGCGGTGCCGTATCTGCAAGCGCTGGGCTTGAACCGTGATGAACTGGTGCAGGCGCTGGGCCTGTCCTTCACTGTTTCGACGCTGGCACTGGCCGGCGGCTTGCTCTGGCGCGGTGCGCTCGGGGGCAGCGAATTGAGCGCCTCGCTGCTGGCGCTGATCCCGGCAGTGCTCGGCATGTTGCTCGGCCAATGGCTGCGTCAACGCATTAGCGCGATGCTGTTCAAGCGCGTGTTCTTCATCGGAATGGGCGCGCTCGGCGCCCACCTGCTGATCAGCGGTTAGCCGAGGACTCGCTGAGCATGTCGATCCGGCGAATATCAAAATCGCGCTCCAGATATTCCATGCGCTGCTCGAAGAACTGCTTCATGTGCGGCAGGTTCGAGTGCACGTCCAGATGCGCCTGGCTTTCCCAGATCTCGTAGAAGATGAACAGCGACGGATCCTCCTGGTCGCGCAGCATGTGGTACTCGATGCAACCCGGCTCGGCGCGGCTCGGTTCGACATAGGCGCGAAACAGCGCCTCGAAAGCCTCGGCTTTTTCCGGGCGTGTCTTGGCGTGCAGGATGAAACCGTGGCGCTCACTCATCGATAAAACTCCTCAAGTTCAGATGGCGGCCAATCCTACGGCAACAATCTGCACTCGATTCGTGCGTTTTGTTCAAATGTATTTTGCGCAGCCACGGCTTATTCCGCGCGAGGCGGATCGTTAATCTGCCGCCATTCCATTTTCCCTTCTCCACCCAGCCCGATGGCTGCGCCGAGGCTTTGTCATGAAAAAAGTTTTGTTGCTCAACGGCGGTAAAAAATTCGCCCACTCCGACGGTCGCTACAACACCACCCTGCACGAAGCGGCACTGAGCGTGCTGGATCGCGGCGGTGTCGACGTGAAAACCACGTTCATCGACGAGGGTTATGACGTTGCAGAGGAAGTAGCGAAATTCCTCTGGGCCGACGTGATCATTTATCAAATGCCGGGCTGGTGGATGGGCGCGCCGTGGACGGTGAAAAAGTACCTCGACGAAGTCTTCACCGAAGGCCATGGCAGCCTCTACGCCAGCGATGGCCGTACCCGTTCTGATTCCTCGCAGAAGTACGGCAGCGGCGGGCTGATTCAGGGCAAGCAATACATGCTGTCGCTGACCTGGAACGCACCGCAGCAAGCGTTTGACGACCCGACTGATTTCTTCGAAGCCAAAGGCGTGGACGCGGTGTATTTTCCGTTTCACAAGGCCAACGAATTTTTGGGCATGACTGCTTTGCCGACATTCCTCTGTGTGGACGTGATGAAGAGCCCGAACATCGAGAACGATGTGGCGCGGTATGAACAGCATCTGAAAGAGGTGTTCGCTCTCAACGCCTGAAATGATTACCTTTGGCGAGGGGATTTATCTGTGGCGAGGGGATTTATCCCCGATGGGTCGCGCAGCGGCCCCGCTCTTGATCCTGAAAAAAAAGGGGCCTGCTGCGCAGTCCATCGGGGATAAATCCCCTCGCCACAAAGGTGTTCTCTCTCCACAATGGATTTGTGCCGACGATCAATTAAGGGACACCCGTGAAAGCCAGATCCGATGAGTTGCAGATTTTCGTCTGCGTGATCGAATGCGGTTCAATCTCCGCCGCCGCCGAGCAGGTCGGGCAGACCCCTTCGGCGGTCAGCCGCACGCTGTCGCGGCTGGAAGCCAAGCTCGACACCACGTTGATCAACCGCACCACGCGGCGCATGGACCTGACCGAGGAGGGCAAGTATTTCTTCGAGCAGGCCAAGCTGATTCTCGACCAGATGGACCAACTCGAAGAACGCCTGTCCTCCCGCCAGCAAACCCCGTCCGGACGTCTGCGGATCAACGCCGCCTCGCCGTTCATGCTCCACGCCGTCGTCCCTTACATCGACGAGTTCCGCCGGCTCTACCCGGATATCCAGCTCGAACTCAACAGCAATGACCTGATCATTGACCTGCTGGAACAAAGCACTGACATCGCCATCCGCATCGGCACCCTCGCCGATTCGACGCTGCACGCCCGTTCACTCGGTAGCAGTCCGCTGCTGATCGTCGCCAGCCCCGCGTATCTGCAGAAACACGGTGCGCCGTTGCAAGTGGCCGACTTGAGCGAGCACACCTTGCTCGGCTTCACCCAGAACGAAGGCCTCAACCAGTGGCCATTGCGCTACGTGCACGGTGACCGCTGGCCGATCAATCCGGCCATCAGCGCCTCCAGCGGCGAGACCGTGCGCCACCTGGCGCTTGAAGGTCAGGGCATCGCCTGCCTGTCGCACTTCATGACCATCGATGACATCCGCACCGGGCGTTTGAAGGTGTTGCTGGGTGAATTCAACAGCGGGTATCGCCAGCCGATCAACGCGGTGTACTACCGTAACTCGCAACTGGCGCTGCGCATTCAGTGCTTCCTCGACTTCATCCAGAGCAAACTCGCCGTTTACGCCAGCGCAGACTTCAAGGGCTGATTCGTGACCTATACGCAAGAGTGAATTGGCCGAGGGCGGGTGTTTCCCTGAGGGGCATCGGTCGATACTCGCCCCATCACTTATTCACGCAGGGAGTTTCTCCATGAACGTATTCGTCACCGGCGCTGCCGGTTTTATCGGCGGCTCGATTGCCACCGGTCTGGTCCAGGCCGGGCATAAAGTCACCGGTCTGGTGCGCAGCGCCGAACAGGCAGATGAGCTGAAAGCACTGGGCATCACCGCGGTGATCGGCACCCTTGATGACAAAGCGTTACTCGCCGAACAGGCCCGCGCCGCCGACGCCGTGATCAACGCCGCCAGCAGCGACCATCGCGGCGCGGTTGAAGCGTTGCTCGACGCTTTGCGCGGCTCCAACAAAGTGTTCCTGCATACCAGCGGTTCGAGCATCGTCGGCGATGCATCGGGCGGTAAATCCAGCGACGTCATCTACTTCGAAGACAACCTGCCGGAACCGACCGTCGACAAGGCTGCCCGCGTGGCCATCGACAACCTGATCCTCGCCGCCGCGAAGGATGGCGTGAACTCGGCAGTGATCTGCAACACGCTCATTTACGGGCACAGCCTGGGCGTCAATCGCGACAGCGTGCAGTTGCCACGTCTGCTCAAACAGGCACGTAAAAGCGGCGTGGTACGCCACGTCGGCACGGGTCAGAACATCTGGTCCAACGTGCACATCGAAGACGTCGTCGCCCTGTATCTGCTGGCGCTGACCAAAAACGTACCGGGCACGTTCTACTTCGTCGAAAGCTGCGAAGCGTCGTTCATCGACATGACCACCGCCATGGCGCAGGCACTGAACCTCGGTGAGCCGCAAGACTGGCCACTGAAAGACGCCGAAGCCGAGTGGGGCTACGAAATGGCCAACTACGGCCTCGGCTCCAACAGCCGTGTACGCGGCAAACACGCCCGCGAACTGCTGGGCTGGGCGCCGAAGCGTACGTCGGTGGTTGAATGGATTCGTAACGAAATGGTGTGATGGGTGTTTAAGCCCTGTAGGGCCTGACGATCACCACTCTAAACGGCTGCCCTTGGGCGGCCGTTTGTATTTCAGGCTTTGCTCTCGTGTCAGACCGGTCTTATGGTGCTCGCAACTATGCCGGTTCAAAGGTGCAAGGATGACTAACCGATATGACGCAGAGGGCGCACAGAGCCGCTTTCAGCCCGGCTCGAATGAGCAAGTACTGAGCAACAAATTGGGCCTCTGCGATCCTGAGGAAATGGAAGACGCAGAACTGGTGCTTTTGGAAAAACTCTACCAGTCCGTGCTTATCGAGGATTTGCCGGATCGGTCAATCACTGTTGAGGATTTGCAGGACTGGCATCGGCAATGGCTGGGGAATATCTATCCATGGGCGGGTGATGTTCGTGCGGTGAACCTTGGCAAGGATGGATTCTTCTTTGCGGCGGCACCGCAGATTCCTCGACTGCTGGATGCGTTCGAAAAGAGCTGCCTGGCGAAATACACGCCATGCAGGCCTGATCTGGACGAAAACCTGATTCACGCCATCGCGGTTACGCACGTGGAGTTCATCCTGATTCATCCGTTCCGTGAAGGTAATGAACGGTTGTCGCGATTATTGGCGGATGTCATGGCCGTGCAAGCGGGCTACGTTGCGCTCGACTACAGCAGTTGGGAACGAAACAAAGAAGCTTATTTTACTGCGATTCACCAGGGTTTGAATGGCAACTACGAACCGATGGAGTATTGGGTACGGCAAGCCTTGTGGACTTGAACGGCGAGGTTACCTGGCCAGGGAAAGGTGCAGGAACTTGCTGTTTTTGACTTTGAGTTTGCGTTCAATGGCTTCAGGGATTCGGTGAACGACTGCGATCAAAACTGTAGGAGCGAGCCTGCTCGTGATAGCGGTCATTCAGCCATGATGATGTTGACTGATACGGCGCAATCGCGAGCAGGCTCGCTCCTACAAGGGTTTTGTGTTGAACGCGAACGCATGTAAATCCCGCCCCTCGATTTTCATTAATCGCGACACGACATATCCATTAGCGACACGCCTTACCTCTCCACGAAAATTACTTTCATGCGGTTTGAAATCTCGATCTCGAAATGATTTATGAGTTTCACAACCCATTCGAACGTGACCCTTTCGAGGAGTACCGCATGACGCCTTCCTTCGGCTATTGGCTGCTGGTCTACGCCGCCGTCGCCATCATCGCGCTGATCGTGTTGATCGCCCGTTACCGGCTCAATCCGTTCATTGTCATCACCCTGATTTCCATTGGCCTGGCACTGGTGGCCGGGATGCCACCGTCCGGTGTGGTGGGCGCGTATGAGGCTGGGGTGGGCAAGACGCTGGGGCATATTGCGCTGGTGGTGGCGCTGGGGACGATGCTCGGCAAGATGATGGCCGAGTCCGGCGGCGCCGAGCAGATGGCGCGCACCTTGATCGACAAATTCGGCGAGAAAAACGCCCATTGGGCGATGGTCTGCATTGCGTTTCTGGTCGGCCTGCCATTGTTCTTCGAAGTCGGTTTTGTGTTGCTGGTGCCGATTGCCTTCACCGTGGCGCGGCGCGTCGGTGTGTCGATTCTGATGGTCGGCCTGCCAATGGTCGCCGGCCTGTCGGTGGTGCATGCGCTGGTGCCACCGCACCCGGCGGCGATGCTCGCGGTGCAGGCGTATCAGGCGTCGGTCGGGCAGACCCTGTTGTATGCGATTGCCATCGGCATTCCGACCGCGATCATCGCCGGCCCGCTGTACGCCAAATTCATCGTGCCGCGCATTCAGTTGCCGGCGGATAACCCGCTGGAAAAGCAATTCCTCGACCGCGAACCGCGCGACAAACTGCCGGGTTTCGGCATCACCATGGCGACCATTCTGCTGCCGGTGGTGTTGATGCTGATCGGTGGTTGGGCCAACCTGATTTCCACGCCGGGCAGTGGCTTCAATCAGTTCCTGTTGTTCATCGGCAACTCGGTGATTGCGTTGCTGTTGGCGACATTGCTGAGTTTCTGGACGCTGGGTATCGCTCAAGGTTTCAACCGCGAATCGATCCTCAAATTCACCAACGAATGCCTGGCACCAACCGCCAGTATTACACTGCTGGTGGGCGCTGGCGGTGGCTTGAATCGGATTCTGGTAGACGCTGGGGTGACTGATCAGATCGTCGGTCTCGCCCACGAATTTCACCTGTCGCCGCTGATCATGGGCTGGTTGTTCGCGGCGTTGATGCGCGTCGCCACCGGTTCCGCCACCGTGGCCATGACCACCGCGTCCGGCGTGGTCGCGCCGGTGGCCATTGGTCTGGGATATCCACACCCTGAGCTGTTGGTGCTGGCGACCGGCGCTGGCTCGGTTATCTTTTCCCACGTCAACGACGGCGGCTTCTGGTTGATCAAGGAATACTTCAACATGACGGTCGCGCAGACGTTCAAGACCTGGACCGTGCTTGAGACATTGATCTCGCTGGTCGCTTTCGGTCTGACCGTCGGCCTTTCTTACCTGCTGTAACCGGAGCCATCCGCCATGGACATCCTCTACCAGATCCGCGCCCGTCAGGATTCCTTCAGCGCCGGCGAGGGCCGCATCGCCCGGCTGATGCTCGACGACGTCGGTTTTGCCGCGAGCGCCAGCCTCGAAGATCTGGCGCAACGCGCCGAGGTCAGCACCGCCACGCTGTCGCGGTTTGCCCGCAGCGTCGGCTGCCGTGACCTGCGTGATCTGCGCCTGCAACTGGCTCAGGCCAGCGGCGTCGGCAGCCGGTTTCTCGACCCGGCGGGCACACCTGAACAGTCGGCGTTCTACGGGCAGATCGTCGGCGATATTGAAACTACGCTGCGTCAGCACTTGGCCGGGTTCGACGAATCGCGCTTTGCCGACGCGGTAAAACTGCTCGGTCAGGCGCGGATGATTCATGCGTTCGGCGTGGGCGGTTGCTCGACGCTGTGCAGTGACGAATTGCAGGTACGCCTGGTGCGCCTCGGCTACCCGATTGCGGTGTGTCATGACGCGGTGATGATGCGAGTCACCGCCGCCAGCCTGAACGCCGAGCAAGTGCTCATCGTCTGCTCGCTGACCGGCATCACCCCGGAATTGCTGGAGACCGTCGAACTGGCGCGCAACTACGGTGCGCGCATCCTCGCCATCACCCGCGGCGACTCACCGCTGGCCGAACTGGCCGACATCGTCCTGCCGCTGCAAGGCGCGGAAACCTCGTTCATCTACAAACCGACGGCGGCGCGCTACGGCATGCTGCTCGCCATCGACGTGCTCGCCACCGAGCTGGCGCTGGCCAATCCTGAAGACAATCAAGAACGTCTGCGGCGGATCAAACTCGCCCTCGACGAATACCGTGGCGGCGACGATCACCTGCCGCTGGGAGACTGACATGCAGTACGACACGCTGATTCGCAATGCCCTGATCATCGACGGCAGCAACACACTCGGTTACCACGCCGACGTGGCGATTCTTGATGGCCGCATCGAGCGCATTGGTGACTTGCACGATGCCACTGCCAGCGAGGAAATAGACGCCGCCGGCCGCGTGCTGGCGCCGGGTTTCATCGACGTGCACACCCACGACGACACCGTGGTCATCCGCCAGCCCGAAATGCTGCCGAAACTCAGCCAAGGCGTGACCACGGTGATCGTCGGCAACTGCGGGATCAGCGCCTCACCGGTCAGTCTGAAAGGCAATCCACCGGACCCGATGAACCTGCTCGGCACAGCGGCAGCCTTCGTTTATCCGCGCTTCAGCGATTACCGTGCGGCGGTCGAAGCGGCCAACACCACGTTGAATGTGGCGGCGCTGGTCGGCCACACGGCGCTGCGCAGCAATCACCTCGACGACATGTTCCGCACCGCGACGCCGGAAGAAATCGCCGCGATGCGCGAGCAGTTGCGCGAGAGCCTGGAACACGGCGCCTTGGGTTTATCCACAGGTCTGGCCTACGCCAGCGCCTTCAACGCCTCCACCGATGAAGTCATGCAACTGACCGAAGAACTCACGGCGTTTGGTGCGGTGTACACGACCCATTTGCGCAGCGAATTCGCCCCGGTGCTGGAGGCGATGGATGAGGCGTTTCAGATCGGGCGACACGCGAAATCGCCGGTGATCATTTCCCACCTCAAATGTGCTGGTGTTGGTAACTGGGGGCGAAGTCCGCAGTTGCTCGCGTCGCTGGAAGAAGCCGCCAAAACCCACCCGGTCGGTTGCGATTGCTATCCGTACGCGGCGAGTTCTTCGACACTTGATCTGAAGCAAGTCACCGATGCCCATCGCATTACCATCACCTGGTCGACGCCGCACCCGGAAGTCAGCGGCCGCGATTTGATCGACATCGCTGCCGAATGGAACGTGCCGTTGCTCGACGCCGCTAAACGCCTACAACCGGCGGGCGCGGTGTACTACGGCATGGACGAGGCCGATGTACGAAGAATCCTCGCGCATCCACTATCGATGGTTGGCTCCGACGGACTGCCGGAAGACCCGTTCCCGCATCCGCGCCTGTGGGGCGCCTTCCCACGGGTGCTCGGGCATTTCAGTCGTGATGTCGGGCTGTTTCCGCTGCACACCGCTGTACACAAGATGACCGGTCTGTCGGCGGCGCGATTTGGCTTGAAGGAAAGGGGCGAGATTCGTCAAGGTTATTGGGCGGACCTTGTGTTGTTCGATCCACTGACCGTGCGCGATGTGGCGGATTTCAATGACCCGCAACGAGCGGCGCAGGGCATTGATGGCGTGTGGATCAACGGCGTTTTGAGTTACCGCGACGGCCAGGCAAACGGCCAAAGAAAAGGACGATTCCTCGCGCGCGAAGGAGATCTACGCAAAGGTTTCAACTAATCGCAAAACCCCTGTAGGAGCTGCCGAAGGCTGCGATCTTTTGACCTGTGTCTCATGGTGGCATATTGCAATTAAAGAAAGTCCGCACCAAGCCGAAGTGCTGACATCCAGCCCAGCTACACTGTCGGGCCAACCAGTCAGGGAGCACCCCATGAGCTTCGGCAAAACCACCCCGATCCTGCGGATCTTCGATGAAGCCAAAGCCGTAGAATTCTACGTCGACTTCCTCGGCTTCAAGATCGACTGGCAGCATCGTTTCGAAGCGAACTTCCCGTTGTATCTGCAGGTGTCTCGCGGCGAATGTGTGCTGCACCTGTCCGAGCATCATGGCGATGCGACGCCGGGTTCGGCGCTGCGCATCGAGACCGATGAGCTGGAGGCGTTCCAGCAGCAATTGGTGGCGAAGGAATACAAGTTCTCGCACCCACAGATTCAGGCGATGCCGTGGGGGAGTCAGGACATGACGATTGCTGATCCGTTTGGCAATCGGCTGGTGTTTACCAACGCGATCAGTGTTTGAAACAGTTTCAAGCCGCATAGAAAAGCCCGCTGCCAAACCCTTACGGTCTGACAGTGGGCTTTTTCGTTACTCGGTCGGCACTAACCGATCAAGCACGCGATTGACCGCCAACTCCGCTAGCATCACCACCTGAGCAATGCCTTGCAGGGTTTTGCGGTGCGTGCCTTCGACCAGCGCTACGTGGTTATGCAGCATGACAATGGCCGAGCCGAGGGTTTCACTGGCATCCACCAGCAGCGACTCGGTATCGGCTTCGGGGTCGGTCATGTACAGCTTGTTGGGTTTGTAGGGCGCGGCCATGATCTCGGCGGTGGGCGGGCGGAGGTAGTGGTCGAGGGCGCGCTCGGCGGCGTCGTGGAATTTCTTTGAGTCGGGGGATTCGTAGGGGGAGCCCGGGTCGGTGACCGGTGGGTTTGGCGTTACTTTGAACATTGAGTCTTTCTCCAGAAGAGCCGCAGCCATCTCGCTACTAAACGAGAGGGGTGGCAGCTGTGCGCAAGTTAGTAGACCGGCAGAAGACTCAAGATCCGGCGCACCCGAAGATGCCATGCGCACAGCTACCATCAAGTGCAAGCGAAAGCCCGACTGGATGATTCTTGTGCAACCGTAAGTCAACTAATCCGGGCTACTAAACCCGATCACTGGGAATCAGTGACCCGAATCAAGTTACGCAGCAAGCTCTGGGCGCACAAGCCGGCGGATTCTGGCTTAGCCGTAGGCAGCGGCGCAAGGATTTGTAGGCTCTTGCGCGTAACACTGAGTGTCTTTAAACAGCTGCGGTGTAAGAGGTTTATTGCGCTACAGAGTTTGAGGATTTGCCTGTCGGATTTAGGTGCGGCGACTGACGCCATCGCGAGCAGGCTCACTCCTACAGAGGATTGTGCCGGACACAGAATCTGCGTTCACTGAAGATCAATTGTAGGAGTGAGCCTGCTCGCGATGAGGCCAATCCAGTCACCCCCGATGCATCTGCCGAAACTCCCCGGACGGCATCCCCCGCCGGCTCTTGAACGTGCGATGAAACTGACGCCATCGCGAGCAGGCTCACTCCTACAGAGGATTGTGCCGGACACAGAATCTGCGTTCACTGAAGATCAATTGTAGGAGTGAGCCTGCTCGCGATGGGGCCAATCCAGTCACCCCCGATGCATCTGCCGAAACTCCCCGGACGGCATCCCCCGCCGGCTCTTGAACGTGCGATGAAACTGACGCCATCGCGAGCAGGCTCACTCCTACAGAGGATTGTGCCGGACACAGAATCTGCGTTCACTGAAGATCAACTGTAGGAGTGAGCCTGCTCGCGATGGGGCCAATCCAGTCACCCCCGATGCATCTGCCGAAACTCCCCCGGCGGCATCCCCCGCCGGCTCTTGAACGTGCGATGAAACTGACGCCATCGCGAGCAGGCTCACTCCTACAGGGAATTGTGCCGGACACAGAATCTGCGTTCACTGAAGATCAATTGTAGGAGTGAGCCTGCTCGCGATGAGGCCAATCCAGTCACCCCCGATGCATCTGCCGAAACTCCCCGGACGGCATCCCCCGCCGGCTCTTGAACGTGCGATGAAACTGACGCCATCGCGAGCAGGCTCACTCCTACAGAGGATTGTGCCGGACACAGAATCTGCGTTCACTGAAGATCAACTGTAGGAGTGAGCCTGCTCGCGATGAGGCCAATCCAGTCACCCCCGATGCATCTGCCGAAACTCCCCGGACGGCATCCCCCGCCGGCTCTTGAACGTGCGATGAAACTGACGCCATCGCGAGCAGGCTCACTCCTACAGGGAATTGTGCCGGACACAGAATCTGCGTTCACTGAAGATCAATTGTAGGAGTGAGCCTGCTCGCGATGAGGCCAATCCAGTCACCCCCGATGCATCTGCCGAAACTCCCCGGACGGCATCCCCCGCCGGCTCTTGAACGTGCGATGAAACTGACGCCATCGCGAGCAGGCTCACTCCTACAGGGGATTGTGCCGGACACAGAATCTGCGTTCACTGAAGATCAACTGTAGGAGTGAGCCTGCTCGCGATGGGGCCAATCCAGTCACCCCCGATGCATCTGCCGAAACTCCCCGGACGGCATCCCCCGCCGGCTCTTGAACGTGCGATGAAACTGACGCCATCGCGAGCAGGCTCACTCCTACAGGGAATTGTGCCGGACACAGAATCTGTGTTCACTGAAGATCAACTGTAGGAGTGAGCCTGCTCGCGATGGGGCCAATCCAGTCACCCCCGATGCATCTGCCGAAACTCCCCGGGCGGCATCCCCCGCCGGCTCTTGAACGTGCGATGAAACTGACGTCATCGCGAGCAGGCTCACTCCTACAGGGGATTGTGCCGGACACAGAATCTGCGTTCACTGAAGATCAACTGTAGGAGTGAGCCTGCTCGCGATGGGGCCAATCCAGTCACCCCCGATGCATCTGCCGAAACTCCCCGGACGGCATCCCCCGCCGGCTCTTGAACGTGCGATGAAACTGACGCCATCGCGAGCAGGCTCACTCCTACAGAGGATTGTGCCGGACACAGAATCTGCGTTCACTGAAGATCAATTGTAGGAGTGAGCCTGCTCGCGATGGGGCCAATCCAGTCACCCCCGATGCATCTGCCGAAACTCCCCGGACGGCATCCCCCGCCGGCTCTTGAACGTGCGATGAAACTGACGCCATCGCGAGCAGGCTCACTCCTACAGGGGATTGTGCCGGACACAGAATCTGCGTTCACTGAAGATCAACTGTAGGAGTGAGCCTGCTCGCGATGGGGCCAATCCAGTCACCCCCGATGCATCTGCCGAAACTCCCCGGACGGCATCCCCCGCCGGCTCTTGAACGTGCGATGAAACTGACGCCATCGCGAGCAGGCTCACTCCTACAGGGAATTGTGCCGGACACAGAATCTGCGTTCACTGAAGATCAATTGTAGGAGTGAGCCTGCTCGCGATGAGGCCAATCCAGTCACCCCCGATGCATCTGCCGAAACTCCCCCGGCGGCATCCCCCGCCGGCTCTTGAACGTGCGATGAAACGACCTCGGTTCGGTAAACCCCAGATACTGCGCAATGTCCTGAATCGGCAACGTGCTGTTCAACAGATAATGCTCAGCCAACTCCTGGCGCAAGTCATCGAGAATCTGCTGATACGACGTCCCCGCCTGATGCAACTGCCGCTGCAACGTGCGCACCGACACCGCAAGCTGTTCGGCCACTTGCTCCTTGCGCGGCAAGCCTTCCTTGAGCAACTGACGCAGGATATTTTTCACCTGCTGTGCAAGCGAGGCATCCTCCAGCGTCGCCATCAAACCCATCGCATGTTCTTCCAGCGTGCGCAGCAATTGCGCATCGGCCTGACGCAACGGCATCTGCAAGTACGCCAACGGCACAATCAGCGCCGAATAAGGCTGATCGAACAGCACCGGGCAATCGAAGAACTGCTCATAGTGCGCCAGCGTCACCTCGTCCGGGCGGGCATGCTCCAGCCACACGGCGGCCGGCGACAGCTGCGTATCGGCAATCCAGCGCGCATAGTGCAGCCAGGAACCGAGCACGTTTTCCACCAGATGCCGACGAATCCGAGGGCGCTGATAACGGCACGTCCAGATCAGATGCACATGCCCGTCCAGCACCTCGGCGCGACTCACGCCCATGTCACCGACCAGTTTCTCGAACGGCATGATCCGGCTCATGGCATCGCCAAGGGTCGCGCAGTTCATGGTGATGTAGCCGAGCACGCTCCACGAGTTGGGCAGGACGAAATTCGCCGCGTTCAGCCCAAACAGCGGATCGCCCGAATGTTCGCAGAAATAATCGAGGAGCTTTTCATGCGCCTCACCCGGCAAGCGCAGGGTGTTGTCGCTCAACTGCTGCGCCTGCAAACCGGCCGCCGCCAACGCCGGCTCGATGGCCATGCCCAATTGCTCGGCATGGCGCAGATATTTAAGCAGCGGCGGAACAGACGTGAAGCCGAGCGATTGCATGATCGTATTCCCTTGATCAAAGCCTGCATGAGCGAATGAATGCCTGAAAGGTAATTTGAAACCACGGCTAAAGTAAATGGCTGACGCTTGCGCGACGTTTGACTCAATTGGCTACATGAACTGGCCGGATGCGACCGTGACACTTTTTGGCCGCCGACTAGTATGGGGGCCTGAAATATCGCTGATAAGAACCGAAAAAGGACACACGCATGCGACGCTGGAACGGCTGGGGAGATGCAACCACGGTGGTCGAACTGCCGGCCCAGGGCGCGAGTTTTCTCGCGCAACGCCTGGGCGATGGTCGAGCGCTGCCCGACGCAACGCTGGACACGGCGTTGGCCCGCGTGCCCGCCTCGCGGTTGCAGGCGCACACCTTGTACAGCGTCGATGCCCATGATCGTTTGCTCCACGCCCGGGGCCAGAGCCTGCCGGACTGGCTGGCGTTGCGTGAAGGTGTGCTGGGCAATTATCCCGATGCGGTGGCGTTTCCCGAGACCGCTGAACATATTCGCCAATTGCTGGCGCTCGCTCATGAACAGGATTTGTGCCTGATCCCTTATGGCGGCGGCACGTCGGTGGCCGGGCACATCAATCCGCCGGACTCCACGCGACCAGTGGTCACCGTTTCGCTGGCGCGGATGAATCGTCTGATCGATCTCGATGAACAGAGCCTGTTGGCGACATTCGGCCCCGGCGCCAGTGGCCCACAGGTGGAAAGTCAGTTGCGTGCCCGTGGCTACACGCTGGGGCATTTCCCGCAATCGTGGGAGCTGTCGACGTTGGGCGGTTGGGTCGCCAGTCGCTCCAGCGGTCAGCAGTCTTTGCGCTATGGGCGCATCGAACAATTGTTCGCCGGCGGGACGCTGGAAACCTTCGCCGGGCCGATGCTGATTCCAACCTTCCCGGCCTCGGCGGCAGGGCCTGATCTGCGCGAAGTGATGCTCGGTTGTGAAGGCCGTTTCGGGATCATTTCCGAAGTCAAAGTGCGGGTCAGCGCACTGCCCGCCGACGAACGTTTTTACGGCGTGTTCCTGCCGAGCTGGGCCAAAGCACTGCAAGCGATTCGTCAACTCGCTCAGGCACGCGTGCCGCTGTCGATGCTGCGTTTGTCCAACGCGGTGGAAACCGAAACGCAATTGGCGCTGGCCGGTCATCCGCAGCAAATCGCCTGGCTGGAAAAATACCTGAGCCTGCGCGGGGCGGGCGAGGGCAAGTGCCTGCTGACCTTCGGCGTCACCGGCAATCGCCGGCAAAACGCGCTGTCCCTGAGTCAGGCCCGCCAGCATCTGAAAGCCTTCGGCGGTGTGTTCACTGGTACCTTGCTCGGCAAGAAATGGGCGCAGAATCGCTTCCGCTTCCCTTATCTGCGCGAGAACCTGTGGAACGCCGGTTACGTGGTCGACACCCTCGAAACCGCCACCGACTGGAGCAATGTCGACAACCTGCTGCACCTCATCGAAAACAGTCTGCGCGACGCCTTGGCCGCTGAAGGTGAACGGGTGCACGTCTTCACGCACTTGTCCCATGTCTACGGCGAAGGTTCGAGCATCTACACCACTTACGTGTTTCGCCCGGCGGCGGATTACCCCGCGACACTGGCGCGCTGGAAAGCGCTCAAACACGCGGCCAGCCAGACCATTGTCGACAACCACGGCACCATCAGCCACCAACACGGTGTCGGCAAAGATCACGCGCCGTACCTGCTTCGCGAAAAGGGCGAGTTGGCCATCGACACCTTGCAGGCGCTGAGCAAACACTTCGACCCGGCCGGGCGCCTCAACCCCGGCACGCTGTTACCGGAGTGACGGCCATGGGCCTGAATTGGAACGCTGCGTGGCGCCAGCAGATTTTGCCGACGCTGGCAGATGAAACGTGGGATCTGATCGTCATCGGCGGCGGTATCAGCGGCGCCGGAATACTGCGTGAAGCGGCGCGCCGAGGTTGGCGCTGCCTGCTGCTGGAGCAACGCGATTTCGCCTGGGGCACCTCCAGTCGATCGTCGAAAATGGTCCACGGCGGTTTGCGTTACATCGCCAAAGGGCAGTGGCGCCTGACCCGTGATTCGGTGCGCGAACGCCAGCGCTTGCTTGACGAGGCGCCGGGGCTGGTCGAGCCGATGAGTTTCCTGATGCCGCACTATCGCGGCGGTTTTCCCGGGCCACGAGTGCTGGGTGGTTTGCTCTCGGTGTATGACGCGCTGGCCGGGCGTCGCAGCCATCAGTTTCATGACGCGCAACAACTGCGCTATCTGGCACCGGGCGTGAAGGAAACCGACCTGCTCGGCGGCACCTGTTTTGTCGATGCGCTGACCGATGATGCGCGGCTGGTGATGCGCGTGTTGAGTGAGGCTCGGGCCGATGGCGCGGTGGTGCTCAACGGTTTGCGCGTCGAGCACCTGCTGCGTGAAAACGGGCGGGTGTGCGGGGTTCAGGTCGAGGACTGCGAAGCGGGCGTGTCGCTGCAATTGCGTTGCGGCGTGCTGGCTGTAGCCACGGGGACCTGGGCTGAGCGCTTGCGACCGTCCGGAACTGCACGTCAATTGCGCCCGTTGCGCGGCAGTCATTTGCTGCTGCCGGGCTGGCGTTTGCCGGTGGCGCAGGCGTTCACTTTTCTGCATGAACGTGACCGTCGACCGGTGTTCGTTTTTCCATGGGAAGGCGCGACCGTGGTTGGCACCACGGATCTTGATCATCGCGGGGATCTGGATCAGAGCGCGAGCATCAGCCAGGAAGAACTCGACTATCTGCTGGCGGCTTGCAGCCAACAATTTCCCGGCGCTGAAGTGGTCGCGAGCGACGTGCTTTCAACCTGGTCCGGCGTGCGTCCGGTGGTGGGCAGCGCGGCGGGCGATCATCAAGACAAACCGTCGAACGAAACCCGTGAGCACGTGCTGTGGCAGGAACCGGGTTGCGTCACCCTGGCCGGTGGCAAACTGACGACGTTTCGCCCGCAAGCCATCGAAGTGCTCAGGGCCTGCGCGGCGATGCTCGACCGTCCTTTTGCTGATGACGCTGCTGCGGTTTTTACTGCCGTGCCGACATCGGCGATTCCCGGGCTCAGCGCGCAGCAGTGGCGACGTCTGGCCGGACGCCACGGTCGCGACCTGCCGAGGCTGGCGCAACTGATCGCCGAGTTGGGTCACGCCAGCGTCGCCAGCACTGACACTCTGTGGGCGGAACTGGCCTTCGCGTGTGATGCGGAAATGGTCTTGCACCTTGATGACCTGCTGCTGCGCCGCACGCGTCTGGGCCTTTTGCTGGCGCGCGGCGGTGAAGAGCATTTCGCCGCCATCCGCCAACTCTGCCAGCCGCGACTGGGCTGGGACGATGAGCAATGGCAGCAAGAGTTGCAGCGTTATCGGGCGTTGTGGCAACGCCATCATGGTTTGCCGGATGCCACGCCTTGATGCCCCTTGAAGAGAGCTCCATGGATAACCCACCAAACAACCGTTACCTGCTGGCCATCGACAACGGCACCCAGAGCGTGCGTGCGCTGCTCTTCGATTTGCAGGGCAATCTGCTCGGCAAAGGCAAGGTCGAACTGCAGGCCTATTACTCGACGCAACCGGGTTGGGCCGAGCAGGATCCGGAATATTACTGGGCGAAACTGGGCGAGGCCTGCCAGCAGGTGTGGGCGCAAACCGGGATTGATCGAGCGCAGATTGCCGGTGTTTCCCTGACCACTCAGCGCGGCACGGTGATCAATGTCGATGCCGAGGGCAAACCGTTGCGTCCGGCGATTCTGTGGCTCGATCAGCGTCAGAGTGAAGTCGAAGGCGGGATCAAGGGACCGTGGGGCTGGTTGTTCAAACTGGTCGGTGCGCAAGCCACCGTGGATTATTTTCGCGCCCAGGCCGAGGCCAACTGGATCGCCAGGCATCAGCCGGATATCTGGGCGGCGACAGACAAGTTTTTGCTGCTCTCGGGGTTTCTTACTCATCGCTTGTGCGGGCAGTTTGTCGACTCGGTGGGCTGTTGCGTCGGCTACTTGCCATTCGATTTCAAACGCCTGAAATGGGCGGCGCCCTCCGACTGGAAATGGCAGGCGCTGGCGGTGCGTCCCGAACAATTGCCGAGCCTGCACAAACCCGGTGAAACCCTCGGCTACATCACCGCTGAAGCCAGCCGCCATACCGGCATTCCCGAAGGCCTGCCGCTGATTGCCGCCGGTGCCGACAAGGCCTGCGAAGTGGTCGGTTCCGGTGTGGTCGATGCGAGCACGGTATGCCTGTCGTATGGCACCACGGCGACGATCACCAGCACGCGCTCACGCTATCTGGAAATCGTCCCGTTGATTCCGCCGTATCCGTCGGCGGTGCCGGATCAGTTCAACTGCGAGGTGATGATTTATCGCGGTTACTGGATGGTCAGCTGGTTCAAGAATGAGTTCGGTTTGCGCGAGATGCAGCAAGCCAAGGCGCAGGGCATTGAGCCCGAAGAACTCTTTGATGCGCTGGTCAACGAGGTGCCGCCGGGGTCGATGGGGCTGATGCTGCAACCCTACTGGTCACCGGGCATCCGTGAGCCGGGCGTTGAGGCCAAAGGCGCGATGATCGGCTTCGGCGATGTGCACACCCGCGCGCATATCTACCGGGCAATTCTGGAAGGGCTGGCGTATGCCTTGCGCCAGGGCATGGAGAAGATCGAGAAGCGTTCGAAGGTTTCGATCACGCGTCTGCGGGTGGCTGGCGGCGGTTCGCAGAGCGATGCGGCGATGCAACTGACGGCGAATATTTTCGGCCTGCCGGCGGAGCGTCCGCATGTGTATGAGGCGTCGGGTCTGGGTGCGGCGATCTGCTGTGCGGTGGGACTGGGGCTGCATGCGGATTTTCCAACGGCAATCGCTGCAATGACCCGAGTCGGCGCGGTGTTCATGCCGCAACCCGAGGCGCAAAAAATCTACGAACAACTCTACAGAGATGTCTACCTGCGCATGTACCGACAGCTCAAGCCGCTGTACCAGAGCATCCGCAAAATCACCGGCTACCCCGCTTAAGAAGACACCACGATCCCATTGTAGGAGTGAGCCTGCTCGCGATAGCGGAGTGTCAGCCAATATCCATTTGAATGACACACCGCTATCGCGAGCAGGCTCACTCCTACAGGGGGCGGCGGTGTTCTGGCAATCGGGTAAATGGCGCCATTGGAGAACTTTTCTGGTGAGATCGGACAGTGTCAGCGGCGGGGGTGGTTGTTAGGCTCAACCCCCACAGCACATCCAATAAAAAGAACCAGAAGCATGAAGCTGACATTCCTCCTGTTGCTGCTTTTTGCAACAACCTCGAGCGCCTGGGGTTGGTCAAACCATACGGTGGGCAGTTACCTGGCATTGCAGGATCTGCCGGCGCTGCGTGATGCGCCGCCGGTTGCAGTCGAGCCACTGGAACAGTTTCTGACTGAGCAATATCCGGCCATCATCGCATTGCTGGAACAACAGGAAAGCTTCGCCCGCGAGCATTTCGTCGAGTACCCGCCGCGCCCCGACGAGCTGAAAATGCCCGCCGTGCCGGGGGACAATCTGCGCCACGCGTTCCTCACCGCGCTGCGTATCAATCCCGAGATTCATCTGGCGATGGTCATCCAGCCGATGCCGGGCAAAGACCTGCCCGAACGTGAGCACCTCAGCGCCGATCAAGTCATGGTCGAACAGACCCTCTCACCGTGGAACCGCCAGCGTTTTATCCGCGTGGCCGACGGTGAACAAGTCGCGCCGCTTGCGGTGTTGGCCAGCGCCGCCGACGAGCCGGATTACGGTCACGACATCAACCTGTTCAGCGACAACCCGGGCGCAGTCGGCGCGGTCTACGGTTTCGGCCCACAGCCGTTCGGCGATGCGCGTTTTCAGTACAGCTCGCAGGCGCCATTCCACATGGGGTTCTTTCATGAGAGCGCGGTGGTGTATGCCGCTGCCGGATTTCTACAGCGCAGTTGGCCGGACTGGCGTGCCTATCAATACATGGGGCTGGCGCGACTGGCGTTTGCCAGCGGCCATCGTTATTGGGGTTATCGCTTTCTCGGCTGGGGCGCGCACCACGTCCAGGACCTGACCCAGCCGTATCACGCCAAACCACTGCCCGGCGTTGACCTCGCCAATCTCTTGCTGCTGGAAGGCAAGGCGCTGGCCGGTTTCGCTGACGACAAGCAGGCATCCATCGAACGCGTTGCCACCCGGCATATGGAAGTCGAAAAGTATCAGTCGAACTGGCTGCGTCGTTTGCTGCGAGCCGGACAAGCGCATCCGATGCTCGATGCTTACAGCGATTTTGCCCAGGACAAACAGTACCCGCCGTACTCCGTGGACTACCTGCGCGAGGTGGTCAGCGCCGAGTCCGTCGACGACTCTGCCGCGTTCGATGAAGCCATCGGTCAGTGGCTTGAGACCGCGCCGGCCACCAGCGATTTCAGCAGCGGCAATCAGTTGCAACGCGAAGATTTCAACCATCCGGCACTGAACCGGCAGTTGTTCAAACTGCTCGGCCATTTCGGCTCGCACAGCCGGATTTATGTCAGCGCGGGATTGCTTCCATAGCTATCGCCTCACGGTTGCGCGAACACAAAAACAATAAGAACAGGGAAGGAGAAAACTCATGATCAACACTCGATTGCGCCTGTCTGGCGCGGCGCTCCCCGGGGTCGGCCTGGCCGGGTTGCTGCAACTCTGCGCGGTCGATGGGGCGCAGGCTGTGGAGTTCAGCGTGCTGGACAAACAGGTGACCGGCTCGTTCGACACGACGTTGTCCTATGGCCGCTTGTGGCGGGTGCAGGGGCGCGACAAAACCAACGACGACGTCAACACCAACGACGGCAATCGCAACTTCGACACCGGGCTGGTTTCCGAGGTGTACAAGATCACCTCCGAGCTTGAGGCCAACTATCAGAACTACGGCTTGTTCGTGCGCGGCACTGCGTTTTACGACACCCAGTTGATGGACAAACGCAACGACTACTACCGCAACGACAACCCGTCGCAACCGAGCCAGAGCTACCCGCAGGACGACCGTTTCACCAGCCAGACCCGCGACATCGCCGGCAGCCGCATCGAGATGCTCGACGCCTATGTCCACGGCAGTTGGGACGTCGCGCAGATGCCGGTGACGGCGCGTGTCGGCCGTCAGGTGTTCAACTGGGGCGAGGGGATTTTCTATCGCGGCGGGATCAATACGACCAACCCGGTGGACGCTGCCAAGTACCGCTTGCCCGGCGCCGAAGTGAAGGAAGTGCTGGTACCGGTGGAGGCGTTGAGCTTCAACATCGGCCTGACCGACAGCCTGACCATGGAGAGTTTCTACCAGACCAACTGGAAGGAAACCCGCATCGATCCGGTCGGCACGTTCTACTCGCAAACCGACCTGTTCGCCGACGGCGGCAACACCGGTTACAACGACTTCAGCGGCACGGCGCTTGATACGCCGGTGCCGGGATTTGGCAACGTCATCGGTCTTTACAGTGCCTTGGGCAACAACCCTTTGCTCAGCCAGGCCCTGCAAACCACCGGCCTGTACGCCAACGGTGTGACACCGGCCTACGGCAATACGCTCAAGGTCGCGTCCATCGGCAAGGACTACAACGCGCGCAACGACGGCCAGTTCGGGTTTGCCTTTCGCTACATTGCCGAACAACTCAACAGCACCGAGTTCGGCCTGTACATGGTCAACTACCACGCCAAGGAGCCGACCATCGCCGCCGATCTGGGCGGTTACAAGGGCATCGACATGAATGCCCTGACCAACCTGTTGTCGGGTGTCGCGGGCAGTCAGGCCGGCGCACTGGCCAACGGTTTGGCCACGGCTGATGTGATGGGCAACATCCAGGCGCATCGGCGCTATGCCGAAGACATCCGCATGTACGGGTTCAGCTTCAACACCACGTTGGGTGAGGCCTCGGTGTTCGGCGAATTGGCGTATCGGCCCAACCTGCCGATCGGTGTCGCCGCGACCAACGATCTGATTGGCGATTTGGCCAACGGTGCGGCTGCGGCGGTGACGGGCAAAGCGATCAACGTCGGCGGGCAGATGGTCACTCTCGACAGCCAGATCAACAACGCCGAACGCGTGGAAGCGTTCAACACTTCGCTGGGCACCATCTACAACTTCGGCCCGACAGCGTCGTTCGATTCACTGTTCGGCATCTTCGAACTGGCCTCCGAACACCTGCGCGGCAGCAGCCTGCAATACACCGCTTATGACGGCAGTCGTCGTTACTACGCCGGCACCGGGAACTATTCCTATGTGTCGGGCGGCGATCGTGACGATCAGGTCAATCGCGATTCCTACAGTTACACGGCCATGCTCAACGGCACCTGGAACGACGTGTACGCCGGGGTCAACGTCTCGCCTTACGTCGTCTACAAGGACGACTTCAAAGGCAACAGCTATCAGGCCGGCAACACCATCGAAGGTCGCAAGGCCTACACGCTGGGGATCAAGGCCAATTACCAGAACAAGCTTGAGGCCGAGCTGCAATACACCGAGTTCTACGGCGGCGGGCAAAACAACGGCATTCGCGACCGCGACAACATCGGGTTCAACCTCAAGTATTTCCTTTGATATCCAGACCACAGGCGCACCCCTTGTAGGAGTGAGCCTGCTCGCGATAGCGAATTGTCAGTCGCTGTAGGTGTTGTCTGATACACCGCTATCGCGAGCAGGCTCACTCCTACAGGGGATCTACGGTGATTTGCAGACCTCACTCCCGTTTCGGAGATTGATCATGTTTCACACTTCAAGATTGACCAAGGCTTCGCTAGGACTTGTGTTGGGCTTGGCTGCCAGCACCGCTCTGGCCGCCATCACCCCGCAACAAGCCGAACAACTGAAAACCACCCTGACCCCCATGGGCGCAGAGCGTGCCGGCAACGCGGCGGGCACTATTCCCGCCTGGACCGGCGGCATCACCCAGGCCCCGGCCGGCTACAAACCCGGCCAGCATCACCCAGATCCCTACGCGGCGGACAAACCGCTGTTCACCATCACCAAAGCCAACCTCGACCAATACAAGGCTCACCTCAGCCCGGGTCAGATCGCGCTGTTCAACAGCTACCCCGACACCTTTCAGATGCCGATCTACCCTTCGCGGCGTTCCGGTTCGGCCCCGCAGTGGCTGTACGACAACACCTTGAAGAATGCGACCTCGGCCAAGCTGCTCGAAGGCGGCAGCGGTTTCTCCGATGCCTATGGCGGCGTGCCGTTCCCGGTGCCCAAGGACGGCATCGAAGTGCTGTGGAATCACATCACCCGATATCGCGGCATCTACGTCGTTCGTCGCGCTTCCGAAGCGCCCGTGCAACGCAACGGCAGCTTTGCACTGGTGACTTCGCAGCAAGAAGCGCTGTTCAATTTCTACCGCCCGGGCGGCCAGTTCGCCGACCTGAAAAACATCCTGTTCTACTACGTCGCCTTCGTGAAAAGTCCGGCACGGCTGGCCGGCGGTGCGGCGCTGGTGCATGAGATGCTCGACCAGCTCAAGGATCCGCGCCAGGCCTGGGTCTACGACGCCGGCCAACGTCGCGTGCGCCGCGCACCGAACCTTGCGTATGACACGCCGATCGCGTCCTCCGATGGCTTGCGCACCGCGGACGACACCGACCTGTTCAACGGCTCGCCGGATCGCTACGACTGGAAACTCAAGGGCAAACAGGAAATCTACATCCCCTACAACAACTACAAAGTCGGCAGCCCCGACGTGAAGTACGCGCAACTGCTCACCCCGGGCCACCTCAACCCGCAATACACCCGCTACGAGCTACACCGCGTTTGGGTCGTCGAAGGCAACCTCAAACCCGGCGCACGACACATCTACTCCAAGCGCGTGCTGTTTCTGGACGAAGACAGCTGGGGCGCTGCGCTGGTCGATCAATACGACGGGCGCGGGGAGTTGTGGCGCGTATCGATGGCCTACCTGAAAAACTTCTACGACCTGCCAACGACGTGGAGCGCGCTGGACGTCTTCCACGACTTGCAGGCCCGCCGTTACTACGTACAGAACCTCGACAACGAAGAACCGGAAACCGTGGATTTCACCCAAGCGGTGCCGGAGGATTCGTACTTCATGCCGTCGTCACTGCGCCAACGTGGCACGCGGTGAGGTGGGGTGCCGTTCGGAAGATCGCCGGATTTCGGCACGGCAGGATGTGCTAGCCTGCAATCAATGATTTCATTGATTGCAGGGGGGGCATCATGGCCAGCATCACAATTCGAAACCTTGATGAGAAGCTGAAAGAACAATTGCGTATTACCGCAGCGCATAACGGACACTCCATGGAGGAGGAGGCTCGCCTCATTTTGGGTAGAGCCTTGGCGACTGTTGATCGCGCCGGTGGACTTGGCAGCCGGATACGCAATCGGTTCAACGCTGTCGGCGGAGTTGACCTCGATTTGCCAGAGCGCTCAGAGACAGCCACTGCGGTGGATTTCTCTGAATGATAGTGCTCGATACCAATGTTCTTTCAGAGTTTATGCGCGTCGAGCCAGAAGCCCGGGTGCTTGTCTGGGTTGATGCGCAACCAGCGATGGATCTGGCAGTCAGTGCGGTGACAGTGGCAGAAATTCTCCACGGCATCGCACGCCTTTCTTCTGGCAAGCGCAAACAAAAACTTGAAGCTCATGCCATGGCCATGTTCGAAGAGGATTTTGCCGGACGCATTTTGCCGTTCGATGCGCACGCCGCCGTTGAGTACGCAACCCTTGTCGCAGATTGCGAAGCGAGGGGGCGCGCTGTATCGATGGCTGATGCGCAAATCGCCGCAATCTGCCGAGCTCATGGCGCAGCCATAGCCACTCGTAACGTGAAGGATTTTGAGTTTTCAGGAGTCGAGGTGATCAATCCCTGGCTGGACTGAAGCACACCCGGATTTTTGCTCGCACTCACGCCCAGCAGGCGTTGCCGAAGGAAGCGCCTGTATAGAGCCGCGGACCATGAGAGTCGCGGCAACGGATTCACCTCTATGGCGAACAGAGCGTTCAAGTTTATGGAAGATATCTGCTTTACAGATATCTGGATGTGCGATAAATTTTGGCGCATGTAGGGACGCCAGAACCGAAAATTTATGAGAGTGATCACAAAAGCGGCGGTTGCGCGGGCCATTGAAACCCATGGCCAGTGGAGAGATGCTCTCACCTTGTGGCTAACCATCTTCGACCGGGCACCGCTGCGCTTTGAGTCGTTTGAGAAGCTACGTCAAGACTGGGCCAGTGCCTCAGGATGGAACGTCGATCGCATCCCTCACTCGAAGCTGAGGCTGACCAGTAAAAAAGGCCCGCTGGATATTTACGTTTTTGATATCAAAAAAAATGAGTGCCGAATCATTACGTGGATCAACACTAAAACCGGCACTGTCTATATCAAGGAAATTCTTCCCCATGCTGGATACGACAAATGGTGGAAGGCTGAAGTTAAGTAGTTGGTCAGAGTGGCCCAAGCTATTTATGTTTAATGAAATCAAGGGTGGGAACATGAAGCGCAAAAAGGTCGAAGCCACCGGACTGGATTCCTTCATAGCCGATATTTCGCCCATGCTTGATGGCTTGGGCGAACAGATAGCTACGTTGTCCAAGCTATTGTCTGCCTGTCATGACCCGATCAAGAACGATGCTGACTTGCAGGTGCGGATGGCGCTGATCGATGAGCTTTACTCGCATGCTGACAATGAAGACCACGCAGCAGCGCGGTTTGCGGAGTTGGTGTCTGATCGAGTGTATGAGTACGAGGCTGAAACTGTTTTGATTCCTTACTCATCCCAATCAGAGGCGCTGGCGTTTCTGATTTCGGAAAGAGGGGTCAAGCAGAAGGATTTGTCTGATATCGCAACTCAGAGTGCTGTTTCAGAGATATTGAATAACAAGCGAAAAATGACGGTTGCTCAAATCAAAGGTTTTGCCGAATTCTTTAAAGTGCCGGTTGAGTTCTTCATGCATGGCGTGGTTTGACTTGATGCGGTGACAGGTCTAACGCAATCGCGGGCAAGCCCGCTCCCACAGGTATCGCGTCGAACACAAACTCTGTGAACGACCGAAAAACCTGTGGGAGCGGGCTTGCCCGCGATTGGATCTAGGCTATGACGCTGACTGAAGGTCAAACGCGGAAGTGGCTGACCATCTGCTGCAACTGACCACCCAAGCGTGCCAGCTCAACACTCGAAGCAGCGGTCTCATCACTTGCCGCTGCGGTCTGCTCAGACACGTCACGCACGTTGATGATGCTGCGGCTGATCTCTTCGGCCACGGCGCTTTGCTGTTCGGCGGCAGCGGCGATCTGCTGGTTCATCGACTGGATGTTCGACACCGTGCGGGTGATGTTTTCCAGCGAGGCACCAGCCTTGCGCGTCAGGGCCACGCTGCTGTCGGTCAGGGCACGGCTGTTGCTCATCACTGCCGAGACTTGCTGGGTGCCGTTTTGCAGACCAGCGACCAGGCCTTCGATTTCTTCGGTGGATTTCTGCGTGCGCTGGGCGAGGCCACGGACTTCGTCGGCAACCACGGCAAAACCACGACCGGCTTCACCGGCGCGTGCCGCTTCAATCGCGGCGTTGAGCGCCAGCAGGTTGGTCTGTTCGGCGACGGCTTTGATCACGTCCATGACGCTGCCGATCTTGTCGCTTTCCTGTTGCAGCACGCTCATGGCTTCGGTGGAACGTACAACTTCGCTGGCCAGACGTTCGATCTGCGCGATGGCTTCGTTCACTACCTTGTCGCCTTCACGGGCTTCGCCGTCAGCAGCGGCAGCCGCTTGGGAGGCTTCTTCGGCATTGCGTGCGACTTCCTGCACGGTGGCGGTCATTTCGTGCATGGCGGTGGCGACCTGGTCGGTCTCGACCTTCTGGCTGTTCACGCCGGCGCTGGTCTGTTCGGTCACGGCCGAGAGTTCTTCAGCGGCGCTGGCGATTTGCGTAACGCCGTCGCGGATGCCGCTGATCAAGTCGCGCAGGGTCACGCCCATGCGCGCGATGCCTTGTTGCAGGACGCCGAGTTCGTCACGGCGGGTGACGATGACATTTTGGGTCAGGTCGCCACTGGCGATGCGTTCGACCACGGTCAGGGTTTCTTGCAGCGGACGGGTGATCTGACGGGTGATGATCACCGCGGCGATCACGCCAACCAACAGCGCCAGCAAGGTGCTGATCAGCTGGAAGGTGCGCGCCTGGGCACTTTCGATGTCGCGACGGTCCAGCTGGATCTGGTACAGCTGCTCGCTGGTGGTAACGATGGCGGCGCCCTGGTCGGTCATTTCCTTACGGGCCTGCACCGCATCGGTGTTGGCGTTTTTATAGGCCAACAACGCGCTGCGGTAGTTGACCAGTGCGGTTTCCAGCTGACGCAGGGCGTCCTGCTGCGAATCGGCGAAATGCACGTTCAGTTGCTTGAGGCTGGCGATCGCCACGTCGAGTTGGCCGACAGCTTTCTGCTCGGTTTCGGCGTTGGTGGTGGCGGTGTAGCCGCGCACTTCGTAGCGCGCGAGGATGAACGCTTCCTTGGCGGCGGTGATCGCCTGGAACTGTTCGAAACGCTGCTCGCTCATGTCCATCTGCTGCACGCGTTTGCTGATCGATTCGATTTGGTTGTACGCGGTCTCGGCACTCACGCTCATGGAGTCGCGGGCGCTGTTGCCGGTGCGATAGGCGTTGCGCATTTTGTTCAGCGACGTCTGGTATTCAGCGATGGTCGCTGCCTGCTCCTTGAGCAGTTTGACGTTTTCCGGGCTCTTGAAGCTGTTGATCAGCTTCTGTTGTTGCGCGGCGAAGCTTTCCAGGGTGGTCTGCACATTCTGTGCGGCGGTTTCGTCGCCGTTGGTCAGCATGTATTGCAGGCGCACCACGCGCAGCTTGGTCAGGCCGGCGTTGAGCTGGGTGATGTCGCTCATCCAGTTACTGCGATCAATCAGGCCGCCAAGGCTGGTCCAGCCAGTCAGGGCCAGCACGCAGGTCAGGGCCAGGACAAGGCCGAAGCCCAGGCCTAGTTTCATGTTCACGCTGATGTTGCCGAACCAGCTATTCATCACAATTCCTCCAGAAACGTTGTGTTTCCTGATCGTCGGTTAGGCTGGAAGATTGTTGTTTTTTTGAGCCAGCAAGGGTGTTAGCAGGTTTGTATCGGCCGCAAATGCGAGAGCTGAAAGGATTTTGTCAGACAGAATTTGTAACAAGCGATCCCAAGACTTTTTTCACATGGGTTTCACTGGCTGCCCACGCGAGTGTCTGTAGTTTCGCCGCATCGAATGACAAGTGACGGGCGGCTTTTTGTGGAATTGAGACTGAGTCTGTTTGGCGTCAAGCGCTCGATCGACCTGAGTGGTCTGGCGCGTTTTCGCAACACCTGGGTGGTGCTGGCGGCGTCGGTGCTGGTGATTCCGTTGACCCTGTGGTTGCTGGCGCCGGCGGCGGTGCCGGACCTGGCGCATGGCAATGTGGCGGGCGCGCAGGCGTTGGCGGCAGGTTGGGCCAGGGGCGACATGATCGTGCTGGTGCGGCACGTCGAGCGCTGTGATCACTCCAAAGCCGCATGCCTGACGGGCAATGACGGCATCACCGACCGTTCGCGCAGTGTCGCGGTGGCTGTCGGCGCGCAGTTCGAGCAGTTGGGCCTGAACAACGCCGACATCTACAACAGCCCGGTGATGCGCACCGTGCAAACCGCCGGTTACATGTTCAACCGTGCGGCCAGCGGCGAAGACTGGTTGATCAACTGCAAGGGCCGCATATTGCAGGACGCGCTCACGCACAAGGTGCCGGGTCGCAACCTGATTCTGGTGACGCACAGCGAGTGCATGGGGCAACTCGAAAAAGACCTCAAAGTGCCGGCCTCTGACCTCGGTTACGGCTCCTCACTGTTTGTTTCCGCTGCCAGCCCGGCGGCTCCGAAGATGCTCGGCTTCATTGAAGCCTCCGACTGGCGCACGGTGACCACCCGATGAAATCGCGTTTCTATGCAGTTAACTTCGGCATCCCGCTGGCCTGCGCCGCGCTGGTGTTCCTGATGTTCGACATGACCACCATCGACATTCAGTTCAGCAACCTGTTGTTCGATCCGCTCAGCCAATCCTTTCCGCTCGACAAGGTCCACTTCTTTGAAAAACTCACGCACAAATGGGCGCGGATCATTCCGAACTGGACTGCCGAAATCGCCCTGATCGGCGCGATGCTGTCGCTGGTCTGGCCGCTGGTTAATCCACAGAAACGGCCACGACTCGGCGCATTCCTGGAACGCAGCAGAGTCGCGCCAGTCCTGCGCTTTGCCGCTGATCATCGACGGGATTTTTTCTTCGTGGTGGTCGCGTTCGCGGTCTGCACCGGGGTGATCCATTTCCTCAAATCGCACACCAGCGTTTATTGCCCGATCGAGACCACGCTGTACGGCGGCAAAATGGCCCACATTGAGTGGTACAGCAATTTCCAACTGTTCCATGAGGCGGGGAGTGGACGTTGCTGGCCGGGCGGACATGCCTCCGGTGGTTTCACCATGCTCGCGCTGTACTTTGTGGCGCGGCGTTATCAATGGCGTTTTTCCAGTGCCATTTTGTGGGGCTCGCTGTTGCTCGGTTTTATCTACGGCACGACGCGCGTTCTGCAGGGCTGGCACTACATGTCCCACACGTTCTGGGCCGGAATCTTTGTGTGGCTGGCGTGTTTGCTGACGGCGCTGGCGTTTTACGGGCGGGCGCGGCTCGAGAAGCCGGTATTGCAGACCAGGGACATTGCGCCCTCGGCAGAACTTGAAATGCAACGATAACCTGTGGCGAGGGAGCTTGCTCCCGCTGGACCGCGTAGCAGTCCCCGATTGAAGGGAGCCGCGCCGCGACCCGGCGGGAGCAAGCTCCCTCGCCACAATGTTCAGAGCGTTTCAGTAGCTGACGAAGTAGTACGCCTGCCGTCCGACCATCAAGGTGTTGAGCACTTTGAGCGGTGCGGCGGGGAGGCTGTCGCCGGCCATCAACGCCACGTTTGATGTCGATGCACTGAGGAAGTCCCGTAGCTGCGCATCAGTATCCAGCCCCTTGAGCACCTGCTGCGTGTAGAAAACGCTCGCCCCGCCAACCCGCTCATTGGCTTGAAACAATGCCACTTGATGCCCTTCGGCTTGCAGCGTCTGAATGTGTTCGGTCAGCGGCAGGAACGACAGTTTTTTATCCGCATGCGGCAGCGCCCACTGTGCGGCACCCAGATAGCTGGCGATCACCACGGTCAGTACGCCAATTGCCAACGCCTGACGATGACGGGCGATTCTTCCGACGAGCCGATTGGCGCCTTCGTACACTTTCAATCGCTCGAACAGTACCCACGCATACTCCGCAGCAATCACCGCCGCCGCCGGTGTCATCGACATCAGGTACACCGTGCGCTTGCTCGACGCCAGGGTCAGCATGATGAATTGCGCAACGATCCACAGGCTGAAAAACAGCAGGTAACGATTGGCCTTCAACTGTTTACGGAAATGCCATAGCCCCAGATACACCAGAATGTTCCACGGCAGGAACGCCTCGGGCAGTTTGGCCAGGTAGTAGTAGAACGGCTCGTAGTGCCCGGCCTCGACGAACGATCCGCTGAAGCGTCCGACGCTGTTGGTCAGCAACACTTCACTGACCGCTTGCAGACCGCCGCGCTGATACAGCACCGCCAGCCAGATCAGCAGCGGAATCAACCCGACCAGTGTCAGCAGCCCCGGCCGCAGCCAATCGCCGATCTTCAGGCGTTTGTCGATCAGGTTATCCGCCAGCAGATAAGCGAAAATCACCACGCCCGGCATCGCCAGCCCCAGCACGCCTTTACTCAGCGTGGCGATGGCGATCCCGACGACAAACAGCAGCGAACTGCCGGCGGTCGATGCGCGCTGCGCCTGGAAAAAACCCAACAGCGCTGCCGTCACGCCGAGAGCGAGCAGTGCATCCTCGCCGACACCACGCACGTTGCTCCAGTAGCTGGCCATCGTCGCAAGCAGAATGCCTGCCGTCCAGGCGATCGCTTTCGGGCGTTCGAAGCGCCGCAACATGCCGTACAACAACATCACGCTGAGCAGCCCGGCCACCGCCGACGCCAACCGCACGGCCCACGGCGAGACGCCAAATACGCGCATGGCGCTGGCGTCGAGCCATAAACTCAGCGGTGGTTTTTCCAGAAAGGGCTCGCCGAACAGACGGGGCGTCACCCAGTCGTCGTCCAGATGCATCTCCATGGCGATCCCGGCAACGCGGGCTTCGGTGGAACCTTGCAATTGATGATTGCCCAATGCGAAGAAAAACAGCAGGGCAGCAAGCAGAAACAGCGACGGGGCGGCACGCGACATAGGTTTCAGGCAACCGGAAAGGGCAGGAGGCCTGAGCATAGATCGCCATTGCTGAACAAATTGTGAATGTCAGCTCAAACGACGCGACCAACGCTGATCCGGCGCTTCGAACGCCTGATTGACCAACGCCGTCAGCACATGATCCTGCCAGCGCCCGGCAATGTTCAGATACGCCTTGGCGTAACCCTCTTGTTCAAAGCCCAGTCGCTCCAGCAACCGCGCACTGCGCTCGTTGCCGGGAATGTAATTGGCCATGATCCGGTGCAGGTTCTGGGTGTCGAACATGTAGTCGATGCCAGCCTCCAGGCCTTCCTGCATCAAACCCTGACCCTGATGCGCTGCGTCGATGTGATAACCCAGGTAACAGGCCTGAAACGCCCCGCGAATGATCCCGCTGAAATTGCACGCGCCGATCATCTGCTGGCCGTCGGGCGTCAACAGGGCGAAATGCATCGCCAACCCGGCTTCGAACGCGTTGGCCTGGATATCGAGGCGGCGTTGAATCTGCTCGGTGGAAAAATAGTCAGTGGTACGGATGGGGGACCACGGCGCGAGGTGACGCTGGTTGAGTTGGTAGAAATCGCTTTCCAGTTTGGCCTGATCCGGGTCAAGGATGGCGAGCGTCAGGCGTTGGCAGGGCAGGGTCAACAGCGGCATCGGGCGCTCCGGTCAGTGGGGTCAAAGGACAGAATTGCCCGCTGCGGCAGAAAATACAAACCGGCTTGCTCAGACAGCTAGCCAGCGCTGGTACTGATCAGAATTCACTCAGAGGCCCGGCATTCACTACGCCACGGCGTGCAGGACACGCTCGTCTACCGCCTCGACGCCAATCCGCAGGCAAAAAAAAGCCCGCGGGAGAGCCGCGGGCGAACCGTAGTTTCTTGAATGAGCGAGCGGACTGTACCGGTTTGGCACCCGCCCGGCAGTGAAGAAAAATTCATCTCGATGGACTGCCCGGGCGACGGCGCGGTCTGTGCCGGTGTCGCCGGTTAGTGGCGCACTTCAGGGCCTGATGGGGCAGGCGACCCCTGTTGCACAACCTGGTCCCGTGCCCGACAGACGACAATTTCGGCCAACGCGCTCAGTTGCCTGATCGCCACCGCGATATGGCGTTGGGAACCTTCGCATTCATCGGCAAAGTTTGCGCTGATCTGCGTGAGGGAATCGAGAAGATCACTGGCGTGCGAGAGCAGAGTGATCGTGTCGACATCGTCGCGCACGCTGAACATCTGCTTGAGGGGGATGGTACGGCGGCGATTTCGACCGGTTGCGCTGGCGGGTGATTGCTGGCCGGGCGTTTGCGCGTCGGCGGATGCCGCTCCAACAAGGGAAAGTCGGGTGATCTTTTTCATGACGTAGCTCCGTGGAATGAACAATCTCTGCGGGGGCGGTCTGTCAAACCGTCCGCTGGATGGCAGCGAGTCATGGAGGGTAGCGCCGGAAAAAACTGTTCACCAGTTCATGAAAGTCGACGCGTGTTGAGGGAAATTTCCTAGGACGTGGAATGTAGGAAGCTAATGCTTCTCTCGTTGTTCATGATGTCGCCGGGTATGTCGCCTGTGGCATGGCCGTGTGCACGGTGCCATAGGTTCAAGCCCAGACGCAGCCGGGCCGATTACTCTTCTACTTTCTCTTCGCGCAAAATCCACCCAGCCTCTCCCGCCACCAGTTTGTACTGGATCTGCCGCATCTTCCCCGTCCGACCCGCACCCGCGTCGGCGCTGTCGTACACCGGAAAGCGCTGCACGAGCGTGTTCTCCACCACCGCAAACGAATCCTCGCCCTGATACCCCTCGGCCGCTTTTGGATTTTCGCTGATTGGCGGCAAATAGATTTCGCTCAGGGATTTTTTCCGGTTGGCGGAGTAGGCGATCAGTTCTCCCGGCATACCGCGACCGGGCGAGCGTGTAGCGATATAGACCTCGGGCGAGCCATCGTTATTGAGGTCGGCGACTTCGGCGCGGACGATGCTGCCGTTGAGCGGGTGGGTGATCGGCGAGTTGTCGATTTCCAGGCCTTTGGGCTCGATGCGCACGGCGGGCTTGCCATCGACCTGAACCGCCTTCACATGAAAGTCGATGCCCTGCAACGCCAGGTTCTGGTCGAAAGGTGGATTGTTATCCACAGCGTCGCCGTTGGCGACGATCAGCGAAATTTCGTAGTTGGCCACTTCATTGCGTCGGGCTGCGTTGCGCATGAGATAGACCTGCACCGTGTAATCGCCGTCGGCGGGTAACGAGCCGATGAAGTGATTGCCCATGATCGAACCGTTGAACAGCGCGTAATCCGCGCCTTTGGCGGTGATATTGAAATAGGCGGAACTGTTGGAGGGCTTGAAGTCCACAGTCAGGATCTGCCCGGCCTTCGCGCTGAGTTTGTACTCCGCCGTTTTATAGCCCTTGATCGACTGCTTGAACTGCACGCTGCCATAGCCGCTTTTGTAGACGACTTGCTGAATCCGCGGCGGGACGTCGGTGGTGGCAGCGTGGGCAGACAGTGAGACGAGGGTCGCGAGTGCGGCGCCGAGCCAGATGTTCATGAGGGTCCTTCGGGTAATGGCCTATGTGGTTCGAAGGATAGATCTGTAGCCGTGGGGCCGTCCAACCGTGGGGGTGACTGGAATCCGGCGGCGATCTTCGGAGCAGGATGCCAGCCGAGTTGGTGTTGCGGGACCTGCAGATGCGACAAAGCCCGCACTGGGCGGGCTTTGTCGTTGAGAGTTGGTGGGCCGGGGTAATCTGAATTGGTATTTTATGTGATTGATTATTATAATTAATATTGGTTTTTTATTTTGATTGGAATACCAATTGGAATACCTCACAAATAATGTTCAAGTGACCCCCACTCCTGCTTTAGTCGATCTGGCAACATTGCTTCACATCCATCGTAAGCGGTGGTCTTTTTATAACTGTCGGAACAACAGGTAGCAATCGCGCGTTGCGGCTTGGCTCTAAGTTGCCTTCGTAGAAACTCAACGGCAGAGCGGTGTAGTATCAATTTGCTTTCAAATTTCGTGCCCAACCTATCAACGTGACACGTTGCTTGCGAGGGCACGTGTCGACTAGCCAAGGATGACGGTAAATTTCCACGCTGCCTGCAATTGTTTTTGAGGAGCATTATTCGGTTGGGGTTGTTCAACAGCAGATCCTTCCAGCACAGCGGGTCTCACTGGTCGCCGAAAACTCAATCAATGTGTCGGCGCGAATCAAACAGCCGCTAGACGCTTCGATAACGAGGAGCGGGTGATTGTCACCTCTCGCAAGGATATGCAGCTTCCAGGCTGCGACGGGCTTCGTTGATCTAACGGGCGAGCAGATCCTCGGCATCGCACTCGCAAGTGCGGGCCTGCTTCAATCGTGAGGCTGGTCTGTTGGGGGCGGTAGGTGACGGTTCGATCACTACCCAGATGCTAGGAGAGATGGCCGGTATAGCTTGACTGACTAGGCGTTCAGCACTGTGTCTCGAGCCTCCCTCGCGCTATGATCAGAGCTATCAATTTAACGAGGTGGCAGTGGTATGTCTCGCAAAGCTATTGGCAAAACTGTTGCTCGGACGAGCCGATCTGATGCTAAAGGTGGTGGGCTGCTCACTGAAAAAAAATTCCGGTTTCTTGAGTCAGTGCGATTCACAAATCTCACGACGATCATGCTACCTGGCGGGGACAAAGCCACTGACTTTGTAGAGTTCACATTCGCCGACTTTAAAAAATTGCTCAAGCTGCACGAAAAATACAGCGTGGTCAGCAGCGAGCTTTTAGAAGAGCAAAAGGCCTCGTCAAAATATGAGATGAGTAGTGCATTGGAGAAACTGGGTAAGCGCAATCGCGCCCTAAAGAAACATAAGCTGATAGCTGAGCAGCAGGTCGAGAAGGTCGAAGCTCTAGAGCTAGCGCTTGGAGTGAGAGAAAACCGGATCGCGGAACTAGAAGCGCAGGTAGCGGAGGAGATCGAAAACTTTTCTATCCTCAAGCGCAATTACGACGCCCTTCTAAGAAATATTGACGAGGAGGAGGACGGTTCTAGAAGCATGACGCCATCTGCAACTCGCGGATGGGACACAATAACAAGCCGCAGGGCACTGCCAGGTAGCTACGGTACGGGCAAGCGTCGTTGACCTGTGGTGCCTTTAAGCGAAATTTTGTAAGGTGGCGGCATACTGCCATTCACCGCTAGGATCAAGACTCAAGGGATGAGAACGTACCGGTATATTTGTTCTGCGGAGACGTAGGTCACAGAATCAGCGCTCTTAAGTAGGCCTGACAGGCCAGTAGTGCGATCGGCCTGTTAACCCCGTCCGGTGATTGCGACAATTCGTTGAGCATGCGCAGGGTCAAGTCAGGCGCAAATGCCGCATGAGCTAGGCCTATTACTGGTCCTTATCGGACAAAAACAGCCGTCCATCCTTTCGAAATGCTAAGGCTATAAGCTTCGTTGGACGACGATCAGCGATAGTCATAGTTTAGAGAGTCGGGATTCATAACCCTTTCAATGCCACTCTCAACCAATCCTTTCTTCAAGGCCTTTTGTATTAGTAAAAAACTAGGAATTTCGAGCAATGGATTTTTTGAGCAGGTATTTAAGAGTTGTATTCTAGATGCGTTAAAAGGAAAACGATTCGATCTATTATGTCCGTGGCTTATAAGTAGCGTTGAGCGCAACTTTAAAGTTCGATGAATAACTGAGAGGAGCCATCCATCAAGCATCGTTAGCTGAATGACGTCATCGACCAAGGGATAAAAGCTCATCACCCCCTTGAAATATATTCTTTTGGCCCTGCCAGACAAATAATCTTTAATTTGTTTATGGCTGAGGCCTCCATACATATATCTGCGCACCTCCAAAATGGCCGACATCAGATTGACGTCTTTATCATTCGCTGGTATGCGCTGGCCTGCCAGACTTTGCTGCTTGAGAGGCTGAACTAAATTACGATAGAGAATATATGAGATTTGCTTCTGAATTTTTTTAAGTGATTTGTCTTTAATCGAGACCTTGTCAACTGAAAGAGCATATCCTAAGAAGTTTAGACGCGTTTTTGCAACTATTTCAGATGGTAAGCCATCTTTCGTTAGTAGTGATATTCCTTCGGACTTAGTGACGTTGATTTTAACGCCCGCTTGTTTGGAGAAATCATTGATATAACCAAATGCGTTACATATTTTTGAGTAGTCTGGAGACCATACAATTGTATCATCGGCATAGCGCGAAAACTTTACACCTTCCCGTTCCAAATCTTGGTCGAATTTCCAACAGGTCAGATTTGCCAAAAAAAGACTAATGGATGTGCCCTGAGGAACGCCAACCTTTCTCTCTCTCAAAAACGAATTAACTATGAATTTTTCTTCTGGACTGATAAAAAATCCATTCTCTAAGAACTGGTCTTTAAGGAATGAATGAGAAATAGATCCGAAAAAGTCCGAAAAATCAAACTCAGCTAAAAATGTTCTTTCGTTTCTTCGAAGGTCAACGGAGATATCTTGTATTGCAAAATGAACATTCCTGTCATTTCGGTAGGCATAAGAAAATGAGCTAAAGCGATGTCGATTTTTAGCCAGAAGTCTATTGAAGAACATCTTTGATATGGCCGCGTCGGGAATTTGGTAGATTGCTACCTTTCTTATACCGCCATCAGGCTTAGGAACAGATTTAATGTATGGACTGTTCGGGGTGTAGGTACGATCTTCTATTTTTTTCGCAATTGATCGAGCAATACTTTTGTGTTTGCTCCTGACATAGAATGGATTGTACTTTTTATTGATATCCCAATAGTCAGGTGTATATATTTTTTTGGTAGGCGCGGCATCCCCGAGACGTCTTGCATTCCTCTTGGCTTCAAGATGCACTCTATTATGGTATTCATGATAGCGAGTAATTAACTTCTCGGCCTCCTCAAGAATTATAACTTCAAGTTGTTTCTCTAACCTCATAATCTCCCTCCCATAAAAACAAAAAAGCCCGAGTTAGACTCAGGCTTTTCCACGGTATAAACCCAAGTAAAAGTAAGTTATCACATGGTTGGGAAGGCTTTGACGCCTCCCCCCCATCAGTGCGAGTCCTCGCAGCTGAAGACCGGCTATTGCTAACCGGTAGAAGGCAATACCGTTATCCCCATAGGGGAGTCAGAGCATAATAGCGCTTTGCTCGCACCTTTCAAGCTTTTAATTTTCTATACGCTTTTGGCGTTACTGTATAACAATGAGGCGTCGACGGCTTTTCTAACCTCATTTATCAATCGGGCGGTACGTCAGACTACTAAGGATATTTAATGATTAAAACAGGCCCGTTTTTGCCTATCATAGAGGTCGCCCTTGGCCGAAAGGTCAATCGCGATCGGTCAAAAGCTACCCTAAAACTGCAACATCTCGCTGACCGCTAATTTTCATTGGCGACTCACAGCCTCTATATTCTTAGCCAAGCGGGGAGGCGTGTCTTAATAGTTTCAATATGACCAAAGCGTATATAGACTTCTGATCCATCCTGTGAAGCTGTCGGCACGTCGCTTTGTAGAGGCTCAAAGTTGATTTTATGAGTATCTGCGTTTTCTAGGCTAACGGTATCACTCAGCTTCAAAACCCTCATTGCCAGTTCACGAACGTACTTCTGCTTGCTAAGGTCAACGTTGAAAGATGCCTTGTCATGCCGGGTGCCGTCCACGTTCCACGAAACTTGCATATTCTTGGCTGATTTATTCTTAGTCTTGGCTATATGCACATGGCGTAGCTGTGGGATTTTGGGATCAGCTGAATCGACCCGGTACATCCAACCTTTTCCCGCCTCCTTCCAATGACTCTCCAACGAAACCCCGACGCGACTTAGTGCAGTCTCAGTCAGAATTATAGAGATATCGGTAATTTCACCATACGGGCCATCTGGTTCAGAGTCCAGCGGCTTTCTCAAGCTGTCATTAACGCTCATGCTTTTCGATTCCTTTCTTGGGTGGCGACATGTCCGCCTAGTAATGATAATCGCTTTGAAATGTGCAGCCTACGAGATATATTGATTCAGAGTGCAAAACACTGGCGCTATCAGCGCGGGAGACGTATTTCGTCCGGAGTTGAGGCCTGCACAACTCATCTTTACTCACCGTAGGGGCTCCGGAGTGTTGCGGCCCGCCAATGCCCTGCTGGCGGTTCCGAGTGTTAATCGTTTTTAGTTTCATAGACATCTTTGATGTGTCCGCCCGTGGCCTGCTTCCGCCCGTCGCTACCGAGGGCTGCGGAGAGAGTTGGCGATCAGTGAGTCATTGAGATTTTGGATCGGCTGTTAGTTTAAAGCCGACTAACAGCTACCGTATTATAGGTTTGACACCTCAATCAACATCATCTGGTAGGTTAGGTACTTCTAGAATGGAATCCGGTTTAAAGGTGGTTCAGGGGCCGTTTACAGCGACTTGACCGAAATAACTTCCACAAACCTAAATTTTTTCTTGGCTATCCTCGTAGCGTCTTGCTCTGCAACTAGGGAGCTAAGCGTATCGGCCTCATGTACGATCTCTTGCATTTTGCCTTCGAATTCATTCCCAACCCTCAGGGTGACTCTCAATCTGGGAGTAAAGGTATTTGATAATTTCTTTTTCTTCACTACCTTCGTCGGCTCCTCAATCACTAGTTCCGGTGCAGTGTCTTGCGCGTGAGTGTCGATTACCAATGCAGTGGCCTGAGGCTCACCGAATAGCGCCCGGCGCATTTCTTCTTCCGTCAGCTCTGTAGACATAACATTTCTCGAGAGGGTGTCGTGTATAGCGTTACCGATTCTATCACTGTGGACGGCTTCGGAAATAAGAAGGCATTACATGGTACCTGGCTTGTCATAACCACTAAATTCGGATGTGCGTGAGTTTCTGCTTGGAGCGCTTGTTCGAACGCAGCCGTATTGATACTCATGCTTGTGTTGTCGCGGCTTCGCATTTACGCTTTGTTCCGTCGCGGTCAATCCCGTGGCCGGGTGTCAGAACCTGAATTGTTCGAGGCGCATAGCGCCATAGCCGGCGATTAGGTGCTTTCAGAGGCCTAGCTGCTGCTTTTCTATGGCGGTCCGTGCGGGGCAGGCTTCGGCCTGGCCGGTTCCCTCGGACGCCGGTTTCTGACCCCCGTACGGTCCGCCACCCATTTCGTGTCAGAACGGCTGGGTGGACGGCTCCTTAACTGTCCGAGGAGATAAGGAAAATGACCTGTCCCCCTTTTAAGCACGTGCGCCACCCCGGCCAAACGGTTCAAGCTGCAAACTATCTCGGAGGATTCCGCGATGTTTGATCTTTCGCTTCTCATCGGCCTCCCCAAACCTACCAGCATCGATACTTCATCGCTTACCCCTGAAGATGCAGCGATTAGACTGCGGCAGGCTGCCACTCTCCGACTTAACGGAGCCCAGAGTGTTCTGCTTCATTTTCCGCAAGACGTTGAGCTTGCAGTAGAGTTGTTGGATGACGCCGCCGTGTTGTACGACAAGGCATTCCGGAATTTAACTGGCATTCCGGCTCAAAGCGTCCATCAACAGATCCATGAGTATGTCTCTGTCCCGTCCGCTGAAGGGTCTCCCGCGATCCAAACACCGTGGGGTGATGAGTTCGCGCCGGTAATAAAGGAGGGCGTTCGTTGCGCGGAGACTTGGCTTGAAGGCTCATCACTTCCGTTATGGTGGGCGCTGTCTCAGAACCGAAAGCGTCATCGTCCAGGTGATCCACAAGAGGCATTTGAAGCCGGTTTTTTGCTACGGTTGCAGCAGACGCTGATCATGCGACGTGAGTCCGTCACTTCCCAATCAACCCGCTTTGATGCCTGAGTCTGTAATTGACGTTTGAGATTTGCTTTTCCCGCCAAACCCTCCGATCAAGCGATCTTTGATCGCGCCGATCGGAGGGTTCACTCGCTTTTTCTCTAGGCCGCCGCGTTCCACTCTCCAATTTTCATATTTGATTAACGCCACACTTGCTTTCACCCGTCATTAATTCCCCGCGATCCTGTCGTGCGCAACGCTATTCAGTGTATGTGCGAATCTTTTCGTTGGGCATGGATGTAGATGTGGCGACAGCGGCGACGCCGGCGACAACCCACGTGTAACGTGGCCTGGAGCATGGCGACAGAAGTGGCGACAGTCGCCACTTTCTCAGCGCATTGGCTGTGACGCTTGACCGCCTTTTCGAGTGGGTATAAAAATTGGCGCACAGATCGCTGTCATTGGCAGCACCTGCCCAGGTAGCCAGAACCTTTAAGGCTACGCCACTCGCGTGGTGGATCTTCCCCAAGTGCGATTAGCGTCCGGCGGCTCGCACGGTCACTCTCCAAGAGTGATGGATGCCTACTCGACCGATCTGTCCATTGCGGCAGACGACGGGCCTACCTCGCTGCGCTGCAGCAACCTCACCTTTTGGCACACTTCGCTGCGCCAGACCGCGCCCGTCTCTTTCTCCCGGAAAGAGACGGGCGCTCGTACTACTGCTGCAAGCCACGTCGTACAGGGCGTTGCCGCAACTCTCCTCGTGACAATCGGCCAGACAAATCCGATTCGTCACCATCCGCAACGACACAGACGCCGGTGCCGCAGCCTATGGAAAGACTGCACCTGACTGACAGTCAGGCATGCCCCAGGTGTCGATGTCGTTGCCTTCTCCCGCTCAGGATCTCCAGTTGCCGAACTCGTCAGTCGGCACAGCCTCCACCCGCCCGCATCTTCGGATGCGTCTAAGGAGGCCAGATTCATGGGGTCATGCCCTTGCTCCCGGTCGTAAGGAGCCGTTCGTTCCACGTCAGTGAACACCTCACAGGTCGCAGGGGCCTTGATCCCTGATAACACTCAACATCCGCGGCGGGACTAGGTGAGGACAACCAGCAATGAACGAGGAAAGGGCCCATGCAGCAGCTAGATCCGAAGCTTGAACTACCGCGACCGCCTCGACCGCTGATTGAGTCGAATCCCGTGACCCAGCCTTATCCGGTGCAGGCACTGGGTGGGATTCTTGGGCCTGCGGTAGAGCGAATGGCCGGGGTCATAGGCGTGCCCCAGGCACTGGCCGCGCAATCAGTGTTGGCTGCCTCGGCGCTGGCCACTCAAGGTCATGCGGGCTTACAGCTCGACGGGAGAAATTATCCACTGTCGCTGTACCTGATCACGGTGGCCGCTTCAGGTGATCGCAAGACCGCCGCAGACCGATGTGCATTGCTGCCGGCACGGCAATGGGAGCGTGAACAGTGGCAGCGCTACCGCGAACAACTCGCCCTGTACCGTGCCGCACAGCGGCAGGCGCAACGTGCCAACCCTGTCGATCCCGCCCCCACAAACGGCGTGCTGCTCGAAGCGGAGCCCTCTGCACCTAGGTTGATCACCACGGACCCGACGATCGAAGCGCTGATCAAGGGGCTCTGCCATGACCTGCCCAGCATGGGACTGTTCTGCGATGAAGGGGGACAGTTCCTCGGCAGCAGCACCATGAGTCGGGATCACCGTTTGAAAGCGGTCACGACCTTGTCGTCACTCTGGGACGGTAGCCCGATTGATCGAGCGCGCTCCATGACAGGCGAAAGCCTACGGGCTTATGACCGGCGCTTGAGCCTGCACCTGATGTTGCAGCCGTATTTGGCCATGCAGTTACTCAGTGACCCGTTGCTACAGGGGCAAGGTATTCTCGGTCGCTGCCTGATGACCTGGCCTACCAGCCTGGCCGGACAGCGCAGTTACCAGGCCGTCGACTTGTCCAAAGACGCCGCCCTGAAGCGCTATCACCACCGTCTTTCGGCCCTGTTTCGTCAGCCGTGGTCACTTAGCCCTGACGGTGCTCTAAAGCTATCACTACTGAACCTCAGTCCATTGGCGCGTCGTCGCTGGATTGATTTACACGATGCCATCGAAGCCCAGCTGGGAGAGTTTGGCGAGCTGGCCAGCGTACGGCCCAGCGGATCAAAGGCAGCCGATAACCTGCTACGCATCGCCGGCGTTCTTGCAGTTGTGGAGGAGAGCAGCGTCGTGGAGGTCGACCATATCCAGCGGGCCTCCGCATTAGTCGGCTACTACCTCACCGAGATCCAGCGCCTGACTGAGCAGGAGCCAGTGTGTCGAGTTAAGGAAGAGGCGGACCGGCTGCTGCGCTGGTTGCAGGTCAAGGATTGGAAGCGCTTCAGTATTCGAGAGCTGAATCGCAACGGTCCCCGCTTTGCCCGCAAGAGCAGTCGTCATGCTTCCAGGCTGTTGGTTGAGTTGCTGAATCATCATTGGCTGATTACCGACGGCCACACCTTCGAGGTGCGCCATGTTCAATCTTGATGAGGCGCTGCGCAACCATCTGGCTCAGCGCCAAAGAAAGCCAAAAGCGCAGTTTGTCGCCGCGAGTGTCGCCACATTGTCGCCACGCTCAAAATCAGGCAGGACAAGGGTTGTCGCCGCTGTCGCCAGTGTCGCCACCACCCATAAAACTATCGCCTCTGCGACAGCCATTATTCAATGGTTGAAAGAGGAGGGTGCGCATCTTTACGTCACCGACAACACGCTGTGTTTTCGCCTGACTGATTGGGCTCAATTCGCGATTGTAAGTGCGCACTGGCGAGCTCTTTTGCATGATCTCGCGGCAGTCGATCAGGAACAGAAAAATGGCTCGGGTCGGTAAGCGAGCGGGGCGCAATTTCGGCTTCGGTCGCCAGCTTAGCTATGCTGGAGCGCAAGCACTGAAAGACCTGTTTGGCGGCGGTCATTTCGCTACCGTCAAAGCTCATAGCGATCGCTGGCAGGCTTTCGTGAATTGGTGTCGATCCGATGACGGACCGAGGGTCAACGACGCGCGTCAGATAGACCGCGAGATCCTCATGCGGTACGCCGTCCACGTGCGGGAGCAGGTTGATCAGGGAAGCGTCGGCATTGCCACCGCGCACAACCGACTGTCCAGCGTGAACCGAACGATGGCCGCGCTGCGCGGTGATCAGTACGTCAAAATCCCCAGTCCGAGTAAGGCGCTAGGCCTACAGCGTTCAATCGTGCGTAGTGAGGCCCCGCAAGGCCAAGACCGTATACAGGTCAGGCTGATTGCGCAAATGCTCTCAGAGCGACACCAAGCGAGGGTGAGTGCCATTGTTCTCTTAGCCCGGGAGACGGGCATGCGCCTGCGTGAAGCGATCTTGGCCGACCTGCCGCGGTTGCAACGAGAGGCTCAACGACTGGGCAAGATCAACATCCAGGATGGCACTAAAGGTGGTCGATCAGGAGCCTCGGCACCGCGCTGGATTACGGTGACGGATCAAGTTCGCGATGCCCTGGATTGGGCCAGCGCGGCCTCACCCAATGGCAGTCGGAATTTGTTGGCGCCCGACGAAAGCTACAAAGACTTTATGCAGGCAGTTGTGCGACCGGCACGGGACTTCCTGCATGAGCAGGGGTTGAAAGGTTTTCATGAGCTACGGGCGGCTTACGCCTGTGAGCGCTATGAGCAACTGACTGGCTTGAATACACCTGTCAATGGCGGTCGTGTTCATCGAGAGGATCGAGAGCTTGATCAGCGTGCACGACAGCAGATCAGCCACGAATTGGGGCACAACCGCATCGATGTGGTGAGTGCCTACATCGGAGGTCGGGGATGAAGTCCGAATTTGATATGGCGTTGTTTCTGAGTCCGGCGCTCAGAGGTGCCTACGCAACGCGCCAGCGGCACATCAGGCAAGCAGAAAGGATGCACGAGGTTATTCTTGAGCGCTGGGGTTGCATGACACCCTGGTCTTGGAGAGACAAACACGTGAGATGGTTTCTGGAGCACTACTTGCGATGTTCAGCTCCGGCTACCGTTTACTACTATGAATTAACAGCAGGGTTGATTCGTAGCCGGCGTGAAAGCCTTAAAGCCGAACATTTGCTCAATTTCAATAAGCGCTGCACCGTTAAGGCGAGACAACCTTGCTCGTAAAGTCCTTGGATGCAATGACGTTCGGTAGATAAGGTCTCCGTGGCTTTTAAGCAGACGCATACACTTGCTGTCTCGCAAGAGGCCTTCTCCTTTCAAGCACTAGAACCTCCAGGCCAATTTACTCGACATTGGAATCTCAGCCATATTGAACGTCCAAGCGCGTGCATCCAGCGAAGTCATTCAGTTCTAGGTTGCTAAGGTTATGCGTAACAGTTCTTATCACGGTGGATACAGTCGTTGGTCTGCGACACGCATCCTTGACGACAAAACCGTTGGGGCAGTCCAAAATCACAGGATACATTGGCTCGCACATAGTAAAATCCGGCCTCACTCACTACTGCTGATGCATCAATGAAATTACTGAATACCTACGACGACCGCGACGAGGCTGAGGCTGCTGCCGAAAAGATCACAGGCGAGAAGCGTCTGGCAAGTGAGCGCGACTCTACCGTGGTCATCTACAACCTTTTCGGCGAACCTTCCTGGGGCAATTTTCATCGCTTGGGTATGTACAACCTAGCTGAGCTAAAAGCTCTCCTGGGCCATCGAGCAAGCTGGCAACCAAATGATGAGCTCCGCCATGCAGAAATCCTTGCCACCCTCAACATTGTGGCGAAGAACTATCAGGTTGAGATTCCTAGTCACTGGCTCTGACAGGCTAAGTCTCGTATGACAAAAAAACGGGGTTAATGAATGCTACACAATCCATTTCGTTAAGGGATAATCACGGATTTGATCGACAATATCACCCGTTTGCTGGGTGACGATCCTAAACAAGCCATCCGGCCAAGGACGTAGCTGAAGATCGGGCCTCGAGCTTTGAGTCGCTCCGAAACAGCCTAAAATTTTAGGGACTAAAGAAGTGAGTGACCAATTTTTCAAGCAGCCTATTCTCAATTCTCCTTATGGCTATCCGTCGCTGCATTGGGAACTCGACGATAAAGGGCATCCCACGCAAGAAATCGTGGAGTCTCGCCGAACTTCCAGCTTCATAAGTCCTATCCCGAAACCACGCCGGTACCATGGCGAGCAAACCACTCTGGCGCTGGATGAGGTTGAGAACCTTGCTGACGATGGGCAGCGCTACCGTCATTCGGAATTGATTAATGCAGTGCGGCGAGAGGTGGATGCGTGGCGGCGGTTGCCACCATCGCAGTGGCGTGTCACGCCCGAGACAGCGCGTTTGCTGGAGCACTGGCGCAACTTTAAGTTCAGCGGTGTGCGCCCATTCTTCTGCCAGGTCGAAGCGGCCGAGACCGCTATCTGGCTGACTGAAGTAGCCCCGCAGCTCGGCAAGAATGGTGAGCGCTACCTCGATCACCTAAAAAAGGTCAGCCAAGATGCCAATCCCGGCCTAATGCGTCTGGCGCTGAAGCTGGCCACCGGTGCTGGCAAGACTACGGTCATGGCGATGCTTATCGCATGGCAGACAGTCAATGCCGTGCGGCATCCGCAGAGCAAGAAATTCACCCGTGGTTTCCTGCTGGTCGCACCCGGCCTGACTATCAAAGATCGTCTTCGCGTGCTGCTACCTAACGATGCGGACAGCTATTACGCCAATCGCGAGATCGTGCCGCGTGACATGCTGATGGATCTGGACAAGGCCAAGATCGTCATTACCAACTACCACTCTTTCAAACTGCGTGAGCGCATGGAGCTGTCCAAGGGGGGGCGTCGCTTGCTGCAAGGCCGCGTCGGCAGCGAGCTGGACACGCTTGAAACCGAGGGTCAGATGCTCCAACGAGTCATGCCTGAGTTGATGGGACTGAAAAACATCCTAGTTATCAACGATGAGGCGCATCATTGCTACAGAGAAAAGCCGCACGCTACGGAGGACGACGAAGATCTGGATAAAGATAGGAGGGCCGAGGCTGAGGAAAATAATAAAGCCGCACGACTCTGGATTTCTGGCCTGGAAGCAGTGAACAGAAAACTGGGCCTGCAGCGGGTAATGGACCTGTCAGCCACGCCGTTCTTCCTGGCCGGATCCGGGTACGTGGAAGGTACGTTGTTTCCTTGGACGATGAGCGACTTTTCGCTGATGGATGCTATCGAATGTGGCATCGTTAAATTACCGCGTGTGCCAGTGGCCGACAATATCCCTGGTGCGGAAATGCCCATCTACCGCGAACTTTGGAAGCACATTGGGAAAAAGATGCCTAAGAAGGGGCGCGGCAAGAACGCCTTGCTCGACCCATTGGCTATCCCGGTGGAATTGCAAACCGCGCTGGAGGCCTTGTACGGCCACTACCTCAAAACTTACGAAGCCTGGAATCAAGCAGGCATCAAAGTGCCGCCGTGCTTCATAGTGGTGTGCAACAACACCGCCACTTCCAAACTTGTGTTTGATTACATCTCTGGTTTCGAACGCACGAATGAAGATGGGTCCATCACTCCTGTGCCGGGGCGGCTGGAGCTGTTCCGAAATTTCGACGAGCATGGCGAGCCGCTCGCGCGTCCGAACACACTACTTATCGACAGCGAGCAGCTCGAATCTGGTGAGGCTCTGGACGATAACTTTCGGGCTATGGCCGCTGACGAGATCGAACGCTTCAAGCGCGAGATCATCGAACGCACTGGCGACCGCCGCCAGGCGGAGAACCTGAGTGACAGCGAACTGCTACGAGAGGTGATGAACACCGTTGGCAAGCAGGGCCGCTTGGGCGAACAAATCCGCTGCGTGGTGTCGGTGTCCATGCTCACCGAAGGTTGGGACGCCAATACAGTTACCCACATTCTTGGTGTGCGTGCGTTTGGTACGCAGTTACTGTGCGAACAGGTTATCGGTCGTGCCCTACGACGTCAAAACTACGAATTGAACGAAAACACGGGCCTGTTCGACGTGGAATATGCCGACGTATTCGGCATTCCCTTCGACTTCACGGCCAAGCCGGTTTTGGTCACTCCGTCCAAGCCGCGTGAAACCATCATGGTAAATGCTCTGCGACCGGAGCGCGACCATCTGGAAATCCGGTTCCCGCGCGTGCAAGGCTATCGCGTTGAATTACCGGAAGAGCAACTCGAAGCCGAATTCAATGAAGACCATCACCTCACTCTAACGCCGGAGGACGTCGGCGCGACCAAAACTCATAACGCTGGCATCATCGGCGAAACGGTGGAGCTGGATATTAAGCATCTGGAAGACGTGCGCCAGTCCACTCTACTGATGGAGCTGACCAAGCATTTGCTGTTCCAGCATTGGCGTGACCAGGGCCAAGATGCACCGATTGCCCTGTTTGGCCAACTCAAGCGCATTGTGCGCCAGTGGTTGGAAGAGTGCCTAGAATGCAAAGGAGGCACTTGCGCGGCTCAATTGATGTACCGTGAGCTGGCGGACAGAGCCTGCCAATACATCACAAAGGGCATTACGGCGAAAGAACTGAAAAAAGGGCGGCAGGTTAAGGCTATTCTCGATCCGTTCAACCCGACTGGTAGCACCGCGCACGTTCGCTTCAACACCTCGCGCCCCGGCATCGAACGCTGGGAAACCGTTGGGGTGGAAAACCAGCCAAAGAATCAAGTCAACTGGGTGATTTTGGATAGTGGCTGGGAAGCTGAGTTCTGCCGTATTGCTGAATCCCATCCCAAGGTGCTGGCCTATACCAAAAACCACAACCTCGGCCTAGAAGTCCCTTACCGCTTCGGCTCGTCCAATCGCATTTATATCCCGGACTTTATTGTGCAAGTGGATGACGGTCGCGGTAAGAGCGATCCACTGAATTTAATCGTTGAGATAAAGGGCTACCGGCGTGAGGACGCGAAGATAAAGAAATCCACGATGGATACCTATTGGGTCCCTGGCGTGAACCATCTCGGTAATCACGGCCGCTGGGCCTTTGTGGAATTCGGCGACGTGTACGAAATGCAGGAAGATTTTGCCAAGGAGGTCGAGGCGAAGTTTAACCAAATGATTGAAACGGCTGCGCCTGCGGCGGGAAACAAGGAACACTGAGATGGCGACCAAGAGAACGCAGCAGCCCGGCAAGAGCGTTGAACAGCTCACGCACACTGAAGCTAAGCGCAAGAACATCCCGACCGTGGAGCATCAGTCGGTGATGCAACACCACGAGCAGGCACCCATCAAGGTGAGATATACACGCGGTAACAACGGAATGGACGACGAAAAGGTCCAGCGCAACCGCGATCTCGACCCGCAACTAATTTGGCGCGGCAAGGATCAACAGGACTGGTCAGATCTGGTCGTCAATGCGCCGCCGCTTTACATCCAAGAAAAGGTCAAGCCAAAGGTGCTGATCGACGATCTACGTCGCCAGACGGAGGGACGTCGCGAGGCTGCCGAGCCACAAGCTGGCACGCTGGACTTGTTCGGCGACTTCAATGGTTTGCCCGAGGGCGCGGATCGCACGGAGTTCTACCAGCACGAGGGTCATTGGCAGAATCGGATGATCTTGGGAGACAGTCTGCAGGTGATGGCGAGTCTGGCCGAGCGCGAGGGGTTGCGCGGCAAGGTGCAGTGCATCTATTTCGATCCGCCCTACGGGATCAAATTTAATAGCAATTTCCAGTGGTCAACCACGAGCCGCGATGTGAAAGATGGCAACGCTGGACACATCACCCGTGAACCGGAGCAGGTAAAGGCGTTCCGAGATACCTGGCGCGACGGCATACATTCGTATCTGACGTACTTGCGTGACCGAATGATAGTGGCCCGGGATTTACTGACAGAATCCGGCTCTATTTTCTTGCAGATCGGTGATGAGAATGTGCATCGGGTGCGTGTCTTGCTTGACGAAATATTTGGTGAAGACAATTTCATCTCGATGATCCAAGTGCAGAAAACCGGCAGCCAGTCATCAAGTCTTCTAGCGAATACTGTGGACTTTGTACTCTGGTACGCCCGCTCGAAAGAAAAAGTCAAATATCGGCAGCTTTACACACAGCGAACCGCGGGCCATGTTTCTTCAGACCGCTACGATCAAATCGAACTTGAAGACGGCGAAGAGCGTCGGTTGAAGCGTGATGAACTGGAGCGCAAAGTCGAAATTCCTCCGGGAAGGATTTTTCAACAAACAAGTCTGATTTCATCTGGTCAGGCCTCAAGTGAGCAGATTTTTGAGTTTCGGGACAAGCCATATCGTTCAGGCGCGTCGAACCACTGGAAAACTACAATCGCTGGTCTTGGGGTTCTAGCGAAAGCCGGGCGTGTTGTTGCAGGCGCTTCAACCCTACGCTACAAGCGCTATCTCAATGATTTCTCGGTCTTGCCTATTGCGGATCGTTGGGAGTCGCTACAGATCGGCACCGGCTTGATTTACGTCGTGCAAACAGCAACGTCCGTGGTCGAACGATGTTTGTTGATGGCTTCCGATCCCGGTGATCTTGTGCTCGACCCGACCTGCGGCTCCGGCACAACGGCATATGTCGCTGAACAATGGGGACGCCGCTGGATCACCGTCGACACCTCGCGAGTAGCATTGGCATTGGCAAGAGCCCGCATCATGGGCGCGCGGTACCCGTTCTACCTGTTGGCTGATTCTCCGGAGGGCCAGCGGAAGGAAGCCGTAATTATACGAGGCATACCTAGTTCGTCCTCCACCTACGGCAACATTGTGCACGGCTTCGTGTATGAGCGAGTGTCGCGCATTACTTTGAAGTCGATTGCTAACAACGCCGAGATCGAGGTCATATGGGACAAATTCCAGCAAGTGCTGGAACCATTGCGCGTAGCCTTAAACAAGGCGCTCGGCAAACAATGGCGGGAATGGGAAATCCCGCGCGAGATCGGTGCAAAATGGAGCGACGCGGCGAAGAAGCTACACCGCGACTGGTGGCAGCAACGTATTGCCCGGCAAAAGGAAATCGACGCGTCAATCGACGCCAAAGCCGATTCCGAGTTTCTCTATGACAAACCGTACGCGGACAAAAAGCGTGTACGCGTGGCCGGCCCATTCACCGTTGAGTCGCTGTCGCCGCACCGCGTGTTAGGTGTGGACGAGGAAGACAACCTGATTGACCATGTGGCCGAAACGCAAGCCGAATACGGCCAGGACTTCGTCAGTCTGATCCTGTCTAACCTGCGTTCTGCCGGTGTGCAGCAGGCACACAAATCCGACAAGATCGAATTCACCTCATTGAAGCCGTGGCCGGGAGAACTGGTCTGCGCCGAAGGCCACTACCTGGAAAATGGACAAGTGAAGCGTGCAGGCATCTTGGTAGGCCCAGAATTCGGCACCATTAGTCGAGCTGATCTCGTGGATGCTGCACGCGAAGCGGGTGATGCCAACTTTGACGTACTCATCGCGTGTGCCTTCAACTACGACGCACCCGCTAGCGAATTCAGCAAACTGGGCCGCATCAACGTACTCAAAGCGCGCATGAACGCCGACCTTCACATGGCTGAAGACTTAAAGAACACCGGCAAAGGCAATCTGTTTGTGATCTTCGGCGAGCCGGATGTGGACGTGCTGGACACGCAAGGACGCAGCATCCGCTCATACGATGGCAAGCGTGACGTTATCGAGGTGCCTGCTGACGGGCAACTGGTGGTGCGCATCAACGGAGTGGACGTATTTCACCCCAGTACTGGTGAAGTAAGAAGCGACGGTGCGGACGGTATCGCCTGCTGGTTCCTGGACACCGACTACAACGAGGAGTCCTTCTTCGTCCGCCATGCCTACTTCCTCGGCGCGAACGACCCATACAAGGCCCTGAAAACTACTCTCAAGGCTGAAATCGATCCCGACGCTTGGGCGACACTCAACTCCGACACATCGCGCCCTTTCCCGAAACCGAGCAATGGCCGGTTTGCGGTGAAGGTCATCAATCACCTCGGCGATGAGGTGATGAAGGTATTTAAGGTGAACTGATGGAATTCCGCATCGCTGATACGTTTACCACCAGCCTCGCCCGCTTGACCGGCGATGAGCAGAAGGCAACCAAGACCACCGCGTTCGATTTGCAGGTTGATCCGAGTGGCAAAGGCATGAGCTTTCACAAGCTCGAAAGAGCTAAAGACCCGAATTTTTGGTCGGTGCGAGTCAGTCGCGACATACGTGTGATCGTCCATAAGACAACGGGCAGCCTGCTGCTGTGCTACGTCGACCACCACGACAGGGCCTATCAATGGGCCGAGCGACGCAAGCTTGAAGTACATCCGACTACCGGCGCAGCGCAGCTCGTCGAAATCCGTGAGCGTGTTGAAGAAATTCTCGTTCCTAAGTACGTAGAGAACAATACGCCGGCAAAGCCTCATAAGCCGAAGCTATTCGCAAAATATAGCGAGGCTAAATTACTAGCCTATGGAGTCCCGCAGGAATGGCTTGTCGACGTGATGGCTACCGACGAGGATTCGCTGCTGCAACTAGCCGACCATCTGCCCGTAGAAGCGGCCGAAGCGCTACTCGAATTGGCAACAGGTGGCACACCAGCATTGCCGGAAGTGGCGGATAAAGGGGCTGATCCATTCCAACATCCGGATGCACAGCGTCGCTTCCGCGTCATGTCCGATATGGACGAGCTAGCCCGTGCCTTAGAGTACCCGTGGGACAAGTGGACGGTGTTCCTGCACCCGGCACAGCGTCAACTGGTCGATCGAAGTTACAACGGTGCGGCGCGTGTGTCCGGCTCAGCCGGCACCGGCAAGACCGTAGTTGCCTTGCACCGCGCAGTTCATCTCGCCCGTAAGGATGAGGACGCCCGCGTGCTGCTTTCCACGTTCTCGGATACTCTGGCCAACGCGCTGCGAGGCAATTTATACCGGCTGATCTGGAATACTCCCAAGCTCGGCGAACGCATCGACGTGGCTGCGATGGACGCCATCGGAATTCGCTTATATGCGGCGGAGTTCGGTAAGCCTACATTCGCTAGCCGCGATGAAATTTCCTCACTGCTTAAAGCTGCTGCTGCGCAGTTCCCTGGTCTGAAAGCCAATGCTACGTTCTTGCTGTCCGAATGGGATGATGTAGTGGACAGCTTGCAGGCCCATGAATGGGAGGCTTACAGGGACGCCAAGCGGCTTGGCCGAAAGACCCGTTTGCCTGAAGCGCAGCGCGCCTTGTATTGGCAAGCGTTCGCTCAGGTGCAGAAGCAGTTGAAACAAGCCGGCAAGATCACTACCGCAGAAATGTTCGCCAAGCTTGCTGAAGTCATGCCAAACCGTAAGCATCCGGTGTTTGATTGCATCGTGGTAGATGAGGCTCAGGACATCAGCGTGCAGCAACTGCGCTTCCTCGCAGCGATTGCCGGCAACCGCGCCAACGCACTCTTTTTCGCGGGGGACCTAGGCCAACGCATTTTCCAAACCCCGTTCTCGTGGAAATCTGTGGGTGTGGATGTGCGCGGTCGCTCACGTACGCTCAATATCAATTACCGCACCTCACATCAAATTCGCTCGCAGGCTGACCGCCTGCTCGACCCCGAGGTATCCGACGTAGACGGCAATGTCGAAAGCCGTAAGGGTACGATTTCCGTGTTCAATGGGCCGGAGCCAACCATTCGCGGCTATATCGATGCAGATACAGAAAGCCAGGCCGTTGGCGTATGGTTGAGGCAATGCAACGGCTTTGGAGTACTGCCGCAGGAAATTGGCATCTTTGTCCGATCTGAAGACGAACTCTCACGCGCAAAGGCGGCGGTAAAGGCTGCTGGCCTAAAAGGACGTGTGCTTGGCAAGGATATGGCAACGGAAGAAGGATTTGTAAGCATCACCACCATGCATTTGGCCAAAGGTATGGAATTTCGGGTGGTCGCGGTGATGGCTTGCGATGATGAAATCATTCCTTCACAAATGCGCATCGACACTGCTGCCGACGAGGTCGAGCTGACCGAAATCTATAACACCGAACGCCAGTTGCTGTATGTGGCTTGCACCCGTGCCCGCGATCAACTGTATGTTTCGGCTGTCCAGCCGGAGTCGGAGTTTCTGCAGGATTTGATGCAAAAATAGATATTCGGGTATTGGGTTTTACCGGTTCTGCTAGGAGCGCCGCGTTAATTCGCCGCTGATCTCGCTAGACACACCGGAGAGCCTTCCCTAGCGCGCACTCAGGTCCATAATCACTGCCTTATTTTGGCGGTGAGCTTTGGGTGAACAGTGCTATTCACCTAAGTGCACCTTTTTGCGTTTTGGGCCCTCCCCCATTCGATTCCAGATCAGCACGATGGTGAGTCGATAGTAAACTTGGCAACATTGGAGTGGTCTTTCAGATACTGAGTCAGAAACCGACGCACATGCTTGAGTTGCCACGTCTAAAGATTTTCTCGCTGCCATCGTTGTTGGATGGCCGCTTGCATAATTCGAGCTTGAAGTAGGTGAAGTTGCTGGGTGGCGGTCGGATCAGTCAGGAAGCTGCTCAGGAACAGCGCCATATTGAAGAGCTTGGTCATCCTCGATGTCCAATTTACGCGGACACCACATCGATTCGGTGGTGTCTGAGCTCAAGGCTGATCTGTTGTCGCGCCTGCTGGTCAGGATCGCGGTCAATGCGATAGCAGTGGCCACCATTGACCGGTGCTTCGTGGCCAGTGAGCTACTGATGACGCTCGCACGCGTAGGCCGCCTGCAGCTAATGAGGGCCTTCAGGCCCTCTAGATGAAGAGTTGTCGATCGGAACGCACGGTCTGTGGCAAGAACGCCGCATAGCTTTCATCACTGTTTGGCAAAATGCGGCTGCCAGGGGGCGAAGGGAGATTCGATTAACAATTCGTTTGTCTTTTAAATGCGAGCCCCTGCGCATGGGAATGCAGAGCCCTCCCATGCGCAGGGGCTTAGTCGGAGGAGCACAGGCATGCCGCGCGCCATGGCACTCCGGTGAGCCCTCAGCGTATAGGCACGACATTATTGTCTCTAATTTGATTGATCGCAGATGCCGACAGACTGCCCGTTGCCGCCTTCTGAATATGCTCACTCCACCAAGCCATCATCGGGCGTCGGCGTTCGATGTAATCTGCCCGGTTATAGGCACTTCGAACTTCATCCTTGTCGACATGGGCAAGGGCAACTTCGATCAGCTCGGGGTCCCAGCCGTGCTCGTTCAGGATGGTGCTGGCCATTGAGCGCATGCCGTGGCTGACCAAGCGGTCCTGGAAGCCCATGCGTTTTAACGCCATGTTGGCAGTCTGGCTGTTGGCGTGGGTGCGTGGGTTTCTGTCTGCCGGGAACACGTATTCCCTGTGCCCGCTATGGGACTTGAGGGCCTCCAGCAGCGCGAGTGCATGGTCGGACAGCGGGATGGTGTGCGGGCGACGCTTTTTCATGCGCTCTGGCGGAATGGTCCAAATGCGCTTGTCGAAGTCGATATCTGCCCATCGTGTGGTAGCTGCTTCGGCAGGGCGGGTCATCGTGTGCAGTTGCCATTCGATCAGGCAGCGGGTCGTGCGCTTGATGCTGGCGTTCGCGATTTCCATCATGAGCTCGGGAAGCTCCTCAGGTGGTAGCGCAGCCATGTTCTCTTTCTTGGGTTTCTTGAACACCGCCCGAATTCCATTGAGGGGGTTCGCGAATATCAGCCCGGAGTTGACCCCGTAGGTCATGATTTCGTTGAGTCGTTGGCTCAATCGTTTCACGGTTTCGAGGCTCCCTTTAGCCTCAATTGGACGAAGGATCTTTATAACCATCGGAGCAGTGATTTGAGAGAGCGGCGTTGTTTTCATACTTGGGAAAACATGAAGCGTCAGCGATCTCCAAATGTCTTCGGCGTAGGCTTTGGTTACGGAGTCTTTCTTCAGCTCGAACCAGGCCGTGGCCACCTTCTCGAAAGTGTGTTCAGTCTCAGCAAGTTTGGCTTGCCTTACCTCATCACGCTGGGTTTTGGGATCAGTGCCCAAAGCGAGCAGCTCACGCGCCTCTGCGGCTTTCTTCCGGGCGTTGGCTAGCGAAAGATCGGGGTAGGGACCGAGCGCCATATTGATACGGCGTCTGGTCAGGGGCTCGCGGTAATTGAAATTCCAGATCATTGAGCCGCTCGCGCGGACTCGAAGCTGTAAGCCATCGCCGTCGCTGAGGACGAAATCTTTACCAGTTGCCTTAACCGCCTTGAGCTGGCGATCGGAGAGGCGGGTTGCGTTAGTAGGCATGGGGCTACCTCCAGCACCGTTTTGGTATCCTGAAAATAGCATTTGGCAGTTCGGGATACCACCTGGGATACCAAAGCGGCTGGAACTCAGAAACTCTCCAAAGCTCCCATAAGCGCTGAAACCCCCGTATTTGCTGGATTTCAGGCACAAAAAAAGACGTCCGTGGACGTCTTTAGTTGATCAAATGGTGGAGCCGGGGGGATTTGAACCCCCGTCCGCCAGTACTCCGCTGTCGGTACTACATGCGTAGCCGTGTCTATTAAGTTAACCCTCAGCGACCCGACGGGCAGGGTGCTTTGGGCGAGTTGTGTAAGTTTTAGCCGCTTCGTCCACAACGTACTGCACGGCGATTCTGTTCTATATGACAATCATTTTGGGTTTACAGACATCCCCTGATGATTGCTGGACCCGAAGGTACCAGAAGGGAAGGCTAAGGCTGCTTACGCAGCGAGAGCGTATTCCCCGTAGGTTTCGTCATTGGCAACTATAAGAAGTTGCAACAGTGGATTTACGAGTTCTGTTACCAACTCGGCATGCACCTAAAGTTTCGCAACCGGCGTCGAATCCTAAACGGCCCCGAACTCATTGCTCAGTACATCTGTTTGAGCAACAAGCCTGCGCAGTGTACGCCAATCGGCCGACAAGGCCAACCCGAAGGTTGGCCAAGGCGCTGATCAATTGTTGGTGCCGGTAGATTTGCGAAGGTCCAGAATGGTTCGCTGGGTTTCTGCAACACAGTCCTCGGTCTTGCCCTGGTCCTTGAGCTCTTGAGCCTTGCTTACGCTGGCCTCCGCCATCTGACTCAATTCAGGCTTCGATGCCAACTGCCCTTTCATATTGTTGATGGTCTGCAAATTGAGATCGCATTGAGTGGCAGGCTCGCCTGCGGCAAACGAGCTGGAGGCCATCAGCGAAGCAGTAACGAACAGACCTAACAGTACAGAACGTTTCATGTGTATCTCCTTGAACCGAGTGGTCCAGACTTCGTTAGCCGAAAACCGGCAACCGAGTGAGGGAAAAGCCCCTTTATGTGGGGCTTGTTCTGTGGACTACGGTCGCACGCAAGGGTTCTATTTTTCTTCAGCCGGCCTTTGCCTGGGTCACCCGATCCACCAGATACACCAGACCGTGGTAGTCGATTCCACCATGCTGCGTCAGACCGATCTCACACGTCCGGCTAGTGGAAATGCCCTCGCTGCAATGCTGCACCGCCTCCTTGAGTGTGCGCAGTGAATGGCTGTTCAGCTCTGGCGTGGTAAAGCCCTTGTCACCGGCAAACCCGCAGCAGTGAATGCCTTCGGGGATGACCACGTTCTTGCTGCATTTGCGCGCCAGATCGATCAGCGCCTGACTTTCGCCCAGATGCTGGGTGCTGCAGGTCACATGCACGGCTATCGGCGCGTCCTGTGGGGTGAAATCCAGTCGATCAAGCAGATGCGTACGGATGAAGCGCACCGGGTCGTACAGGTCCAGGCGAACATCGCCGACATCCTGCACCAGCCGCAGCGTGCACGGACTGGTATCGCAATAGATCGGATCAAGCCCGCCGCGACTGGCGTGCAGCAATGCGCCGATCAACTCCTGGCGCTTGTGTTCGGCCTGTTCGGCATAGCCTTTGGAGGCGAAAGGCTGACCGCAGCAAAGGTTGTCCTGATTGTCGGGAAAGACTACTTGGTAACCGGCCTTTTCCAGCAGGCCACGGGTTTTGTCGTACAGCGACATCTGTTCTTTATCACCCGCCGCCGGCCCCATCACCCGCGACACGCACGCCGCCAGATAAACCACGCGCGGGCGTTCGTCCGACACGCTCGGGCTGAATCGGATAGCCTTTTCCGGTTGCGGCATCGCATTCGTCCACAACGGCACCTGGCCCTTGGACAATCGCGTCAGCGTCGCCGAGAACCTGGCCAGGCGCGGCGCGCCCAGCAGCATCCGCGCACCATTGGCGACATGCAGGGTGAAGCGTGCCCCTTGCAGCGTCCTGGCGAAATTTCCTTCGATCCAGTCGGCGGTTTTCTGATGCGTTGCGTGACGGCCACGGAGCTTTTTCACCAGGTCGCCGGTATTGATGCCTACAGGGCAACGTTGCGCGCACAAACCGGTCGCGGCGCAGGTGTCGATGCCTTGGTACTCGTAGGCTGTTTCCAGTTCGGAGGTGTCGATGCCGGCGCGCTTCTTCGCCTGAATATCCCGCCAGATGACGATGCGCTGGCGCGGGCTCAGGGTCAGGCCTTTTGATGGGCAGACCGGTTCGCAGAAGCCGCACTCGATGCACTTGTCGACAATCTCGTCGGCTGCCGGCAGTGGTTTCAGGTGCTTGAGGTGGATCTGCGGATCTTCGCTGAGCACCACGTCCGGATTGAGGATGCCATTCGGGTCGAGCAGACGTTTGAGCTGCCACATCAATTGATAGGCGTCGCTGCCCCATTCCAGCTCCACGAAGGGCGCCATGTTACGTCCGGTCCCGTGTTCAGCCTTGAGTGAACCGCCGAATTCCACTGCCACCAATTGCGCGACATCGTCCATGAACGCCTGATAGCGTGCGACTTCTTCCGCGCTGTTGAAGCCTTGGGTGAAGACGAAGTGCAGATTGCCTTCCAGGGCGTGTCCGAAAAGGATCGCTTCGTCGTAGGAGTGTTTGTCGAACAACTCGATCAAGCGATTTACGCCGATGGCCAGTTGCTCGACCGGGAAGGTCACGTCTTCGATGATCACCGTGGTGCCGGTTTTGCGTACGGCACCGACTGCCGGGAAGGTGTCTTTGCGGATCGCCCAAAGCTTGGCGTTCTCGGCAGGGTCTTCAGTGAAGTCGACGCGTTTCTCCACGGGAAAGCGGTTGAGCGAGACCATGATCTGCACCAGTTGCTCCTGGAGCAGCGAGGCGGAGGCCGCGCGGGATTCGATCAGTAATGCACAAGCATTATTCGACAGTTGTTGTACGAAAGCGGGCATGCCCGGTTTGTTCTGTACCGAGCGCAAGCTGCGGCGATCCAGTAGTTCCACCGCCGACACCGGTTGGCTTTTCAGCACGGTGACCGCGTTGCAGCAGGTTTCCACATCCGGGAACACAATCAGCGCCGAAGCTTTGTTCGGGTGATCAATCACGGTGTCGTACGTCACCGCACTGATAAAGCCAAGCGTGCCTTCGGAGCCAACCAGCAAGTGGCTCAAGATATCCACAGGCTCATCGAAATCCACCAAGGCATTGAGCGACAGGCCGGTGGTATTTTTCAGACGATATTTGTAGCGGATTCGCGCAGCCAATTCAGCATTGGCGCGGGTCTCGCGGCCCAAAGTCGCCAAACGCTCCAGCAGTTCACCGTGACTGCTGCGAAATGCCGCGACACTGGCGGCGTCTTCGGTATCGAGCCGCGTGCCATCGGCCAGCACCAGACGAATGCCCGCCAGCGTGTGATAGGTATTCTGCGCAGTGCCGCAGCACATGCCGCTGGCGTTGTTGGCGACGATGCCGCCGATCTTGCAGGCGTTGATCGAGGCCGGGTCCGGGCCGATCTTGCGCCCGAACGGTGCCAGCCACGCGTTGGCTTGCGCGCCGATAACCCCCGGTTGCAGGCGGATTTGCATGCCCTGGCCACGAATTTCGCGGGCGTTCCAGTTATCCCCAAGCACAATCAGGACGGAGTCGCTGATGGCCTGCCCAGACAGGCTGGTGCCCGCCGCACGGAAGGTCACCGCGACCTGATCGCGCTGGGCCAGTTGCAGCAACGCCACAACTTCATCTTCGGACTCGACGCGGATCACCAGTTTCGGGATCAGTCGATAAAAACTCGCGTCGGTGCCGAAGGCCAGGGTTGATAGCGGATCGTCGAAGCGGCGGTCGGCCGGAATCAGTTGTTGCGCATCGCGCAGGAAAGTCGCCGGTAACGTCATTGGTCCTCCAGAATCAGAACCACCAGGTCTTTCGGACCGTGGGCGCCGTAGGCCAGCACTTGTTCGATGTCAGCGGTTTTCGACGGGCCGGATACCAGCAGCGCGTTGGTCGGCATGCCTTGCGCCCAGTTGAATTCCTCTTGCACCTGATAGAAGTTGTCGCGGATTTCGCTGGCCTTGAGCAACGCGAAATGTACGGGCGGCACCAGACTCATCAGCCGGGGTTCTTCGCGGGTCGGCCAGAGAATCAGGCTGCCCGTAGCAGCGATGGCGCCGAGGGTGCCGGTGAGGCTGGCCGGGGTGTCGTTGAACAGTTCGGCTTTCCACTCTTCCATCGGCCGGTCGTAGGACTTCAGCGTCGGCAGATCAGGATTGTTCGACCAGTGTTGAGTGATTTTTTCACCGTGCGCTGTAGTCGGTGCGATCAACAGGCTAGGCAACTGACGATCACGCAATAACTGCGCGAGCAGCGCTGGCCATTCTGCATCGGCGGTCAGATGGATTTCGGTATGCACCGCTTCCATCAGTTTGCGCAGTTGCGGGATGCGTTGTTCGGCGCTGTAGGTGTAAGGCTGCGTCACTAGATCGACATCGAAGTTGTCGGCAATCGGTGTGGCGCCCGTCAGACTTTTCCGCAGCTTGGCGAGGATATTGTGCTTGGCGCTCATCAGCGATCTCCCTGTTTGGCCAGATGCTCGCGGGCCATGTCATGCAGCGAGCGGGCAGCGGGTTTCGGCGCGCTGTGGTTTTGCGTCCACGGGCCTAGATTGCTTGGTGTCAGGGCGCGCAAGCGCGTGGCGAAGAAGCCGAACAATCGATACAAGGTCGGCGAGCTGTTGAGCCTGGCCCAGGCGTTCCAGATAAAGCGTTCCTTGCGCGAATACTTGCTGCCCTGACCGCGCATCACTTGATGCGGACTGTCCGGGGCTTTGACGTTCTCTTCGCGCAGACGACGCAAGATCGCCGGGATAGGAATTTTTACCGGGCACACTTCTCCGCACGCACCGCACAGCGAAGACGCGCTCGGGTGATCCGGAACCTTGGCCAGGCCGACCATGTGCGGGGTGATAATTTTGCCGATCGGCCCCGGGTAAACCTCGCCGTAGGTGTGACCGCCGACGCGGGTGTAGACCGGGCAATGATTCATGCAGGCGCCGCAGCGGATGCAGTTGAGGGTCTGGCGCAATTCGCTGTCGGCGAAAGCCTGGCTGCGACCGTTGTCGAGCAGCACCAGATGCACTTCCTGCGGGCCGTCGAGTTCATGCTCCTTGCGCGGACCGGAGATCATGTTGACGTACGTGGTGATCGGAATGCCCAGTGCCGACCGGGTCAGCAACGAGAGCAGTGGCACCACATCGCGCAGGTTCTCGACGACTTTTTCGATGCCGGTGACGGCGATGTGTACCGGCGGCACGGTGGTGGTCATGCGCCCGTTGCCTTCGTTTTCCACCAGCAGCAGGGTGCCGGTTTCGGCGACGGCGAAGTTGACACCGGAGACGCCGATGTCCGCTTCGAAGAATTTCTGCCGCAAGACTCTGCGACCGATTTGAATGAGTTGGTCAACGTCCTTGGTGTATTCCACGCCAAGTTTGTCGTGGAACAAGGACGCGACCTGACCGGCATTCTTGTGGATCGCCGGCATAATGATGTGTGAAGGCTTCTCGTGGTCGAGCTGGACGATGTATTCCCCCATATCGGACTCCAGACATTCAATGTCTTGAGCCTCGAGGAAATGGTTCATCTCCATCTCTTCGCTGACCATCGATTTGCCCTTGATCACTTGCCGCGCCTCGTGAGCGCGGATGATCGACAAGACGATGCCATTGGCCTCGTCCACCGTTTCCGCCCAGTGCACTGTCACACCGTTGCGGGTCAGGTTTGTTTCCAGTTGCTCGAGCAGGTCGGGCAACTTGGAGAGCGCACGCGCCCTGATCGAGTTGCCCAGGGCGCGCAAGTGTTCTCTTTCGTGGGCATCGCTGAAAGCCGCTGCCCGCTTGGTCATCAATGAATCCATGGCAGTGCGGAAGTTATTCCGTAGCTGCGGATCACCCAGAGCGTTGTGCGCCCGGGTGCGGAAATCTTCTTCTACGGCAACCGTAGGAATAATCGTCGAGGTGCTCATTTCGCACCTCCGGTTCGCTGCCAGAGGAAGCTGGCGAGATGTTGCCCGCGTAGCGCTTCTTTTTGTTTCTCCAATGCGCCGTTGATGTTCATCAAACAGCCACAGTCGGCGCTCAGTACCTTGTGTGCACCGGATTCCTTCAGCGCGCGGGTCTTGTCAGCCACCATCGCGCCGGAAATGTCTGGCATACGGACGCTGAATGTCCCACCGAAGCCACAGCATTCGCTTTCATGGTCATGGTTGACCCGTTCCACGTTGCTCAGCTGCGCCAACAGTTCACGGCCGTGCAGGTGGGTATTCATTTCGCGGCGCGCCGAACATGAGGTGTGCAGCGCGACTTTTACCGGCTCGCCGCTGTCCTTGAGCTGCACCTTGCAGACGAACAGCAGGAACTCGGCCAATTCATAGGTACGGGCCGCGAGGGCTTGAACCTGTTTCAGTGTGTCCGGCTCGTCCTTGAACAAGTCGGCGTAATGTTCGCGCAACATGCCCGCGCAAGAACCCGACGGCACCACCACCGGATAATCCCCGGCAAACAGCGCCAGTTGCGAGCGCGCCACGGTCCGTGCCTGCTCGGTGTAACCCGAGGTGTAGGCCGGTTGTCCGCAGCAGCTTTGCCCTTGCGGGTACTCGACCCGAATCCCTTCGCGCTCCAGCAAGTGGATCGCGTCCATCCCGGCTTCGGGGTAGAACAGGTCGACCACACATGTGCCGAACAGGTAGACCCGCGACGGTTTCTCGCTGGGGTATTGCCGTGGTTCTGGCAGCGGCGGTGCAACGCGGGTCGCGTTCGGCACAGCGTTGTAAAAAAGCTCGCTCATCAGGCGTGTCTCCGGGTGGTCCCGGTTATCCGTCCGCTGAGGCTGCTGAATATAGAGAGAGTTGCTTTCAGCAGCCTTACAGACCGGGTTGTGAATTGCTGACACCGGAATCACGAACCGGCGTCGGTTATTTCCATGCTTCTTTTGGACGTCTTGTAGGCTTCTTGTAGGTTTAGTGCACCAGCATGCCGGTGAACCAGTAGGCCTGAGCCAGGGTGATCAGACCGACAATCGTTGCAAAGAATAGGCTGTGCTTGAGGGTGAAGCGGAACAGATCCGATTCCTTGCCCACCAGGCCGGTCGCGGCGCAGGCCACGGCGATCGATTGCGGCGAGATCATCTTGCCGGTCACGCCGCCGCTGGTGTTCGCCGCGACCAGCAGGGTGTCGTTGACGCCGATCTGGTGCGCGGTGGTCGCTTGCAGCGAACTGAACAGGGCGTTGGACGAGGTATCGGAACCGGTGAGGAACACGCCCAGCCAGCCGAGGAACGGCGAGAAGAACGGGAACGCGGCGCCAGTACCCGCAAGCACCAATGCCATGGTCGAAGACATGCCGGAGTAGTTGGTGACGAAAGCGAACGCCAGCACCATACCGATCGACAGGATTGGCCAGCGCAGTTCGTAGAAAGTTTCTTTTAAAGTGGTAAGACCAATTTTGAAATTGATCTTCAATACCACCATCGAGATCAGCGCCGAGAAGAAAATCGCGGTGCCGGTCGCAGAAATCGGGTCGAGTTTGAATACTGCAGGGATGGCGGTCGGCGCTGCCACGATCGGCGCCGTCTTGATGACCAGTTGATCAAGGTGCGGAATCGCGAAGTTGAACACCCAGCTGTACATCGAACCGCCGGCGGCGAACATTGCCTTGAATGGCTTCAAGGTCCAGATGGTCACCAACACGGTGAGAATCAGGAAGGGCGACCAGGCAATGAAAATTTCCCAGAGGCTGTAAGGCGAGGCCACAGTGGTGCGTTTCTGACCGAAACCACCGACGCTGCCAGTAATTGCTGCGCTCGATGTCGCGCCGGCGATTTGCGCGCCTGCGGTGCGTTTCGGCTGCCAGACTTTGAGGAACAGAGTCAGCGAAATCAGGCTGGCCAGCGCCGAGGTGATGTCCGGCAGTTCCGGGCCGATGAAGTTCGAGGTGAAGTATTGGGTGATGGCGAAGCTCAAACCTGCGACCAGTGCGGCCGGCCAGGTTTCGCGCACGCCGCGCAGGCCATCCATCATGAACACCAGCCAGAATGGTACGAACAGCGACAGCAGCGGTAGTTGGCGACCGGTCATTGCGCCGATCTTGAATGCGTCGATGCCAGTCACCTGGCCGGCAACGATGATCGGAATGCCCAGCGCGCCGAACGCGACTGGCGCGGTGTTGGCGATCAGGCACAGGCCAGCGGCGTATAGCGGGTTGAAGCCCAGTCCGACGAGGAGGGCGGCGGTAATCGCGACCGGTGCGCCGAAGCCGGCGGCACCTTCCAGAAACGCCCCGAAGCAGAAACCGATCAGCAGCACTTGCAGGCGTTGGTCATCGGTGATCGACAGTACCGAACTGCGAATGACCTCGAACTGACCACTCTTGACCGTCAGTTTGTAGAGGAACACGGCCGCGACAATGATCCACGCAATCGGCCACAGACCGTAGGCGAAGCCATACCCGGCGGCGGCGAAAGCCATGTCGACCGGCATCTGGAACGCGAAGATCGCCACGGCAATCGACAAGGCAAGCGTGATGCTGCCGGCCACGTGACCTTTGAGGCGGAACACCGCCAAAGCGAGGAAGAAGAAAACGATGGGGATGACGGCCGCGAGTGCGGAGACGCCGAGACTGCCGAGCGGGCTGTAGAGCTGTTGCCAGGTTTGCATATGGGGTGGCCCCTAATTGTTGTTGGTCAGGCACTGTCAGCGTTCTTGGATAATTGGTAAGACCAATTTACAATCGCTGTTGGCTAGGGTAAAAGCCTTGATGGCGGTGTGTCAATTTGTCGCCCTGAAACTTTTGTCGAATGAGCGGTGCAGAACTCATCTGATCTGGTCGGGCGATTGTTTTCTGGCAGGTGTCGGCAGCGCGCCAATAGGCCAGAATAGAGAGCCCGGCGAGCGGTCGGGATCGTGGAGAAATGAGTTATGGGGTTTGATCAGATACGTCAGCGCCGTTTGTCTGACGACATTGTCGAGCGGCTTGAGGGGATGATTCTCGAAGGCACGCTGAAGTCCGGTGAGCGGCTGCCAGCGGAGCGCACGCTGGCCGAGCAATTTGGCGTATCACGTCCGTCGCTGCGCGAAGCGATTCAGAAACTGGCGGCCAAGGGGCTGCTGGTCAGTCGACAGGGCGGCGGCAATTATGTGGTGGAAAGCCTGGGGTCGACCTTCAGCGACCCGCTTCTGCAATTGCTCGAAAGCAATCCCGAGGCGCAGCGTGACTTGCTGGAATTTCGGCACACTCTGGAGGCATCGTGCGCCTATTACGCTGCATTGCGCGCCACCGATGTCGATCGCGAGCGCCTGACGGCCGCCTTCGAAGAGCTGCAGGATTGCTACACGCGTCACGACGATGTCAGTCGGGCGGAGGAGGGCGCGGCGGATGCGAAGTTTCACCTGGCGATTGCCGAGGCCAGTCATAACGCGGTGTTGCTACACACCATTCGTGGGTTGTTTGATTTGCTCAAACGCAACGTCGTGACCAACATCGGCGGGATGTACAAACAGCGCACGGAAACCCGCGACATGCTGATCACTCAGCATCGGGAATTGTATCTGGCGATTATCGAAGGTCGCGCGGAGCAGGCGCGGGAAGTCTCTAGCCGACACATCTTGTATGTGCAGGAAGTGCTGGAAGAGGTGCGCCAAGAGGTTCAGCGCATGGCTCGGGCGGAGCGGCGCAAGGGGATGTGAGGTGGCAAATTAATTGTGGCGAGGGAGCTTGCTCCCGCAGAGGCGCGCAGCGGCTCTCGCTTTAATGTAAGCGAGAACCGATGGCGCCTGCTGCGCAGGCGCGCGGGAGCAAGCTCCCTCGCCACAGGCAGAAAAAATTAATCTTCCTTGCCCTTGTTGCGCACAGCGCGCTGCAGCTCGCGACCGGCATCGCGTTCGCGCTCGGTGTCACGCTTGTCGTATTCCTTCTTGCCCTTGCCCAGAGCAATTTCGCACTTGACCATGTGCTTGCTCCAGTACCAGGACAGGCATACGCAGGCGTAACCCTTTTGCTGCACGGCAGCCGCAAGCTTTTCCAGCTCGCGGCGGTTGAGCAGCAATTTGCGCGTGCGCACCGGGTCGGCGATGACGTGGGTGCTGGCGGTCATCAGAGGCGTGATGTGACTGCCGAGCAGCCACGCTTCGCCATCCTTGAGCAGCACGTAACTGTCGACCAGTTGCAGCTTGCTTGCCCGCAGACTTTTTACTTCCCAGCCGGCCAGGACCAGACCAGCCTCGAACTTATGTTCGATGAAGTAATCGTGTCGCGCCTTTTTGTTCTGCGCGATGGTCCCTGTTGGGTGTTTCTTCTGTTTAGCCATAGGGGCGGCATTATATGGAGATAAACGGCTGTCGGCTACGGTGATGCTGCGTGCTTGAGCAGGTTGAGTGAATCCCGGACAATGCTGCCTCTTTTTCTAACGCTTGGGCGTGATAAACGATGTCGACAGACAAGGTTTCTGTCCACGGCAGTTGGGCTAGCCGCTGGGTATTCATACTCGCCGCGACCGGTTCGGCCGTGGGACTGGGTAGTATCTGGAAGTTCCCCTACATGGTCGGGGTCTACGGCGGCGGTGCCTTTGTGCTGATGTTTCTGGCGTGCATCGCACTGATCGGGATCCCGGTCATGCTCGCTGAAACCCTGATCGGCCGGCGCGCGCGGCAGAGTCCGGCGAACGCCTTGAAGGTGCTGGCGCTGGAAGCCGGGCACTCGGCCAAGTGGTCGTGGGGCGCATTCGCCGGGATGATCACGGCATTGTTGATTCTGTCTTTCTATAGCGTGGTCGGCGGCTGGTCGCTGGACTACATCGTCGATATGGGGCGCGGCGACTTCCAGGGCGCCACTGCCGATCAGGTCGGCGCCTATTTCGGCAATGTCATCGCCGACCCATGGCGTCTGACACTTTGGCACTCAGTTTTCATGCTGCTGTCGGCGCTGGTGATTGCCAAAGGCGTGGTCGCCGGTCTTGAGCGCAGTTTGCGCATCATGATGCCGCTGTTGTTCGTGATGATTCTGGTGTTGCTGGGTTACAGCATGACCACCGGGCATTTCATGGAAGGCGTGCATTTCATGTTCGACTTCCACCCGGAAAAAGTCCTCGACGGTTTGTTGCCGGCGATGGGGCACGCATTCTTCTCGCTGAGCGTCGGTGTGGGCTCGATCATGATCTACGGCGCTTACATGCCGAAGAACGCGTCGTTGTCCGGCACGGTGGTTGGCGTGGCACTGCTCGATACCTTTGTGTCGCTGGTCGCAGGTCTGGCCTTGTTCCCGATTGTCTTCGCCGGAGGCCTGAATCCCAGCGAGGGACCTGGACTGATGTTCGTCAGCCTGCCATTTGCCTTTGGTAATGTGGCTTTCGGTCAATTGATGGGCGTTGTGTTCTTTGTTCTGGTGGCGATTGCTGCCTGGAGTTCGGCGATTTCGCTGTTGGAGCCGATGGTTGCATACCTGGTCGAACGCACGAAAATCAGCCGCACCTGGGTGACTTTCTGGCTGGCATTCATTTGCTGGTTCGTCGGTCTGGGTACGGTGTTTTCTTTCAATATCTGGAAGGAAGCCAAATTTTTCGTGAACGAAGGCGGGATGTTCCATCTCTACCAATGGGGTGCGCAGAGCGGTCTGGATTTCTTCGGAGTCATCGACTTTTTCACCTCGCGCATCATGTTGCCGCTCGGCGGGCTGTGCTTTGTGCTGTTTGCCGGTTGGGTGATGGGGCGTGAAGCGGTGCGTGACGAGTTGTCGATCCGTAACCCGGCATTGTTTGCCCTGTCTTTGTTCTTGATGCGCTACGTTGCGCCTATCGGCATTGTTGTAGTGTTTGCCGCTCAGCTCTGGAAGTAACGCTCACATGACGACACATATTCAACGATCTGCCCTGCTGCCTTATCCGGCGCAGTTCCTTTATGACTTGGTCAACGACGTGGCGCGGTACCCGGAATTCTTGCCGTGGTGCTCGTCAGCTGAGGTGCTGGAGAGTTCGCCCGAGCATATGCGTGCCAGTGTTGGCGTGGCCAAGGGCGGGCTCAGCCAGCACTTCGTGACACGTAATACGCTGGTGCCGGGGCAATCGATCGAGATGAACCTCGAAGAGGGCCCGTTCAACCAACTGCACGGCGTCTGGGTGTTCAAGGCGTTGAACGAGAAGGCCTGCAAGATCAGTCTCGATCTGTCATTCGATTACGCAGGTCCGCTGGTGCGCGCTACGCTGGGGCCATTGTTCAATCAGGCAGCGAACACGCTGGTGGATGCATTCTGCCAGCGCGCCAAGCAGATGCATGGTTGAGTCGGTGATCGAGATAGAGGTCGTGTATGCGGCCGTTGATCGTCAGGTCTTGCGCACGGTCAGTGTTGCCGAAGGGATTACCGTGCGTGAGGCGTTGCTCAGGTCAGGGATTGGCGACGAGTTCCAGGAGCTTGATCTGGCAGCGTGCCCGGTAGGGATTTTTGGCAAAGTGATTGCTGATCCTCAGGTTCGCCTGATTCAGGCGGGGGATCGCATCGAAATATATCGCCCCCTGCTTGCCGATCCCAAAGAGGTGCGGCGTTTGCGTGCCGCCAAGGCTGCGGCGGCAAAAGCTCGAGAACAGTAAGCGAGCTAAATTGCAGGCAATAAAAAACCCGGAATGTCCGGGTTTTTTATTGCCTCGCAAATTATTGCGGCGAGGTATCCAGCGGCTCTGGTGTGGGAACCGGAACGGTTTCTACACCATCGACGTCCTTCTGGATCTGATCCAGCAAGGAACCTGGCTTGACCGGTTTTTCCGGTTTTGGCTTCTCGGCGTTTTCAGCAGGAGCGGTCACGGTTGTGCCACTGTCCTTGCCGAGAATGGCTTCGTCACGGCTTACGCCCGGCATAAAGTCACCGGACAGGCTGACAAGCTGGTCGTTTGAGTTGAATATAACGCTGATGCGTTCCTGTTGGCGTTCACCGCCACCCGGTTGCAGGCTGTACAGATAATCCCAGCGATCGGCATGGAACGTGTCGACAAGCAGAGGGTTGCCCATGATAAACCGTACTTGCGGCCGGGTCATTCCCGGGCGTAACTGGTCTATCATGTCCTGCGTGACGACATTGCCCTGCTGGATGTCGATTTTGTAAACCCCGGGGAATGAACAACCGGCGAGTGCGAGCAGTCCCACAAAGGTGAAACTGGTTAGCAAGAGCTTGGTGTTTTGCATCGGTGGGCGACTTCCACTATCTTGGCTGGGACAACGTAAACGCCGATCATACCCGCATTAAGAGAAGCTGCGAAGCAGCATCGCGAGAAAGCTGACCATGGTTGAAAATAGCGAACTACGCAAAGCCGGCCTTAAAGTGACCCTGCCACGGGTCAAGATCCTGCAAATGCTCGACTCTACCGAGCAGCGTCACATGAGTGCCGAGGACGTCTACAAGGCGTTGATGGAAGCTGGCGAGGACGTTGGTCTGGCCACGGTTTACCGTGTTCTGACCCAGTTCGAAGCAGCTGGCCTCGTGGTCCGTCACAATTTCGACGGTGGCCACGCGGTATTCGAATTGGCCGACAGTGGCCACCACGACCATATGGTCGATGTGGAAACTGGTGAGGTTGTCGAATTCGTCAGCGTGGAAATCGAAAAGCTTCAGAAGGCAATTGCCGACGAGCACGGTGTCGAGTTGGTGGATCACAACCTGGTGCTGTACATCCGCAAGAAAAAGTAAGCATGTCGCGCGAATTTCACATTCGCGAAACGAACGAAGGCGACCCATGGGTCGCCTTCGTGCTTTCTGCCGTTCTTAAACTTTCGCGGTAACGACCATTTTTTTCGCGTGGGCGAGTGATTCTTTGGTCAAATCGATGCCGCCCAGCATTCGTGCCACTTCTTCTATACGGTCGTTTTTGCTCAGTTTAGAGACGGCCGTGTGCGTTGCCTCTTCTCCACGTACCTTATGCACGAACAGATGCTGGTGACCCTGTGCCGCGACTTGGGGCAGGTGCGTCACGGTCAGAACCTGCCCGCGATCGCCGAGGCGACGCAACAGTTGGCCGACAATTTCCGCCGTCGGACCACCAATGCCCACATCGACTTCGTCGAACACCAGTGTCGGGACACGGGATGTCTGCGCAGTGATGACCTGGATCGCCAGACTGATTCGTGAGAGCTCGCCGCCGGATGCGACTTTCGCCAGCGCCTTGAGCGGTTGACCAGGGTTTGCACTGACCAGCAATTCGACCTGTTCGAGCCCGTTAGGCAGGAGTTCGTCGCTGCTGTTGGCGCGTAGCTCGATAGTAAATCGACCGCCAGGCATGCCCAGGCGCTGAATCTCCAGCTCCACAGCGCCGGCGAGGCTGCCGGCCGCCTGATGGCGCAAATCACTCAGCTCCCGTGCCTTCTCCTGATAGTGGCGGGCGTAGGAAGCCAGCTCTTCGCCTAATCGCTCGATGGATTCGTCGTTGGCGTTGAGTGTTTCGATTTCATCCAGCAGTTTTTGCTGCATTTCCCCGACTTCGGTCGGCTGAATACGGTGTTTGCGCGCCAGGGTGTAAATAGCGTCGAGGCGCTCTTCCAGATATTGCAGGCGGGCCGGATCGGCGTCGAAGTTGTCGAGGAAACGATTGAGTTCACCGACAGCTTCTTCGACCTGGATCTGTGCACTGGTCAGCAGGCTGCTGGCTTCACCCAGTGCGCCAACAGAGTTGTTCACACTCGACAGTCGATTGAGGCTGGCCGTCAACGCATTCAGCACATTGCCGGAATCACTTTCGCTGCACTGTTCGACTACTTGTCGGCAGATGCCAAGCAAGGTTTCGGCGTTGGTCAGATTTTTGTGTTCCTGCTCCAGCTGTTCGAGTTCGTTATCACCAAGCCCGAGGTTTTCCAGTTCCTCGAGCTGGTAGCTGAGCAGTTGATGGCGGGCGCGTTGTTCATCGCCGGAATTGGAGAGACGCTCCAGTTCCTGGCGAGTCTGGCGCCAACGCTGTGCGGCGAGCTGAACCTGACGGGCCAGATCGGTGGCACCAGCGTATTCGTCGAGCAGGCGACGGTGGGTATCGGTTTTCAGCAGGGATTGGTGTTCGTGCTGGCTATGGATGTCTATCAGCAATTCGCCGAGAGCCTTGAGATCGCCAAGCGGGCAGGGCGTGCCGTTGATATAGCCACGCGAACGGCCCTCCGAGGTGATGACCCGGCGCAGGATGCAGGGGCCGTCGATGTCCAGGTCGCGCTCGGCCAGCCAGGCGCTGGCTTCGGGAATGTCGCACAGGTCGAAGGTCGCCAGAATATCGGCCTTGTCGGCACCGGGGCGGACCACGCCGCTGTCGGCGCGATCGCCGAGGGTCAGGCCCAGTGCGTCGAGCATGATCGACTTGCCGGCGCCGGTTTCCCCTGTGATCACGCTCATCCCGCGATCAAGTTCGAGATCGAGATGTTCAACGATGGCGTAGTTGTGTACGGACAGGTGCACCAGCATAAAGGCCGCTCCCAGGCTTTAGGTCTGGTTATTTATACAGTGTTTTGTTTCTGGCTGACAATGCCCTCGCTTAGCTCGATTCGCTTGAACAGAAAATCTTCTTAGCGCATCGAGGAATGAGAAAGCGGCACTTTTTTGTAGGGTTAATGGTTGAAAGCCCTTGAAGCCTGATTTTGCGGCCCCATATATCGGGGCAGAAGCGCGAGTCGAACTCGCGGACGATATTGAAAGGAGAATTCTATGGCTGACGAACAGACAGTAGATAAGCAAAACCCAGAAGCCAATCAGGCGCCCGAGGGTTCGGGTGACGACCTGGCGACCCGTGCACAAGTGCTCGAAGAGCAATTGGCCGCCGCGCAGGATCAGTCTCTGCGTGTCGCTGCCGATCTGCAGAACGTCCGTCGTCGTGCCGAGCAGGATGTCGAAAAGGCGCACAAGTTTGCCCTGGAAAAATTCGCCGGCGACCTGCTGCCGATCGTTGACAGCCTGGAGCGCGGCCTCGAGCTGTCGAACCCGGACGACGAAAGCATCCGTCCGATGCGTGAAGGCATCGAGCTGACGCTGAAAATGTTCCACGACACCCTCAAGCGTTATCAGCTTGAAGCGATCGATCCGCATGGCGAACCGTTCAATGCCGTTCAGCATCAGGCAATGGCCATGCAGGAAAGCGCCGACGTAGAACCGAACAGCGTTCTGAAGGTGTTCCAGAAGGGCTATCAGCTCAACGGTCGCCTGTTGCGTCCGGCCATGGTTGTAGTCAGCAAGGCGCCGGCGCCAATTTCGCCTTCGATTGACGAGAAGGCTTGAAATTAGCCGCAAGACCCCCATTTAGAAGTCAAGCGTTTAAGTGCTACCGCAGTCAGCCACCACTGCTGCGGCATCCAAATCCAAAGTTTCGGGAGAGTGAACATGGGCAAAATTATCGGTATCGACCTGGGGACTACCAACTCCTGCGTCTCCGTGCTGGAAAACGGCAAGGCAAAAGTTATTGAAAACGCTGAAGGCGCGCGTACTACGCCGTCGATCATCGCTTACGCCAACGATGGCGAAATTCTGGTAGGTCAGTCGGCCAAGCGTCAGGCAGTGACCAACCCGCACAACACTCTGTACGCGGTAAAGCGTCTGATCGGTCGTCGTTTCGACGAAGAAGTTGTGCAGAAAGACATCCAGATGGTCCCTTACAAGATCGTCAAGGCTGACAACAACGACGCCTGGGTTGAAGTGAACGGCCAGAAAATGGCTCCGCCACAAATCTCGGCTGAAATTCTGAAGAAAATGAAGAAGACCGCCGAAGACTACCTCGGCGAGCCAGTGACCGAAGCGGTGATCACCGTTCCGGCCTACTTCAACGACAGCCAGCGTCAGGCGACCAAAGACGCCGGCCGCATCGCCGGTCTGGACGTAAAACGTATCATCAACGAACCAACCGCAGCCGCTCTGGCTTACGGTATGGACAAGGCCAAGGGCGATCACACCGTGATCGTTTATGACCTGGGTGGCGGTACTTTCGACGTCTCCGTCATCGAGATCGCTGAAGTTGATGGCGAGCACCAGTTCGAAGTATTGGCCACCAACGGTGACACGTTCCTGGGCGGTGAAGACTTTGACATTCGTCTGATCGACTACCTCGTTGACGAATTCAAGAAAGAAAGCGGCATGAACCTCAAAGGTGACCCGCTGGCCATGCAGCGCCTGAAAGAAGCCGCTGAGAAAGCCAAGATCGAGCTGTCGTCCGCTCAGTCGACCGACGTCAACCTGCCGTACATCACTGCAGATGCGACCGGTCCTAAGCACCTGAACGTGAAGATTTCGCGTGCCAAGCTCGAAGCACTGGTTGAAGACCTGGTTCAGCGCACCATCGAACCTTGCCGCATCGCCATGAAAGACGCAGGTCTGGACGTTGGTGCGATCAACGACGTGATTCTGGTCGGTGGTCAGACTCGCATGCCGCTGGTACAGAAGCTGGTTACTGATTTCTTCGGCAAAGAAGCTCGTAAAGACGTTAACCCGGACGAAGCTGTTGCCATGGGTGCCGCGATTCAGGGCGCTGTTCTGGCCGGTGACGTGAAAGACGTTCTGCTGCTCGACGTCAGCCCGCTGACCCTGGGTATCGAAACCATGGGTGGCGTGATGACTGCGCTGATCGAGAAAAACACCACGATTCCTACCAAGAAATCGCAAGTGTTCTCGACTGCCGACGATAACCAGGGCGCCGTGACCATTCACGTCCTGCAGGGCGAGCGTAAGCAAGCCGCACAGAACAAGTCTCTGGGCAAGTTCGACCTGGCCGACATTCCACCTGCTCCACGTGGCGTGCCACAGATCGAAGTGACCTTCGACATCGACGCTAACGGCATCCTGCACGTTGGTGCGAAAGACAAGGCTACCGGCAAGACTCAGTCGATCGTGATCAAGGCCAACTCCGGTCTGTCCGACGAAGAAATCGAGCGCATGGTGCGTGACGCCGAAGCCAACGCTGAGGAAGACCGCAAGTTCGAAGAGCTGGCCGCTGCCCGTAACCAAGGTGATGCACTGGTTCACTCGACTCGCAAAATGGTTGCTGACGCGGGCGACAAAGTCACCGCCGAAGAGAAGACTGCGATCGAAGCGGCTGTGGTTGCTCTGGAAGCCGCTGTCAAAGGCGACGACAAGGCTGCCATCGAAGCGAAGGTTGAGGAGCTGTCGAAAGTCTCCGCTCCGGTTGCTCAGAAGATGTACGCCGAACAGGCTCAGCCTGCTGAAGGCGCGGCACCGCACGACGAGAAAGCTGAAAAGGCTGACGACGTTGTCGATGCCGAGTTCGAAGAAGTAAAAGACCACAAGTAAGTTGTTGGTCGGCCGGTTGACTGCCTTTAGGCGGTGACTGGTAGGATGTCGCCGCGCGGGAGCTAGCTCCCGCGTTGGCGTATCTGGAATACGCGAATTTTTACAGCATGCGACAAAGCTCGGATGCTGGTGGTATGGCCGAAAATGCTCCTGCTTTTCGTGCCGCAAGTACCGCAGAACCAAAGACCAGGATCGTTGAATTGACGTGAGTTGGGTCCGGGCCTGTATTGGGGCTCAACGAGTTTGGCGATCCTCAGGAGGGGTTTGCCGGACGTCCTCAAGAGTGCAGAAGACTTATGGCAAAGCGTGACTATTACGAAGTATTGGGTGTTGAGCGTGGCTCAAGCGATGCAGACCTGAAGAAGGCCTATCGCCGTCTGGCGATGAAGCACCACCCGGACCGTAATCCCGATGACAAAGCATCGGAAGAGATGTTCAAAGAGGCCAACGAGGCCTATGAAGTGCTGTCCGACTCCAGCAAGCGTGCGGCGTACGATCAGTACGGTCATGCCGGTGTCGACCCAAGCATGGGCGGCGGCGGTGCCGGTTTCGGTGGTCAGAACTTCTCTGACATCTTTGGCGATGTCTTCAGTGATTTCTTCGGTGGCGGTCGCGGCGGTTCCCGTGGCGGCGCTCAGCGCGGCAGCGACTTGCGCTACACCCTGGAGCTGAATCTGGAAGAAGCGGTGCGCGGTACGACCGTGAATATCCGTGTGCCGACGCTGGTCAATTGCAAGCCGTGTGATGGTTCGGGCGCCAAGAAAGGTTCTTCGCCGTCGACCTGCCCGACTTGCGGCGGCATCGGTCAGGTGCGCATGCAGCAGGGCTTCTTCTCGGTGCAGCAGACCTGCCCGCGCTGCCATGGCCAGGGCAAGATCATTTCCGACCCGTGCGATTCCTGCCACGGTGACGGTCGCATCGAAGAGTACAAAACCCTTTCGGTCAAAGTGCCGGCTGGCGTTGATACCGGCGACCGCATTCGTCTGTCCGGCGAAGGTGAGGCGGGTACTCAAGGTGGCCCGACTGGCGATCTGTACGTGGTCATCAATGTCCGCGAGCACGATATCTTCCAGCGCGACGGCAAGCATCTGTTCTGCGAAGTGCCGATCAGCTTCGTTGATGCAGCGTTGGGTGGCGAGCTGGAAATTCCGACCCTCGACGGTCGCGTCAAACTGAAAATCCCTGAAGGCACCCAGACCGGCAAGCAGTTCCGCGTTCGCGGCAAGGGCGTAGCGCCAGTGCGTGGCGGTGGTGCGGGCGACTTGATGTGCCGTGTTGCGGTCGAGACCCCGGTCAACCTGAACCGTCGTCAGCGCGAATTGCTTGAAGAATTCCGCAGTTCGCTGGCCGATGACAACAGCCATTCGCCGAAAACCACCGGTTGGTTCGACGGTGTGAAGCGCTTCTTCGGCGATCTGTAAGGAGTCGGCATGCGACGTATAGCTGTGATGGGCGCCGCCGGGCGCATGGGCAAGATTCTGGTTGAGGCCGTGCAACAGCGCGCGCCACTGACCGGTTTGACCGCCGCAATCGTGCGTCCTGGCAGCACGCTGATTGGTGTGGATGCCGGTGAGCTGGCTTCGCTTGGGCGTATCGGTGTGCCGTTGTCCGGTCATGTGGAGTCGGTGGCGGAAGAGTTCGACGTGTTGATCGACTTTACCCTGCCGGAAGTCATGCTGAAAAACCTGGCGTTCTGCCGCAAGGCTGGTAAAGCCATGGTGATCGGTACCACCGGGCTGGATGCTGCGCAGAAGAAGTTGTTGGCCGAGGCCGGCAAGGACATACCGATCGTGTTCGCCGCCAATTTCAGTGTCGGGGTAAACCTGTCGCTGAAACTGCTCGAGATGACTGCGCGAGTGCTGGGTGACGATGCCGACATCGAGATCATCGAGGCTCATCACCGGCACAAGATTGATGCCCCTTCAGGCACGGCTTTGCGCATGGGTGAAGTGATTGCCGATGCGCTGGATCGTGATCTGCAGAAGGTTGCGGTCTATGGCCGTGAAGGCCATACCGGTGTGCGTGAGCGTGAAACCATCGGTTTTGCCACCGTGCGCGGTGGTGATGTGGTCGGTGATCATACGGTGCTGTTCGCCTGCGAGGGCGAGCGTCTGGAGATCACTCATAAAGCTTCAAGTCGCATGACGTTTGCCAAGGGGGCGGTGCGTGCCGCGCTGTGGCTGGACGGTCGCGAACCGGGCCTTTATGACATGCAAGACGTGCTCGAACTGCACTGAGTCATGCTTTCATCCAGCGCAAACGCCCTGTTTGCGCTGGATTTTCACCACCGAGCGACGCCCTGTCGCATTCTCCGGCCTTTTAGGCTCTTTAGCGGTGGACCAAAAAAGCCTTTTTCTGTAAGCTACAGCTTTAGTGTGTCCACTAAAAGCGCGCAGAATAATTCAGTGAAGAAGCGGGGTGACGTGTCCATACGTCACTCCGCTTTTTTACAACCTGCGATTGCCCTTTCATGCGTTATTTACGGGAGGTCTTCTTGACTAAGCCAGCCATACTCGCCCTTGCTGATGGCAGCATTTTTCGCGGCGAAGCCATTGGAGCCGACGGTCAAACCGTTGGTGAGGTGGTGTTCAACACCGCAATGACCGGCTATCAGGAAATCCTTACCGATCCTTCCTACGCCCAACAGATCGTTACCCTGACTTACCCGCACATCGGCAACACCGGCACCAACCCGGGCGATGCCGAGTCCGATCGCGTCTGGTCCGCTGGCCTGGTTATCCGTGACCTGCCACTGGTAGCGAGCAACTGGCGTAACACAATGTCCCTGTCCGACTACCTGAAAGCCAACAACGTTGTCGCTATCGCCGGTATCGACACCCGTCGCCTGACCCGCATCCTGCGTGAGAAAGGCGCACAGAACGGCTGCATCATGGCCGGCGACAACATCTCCGAAGAAGCTGCCATTGCCGCCGCGCAAGGCTTCCCGGGCCTGAAGGGCATGGATCTGGCGAAAGTCGTCAGCACCAAGACTCAATACGAATGGCGTTCGACTGTCTGGGACCTGAAAACAGACAGCCACGCGACCATCGAAGCCTCCGAGCTGCCTTACCACGTCGTCGCCTTTGACTACGGTGTCAAGGTCAACATCCTGCGCATGCTGGTCGAGCGCGGCTGCCGCGTTACTGTCGTGCCGGCGCAAACGCCTGCCGCCGACGTGCTCGCACTGAAGCCGGACGGCGTGTTCCTGTCCAACGGCCCTGGTGATCCGGAGCCATGCGACTACGCGATCCAGGCGATCAAAGACGTACTGGAAACCGAGATTCCGGTATTCGGCATCTGCCTTGGCCACCAACTGTTGGCTCTGGCCTCCGGCGCCAAGACCCTGAAAATGGGCCACGGCCACCACGGTGCCAACCACCCGGTGCAGGATCTGGACACTGGCGTGGTGATGATCACCAGCCAGAACCACGGTTTTGCGGTAGACGAAGCAACCCTGCCAGCCAACGTGCGTGCGATCCACAAGTCGCTGTTCGACGGCACCCTGCAAGGCATCGAGCGCACTGACAAGAGCGCGTTCAGCTTCCAGGGCCACCCTGAAGCGAGCCCGGGCCCGAACGATGTGGCGCCACTGTTCGACCGCTTCATCAACGAGATGGCCAAGCGACGCTAAGCGTTCGCCTTGAGACTGTAGAGAGAAGCCCTTGAGGGCGGCCCCGAATCCGGCGGCCCCCTCGGGACTTCAGAAATCGATCAAGACGGCTTGCCGACTGACCTGCGGATTTGAGTGACAAACCCATGCCAAAACGTACAGACATTAAAAGCATCCTGATTCTCGGCGCTGGCCCGATCGTTATCGGCCAGGCCTGCGAATTCGACTACTCCGGCGCCCAGGCTTGCAAAGCCCTGCGCGAAGAGGGTTACCGCGTCATCCTGGTGAACTCCAACCCGGCCACCATCATGACCGACCCGGACATGGCCGACGCCACCTACATCGAGCCGATCAAGTGGCAGACCGTTGCCAAGATCATCGAGAAAGAGCGTCCGGATGCAGTGCTGCCAACCATGGGCGGCCAGACCGCGCTGAACTGCGCCCTGGACCTGGAGCGCGAAGGCGTTCTGGAGAAGTTCGGGGTGGAAATGATCGGTGCCAACGCCGACACCATCGACAAGGCTGAAGACCGTTCGCGTTTCGACAAAGCCATGAAGTCGATCGGCCTGGAATGCCCGCGTTCAGGTATTGCCCACAGCATGGAAGAAGCCAACGCCGTTCTTGAGCGCCTGGGCTTCCCGTGCATCATCCGTCCGTCCTTCACCATGGGCGGCACCGGTGGCGGTATCGCCTACAACCGTGAAGAGTTCGAAGAAATCTGCGCCCGCGGTCTCGACCTGTCGCCGACCAAAGAGCTGCTGATCGACGAATCGCTGATCGGCTGGAAAGAATATGAAATGGAAGTTGTCCGCGACAAAAAGGACAACTGCATCATCGTTTGCTCGATCGAAAACTTCGACCCGATGGGTGTGCACACCGGTGACTCGATCACTGTTGCGCCGGCTCAGACCCTGACCGACAAGGAATACCAGATCCTGCGTAACGCCTCCCTGGCGGTACTGCGCGAGATCGGCGTCGAGACTGGCGGCTCCAACGTACAGTTCGGTATCTGCCCGGATACCGGCCGCATGGTCGTGATCGAAATGAACCCGCGTGTGTCGCGTTCCTCGGCACTGGCTTCGAAAGCCACCGGTTTCCCGATCGCCAAAGTCGCCGCCAAACTGGCTGTGGGCTACACCCTCGACGAACTGTCGAACGACATCACCGGCGGCAAGACCCCGGCGTCCTTCGAGCCGTCGATCGACTACGTCGTCACCAAGCTGCCACGCTTCGCCTTCGAAAAATTCGCCAACGCTGACGCGCGCCTGACCACTCAGATGAAGTCGGTTGGTGAAGTCATGGCCATCGGCCGGACCTTCCAGGAATCCCTGCAGAAAGCTCTGCGCGGTCTGGAAGTGGGCGTTTGCGGTCTGGACGAGAAACTCGACCTGAGCAACCCGGAAAGCATGAGCGTGCTCAAGCGCGAACTGACCGTGCCGGGCGCTGAGCGCATCTGGTATGTGGCGGACGCTTTCCGCGCCGGCATGACCGTCGAAGACATCTTCGGCATGAACATGATCGATCCGTGGTTCCTGGTGCAGATCGAAGATCTGATCAAGGACGAAGAGAAGGTCAAGACCCTCGGCTTGTCGGCTATCGACCGCGACCTGATGTTCAAGCTCAAGCGCAAAGGCTTCTCCGATCAGCGTCTGGCCAAGCTGCTGGGTGTGACCGAGAAAAACCTGCGCACGCACCGTCAAAAGCTGGAAGTGTTCCCGGTCTACAAGCGCGTTGATACCTGCGCCGCCGAGTTCGCCACCGACACCGCTTACCTCTACTCGACGTACGAGGAAGAGTGCGAAGCCGCGCCGTCGGGTCGCGACAAAATCATGATTCTGGGTGGCGGTCCAAACCGTATCGGCCAGGGCATCGAGTTCGACTACTGCTGCGTTCACGCTGCCCTCGCATTGCGCGAAGACGGCTACGAAACCATCATGGTCAACTGCAACCCGGAAACCGTTTCCACCGACTACGACACTTCCGACCGTCTGTACTTTGAGCCGGTAACCCTGGAAGACGTGCTGGAAATCTGTCGCGTCGAGAAGCCGAAAGGCGTGATTGTCCAGTACGGCGGCCAGACTCCGCTGAAACTGGCTCGTGCTCTGGAAGCTGCCGGCGTGCCAATCATCGGCACCAGCCCTGACGCCATCGACCGCGCTGAAGACCGTGAGCGTTTCCAGCAAATGGTTGAGCGCCTGAACCTGCGTCAGCCGCCAAACGCCACCGTGCGCAGCGAAGACGAAGCTGTTCGCGCTGCTGCGAAGATCGGTTATCCGCTGGTGGTGCGTCCGTCCTATGTACTGGGCGGTCGCGCGATGGAAATCGTTTATAAGGAAGACGAGCTCAAGCGTTACCTGCGTGACGCGGTGCAAGTGTCCAACGACAGCCCGGTGCTGCTCGACCACTTCCTCAACTGCGCCATTGAAATGGACGTGGATGCGGTCTGCGACGGCAAAGACGTGGTGATCGGCGCGATCATGCAGCACATCGAACAGGCTGGCGTTCACTCCGGTGACTCCGCTTGCTCGCTGCCGCCGTACTCGCTGCCGGCGCACATCCAGGACGAGATGCGCGAACAGGTCAAGAAAATGGCCTTGGAGTTGGGCGTTGTCGGCCTGATGAACGTACAGTTGGCGCTGCAAGGCGAAGACATCTACGTCATTGAGGTCAACCCGCGCGCCTCCCGTACCGTACCGTTCGTCTCCAAGTGCATCGGTGTTTCCCTGGCGATGATCGCTGCTCGCGTGATGGCCGGTAAAACCCTGCAGGAAATCGGCTTCACCAAAGAAATCATCCCGAACTTCTACAGCGTGAAAGAGGCGGTATTCCCATTCGCCAAATTCCCTGGCGTTGACCCGATCCTCGGCCCGGAGATGAAGTCGACCGGTGAAGTGATGGGCGTCGGCGATACCTTCGGTGAGGCATTCGCCAAGGCCCAGATGGGCGCCAGCGAAGTGTTGCCGACCGGCGGTACTGCGTTCATCAGTGTGCGTGATGATGACAAGCCACTGGTTGCAGGCGTGGCCCGTGATCTGATCAACTTGGGTTTCGAAGTGGTTGCCACTGCCGGTACTGCCAAGCTGATCGAAGCGGCTGGCCTGAAAGTGCGCCGTGTGAACAAAGTGACCGAGGGTCGTCCGCACGTGGTCGACATGATCAAGAATGACGAAGTCACCCTGATCATCAACACCACCGAAGGTCGTCAGTCGATCGCTGATTCGTACTCCATTCGTCGTAATGCCTTGCAGCACAAGATTTACTGCACCACCACCATTGCTGCGGGCGAAGCTATCTGTGAAGCGCTGAAGTTCGGTCCGGAAAAGACTGTGCGCCGCTTGCAGGATCTACACGCAGGATTGAAGGCATGAGCTTAGTTAAATACCCGATGACTGTTCAGGGCGCTCGCGCCCTGGAAGAAGAACATACTCACCTGACCAAGGTCGTGCGTCCGAAGCTCAGCCAGGACATCGGTACGGCCCGCGAGTTGGGTGATTTGAAAGAAAACGCTGAATACCATGCTGCCCGCGAACAGCAAGGCATGGTCGAGGCGCGGATTCGTGACATCGAGGGCCGGATTCAGAATCAGGTCATCATTGATGTCACGACCATTCCTCATACCGGCAAAGTGATCTTCGGCACCACCGTCGAAATCGCCAACGTCGAGACTGATGAAACCGTCACTTACCACATCGTGGGTGAGGATGAGGCTGACTTCAAACTCGGCAAGATTTCGGTAGGCTCGCCTTTGGCCCGCGCCTTGATTGGCAAGGAAGAGGGCGATGTGGTCGCCGTGAAAACGCCTGGTGGCGTTATCGAGTACGAGATTGTCGAAGTCCGTCACATCTGAAACCGGGCGCCCGCTGCATGCGGGCGCCATGCTTTGGCAGCTGACCCAGATGTTGTGGGTCGGCGGTCTCTGGTTGATTCATTTCGGTTTGCAGCCGGTGTTGGGCAAGATTGGTCTGGCGCCGCTGCTGATCGATGAAGTCGCCAGTGCATTTGAAGTGCTGGTGGTGGGTTTTTCCGCCGCATGCGTGATTTTTCAGGCTTTGGTGCTGGTGCAGACCGAGGGCCTTGCCAGTCTATGGCGGGATTTTCGCGGGCAGGTGCTGTTGATGGCGTTGTATGCGTGCGCGATGTTTGTCGCGGTGCGTGTCGGCTGGCCGGATGCGCAGCGCTGGCAGGTGTTCAGCTATCTTGTGTTGGGCTTTTCCGGGCTGGTGCTGATAATGCAGCCGGTGCCGGGATGGAGTGGCAGGGTGCGCGAAGCACACCCTTGACCCTTGTCATCACTTGAAGCGATGAACGTTCGACAGCTGCTTGTTGGCGCTGAAGTTCTTACGATAAACCAGTGCCATCTTGCCGATGACCTGTACCAGATCCGCTTTGCCGACCTTGCACAGTTCTGCAATGTGCGCCAGGCGCGACTCGCGGTCGAGGATGTTGAGCTTGATTTTAATCAGCTCGTGATCGGCCAAAGCGCGTTCAAGTTCGGCTAACACACCTTCAGTCAAACCGTTGTCAGCCACCGTCAAAACGGGTTTCAGGTGGTGGCCAATGGATTTGTACTGTTTCTTCTGCTCTGGAGTGAGCGGCATAATCTGACCCTTTCGTCTGGATTCTGTAAAATGGCGGCCATTTTACCCGAGGGTTCGCTGATCCGCCCAATTAATCACGACCCTAATCATCGAGGTGCCCAATGGCGCGTTCCAAGACAAGCCTTGGTTGGCTGAAACGACATGTCAACGATCCTTATGTGAAGCAAGCGCAGAAGGATGGCTACCGCTCGCGTGCGAGTTACAAGCTTCTGGAAGTCCAGGAGAAATACAAGCTGATCCGCCCTGGTATGAGCGTTGTCGACCTGGGTGCAGCGCCCGGTGGCTGGTCGCAGGTGACTAGCCGGCTGATCGGTGGTCAGGGGCGTCTGATCGCTTCGGACATCCTGGAAATGGACAGCATTCCTGACGTGACATTTATCCAGGGTGACTTCACCGAAGACGCCGTGCTCGCGCAAATTCTGGAAGCCGTCGGTAATTCGCAGGTAGACCTTGTGATTTCCGATATGGCCCCCAATATGAGTGGTACGCCTGAAGTGGATATGCCCAAAGCCATGTTCCTTTGCGAGCTGGCGCTTGATCTGGCGGAGCGGATACTCAAGCCGGGTGGTAATTTCGTTATCAAGATTTTTCAGGGCGAAGGATTTGATGTTTACCTGAAGGATGCTCGCAAGAAGTTCGACAAGATCCAGATGATCAAACCGGACTCGTCCCGCGGCAGTTCTCGTGAGCAATACATGCTGGCTTGGGGCTACCGGGGTCGTAGTGAGTAAAACGAGGTTTTTTGTGCAGGGTGATAGGTTTTTCGTATTTCGCCCCGCGTGCATAAGCGAATATTGTGTAGAAAGTGTTTCACAAAGGGTTACAGACGGCGCCTGCCAGAGTTGTAGGTAATGTAGTAAGTTAGGCCGGTGAATATCATGCGAAGCGCGCGCCAGTAGCGGAGCTTGCTTCAGAGGGTAGTTAATTGAACGATATGGCAAAGAATCTGATCCTGTGGTTGATCATCGCGGCTGTCCTCGTGACGGTGATGAACAACTTCTCCAGCCCTAACGAGCCGCAGACCCTCAACTATTCCGACTTCATCCAGCAGGTCAAGGATGGCAAGGTCGAGCGCGTCGCGGTTGATGGCTATGTGATTACCGGCAAGCGCAACGATGGCGACAGCTTCAAGACCATTCGTCCGGCAATTCAGGACAATGGCCTGATCGGTGACCTGGTCGACAACCACGTTGTGGTTGAAGGCAAGCAGCCAGAACAGCAAAGCATCTGGACCCAGCTTCTGGTGGCCAGCTTCCCGATCCTGGTGATCATCGCGGTGTTCATGTTCTTCATGCGCCAGATGCAGGGTGGTGCCGGCGGCAAGGGCGGACCGATGAGCTTCGGCAAGAGCAAGGCGCGCCTGCTTTCCGAAGATCAGGTGAAAACCACCTTGGCTGACGTTGCTGGTTGCGACGAAGCCAAGGAAGAAGTTGGCGAGCTCGTTGAGTTTCTCCGTGATCCGGGCAAGTTCCAGCGTCTTGGTGGTCGCATTCCTCGCGGTGTGCTGATGGTCGGTCCTCCGGGTACCGGTAAAACCTTGCTGGCCAAGGCCATTGCCGGTGAAGCCAAGGTGCCTTTCTTCACTATTTCCGGTTCCGACTTTGTCGAGATGTTCGTCGGCGTCGGCGCAAGCCGTGTTCGTGACATGTTCGAGCAGGCGAAGAAACATGCGCCGTGCATCATCTTCATCGACGAAATCGACGCCGTCGGTCGCCATCGTGGCGCCGGTATGGGTGGTGGTCACGACGAGCGTGAGCAGACTCTCAACCAGTTGCTGGTTGAGATGGACGGCTTCGAAATGAACGACGGCATTATCGTGATTGCTGCAACCAACCGTCCTGACGTACTCGACCCTGCGCTGCTGCGTCCAGGCCGTTTCGACCGTCAAGTGGTGGTCGGTCTGCCGGATATCCGTGGTCGCGAACAGATTCTCAAGGTTCACATGCGTAAAGTGCCAATGGGTGACGACGTTGCTCCGGCGGTTATCGCTCGTGGTACTCCTGGCTTTTCCGGTGCTGACCTCGCTAACCTGGTCAACGAAGCTTCGTTGTTTGCGGCTCGTGCCGGCAAACGCATCGTCGAGATGAAAGAGTTCGAACTGGCTAAAGACAAGATCATGATGGGCGCTGAGCGCAAATCGATGGTCATGTCCGAGAAGGAAAAGCAGAACACCGCTTATCACGAAGCAGGCCACGCTATTGTTGGCCGTGTCGTGCCTGAGCATGATCCGGTCTACAAGGTTTCGATCATCCCGCGCGGTCGTGCGCTGGGTGTGACGATGTTCCTGCCGGAAGAAGATCGCTACAGTCTGTCCAAGCGTGCACTGATCAGTCAGATCTGCTCGCTGTACGGTGGCCGTATCGCAGAAGAAATGACGCTCGGTTTCGACGGTGTGACCACCGGCGCTTCCAACGACATCATGCGTGCCAGTCAGATTGCGCGGAACATGGTGACCAAGTGGGGCCTGTCGGAAAAACTCGGTCCGCTAATGTATGCCGAAGAAGAAGGCGAAGTGTTCCTGGGTCGCGGCGGTGGTGGTCAGGCTGCAAGCTTCTCCGGTGAGACGGCCAAGCTGATCGACTCCGAAGTGCGCAGCATCATTGATCAATGCTATGGCACCGCCAAGCAGATCCTCACGGACAACCGTGACAAGCTCGATGCGATGGCCGATGCTCTGATGAAGTATGAAACGATCGATGCTGAACAGATCGACGACATCATGGCAGGTCGTACGCCTCGCGAGCCGCGTGATTGGTCGGGTGGTACCGGTACTCCGCCGCCGCCAGTTGTTCAGGATGAGCGTCCGGAAAAACCGATTGGCGGTCCGGCTGCTGACGTTTAAGGTTTGAAATGACTTCTGTACAGTCCCTGACCCGGTTGCCTTGCGGCAACCGGGTTCTTGATTTGGCCCATACGCATGTCATGGGCATTCTCAATGTCACTCCCGATTCCTTTTCTGATGGTGGCCGATACAGCCAGCTCGACGCGGCGCTACGCCATGCCGAAGCCATGGTTGTGGCTGGCGCAACGCTGATTGATGTGGGGGGGGAGTCCACTCGTCCTGGCGCGCGAGCGGTTTCTCCGCTAGAAGAACTTGAGCGCGTAGCGCCGATTGTCGAACTGATCAATCGCGAACTCGATGTCATCATCTCGGTCGATACTTCCACTCCTGCCGTGATGCGCGAAACCGCGCGGCTGGGCGCGGGCTTGATCAATGATGTGCGATCGCTCCAGCGCGATGGGGCGCTGGACGCTGCGGCGGCTACAGGGCTGCCTGTGTGTCTTATGCATATGCTCGGTGAGCCGGGTGATATGCAGGACAATCCGCAATATCAGAATGTCACGCAAGAAGTGAGCGAGTTTCTCGCCGAGCGCATGGCCCGATGTGCGCTGGCGGGCATCCCGGCTGAGCGGATCATTCTCGACCCTGGCTTTGGCTTCGCTAAAACCCTGCAGCACAATCTAAGCTTGTTCAAGCATATGGAGGCCCTGCATGCGCTGGGCCGGCCGCTGTTGGTCGGTGTTTCACGCAAGAGCATGATCGGGCATGCGTTGAACCGTCCTGTGGGCGAGCGTCTGCACGGTGGTCTGGCATTGGCTGCACTGGCGTCAGTCAAGGGGGCGCGTATATTGCGTGTCCATGATGTGGCGGAAACAGTAGACGTGGTGCGGATGATCGCGGCCGTGGAATCAGCCGAATAAGAATGATGGAGCACTTATGAGCAAGAAATACTTTGGTACTGACGGCATTCGTGGTCGAGTCGGTGAATACCCGATTACTCCTGACTTCATGCTCAAGCTCGGTTGGGCTGCCGGCATGGCGTTCCGCAAGATGGGTGCCTGCAAGGTGCTGGTCGGCAAGGACACTCGAATTTCCGGCTACATGTTCGAATCGGCCCTTGAGGCTGGCCTGACATCGGCGGGCGCCGACGTGATGCTGCTCGGTCCGATGCCGACACCTGCGATCGCTTACCTGTCGCGAACGTTTCAGGCTGAGGCGGGTATCGTGATCAGCGCTTCGCACAATCCGCATGACGATAACGGCATCAAGTTTTTCTCGGGTAAAGGCACCAAGCTGCCGGACGAGCTGGAACTGATGATTGAAGAGCTGCTGGATGCGCCAATGACCGTGGTCGAGTCGAGCAAGATCGGCAAGGTCTCGCGAATCAACGATGCCTCCGGCCGCTACATTGAATTCTGCAAAAGCAGTGTGCCAACCGGTACCAGTTTTTCCGGCCTCAAGATCGTTATCGATTGTGCTCATGGCGCGACTTATAAAGTAGCGCCGAGCGTTTTCCGTGAGCTTGGTGCGGACGTTGTTGTCTTGTCGGCGCAGCCAAACGGTCTGAACATCAATGATAACTGTGGCTCGACCCACATGGGGCAGTTGCAGGCAGCAGTGCTGGCTGAGCACGCTGACCTCGGTATCGCTTTTGATGGTGATGGTGATCGGGTTCTGATGGTCGATCACACGGGTGCCATCGTCGATGGTGATGAGCTGCTGTTTATCATTGCTCGTGATCTGCATGAGCGAGGAAAGCTTCAGGGGGGCGTCGTTGGCACTCTGATGAGCAATCTCGGTCTGGAGTTAGCGCTTGCCGAACTTTCGATTCCATTTATTCGCGCCAATGTGGGCGACCGTTATGTGATTGCCGAATTGCTTGAGCGCAACTGGCTGGTCGGCGGTGAGAACTCGGGGCACATCGTTTGCTTCAATCATACGACGACGGGCGACGCGATCATCGCTGCGCTGCAAGTGCTGATGGCACTGAAGACGCGTAATGAAGGTCTGGCACAAACCCGTCAGGCGTTGCGCAAGTGTCCTCAGGTCCTGATCAATGTACGTTTCGGCGGCGGCGAAAGCCCGCTGGAGCATCCGGCTGTCAAGGAAGCCAGCGCGCGCGTTACCCAGGCAATGGCGGGGCGTGGGCGGGTGCTTTTGCGCAAGTCCGGTACAGAGCCTCTGGTGCGTGTGATGGTCGAAGGCGAGGACGAAACTCAGGTTCGCAGCTATGCCGAAGAACTGGCAAAACTGGTAACTGAAGTTTCTGCCTGATTCGGCTTGCAAGCCATGATTGTGTTGGGTAACATCTGCGCCCACTTTGACCGACGAGGTACAGCATGCGTCGCCCTATGGTAGCTGGTAACTGGAAGATGCACGGTACCCGCGCCAGCGTCGCTGAGCTGATCAACGGCCTTCGTCATCTGGCCTTGCCAAGCGGTGTTGATGTCGCGGTATTCCCGCCTTGCTTGTATATCAATCAAGTGATTGATGGCCTGAAAGGTAAATCGATTTCGGTCGGTGCGCAGAATTCTGCGGTGGAATCCATGCAAGGTGCATTGACCGGTGAAATAGCGCCGAGTCAGTTGGTGGATGCAGGTTGTTCCCTGGTGCTTGTAGGGCACTCCGAACGCCGTCAGATAATGGGCGAGCGAGACGGAATGCTGAATCGCAAGTTCGCAGCGGCACAGGCATGTGGCTTGATTCCGGTGTTGTGTGTAGGGGAGACCCTTGAGCAGCGTGAAGCCGGGAAAACTCTTGAGGTTGTCGGGCGTCAGCTGGGCAGCATCATCGAGGAGCTGGGTGTTGGTGCTTTTGCCAAGGCAGTCATAGCTTACGAGCCGGTCTGGGCAATTGGTACCGGACTGACTGCAACGCCGCAGCAGGCTCAGGATGTGCATAAGGCCATTCGTGAGCAGTTGGCGGCAGAGAATTCTGAAGTCGCACGAGGTGTGCGGCTTCTATACGGCGGCAGCGTGAAGGCGGCCAATGCGGTCGAACTGTTCGGCATGCCGGATATCGATGGGGGGCTCATTGGTGGAGCTTCCCTGAATGCAGATGAGTTCGGTGCGATCTGTCGCGCCGCGGGAAACTGAAAAAATGCTGGAAACAGTCGTAGTCGTTTTTCATCTGCTGGGTGCATTGGGCGTAGTTGCTCTGGTTTTGCTGCAGCAGGGTAAGGGTGCGGACGCTGGCGCGTCTTTCGGAGCAGGTGCTTCAAATACTGTGTTCGGAAGCCAAGGTTCCTCTACCTTTCTTAGTAAGTTTACTGCTATACTTGCCGCCGGTTTCTTCATAACCAGCTTAGGGTTAGGTTACTTTGCTAAAGAGAAGGCTCATCAGCTGACTCAAGCAGGATTGCCAAACCCAGCAGTGTTGGAAGTACCTAAGCAACAACAACCGGCTTCTGATGATGTCCCGGTGCTTCAAGAGCAAAAGTCGGCTACTCCAGCGACTGACGTACCTCCAGCTCAAGAGCAGAAGTAAGAAGGGTTTCAAAGTAGTTTTGCCGAGGTGGTGGAATTGGTAGACACGCAACCTTGAGGTGGTTGTGCCCATAGGGTGTAGGGGTTCGAGTCCCCTTCTCGGTACCAATTAGTCAGGAGAGCCCGCTGTTGCGGGCTTTCTTGCAGGTGGAAGGTTACATTGACCCTATAAGGGATCGGTCGTATACTTCCGCCCCAGCTTTGTCGCGGGGTGGAGCAGTCTGGTAGCTCGTCGGGCTCATAACCCGAAGGTCGTCGGTTCAAATCCGGCCCCCGCAACCAGTTTAAGGAGCCCCTTTTAAGGGGCTTTTTGTTAGCTGGACACTTTCAACGCCGCTGTTCGACGGCGTTTCAAGGATGGGCGTTTCGCCCATTTTTTTATTTTGCAAAGCATGCACATATCATGCACTAGGGGGTTCAGGTGTCGAGCAAGCTAGAAGAGTTGCAGGCCTTGCTGGCCCCGGTGGTCGTGGCCCTGGGCTATGAATGCTGGGGTATCGAGTTTTCGGCTCAGGGTCGTCACTCGATGTTGCGCGTTTATATCGATAAAGAGGGCGGCGTGCTGGTGGACGATTGCGCCATTGTCAGCCGTCAGATCAGCGGTGTACTGGATGTTGAAGATCCTATCTCCGTTGAATACACCCTCGAAGTTTCCTCGCCTGGCATGGAGCGCCCGCTGTTCACTCTTGAGCAGTTTGCAAAATTTGCCGGTGAACAAGTGAAGATCAAGCTGCGCTCGCCTTTTGAAGGTCGACGCAACTTTCAGGGCCTTCTGCGCGGTGTAGAAGAACAGGATGTCGTGGTGCAGGTAGATGACCATGAGTTCCTGTTGCCGATCGATATGATCGACAAGGCCAACATTATTCCCAGTTTTGACTGAGACGCGGATCCCGCGGATCCAATGGCTTGCGAAAGGCGAGGCGTACGATGAGCAAAGAAGTACTGCTGGTTGTTGAGTCGGTATCCAATGAAAAGGGCGTACCGGCAAGCGTAATTTTTGAAGCGCTGGAGCTGGCTCTGGCCACTGCTACCAAAAAGCGTTTTGAGGACGAAGTTGACCTGCGTGTGGAAATTAACCGCCACACCGGTTCTTACGAAACTTTCCGTCGCTGGACGGTCGTCGAAGAGAACGATCTCGACGATCCGGCCATCGAAACCTGGCCTACCAAAGTTGCCGAAACGCATCCTGGTGCCAAGGTTGGCGACGTCGTTGAAGAAAAAATCGAATCCATCGAGTTCGGCCGCATTGCTGCACAGACTGCCAAGCAAGTCATCGTGCAGAAAGTGCGTGAAGCCGAGCGCGCTCAAGTGGTCGACGCTTATCGCGAGCGCCTGGGAGAAATCATCTCCGGCACCGTGAAAAAAGTCACCCGCGACAACGTGATCGTCGATCTGGGTAACAACGCTGAAGCGTTGCTGGCCCGTGAAGACATCATCTCTCGCGAAACCTTCCGTGTCGGCGTGCGTCTGCGTGCGCTGCTCAAGGAAATCCGCACTGAGAACCGCGGCCCGCAGCTGATCCTGTCGCGTACCGCGCCGGAAATGCTGATCGAGCTGTTCCGCATCGAAGTGCCGGAAATTGCCGAAGGTCTGATCGAAGTAATGGCAGCGTCCCGTGATCCGGGTTCGCGCGCCAAGATCGCCGTGCGCTCCAAGGACAAACGCATCGACCCGCAGGGCGCTTGCATCGGTATGCGCGGTTCGCGCGTCCAGGCAGTGTCGGGTGAGTTGGGTGGTGAGCGTGTGGACATCGTCCTTTGGGATGACAACCCGGCTCAGTTCGTGATCAACGCCATGTCCCCGGCCGAGGTTGCGGCAATTATCGTTGACGAAGATGCCCATGCAATGGACATCGCCGTTGGCGCAGACAATCTGGCTCAGGCCATCGGTCGTGGTGGTCAGAACGTGCGTCTGGCGAGCCAGTTGACTGGCTGGACCCTGAACGTGATGACCGAATCGGACATCCAGGCTAAGCAGCAAGCAGAAACCGGCGACATCCTGCGCAACTTCATCGACGAGCTGGAAGTCGACGAAGACCTGGCACAGGTGCTGGTAGATGAAGGCTTCACCAGCCTGGAAGAGATTGCCTACGTACCGTTGGAAGAAATGCTCAACATCGACGGCTTTGACGAAGATACCGTCAACGAGCTTCGCGCTCGTGCCAAGGATCGTTTGTTGACCAAAGCCATCGCTACTGAGGAAAAGCTGGCAGACGCCCATCCGGCCGAAGACCTGCTCTCGCTTGAGGGTATGGACAAGGATTTGGCGATGGAACTGGCGGTGCGCGGCGTAATTACCCGCGAAGACCTGGCCGAGCAGTCTATTGACGACCTGCTCGACATCGACGGCATTGACGATGATCGTGCCGGCAAGTTGATCATGGCCGCCCGAGCCCACTGGTTCGAGTAATTAGGCGCGGCCTGAGGAGAGAAGTGCATGACGCAAGTCACGGTGAAACAACTGGCCGATGAGGTCAAAACACCGGTAGAGCGCCTGTTGCAGCAGATGCGTGAGGCAGGTCTGCCGCACACCGCCGCCGAAGAAAATGTGACTGACAGTGAGAAGCAGTCCCTGCTGACTCACTTGAAAAGCAGCCACAAGGCGAAAGTGGAAGAACCACGCAAGATCACGCTGCAGCGTAAAACCACCAGCACCCTGCGTGTGGCTGGTAGCAAAAGCATCAGCGTAGAAGTTCGCAAAAAGAAAGTTTTCGTACAGCGTAGCCCGGAAGAAATCGAAGCCGAACGCAAGCGTGAACTGGATGAGCGTCGCGCAGTAGAAAATGCTGCCCGTCAGAAGGCTGAAGAAGAAGCCAAGCAGCGCGCCGAAGAAGAAGCGCGCCGCCAGCCTGCTGCTGCGCAAACCGCTTCCAGCGACGCAGTTGCGGCGCCGGCTGCAGCTGCCGAACCAGTACGCGAAAGCGCACCGGTGGTTGCCGCTGCTCCAGCACCGTCTGCTGACGTTCGCAACAAGCAGAACGAACAGCGCCGTCCGGACAAACCACGTGCCGACGACAACAATCGTCGCAGTGGCGGTGGTGATGGCGAGCGTAAAAACGCTCCGCATCGCGCATCGGTCAAAGAGAAAGCGCCAGCGCCACGCGTTGCGCCACGTACTACCGACGAAGAAAGCGATGGCTTCCGTCGTGGTGGTCGCGGCAAGGCCAAGCTGAAGAAGCGCAATGCCCACGGTTTCCAGAGCCCAACCGGCCCTGTCGTGCGTGATGTGCAGATCGGCGAGACCATCACTGTTGGCGATCTCGCCAATCAGATGTCGGTCAAGGCTGCTGAAATCATCAAGTTCATGTTCAAACTGGGTACTCCAGCGACCATCAACCAGGTGCTTGATCAGGAAACTGCTCAACTGGTAGCCGAAGAACTGGGCCACAAAGTGACCCTGGTCAGCGACACCGCCCTGGAAGATTCCCTGGCCGAGTCCCTGAAGTTTGAAGGTGAGTCGTTCTCCCGTGCACCAGTCGTGACTGTAATGGGCCACGTTGACCACGGTAAGACTTCCCTGCTCGACTACATCCGTCGTGCCAAGGTAGCTGCTGGCGAAGCCGGTGGTATCACTCAGCACATCGGTGCGTACCACGTTGAAACCGAACGCGGCATGGTTACCTTCCTCGACACCCCGGGTCACGCTGCGTTTACCGCAATGCGTGCTCGTGGTGCCAAGGCGACCGACATCGTGATCCTGGTAGTTGCAGCGGACGACGGCGTGATGCCGCAGACCATTGAAGCTGTTCAGCACGCTGTAGCGGCTGGCGTTCCACTGGTTGTTGCAGTGAACAAGATCGACAAGCCGGGCGCTGATCTCGATCGCATCCGTAGCGAACTGTCGGTTCATGGCGTGACTTCGGAAGAGTGGGGCGGTGATACGCCGTTCGTACCGGTTTCGGCGAAAGTCGGTACTGGCGTGGACGAGCTGCTCGAAGCTGTTCTGCTGCAAGCTGAAGTTCTCGAACTGAAAGCAACTCCTTCGGCTCCTGGCCGTGGTGTTGTGGTTGAATCGCGTCTCGACAAAGGTCGTGGCCCGGTTGCAACCGTTCTGGTTCAAGACGGTACACTGCGTCAAGGCGACATGGTTCTGGTCGGTTCGAACTATGGCCGCGTTCGCGCCATGCTCGACGAGAACGGCAAGCCAATCAAGGAAGCCGGTCCTTCCATCCCTGTCGAGATCCTCGGCCTGGACGGTACCCCGGACGCTGGCGACGAGATGAGCGTGGTTGCCGACGAGAAGAAAGCCCGTGAAGTGGCTCTGTTCCGTCAAGGCAAGTTCCGCGAAGTCAAACTGGCTCGCGCTCACGCCGGCAAGCTGGAAAATATCTTCGAAAACATGGGTCAGGCAGAGAAGAAGACGCTCAACATCGTCCTCAAATCCGACGTCCGTGGTTCGCTGGAAGCGTTGAACGGTGCCTTGAATGGCCTGGGCAACGACGAAGTGCAAGTGCGCGTAGTCGGCGGCGGTGTCGGTGGTATCACCGAGTCCGACGCTAACCTGGCACTGGCTTCCAACGCTGTACTGTTCGGCTTCAACGTGCGTGCCGATGCTGGCGCACGGAAGATCGTCGAGCAGGAAGGTCTGGATATGCGTTACTACAACGTGATCTACGACATCATCGAAGACGTCAAGAAAGCCCTGACCGGTATGCTCGGCAGCGATGTTCGCGAGAACATCCTGGGTATCGCCGAAGTGCGTGACGTGTTCCGTTCGCCGAAGTTTGGCGCGATCGCTGGCTGCATGGTGATCGAAGGTGTTGTGCACCGTAACCGTCCGATCCGTGTACTGCGTGAAGACATCGTTATCTTCGAAGGCGAGCTGGAATCCCTGCGCCGCTTCAAGGATGACGCTTCCGAAGTACGTGCCGGCATGGAATGCGGTATCGGCGTGAAGAGCTACAACGACGTCAAAGTCGGTGACAAGATCGAAGTCTTCGAGAAGGTTCAGGTTGCTCGCAGCCTCTAACTCGCGCACTTCAGGAGCCGTGATGGTCGGCCGCACTGCAATGTGTGGCGCATCACCCGGACTCTAAACGCAACGCCCGGTCTGGCTTTTGTCAGGCCGGGCGTTTGCCGCTTTCAGACCTTGCGGGTTTCACCGTGGGGCAGTAACAGGTAACAAATCATGGCAAAAGAATACAGCCGTACCCAACGTATCGGCGATCAGATGCAGCGCGAGCTGGCCCAGCTGATCCGTCGTGAAGTCAAAGATCCGCGCGTCGGCCTGGTCACCATTACCGCTGTGGAAGTCAGCCGTGACGTCGGTCACGCGAAGATTTTCATCACCGTGATGGGGCAGGACAACGCCGAAGACATCGCGCAAAGCATCAAGGTACTGAATGCCGCCGCAGGTTTCCTGCGTATGCAGCTTGCCCGCGAAATGAAGCTGCGCAGCGTGCCGCAATTGCACTTCCACTACGACGAATCCGTCGTGCGTGGTGCGCATCTGTCGGCCCTGATCGAGCGCGCCGTGGCTGAAGACAATCAGCATCCGGTGGCCGCTGAACCTGAAGACACCAAGGAGTAATTCGGTGGCTCAGGTCAAACGTATCCGTCGTAACGTCAGTGGCATCATCCTGCTCGACAAGCCGCTGGGGTTCACCTCCAACGCCGCGTTGCAAAAGGTTCGCTGGCTGCTCAACGCCGAGAAGGCCGGGCACACCGGCAGTCTCGACCCGCTGGCCAGCGGCGTGTTGCCGCTGTGCTTCGGTGAGGCAACCAAGTTCTCGCAATACCTGCTCGATTCCGACAAGGCTTATGAAACCCTGGCGCAACTGGGCAAGACCACCACCACGGCCGATGCCGAAGGTGAGGTTTTGCTGGAACGCCCGGTGACCGTTGGTCGCGCCGATGTCGAGGCGGTTCTGCCGAAATTTCGTGGCCAAATCAGTCAGATACCGCCGATGTACTCGGCGCTCAAGCGTGATGGCCAGCCGCTGTACAAGCTGGCCCGTGCAGGTGAAGTAGTGGAGCGCGAACCGCGTTCTGTTACTATTGCGCGCTTGGAATTACTGGCCTTCGAAGGCGATACTGCGCGGCTCGCGGTGGATTGCAGCAAAGGCACCTATATCCGCACCCTGGTGGAGGATATCGGTGAGCAACTCGGTTGTGGTGCGTACGTCGCAGAATTGCGCCGTACCCAGGCCGGGCCTTTCACCCTGGCGCAAACCGTGACCCTCGAAGAGCTGGAAGCGGTACATGCCGAAGGCGGCAACGAAGCGGTCGACCGCTTCCTGATGCCATCGGACAGCGGCCTGCAGGATTGGCCGCTGCTGCACTTCTCGGAAGCGAGCGCGTTCTACTGGCTCAACGGCCAGCCGGTACGTGCTCCGGATGCTCCGAAGTTCGGCATGGTACGGGTACAGGATCACAATGGTCGCTTCATCGGTATCGGTGAAGTGAGCGAAGACGGGCGCATCGCGCCACGTCGCTTGATTCGGTCAGAATGACCGGAACCGGCCTGCGTAACAGCAGGTCGGCGAGTGTGGCTGTTAACAGGCACGGTCACGACTCATTTATAGATACAGGGATTTGTCCCTGGCCTGTTGAAGCTGTTTCCCTGAAACAGTTTCCTGATAAAAGGATTGCCTCATGGCTCTCGACGTTCAAGAAAAAGCTCAAATCGTTGCTGACTACCAGCAAGCTGTTGGTGACACTGGTTCGCCAGAAGTGCAAGTTGCACTGCTGACCCACAACATCAACAAACTGCAAGGTCACTTCAAGGCCAACGGTAAAGATCACCACTCCCGTCGTGGTCTGATCCGCATGGTAAACCAGCGCCGCAAGCTGCTGGACTACCTGAAAGGCAAGGATCTGGGTCGTTATCAGACTCTGATCGGTCGCCTGGGTCTGCGTCGCTAATCAGCGATTGCGCTATGAGGTTGGTGGTCTGTCAGGCGTCAGCGGTTTACCGCTGGCGCCTTGCAGGCTCCCAGCCTCAAGTTTTATCTGGATACACGTTTTACCCTGGACAGGCGTTGGGCCGATTCCCGACATTGCCCAAGAATTCGCAAGAAACCAGTTCCCCCAAGAGCCACAAAGAAGGTAGGACACCGTGAACCCGGTAATCAAAAAATTCCAGTTCGGTCAATCGACCGTTACCCTCGAGACTGGCCGTATCGCCCGTCAGGCCTCCGGCGCAGTATTGGTCACCGTTGACGACGACGTCAGCGTATTGGTGACTGTAGTCGGTGCAAAACAAGCCGATCCAGGCAAGGGCTTCTTCCCTCTGTCCGTTCACTACCAGGAAAAGACTTACGCTGCCGGTAAGATCCCTGGCGGTTTCTTCAAGCGCGAAGGCCGTCCTTCCGAGAAAGAAACCCTGACTTCCCGACTGATCGACCGTCCGATCCGTCCGCTGTTCCCAGAAGGCTTCATGAACGAAGTGCAGGTTGTCTGCACCGTCGTTTCCACCAGCAAGAAAACCGATCCGGACATCGCTGCGATGATCGGTACTTCGGCTGCCCTGGCCATCTCGGGTATTCCGTTTGACGGTCCGATCGGCGCCGCTCGCGTAGCTTTCCACGAAAGCACCGGCTACCTGCTGAACCCGACTTACGAGCAGCAAGCTGCTTCGAGCCTGGACATGGTCGTTGCCGGTACTTCGGACGCCGTGCTGATGGTTGAATCGGAAGCCAAAGAGCTGACCGAAGACCAGATGCTGGGCGCGGTACTGTTTGCTCACGACGAATTCCAGGTTGTGATCAACGCTGTCAAAGAACTGGCTGCCGAAGCTGCCAAACCAACCTGGAACTGGGCTCCACAGCCAGAAGCCACCGAACTGCTGGGCGCTATCCGTGCCGAGTTCGGCGACGCGATCTCCCAGGCTTACACCATCACCGTCAAGGCCGACCGTTATGCGCGTCTGGGCGAGTTGAAGGACCAGGTTGTTGCCAAGCTGTCCGGTGAAGAAGGTCAGCCTTCGTCCAGCGAAGTCAAAGCTGCTTTCGGCGAAATCGAATACCGCACCGTTCGCGAAAACATCGTTAACGGCAAGCCACGTATCGACGGTCGCGACACCAAGACCGTACGTCCGCTGAACATCGAAGTCGGCGTTCTGCCGAAGACTCACGGTTCGGCACTGTTCACCCGTGGTGAAACTCAGGCTCTGGTAGTCGCGACTCTGGGTACTGCCCGTGACGCACAGCTGCTGGACACCCTGGAAGGCGAGAAAAAAGACCCGTTCATGCTGCACTACAACTTCCCTCCGTTCTCGGTGGGCGAGTGTGGTCGCATGGGTGGCGCTGGTCGTCGTGAAATCGGTCACGGCCGTCTGGCCCGTCGTTCGGTTTCGGCCATGCTGCCTGCCGCTGACGTGTTCCCGTACACCATTCGTGTGGTTTCGGAAATCACCGAATCCAACGGTTCGAGCTCGATGGCTTCCGTTTGCGGCGCTTCCCTGGCCCTGATGGACGCTGGTGTACCGATGAAGGCACCGGTTGCCGGTATCGCCATGGGTCTGGTTAAGGAGGGCGAGAAGTTCGCAGTCCTGACCGACATCCTTGGTGACGAAGACCACCTGGGCGACATGGACTTCAAAGTAGCCGGTACCGCCAAAGGCGTTACTGCGCTGCAGATGGACATCAAGATCAAGGGCATCACCGAAGAAATCATGGAAATCGCTCTGGGCCAAGCCCTGGAAGCGCGCCTGAACATCCTCGGTCAGATGAACCAGATCATCGGCCAGTCGCGTACCGAGCTGTCGGCCAACGCTCCGACCATGATCGCGATGAAGATCGACACCGACAAAATCCGTGACGTTATCGGTAAAGGTGGCGCGACCATCCGTGCGATCTGCGAAGAAACCAAGGCCTCGATCGACATCGAAGACGACGGTTCGATCAAGATCTTCGGCGAAACCAAGGAAGCGGCTGAAGCAGCACGCCAGCGCGTTCTGGGTATCACCGCTGAAGCCGAGATCGGCAAGATCTACGTCGGCAAGGTTGAGCGCATCGTCGACTTCGGCGCATTCGTCAACATCCTGCCGGGCAAGGACGGTCTGGTGCATATCTCGATGCTGAGCGACGCTCGCGTAGAGAAAGTGACCGACATCCTGAAAGAAGGCCAGGAAGTGGAAGTGCTGGTACTGGACGTGGACAACCGCGGCCGTATCAAGCTGTCCATCAAAGACGTGGCAGCGGCCAAAGCTTCGGGCGTTTAATCACCCCACCGCTTTAGCGCAATAAAAATGCCCCGCCGTGAAAACGGCGGGGCATTTTTATTGTCTGGCAAAAGCAAAATGTGGTGAGGGGATTTATCCCCGTTCGGCTGCGCAGCAGTCGTAAAACCATACACTGCGGACTGCCTGAAACGCCGAGGTGCTGGATTCACGGCCGCTTCGCAACCGAACGGGGATAAATCCCCTCACCACAATTGGGAGTTTCAAGAGATAACCATCAGGCAAGCCAGAAAGTTGCCGGAGTACAGGACCGGTGCTAGGTTTAGCCCAGCGCCCGTGTAGCTCAGCCGGTAGAGCAGCGCACTCGTAACGCGAAGGTCGCAGGTTCGATTCCTGTCTCGGGCACCACTTCCCTTATTTCACTTTACGGCTCAGGTCCTCGACGGTGCGTTTGAGCTGATCCATTGCACGGTCCTGATCGTTGAGCTTCTGTTTCAGATTCGAGATCTCGCTGCTGTTCGAGTTGGAACTGGAGCCACTGTTGCGCTTGAGGTCTTCAACCTGGCGGCCGAGCGTGTCCAGTTGTCGATCCTGATCCTTGACCTTGTTTTTCAGGTCGTCGATTTCCTTGCTGCTGGAACTTGAGCTGGAACCGCTGTTGCGTTTGAGTTCCTCGATCTGGCGCGATTGGTCGCGAACCGTGTCACGCATCTTTTGCAGTTCGTCGATGCTGATGTCGCTTCTGATGACCACATCTTTGCCGTAATCGTTGTGAATCAGCGAAACCTTATCGTTATAGGAAGAGCTGCTGCTACTCAATTCAACGGCCATTGCGCTGGTCGGCAGCGCCAGAATGGTGATCAGGGTGGTGGCGGACACAACAGAAGAAATCTTCGAAAAGCTGCGCATCACTGGGTTTCCTTGTGAACAGCAAAAGTCAGTGCCGATATGGCACATCGCTATGACTGTGAATCCGGATTTATGTTCCGCAGGTCAACTTTTTGTGGGAGAGATGTAAAGAGGCGTGTAATTCGTCATGCAAACGTCCTATATTCGGTGCCTGCATGAGCATCGCCCAGCAGTTTTCAAATGATCCCGAATGGTTCCGAAGGCCGGACAATCCGCGTCAGAGAGATCCTTGATGATCCAGATCCATCCTCCATTCTTATGATCAGCGAGAACGCCATGACCGAATTAACTCAAGAGCAACGTCACGAAAAAGCGCTGGAAAAGTACATTCTGGACGTACCGGACCTGAAGGAAGAGATCAAGGACCTGAGTCCTGATGATCAGAAGGACCAGATCCAGTGGGCGTTCGAAGACGAGGCCGAAGCTCAGGGCTTACAGCCATGGGAGCTGACACTCAAGTACACCAGCACCCCTGAAGAATTCGAGGCGCAACGCCTCGTATTGCACAAAGAGGCGGCCGAAGTATTGGGCGTCGAATGGGACGAGTACTGCGAGATGAACAATCTGGTGGTCTGAAACAAAAACGCCAGCCTCAATCGGGCTGGCGTTTTTTATTGCGTGCAGTCTTCAGAGACTCAGTCGCATCGACAGATCTACTGCTTTGACATCCTTGGTCATCGCACCAATCGAGATGTAATCCACCCCGGTCTCGGCGATTGGCAGCAGAGTGCTTTCGTTGATCCCGCCGCTGGCTTCCAGTTTCGCCTTGCCGCCGTTCAGGCGCACCGCTTCGCGCATATCGTCCAGGCTCAGCTCATCGAGCATGATGATGTCAGCGCTGGCCGCTAACGCTTCTTTCAGCTCATCCAGACTTTCCACTTCGATTTCCACCGGTTTGCCCGGGGCGATCTTGTGCGCGGCAGCAATAGCCTGCGCGATGCCTCCGCTGGCGGCGATGTGGTTTTCCTTGATCAGGAACGCGTCGTACAGACCGATGCGGTGGTTGTGGCAGCCGCCGCAGGTTACGGCGTATTTCTGTGCCAGACGCAAGCCAGGCAGAGTCTTGCGAGTGTCGAGCAGTTTGACCTGAGTCGTCCCGACGAAGTCAGCCAGGTACTGCGCACGTGTCGCTACGCCAGACAGCAGCTGAAGGAAATTCAGCGCACTGCGTTCACCGGTCAACAGCGAGCGGGCCGGGCCTTCCAGGTGAAACAGTGGCTGGTTCGGTTTGACCCGTTCGCCGTCAGCGACTTGCCAGTGCACCGCCACCCGCGGATCGAGCTGACGAAACACGGCATCGACCCAGGCAGTGCCGCAAACAACGGCGGCGTCGCGAGTAATGATGGTGGCTTTGGCCAGACGTTCGGCCGGGATCAATTGCGCGGTGATGTCGCCGCTGCCGATGTCTTCGAGCAACGCACGGCGCACGTTGGCTTCGATTTCGGCGGTCAAATCGGCGAGACGTAGATTCGGCATAACGGGCTCCACAAACAAAGTGATTCGATTATAGGGGCATGGCACGAGCCAACCCAAGGCGAGAACTCGCGTGCCTGACTGCAACTGGTCGATTTTCTTTGAGTAAACGCGCCGTAGACGTGGTCAGTGGAGGGTGGCCGGGCATAGGGGAAACCCTGACGCCTCTGGCGCTGGGGATAACTTTTGCAAGATAATTCGCCTTGCATTTGACGTCATAGGTTTGACGTGCTGATTGGACTTGCGGGAGCAATCCTGCTCGCGAATGCATTCTTGCAGTGACATTGCAGGTGCTGACACACCGCCATCGCGAGCAGGCTCGCTCCCACAGGGAATCTGGGTGGCTTGACCGAACGAACCACCGTTTCAGGAGGCTTGGATGCACAACGACGGGAAAGTAGTGCCTTTGCACAAGGCCGCTACGGATCAGGCGAATCACTCGCCGCTCGCCCGCCTGCCTGTGATTCTGCTTCAGGTTCGCGACAAGGCCGCTCAACAGTTACGCCACGGTTTGCAGGAACTGTTCGATAACGCCGATGACACCCTGTTTGAAATGGCTGACCGGGCGCGCAACGACGTCGAACAGAACATCTTTTTCGAAGCCATGCGCGATCTGCGCCTCAAGCGCAAAAACATCGAGCGCGGTTTTCTCGAACAATTCTTCGAAGCCTTTGTCAGCCTCACGCAATACGATCCCGTACACAACACGCTGCCGCGCCCGTTGGTGTATGAAGAGTCGGCGCCACGCACCGATGACATGGAGCGCAACGTGGCGGTGGAGACCATGGTCGGCCGCGTGCACAAGCGTGACGGCTTCGCCCTCGATCAACTGACTGCGCGACTAGCCGCCCTGCTCGGCAACACACTGGACGATCAGCACAACCCGCTCGGCCCGGCGATGCTTTGTGAGTATTTCCTCCAGGCCGGGCGCAATCTCGGCGTCGAGATCAAGGTCAAGTTGATCCTGCTCAAACTGTTCGAGCGCTATGTACTGGCCGACACCGAGCAACTGTATGCCGAAGCCAATCAGCTGCTCAGCGCCACCGGTGTGCTGCCCGAGCTGAAACCGGCACCGGCACGGCGCGCGATTGATCGTGCGGCCGCCGCCATCAGTCGCGAAGAAAACGACGACCCGCCGCCAGCCGACGAAGGGGTGCAGGAGGTCTTCGCCGCGTTACAGGAATTGTTGTTGCATGTGCGTGGCAGCGTCGCGCCGACCCTCGAACCGAGTGCGGCCGCCCAGCCAATCACCACCCGCGACCTGCTGCGCCTGCTCTCGCATTTGCAGCAATATGTGCCGACGCTGGCGGCGCAGGACGACTTTGATCTGCGCAATCAGCTCGAACAATTGCTGACGCGGGTCAGCGTCAAAAGTGGCAAGTCGCGAATCGTCGGTGGTGCAGACGAAGACGTGATCAACCTGATCGCCATGGTCTTCGACTGCATTCTCGAAGACCACAATGTGCCGGACTCGCTCAAGGCACTGATCGCCCGCTTGCAGATTCCGATGCTCAAGGTCGCGGTGCTCGATAAAAGCTTTTTCAGTCGCAGCAGCCACCCGGCGCGTCGGCTGCTCAATGAAATCGCCGATGCGGCCATGGGTTGGGGCGATTGCGACGGTGAGGCGCGTGACAGCCTTTATCTGCGCATCGAACAAGTGGTGCAGCGCCTGCTCACCGATTTTGTCGATGATCCGGCGATTTTTTCCGAGCTGCTGGCGGACTTTCTCGCCTTCACCAGTGACGAACGCCGTCGCAGTGAACTGCTGGAGCAGCGACTGCGTGATGCCGAAGAGGGCCGGGCGAAAACCGAACTGGCGCGGCGGCGAGTCGAACTGGCGTTGAATCAGGCGCTGTTGGGCAAAGTCCTGCCACCGTCAGTCGTGACATTTGTACAGAACGCCTGGAGCAAGGTGTTGCTGCTGACCTGTCTCAAGCATGGCGACCAGTCCGCCGAGTGGCAGGCAGATATGCAAACCATGGAACAATTGATCTGGAGTGTGCAACGTCATGACGACGCGGACGCCGGCCTGCGTTTGCTGGCGCTGGTGCCGGGTTTGCTCAAGTCGCTGCGTGATGGCTTGAGCAGTTCGGCATTCGATCCGTTTGCGACCAGTGAATTCTTCAGTGAATTGGAAGCGCTGCATGTGCGCGTTATGGAGCCGTCCATAGAGGTTGAAGGGGCCACGCCGACGCCAATGATCGAGGTGTCGCAGCAGATCGTATTGCAAACCACCGAAGAGGGCGCGATGGCGCCGCGTCTGTCTGATGACAGTGCGGGCCTGCAACAGGTCGATCAATTGCGTGTGGGCAGTTGGGTGGCGTTTCAGGAAGATGACGAAAACACCCTGCGCTGCAAGCTGGCGGCGATCATCGAGGCCACCGGCAAATACGTGTTTGTCGACCGCACCGGGATGAAAGTGCGCGAGCGCAGCCGCATCGGTCTGGCCCTGGAATTCCAGCGCGGTGCGGCGCGTGCGCTGGATGATACCTTGCTGTTCGACCGCGCCCTGGAGTCGGTTTTGGGCAATCTGCGGCGACTCAATCACGCCAAGTGATCGCATCGCGGGTGCCGATCACGGCATACTGGGCGCCAACACAGTCGGCGTTGAAGGAATCGGTATGCAGTTGGATCCCGCTAGCGGGTGGTGTCACGGGGTGCAGGTCTGCCCATCGCCCAACTTCAATGAACGCCCTGCGGGCGAAATTTCCCTGTTGGTGATCCACAACATCAGCCTGCCGCCGGCGCAGTTCGCCACCGGCAAGGTGCAGGAATTTTTCCAGAATCGTCTGGATGTCAACGAACATCCCTACTTTGCAGGGATTGCCGACCTACGGGTCTCGGCGCATTTTCTGATCGAACGTGACGGCAGCGTTACCCAGTTTGTCTCCTGTCTTGAGCGGGCGTGGCATGCTGGCGTGTCGATCTTCGAGGGACGCGAAACCTGTAACGATTTTTCCGTGGGCATCGAACTCGAAGGCACCGATGATCTGCCGTTCACCGACGCGCAGTATCAGGCGTTGACGGCGCTGACGCGCCAGTTGCAAAGAGCATTTCCGGCTATCACCGGCGCCCGCATTTGCGGGCACAGCGACATTGCACCCGGGCGCAAGACCGATCCTGGCCCGGCATTCGACTGGGCGCGTTACCGCGCAGCCCTGGCACAAGAGGAAGGACAATGAGTTTTCTGGTGTTACTGCTGGCGGTCTGGATCGAGAAGTTCTCGGCCCTGCGCCATCGGGTTCAACGCGATGGCGGATGGATCCGCGAACTGCACAAACTCGAAAGCAGCGAGCGACTGGCGACACAGCCATGGCTGGTGCTGACGATTCTGGTGCTGCTGCCAGTGGCCCTTTTGGGATTGTTGCTGGTGGTGCTGGAACCGGTAGCCTATGGCTTGCTGGCCTTGCCGGTGCATTTGCTGGTGGTGATTTACAGTCTTGGGCGTGGCGATTTGCTTGGCGGTCTCGGGCCGTTTCGCGATGCCTGGCGCCGTGAAGACCTGCAAGCGGCGGCGCATGTCGCCAATCGTGATCTGAATATCTGCGCCGACAGTGGCGAGCAATTGCTCGACCGGGTGCAGGGGCATCTGCTGTGGCAGGCCTATCAGAGTTTCTTTGCGGTGATTTTCTGGTATTTCGTGCTCGGTCCGGTGGCGGCGCTGGCTTATCGCTTGTTGGCGCTGGCTGAAGAAAACGGGCAAAACCAGGCGTTGGTCGAGCGTGCTGCGCAGTTGCGCCATGCGTTCGATTGGCTGCCGGTGCGCCTGCTGGCGGCGAGTTTTGCCTTGGTCGGCAACTTCGTTGCGGTCAGTCGGGTGATGCTGCATGAATTGCTCAACTGGAACATCAGTGCTGCACAACTGATCAACAAGGTCGGCTTGGTCGCCGGGGAAATCCCGCCGCCGGTTGTCGGCCCGGACGGCATCAACACCCTGGATTGCCTGTGGGAACTGCTGCTGCGTGCGGCAGTGCTGTGGTATGCCGGGTTTGCCTTGTGGACCGTTTTGATCCACTGATCTTTTCAGTGAAACTCATTGTGGTGAGGGGATTTATCCCCGATGGGCTGCATAGCGGCCCCAAGACCATAATCCACGATTCCACAGATACAACTCTGATTACGATATGGGGGCCGCTGCGCAGCCCATCGGGGATAAATCCCCTCACCACAGGGTTAGTGGTCAACTCAGGTAGTCGTTAACCTTAAGTTACAAAACCTCCCTCCGATTTGAGCTATACAGAGATGGCGCCCGATAGTGGCTATCTGCTGTCTCTGCGCGCCTGCCAATAAAAACAAGAAAAACCAAGGGAGACTTCCAGTGAAGAGCTTGCTCTATCCCGCCGTCTCGCTGATGAACCGTCTGAGCTTCGGCATGAAGTTCAGCCTGATCAGCGTGCTGTTTCTGGTACCAATGCTGGTGACCAATTTCTATCTGGTGCGCGATTCCTATCGCGAGTTCCAGGGCACTCGCGTCGAGTTGCAAAGCCTCGACCTGCTCGGTAGCAGCCTGACCCTGCGCCGGGATCTGGAGACGCTGAACAATCTGGTGCAGATCAACGTCACCCTCGGCCAGTCCGGTAAGGCCGGCAATGTCGAATCGCAGATCAGCAGCCTCGAACAAGCTGTGTTGACGCGCCTGCAAGGGCTGACGGCAATGAGCGACGATCCAGAGCAGATCAAGGTATTCGACGGCAAACGCGATGAAATGATTGCCGCGTTCAAGGCGCAGCAAGCGGAAAACTCCCTGCAAAGCAAAAGTGCACTGATCGGCAAGTTGCTCGCCAGTGCGCAGATTTTCAGTCAGATCATCACCAGCCAGGCCGGTCTGAGCCGCGACAATCAGGGCGACATTCGTCAGCTCAGCGAACTGGTCACGCTGATTACACCGACGGTGACGCAGACCCTCGGCGAAGGCCGGGCCATGGGCTCGTATTCGTTGGGGCAGGGCTTTCTCAACAGTTCGTCGAGTACGCGTTTTGACGAGTTGCTGGTGCAGATCGAAAAGCTTCAGGCGGAATATGGCTTGAAGCTGCAGGACGCACTCGGTTCCAGCAAAGCCGCGCGTGAATCCCTTAGCGCGCAGGCCGACAGCAGCAAGGCGTCGTTGAAGCAGGCGAGCGAGTTGTTCGAAGAACAAGTGGTGATGGCCGACACGCTCGATGCGCCGTGGCAGGCGTTTTATGAGCAGGTCACCGGGCTGATGGACAAGACCTACCAGCTCAACGAAGCCACTCTGAAGTTCCTCGACACCCAATTGCAACAGCGCTTGGCGCAGAACCGCACGCACATGGTTTTGCAGGCCGTGGCGCTGTCGGTGGTGTTCGTGCTGATTTTTTATCTCTACGGCGGCTTCTACGCCTCGACCCGCACCACGCTCAAACGTCTTGGCGCGATGATGGACAAGGTCGCGGCGGGCGATATGACGGTCAACTTCAAGGCCAACAGCCGCGATGAATTGGGTGAGTTGGGCGAGGTGTTCAACGGCACGGTGAGGAAGATCCACGATTTGATCGAGCGGGTCGGCCATACCGTCAGCGAAGTCGAGCGTCAGGCCGGGCAAGTTGAAAATGTCTCGGCGCAAAGCAATCAGGCGGTGGCCGGCCAGCGTACGCAAATCGAGCAAGTGGCCACCGCGATGAACCAGATGTCGGCGACCTCACTGGAAGTGGCGCGCAGTACGGCCGCGGCGGTGAGCAGTGCCCACAGCGTGAATGACGAGACCATCAGCGGGCGCGGTCTGGTGGAGTCGCAACAGGGCAGCATCGCTGCGCTGGCCAGCGAAATCGATCAGTCGGTGCTGGTGATCAACCAGCTCGCCAGCGATAGCCAGTCGATCAGCCGCGTACTGGAAGTGATCAAGAGCATCGCTGAACAGACCAATCTGCTGGCGCTCAACGCTGCGATCGAGGCGGCCCGGGCGGGTGAGCAGGGGCGCGGTTTTGCGGTAGTCGCGGATGAAGTGCGCACCCTGGCCAAACGTACCCAACAGTCGACCGAAGAGATCGAACAGATGATCGCCAAGCTTCACGGCGGCGTCGGCGCGGCGGTGAAAGCCATGGGCGTCAGCCATCAGATGGCCAACGGCACGGTCGGGCAGTCGGAAAAGGTCCAGCAGGCATTGGAAAACATCCTCGGTGCCGTGGGCATGATCGTCGACCAGAACCAGCAGATTGCCGCCGCCGTCGAGCAGCAAACGGCAGTGGCGCATGACATCGACCAGAACATCGTCGAGATCAACCGCGCCGGTGAACGCACAGCGCAAGGCGCACACCAGACCGAAGACGCCAGTCGGGCGTTGTCTGCCCAGGTGGTAGAGCTCAAACAGTTGATCAGCGCGTTCCGTGTCTGAATTGCGCCCATTCTCCCTGTAAGAGTGAGCCTTTGTGGCGAGGGGATTTATCCCCGATGGGGCGCGAAGCGCCCCCAATGCCTGAGTTAGAAATTTATCTAACGTGTCTTCGATTTTTTTGGGGCCGCTGCGCAGCCCATCGGGGATAAATCCCCTCGCCACAAAGATTCCCTCCTCAAGGGGCAGGGTGTTATCAGAAACTTTTGTAATACTTTTACACTTTCAGTCGTAGGCCGAATCCTGTTTTTCTCCCGGCACTGGCTTTCCGTCATCAATGAGCCAGTATTCCGGTTCATCTGATCGCGTAGAGGAGGCCGCTCATGTCCGTTGCAACCTTGGGAGTCCTGGGCCGTTGTGCCCATTGCGAGCAGACGCTGCTGCTCAAACCCTGGCAAATCAACGCTATCGCGATCAATGAATCGTTCACCTGCGAGCACTGCCAGAAAGCCCTGGAGCTGCGTTGCCCCCAGCAGATCAAACGCTTCAAGTCGCTCGATTCACTGGCGTTGCTGCGCTTCAGCGCTTCGGTGACGGTATGCACCGCGTTGCTGGTGGCGTTGGTGATGGAATGGGTGGGGCTGCTGAGTGTCACCGAACAACTGAACGCCTCGCTGATCACGATTTTCGTGTACTTCGTGGTCGTTCGTTATGCCCGGCATCGTCAACACATGACGCTGATTCTCGAAGCCGCCAAGGCTCACGCCGATTGACTACCAGCCAAACACTGCGCAGCTGTTGGCGGTGCTGGCAGCGGCCAGTTGTTCGGGGGTGATATTCATGATTTGCGCCAGCGCCGCACAGATCGCCGGCAGGTGCGCCGGGCTGTTGCGCTGGCCGGGGAACATCGCCGGCGCCATGTCCGGTGAGTCGGTTTCCAGCACAATCGAATCCAGCGGCAAATCCGCCAAAACCCGATGCATGCGCAGCGCCTGCGGCCAGGTCGGCGCGCCTCCCAGGCCGAGTTTGAAACCGAGTTTGATGTACTCGCGCGCCTCTTCACGGCTGCCGGCAAACGCGTGGATGATCCCGGCGCGTTTGAGCCCGAAGCGCTTGAGTGTGGCAATCACTGCGGCGTGACTGCGGCGGACATGGATCAGCGCCGGCAAATTGAAATCCACCGCCAGTTGCAACTGCGCGTCGAACAGCGCCTGTTGCCGCTCGCGGTCGAGGGTTTCGATAAAGTAATCCAGACCGATCTCGCCCACCGCACACAACTGTCGATGACCGCGCAAACGCGTCAGCCAGTCGCCGAGTGCTTGCAAGTCTTCGGGTCGATGCTGATCGAGATACACCGGGTGCAAACCGAACGCTGCGTACAAGTCCGCGTCGCTCTGCACCAGGTCCCACACTCGTTGCCAGTTACCCTCGTAGACACCCAACACCACCATTCGCCGCACCCCGAGGGCGCGGCTTTCGGCGAGCAACGCCGAGCGATCGGCGTCGAAGTCGGGGAAGTCCAGGTGAGTGTGGCTGTCGATCAGCTCCACGGTTCAGTCCCGGTGAATACGCTGCTTGAAGGTCCGCGCGATGGCCTGCACACCCGGCTTGTACTCCGACTGTTCAACGGCGGCCAGTGCCAGTTCCAGCGCTTTGTCGGCGATCAACTGGTGCTGCTGGGCCATGGCGTTGACCGGCAGCGGCAGGAAGTCCAGCAACTGCGTATCGCCAAAGGTGCCGAGGCGCAGCGGACGCGATTTCAGCGGGAAGTCATGCAGCGCATCGAACACACCCTGCAACAGCACGTAGGAAGTAGTCACCAGCGCATCCGGCAAATGCCCCAGACGTTGCAGGAGTTCTTCCATCAATTGCTTGCCGCATTCACGGCTGAAGGACTCGGCGTGCTCGATCAGCACTTCGCCTTTGAAATCGCCCAGCGCTTGTTTGAAGCCGGCGGCACGTTCCTGGCTGATGCTCAGTTCCGGGCGCGCGCCGAGCAGCACGATCTGTTTTGGCTGCGGATCAAGCAGGCTCTGCGTCAGGTGCAGGCTAGCCTCGCGGTCGTCGCTGATCACCGAGCAGAAATGCTCCGGGTCCATGACCCGGTCGATAGCGATGATTGGCGTGCCCTTGCCCTGCAACTGACGATAACTGTCATCGCCAGCCGGCAGGCAACTGGCGACAATCAGCGCATCGCAGCGGCGGGCGCGGAACAGTTGCAGCAGTTGGCGTTCGCTGTCCGGCGCATCGTCGGAACTGGCGATCAGCAGCTGATAGCCGCGTGCCCGTGCGCCTTGTTCCAGCAGTTTGGCGATCCGCGCGTAACTGGGGTTTTCCAGATCCGGCAGAATAAAGCCCAGCGTGCGCGTGTGACGGCTGCGCAGCCCGGCCGCTTGTGGATTGGGCGTAAAGCCGTGCAGGTCGACTACCGCGCGCACGCGTTCGACGGTCGCGTTGCTGATGCGCTGCTGTTCGGCCTTGCCGTTGATGACGTAGCTGGCGGTGGTCACGGACACTCCGGCCAACCGCGCGATATCACTGAGTTTCAACCCGGGATTTCCTTGTTGTTTCGAGCATGCCGCGAGATTTTCGCCAATCCTACCCGATTAGGGCAGACGACTTATTGCCTACGCGCATCCGACAAGTTGGACTTCAAGGATGGGACATTATCGAGTAACGTGCCGATCAATCTAGATTAAACGTTTCAGCAAGCGTAATTTCTACGTTTTAGACGCCTTTGGCCGGTTCTGCCGTGAAACCGCCAAAACTGCCGCTGAAAAGCAAAGCGGCAGAGCGCCTAAGCTGCAACCATCCAAAACAATACCTGGCACTCTCAAAGCGCCAAAAAGGAGATCGCATGCTCGAGCTCACTATAGAGCAGATATCCATGGGCCAATCGGCTGTGGATAAATCCGCTGCTTTGCAATTGCTGGCCAATCATCTGGTGGCCGATGGCCTGGTCGCTGATGGATACCTTGCCGGATTGCAGGCGCGGGAGGCCCAGGGCTCGACCTTTCTCGGTCAAGGTATTGCCATTCCCCACGGTACGCCCGAGACCCGCGATCAAGTGTTCGCCACCGGCGTGCGCCTGATGCAGTTTCCCGACGGGGTCGATTGGGGCGATGGCCAGATCGTTTATCTGGCCATCGGCATTGCGGCCAAATCCGATGAACACCTGCGTCTCTTGCAACTGCTGACCCGTGCCCTCGGCGAGACCGATCTCGGTCAGGCGTTGCGCCGCGCCAGTTCGCCCGAAGCGCTGCTGAAACTGCTGCAAGGCGCGCCGCAGGAACTGGCGCTGGATGCGCAGATGATCGGCCTTGGCGTCGCCGCTGACGATTTCGAGGAACTGGTCTGGCGCGGTGCGCGTCTGCTGCGTCAGGCCGATTGTGTGAGCAACGGTTTTGCCGGCGTGTTGCAGCAAGTCGAAGCGCTGCCGCTGGGGGATGGTTTGTGGTGGCTGCACAGTGAGCAAACCGTGAAGCGTCCGGGGCTGGCGTTCGTTACGCCGGACAAACCGATTCGCTATCTTGGCCAACCGCTGAGCGGCCTGTTCTGTCTGGCCAGTCTTGGCGAGGCGCATCAGGCCTTGCTCGAACGTTTGTGTGCATTGCTCATCGAAGGTCGTGGCCATGAATTGGGCCGCGCCACCAGTAGTCGTAAAGTCCTCGAAGTGCTCGGCGGCGAGTTGCCCGCCGACTGGCCGAGCGCCCGCATTGCATTGGCCAACGCGCATGGCTTGCACGCGCGGCCGGCGAAGATTCTGGCGCAACTGGCGAAGCGTTTTGACGGCGAAATCCGCGTGCGCATCGTCGACAGCCAGGACAGCGCCGTGTCGGTGAAGAGTCTGAGCAAACTGCTCAGCCTCGGCGCCCGCCGTGGTCAGGTGCTGGAGTTGATCGCCGAGCCGAGCATCGCCGCCGATGCCTTGCCCGCGTTGCTCGCCGCCATCGAAGAAGGCCTCGGCGAAGAAGTCGAGCCGCTGCCGGCCGTCAGTCAGCAACGCGAAGTCATCACCGAGATTGCCGAAGTGCTGATCGCGCCTGCATCCGGCAGCCTGCTGCAAGCGATTCCCGCTGCCCCCGGGATTGCCATCGGCCCGGCGCACATTCAAGTGCAGCAGACCATCGAATACCCGTTGCGCGGCGAGTCCGCCGCCATCGAACGTGAGCGTCTCAAGCAAGCGCTGAGCGATGTGCGCAGCGACATTCAAGGCTTGATCGAACGCAGCAAAGCCAAAGCCATCCGCGAGATTTTCATCACCCACCAGGAAATGCTCGACGACCCGGAACTCACCGATGAAGTCGACACGCGCCTCAAGCAGGGCGAGAGCGCTGAAGCGGCGTGGATGGCGGTAATCGAAGCGGCAGCGAAGCAGCAGGAATCCTTGCAGGATGCCTTGCTCGCCGAGCGTGCGGCGGACCTGCGCGACATCGGTCGCCGGGTGCTGGCGCAACTGTGTGGCGTGCAGACCCCGAGTGAACCCGAGCAGCCGTACATTCTGGTGATGGATGAAGTCGGCCCGTCCGACGTGGCGCGGCTCGATCCGGCGCGTGTAGCGGGGATTCTTACCGCTCGCGGCGGTGCCACGGCGCACAGCGCCATTGTCGCCCGCGCCCTCGGCATTCCGGCACTGGTCGGGGCTGGCGCAGCGGTGTTGCTGCTGGCGCCGGGCACGCCGTTGCTGCTCGACGGCCAGCGCGGTCGCCTGCACGTCGACGCTGATTCGGCCACGCTGCAACGCGCCACCGAAGAACGCGACACCCGCGAGCAGCGCCTCAAGGCTGCCGCCGAACAACGTCATCAACCGGCGCACACCACCGATGGTCACGCCGTCGAAGTGTTCGCCAATATCGGCGAAAGCGCCGGGGTGATCAGCGCAGTGGAGCAGGGCGCCGAAGGCATCGGTCTGCTGCGCACCGAACTGATTTTCATGGCTCACCCGCAAGCGCCGGACGAAGCCACCCAGGAAGCCGAATACCGCCGCGTCCTCGACGGTCTCGGCGGGCGCCCGCTGGTGGTGCGTACGCTGGACGTCGGCGGCGACAAACCGCTGCCGTATTGGCCGATCGCCAAGGAAGAAAACCCGTTTCTCGGCGTGCGCGGCATCCGTTTGACCCTGCAGCGTCCGCAGATCATGGAAGCGCAGTTGCGTGCCTTGCTGCGTGCGGCGGATAACCGGCCGCTACGGATCATGTTCCCGATGGTCGGCAGCGTCGAAGAGTGGCGCCAGGCCCGCGACATGACTGAACGTCTGCGCCTGGAAATCCCGGTCGCCGACCTGCAACTCGGCATCATGATCGAGGTGCCGTCCGCCGCTTTGTTGGCGCCGGTGCTGGCCAAAGAGGTCGACTTCTTCAGCGTCGGCACCAACGACCTGACCCAATACACCCTGGCCATTGACCGTGGTCATCCGACCCTGTCGGCGCAGGCTGACGGCTTGCACCCGGCGGTGCTGCAACTGATCGACATCACCGTGCGCGCGGCCCACGCCCATGGCAAATGGGTCGGCGTCTGCGGCGAGTTGGCAGCCGATCCGCTGGCGGTGCCGGTGCTGGTCGGCCTCGGTGTCGATGAACTCAGCGTCTCCGGGCGCAGCATTGCCGAAGTGAAAGCGCGTATCCGCGAACTCAGCCTGACCGAGGCGCAAACCCTTGCTCAACAAGCCCTCAGCGTGGGCAGCGCCAACGAAGTGCGTGCATTAGTGGAGGCCCTGTAATGGCCAAGATTCTCACCCTGACCCTCAACCCGGCGCTGGACCTCACGGTTGAGCTGTCACGTCTGGAGGCCGGTCAGGTCAACCGCAGCGATGAGATGCACACCCACGCCGCCGGCAAAGGGGTGAACGTCGCGCAGGTGCTGGCCGACCTCGGCCATCAACTGACGGTCAGCGGTTTTCTCGGCGAAGACAACCTGCAAGCGTTCGAAACCCTGTTCAGCAAACGCGGTTTTGTCGACGCGTTCATCCGCGTGCCCGGCGAGACGCGCAGCAACATCAAAGTCGCCGAGCGCGACGGTCGGATCACTGACATCAACGGTCCGGGACCGGTGGTCGATGCCACCGCGCAGCAGGCATTGCTGGATCGTCTGGTGCAGATCGCACCGGGTCATGACGCGGTGGTGGTTGCCGGCAGTTTGCCGCGCGGCGTCACGGCGCAGTGGTTGCGCGAACTGATTGAGCGACTGAATCAGCTCGGTCTGAAAGTCGCCCTCGATAGCAGCGGCGACGCCTTGCGCGCTGCGTTGCAGGCCAGTCCGTGGCTGATCAAACCGAACACTGAAGAACTCGCCGATGCCCTCGGCTGCGAGGTGGTTTCCCACGCGGCCGAGGCGCAGGCAGCGGCGCGTTTGCATGCGCAAGGCATCGAGCACGTGGTGATCTCTCACGGCGCTGACGGTGTGAACTGGTTCAGCGTCGGCTCGGCGTTGCACGCGACGCCACCGAAAGTCAGCGTCGCCAGCACCGTGGGTGCTGGTGATTCGTTGCTGGCGGGCATGCTCCACGGTTTGCTCAGCGCCGACACGCCCGAGCAAACCCTGCGCACGGCCACGGCGATTGCGGCAATGGCGGTCACCCAGATCGGTTTTGGTATCAACGACAGCGCGCAACTGGCGCAGCTCGAACAGGGCGTGCGCGTGCGCCCCCTGACAGAACAATAAGAGGGTTTGTCATGAAGTTAGCCATTGTTACGGCTTGCCCGAACGGCATGGTCACCAGCGTGCTGTGCGCGCGTTTGCTCGATGCGGCGGCCCAGCGACAGGGCTGGAGCACCAGCGTCGAAGTGGTCGACGCGGCGCACCCGGAGCGCGAGTTGTCGGCAGCGACCATCGCGGCGGCGGAGTGGGTGTTGCTGGTCGCCACCGGTGACGTCGACATGCAGCGTTTTGTTGGCAAACGCGTGTTCCGGATTGCGCCGGCGCAGGCGTTGCAGGATGTCGAAGCAGTGCTGCGTCGCGGAGCTGAAGAGGCGCAAGTCTACGTGGCTGCCGAGGCTGCGCCCGCTGCGGTTGCTGAGCGCGTGCCGCGTATCGTCGCGATCACTGCGTGCCCGACCGGCGTCGCCCACACGTTCATGGCGGCCGAAGCGTTGCAGCAGACCGCCAAGCGTCTTGGCTACGACTTGCAAGTCGAAACCCAAGGCTCTGTCGGCGCGAAAACGCCGCTCAGTGCAACGGCTATTGCCGAGGCTGACGTGGTGCTGCTGGCGGCGGATATCGAAGTCGCCACCGAGCGTTTCGCCGGCAAGAAAATCTACCGTTGTGGCACCGGCATTGCGCTGAAGCAATCGGAAGCCACGCTGAAAAAAGCCCTCGCCGAAGGTCAGGTAGAGAGCGCTGCGAGTGACGGCAAGGCCCCCGCCAAACAAGAGAAAACCGGGGTCTACAAACACTTGCTGACCGGCGTGTCGTTCATGCTGCCGATGGTGGTGGCGGGCGGTTTGATGATCGCGTTGTCGTTCGTCTTTGGTATCACCGCGTTCAAGGAACAAGGCACGCTGGCAGCGGCGCTGATGCAGATCGGCGGCGAGACCGCGTTCAAACTGATGGTGCCGCTGCTGGCCGGTTACATCGCCTATTCGATTGCCGACCGTCCGGGGCTGGCGCCGGGGATGATTGGCGGTTTGCTCGCCAGCACCCTGGGCGCTGGATTTATCGGCGGGATCGTGGCCGGGTTTATCGCCGGTTACGCAGCGAAATTGATCAGCCGTTACGTAGCGCTTCCGCAAAGTCTGGAAGCGTTGAAACCGATCCTGATCATCCCGTTGTTCGCCAGCTTGATCACCGGTCTGGTGATGATCTACGTGGTCGGCAAGCCTGTGGCGGGGATGCTCGCCGCGCTCACGCATTTCCTCGACAGCATGGGCACCACCAACGCCATTCTGCTGGGCGTGCTGCTGGGCGGCATGATGTGCGTCGACCTCGGCGGGCCGATCAACAAAGCGGCGTATGCGTTTTCGGTGGGGCTGCTGGCGTCGCAAAGTTACGCGCCGATGGCGGCGACCATGGCCGCGGGCATGGTGCCGCCGATTGGTCTGGGTATCGCCACGTTCATCGCCCGGCGCAAGTTCGCCCAGACTGAGCGCGAGGCCGGCAAAGCGGCGCTGGTGCTGGGGCTGTGCTTTATCTCGGAAGGCGCGATTCCATTTGCCGCGAAAGACCCGTTGCGGGTGATCCCGGCGAGCATTGCCGGTGGTGCGCTGACCGGTGCGTTGTCGATGTATTTCGGCTGCAAGCTGATGGCGCCGCACGGCGGGTTGTTTGTGCTGGCGATCCCCAACGCGATCAATCACGCATTGCTGTATCTGCTGGCGATTGTCGCGGGGAGTTTGTTGACGGCCGTCGTGTATGCAACGGTGAAACGGCCTGAGGCCGTCGAGTTGGCGCTGGAACCCGCCAAAGCCTGACTGATAACGCAAAACCCTTGTAGGAGTGAGCCTGCTCGCGATAGCAATCTGTCGGTGACATGAATGTTGACTGATGCACCGCTATCGCGAGCAGGCTCACTCCTACATTGGAATTGTGGTGTGGCAGGTGTCATTTCCAGGTCATGTAGGCGTGCTTTAGTTTTCCTTTTTTCAGGGAGAACGCCATGAGCGATTTCAATCTCGGTCGCCGTCGGGTCATGCAAGCCGTGGGCGCCGGGCTGCTGATGCCGGGGCTGGCGCCGGCGGTGATTGCGTCGGTCAAGGATCGGCCACAACTGACCGATGGCGTGCAGTCCGGCGACCTGCAAGGCGACCGCGCGATGATCTGGAGCCGCAGCGATCGCCCCGCACGGATGGTGGTCGAGTGGGACACCCGCAGTCAGTTTCGCAATCCCCGTCGGCTTGTCTCGGCGCTCGCCGATGCCCGCAGCGATTTCACCGCCCGCGTCGAACTCACCGGGTTGCCCGCCGATCAGGCGATTTTCTATCGGGTGTATTTCAAGGATGCCCGCACCGGTGTTGCCAGCGAACCGTGGCTCGGCCATTTGCGCAGCGCCCCGACGGCGCGGCGCAATATCCGTTTCGTCTGGAGCGGCGACACCGTCGGCCAGGGTTTCGGCATCAACCCGGACATCGGCGGCATGCGCATCTACGAAGCCATGCGCCTGCGCCTGCCGGACTTCTTTATCCACAGCGGCGACACCATCTACGCCGACGGCCCGGTTCCGGCTCAGCTGACAACTGAAAACGGTCGGATATGGCGCAACATCACCACGGAAGCCAAGAGTAAAGTCGCCCAGATCCTCGATGACTATCGCGGCAACTACCGCTACAACCTGATGGACGAAAACATCCGCCGCTTCAACGCGGAAGTGCCGCAGATCTGGCAGTGGGACGACCATGAAGTGGTCAACAACTGGTCGCCGGGCAAGCAACTGGATGAGCGCTATCAGGAGAAAGATATCCACACCCTGGTTGGCCGTGCACGCAAGGCCTGGCTGGAATATTCGCCGATGCGTTTACAGGCTGCCGACGGTGGCGGGCGGATTTATCGCAAGGTGAGTTACGGGCCGATGCTCGATGTGTTCGTGCTCGACATGCGCAGTTATCGCGGCGCGAACGACGACAACCTCGGCACGGCAAAACCGTTCCTCGGGCGTGAACAACTGGACTGGCTCAAGCGCGGATTAAAGAAGTCGAAAGCGCAGTGGAAGGTGATCGCCGCCGACATGCCGATCGGGCTTGGTGTGCCGGATGGCGAGGTGAGCCCGGGCGTGCCGCGTTGGGAGGCGGTGGCCAACGGCGATCCTGGCCCGGCTCAGGGGCGCGAGCTGGAGATCGCTGAACTGCTCGGATACCTGCGCGCGCAGCAGGTGCGCAATTTCGTCTTTCTGACGGCAGACGTGCATTACTGCGCGGCGCATCACTACCACCCGGATCGCGCGGCGTTTCAGGATTTCGAACCGTTCTGGGAGTTTGTTGCGGGGCCGTTGAATGCCGGGAGTTTCGGGCCTAATCCGCTGGATAAAACCTTTGGTCCGGAGGTGGTGTTCGAGAAGGCACCACTGACGCAAAACGCTTCGCCGTTTGCCGGATTTCAGTTTTTTGGTGAAGTGAATATTGAGGGGCAGAGCGGGGAGATGAGTGTGGTGTTGCGGGATTTGAATGGGGTGGCGGTGTTTGAGAAAAAACTGCAGCCAGTGTGATCCAGATACCCCGTGTAGGAGCTGCCGCAGGCTGCGATCTTTTAGTTTTTTAACAGCAAGATCAAAAGATCGCAGCCTGCGGCAGCTCCTGCACGGGCATGTGTGGGGTCAGTAGACGTCGCGACGATAGCGGCCCTGCTCGATCAGTCTTTCAACTTCAGCCGCGCCGAGGATGTCGTTGAGCACTTGATCAACCCCGGACGCCATCCCCTGAAGGCTGCCGCAGATGTAAATCACCGCTCCCTCGGCCAGCCATTTTTTCAACTCGTCGGCGGATTCACGCAAGCGATCCTGCACATAAATCTTCTCTGCCTGATCCCGCGAGAACGCCAGATCCAGCCGCGCCAGATCGCCATTGATCAACCACTCTTCCAGCTCCGCACGGCAGAGGAAATCGTGTTCACGATTGCGTTCGCCAAACAGTAACCACTGGCGCGTTTGACCATCGGCAATCCGCGCCTTGAGCAGACTGCGCAACCCGGCCAGCCCCGTGCCGTTACCCAGCAGAATCATCGGCACGGGCTGGTTCGGCAGGTGGAAACCGCTGTTGCGTCGCACGCGCAAACTGATGCTGCCGCCCACTGGCGCATGTTCGGTCAGCCAGCCGGAGCCGATGCCAAGGCTGCCGTCGGCGTGCTGTTCCTGACGCACGATCAGCTCCAGCACGCCGTCGGCGGCAATCGAGGCGATCGAGTATTCGCGCAGGGTCAGCGGCACCATCGCATCGACCAGCGACTGCGCATGCAGACCGACCAGATGGGCGCGATGCTCGGGCAGTTGACGTGTCGCCAGTGCCACTTCAAGGGGCTCGTCGAGGCCGTTGATGGTCACCGACGTTTCGCCACGAATGCCGAGGCCGTCGAGGAAGTGCTCGATCACCCACGGACAGTTGCGCGGCAGCACCTCCACCAGATCACCGGCCAGCCAGCTGCTGGTGCTCGGCGCGCTGAGGCCCAGCAGGTAAACCGGTGAACCGCTGCTGTCCGGGTTCATCAGTTCACGGCGCACCAGCGTCCAGTTGTCGTAGCTCGGCGCTTGCCAGGTGTCGACCGGTGTTTGCCCGGTGAGCAGGCCGAGTTGGGTTTGCCAGTGACGCAGGGCGTAGGGATCGCCACTGTCGACTTCCACCGGTGCGAACAGGGTCTTGCCACCGTGTTCGCTGAGCCACTGATGCAGACGATGGGCGAAACCACAGAAGTGCTGGTACTGACGATCGCCCAGCCCGAGCACGGCATAGTTCAGAGTGTCGAGAGCGGCAGCCTTGCCCAGCACCTTGCGCTCGAAACCACGAGCGCTGTCCGGTGCCTGACCGTCACCAAAAGTGCTGACCACAAACAGCGCGTTGTTCGATTCCAGCAGATCCTGCTCGCTGACATTCGCCAACGGCTGCACCTTCACCGGCAACCCGGCAGCCTGCAATTGGCCGGCAGTCTGCCACGCCAGTTGCTCGGCGAAACCGCTTTGGCTGGCGAAGCCAATCAGCCATGCCGACGCATCGTCGTCCGGTTGTTCGAGACCTTTGCGCGCGTCCTTGATCTGCTTTTTCTTGCGGCGACGATCAAGGTACAGCAGCCATCCGGTGATGAAGAACAGCGGCATGCATACGGCCGCGAGGGTGATGATGATCCGCCCGACGAGGCCGAAATAGCTGCCGACGTGCAGTGCGTAAATGCTGGTCAGCAGTTGCGCCTTGAAGCTCTTGTCGGCGTAGCGGTCGACGCGTTTGACGATGCCGGTGGCCGGGTCGAGAGTGATCTGGTTCAGGGCGCGATCATGCGGCGAGCTGTCAAGCAGGTAGAACACCGTCGCCGGTTGACCGGCCACCGCCGGCATGCGGATGTTGTAGGCGGCCAGACCCGGGCCGGCAGCGCTGTAGATGCTGCTCCACATCGCCGCGTAATCGGCCGTCGGTGCCGGGCCTTCGGGTGCGGGGCCGCTATTGCGCACGCGCTCGTTTTGCGGTGCGTCGGAAAGCAGTCTGGTCAGGCCCTTGTTGTACCACTCGTAGGACCACGACAACCCGGTCAGCGCCAGCAGCAGATAGACCAGCAGGCACCAGGTGCCGGCCACCGAATGCAGATCCCAGTTGAAGGCGCGGCCCTTTTTCTTCCAGTCCAGGGTCAGCCATACGCGCCAACTGTTCCACTGGCGCGGCCAGCGTAAATACAAACCTGAGAGGCAGAAGAACAGCAGGATCAGGGTGCAGGCGCCGGTTATGTTGCGCCCGGTATCGCCCATGGCTAGGAAACGGTGCAGTTGCAGCATCAGGCCGAAGAAGTCCTGGCCCACGGCGTCGCCCATAAATTCGCCGGTATATGGATCGAAGTAGCGCATTTCGCCACGGCGCTCGCCTTTGGGCGGGGTGAAATACACCCGTGCCGCGTTGCCGCTGTCGGTCTCGACCCAGAGCATCGAGACTTTTTTGGCGGAAGTGGCTTCGATGCGCTCCACCAGTTCAACGGGCGGCAGGACGCCGGCGACTTGTTTTTCCACTTGCAGCACTGAAGGGTTCAGCGCCCGCAGGATTTCGTCCTGAAACGAATAGGCCGCGCCGGTGATGCCCATCAAGGCCAGCACCAGGCCGGCGGTGATGCCAAAAAACCAGTGCAACTGGAACAGGGTTTTCTTCAACACGTCACTCGCCGTCCATTCGGAAATTGTCTTCACGGCGCGCATTATGCCGTGGGTTATCGAGAAGCGTTCTTTATTACGCACAAAAGCCCCGTTCAATTGAATGAACGGGGCCAAGCCTTGCGGTGCATTCCCTGTAGGAGTGAGCCTGCTCGCGATAGCGGCGTGTCATCCAATCAATTTGCTGACTGACACAACCCCATCGCGAGCAGGCTCACTCCTACAGTTTCCAATATCGCTTAGAAGTGGAAGTTTGTGCTCAACAGTGCCGTGCGGCCCGCTGCCTGGTTGGCGAAGTGGGTCGAGAAGGCTTTGTCGTAATAGGTTTCGTTGGTCAGGTTCTGCACGTTGAGTTGCAGGTCGACGTTCTTGCTCAGCTTGTAGGCCGCCATCGCGTCGTAACGCACATACGAATCGACCATGGTGGTGTTGGCCACGTTGCCGAATACGTCGTCGACGTAGAAGGCACCGCCACCGATGGTCAGCTTCGGCGTGAGCTGGTAAGTGGTCCACAGGCTGGCGCTGTTTTTCGGCGTGTTAGGCAGCTGGTTGCCGTCGGTGGCGCGGTTCAGCGGGCCGCCGTCAACCTGTTCGCTGTCCATGTAGGCGTAACCGGCGAACACTTGCCACTTGTCGGTGATCTTGCCGCTGGCCGACAACTCGACACCTTGTACGCGGGTTTTGCCGGCGTTCTCGTACGACGTGGTGTCGACTTGCACACGCGCGTTTTCTTTCTCGGTGCGGAAGACGTCAGCCGTCAGCGACAGACGATCGTTGAGCAGGTCCCACTTGGTGCCGATTTCGTAGTTCTTGGTGGTTTCCGGCTCCAGGTCGCTGCTCAGCAGATTGCCGTTGCGATCCTTGGTGCCGCCCAGCGGGTTGCCGTCCATGCCTTCGCCCAGAGTGTTGCCCGGTGGCGTCGCCGAAGTGGCGTAGGACGCATAGATGCTGCCGTTTTCCGCTGGTTTGTAAACGATACCGAACTGACCGGTGACGAACTCGCTGACGTCATCGCCCTTGGCAGTGGTGGCGCCGGCAGCGGTGTAGGTCTTGTAGTCGGTGTCGAAGTGGTCGTAACGCAGACCCATGTTCACCAGCCATTGCTGGGACAACTCCAGGGTGTCGAACACATACAGCGCATACGTGTTGGCCTTGGTGTCGGTGCCGGCGTAGTTGCGCGAGATCGCGCCGTTCCACGGATCGTTCGGGTTCGGGTTCGACAGCGAGGTGCAGTTGTAGCCACTGGATGCGCCGATCATCGATGGCGTGCAGTTGCTGCTCGAAGGCACGTTGGTGGTGAGCGGCGTGGTGTCGGTGTTGACGTTGTACGAGGACTTCTGGCTTTCCTCACGGGTGTATTCAACGCCAGTGGAGAAGCTGTTCTTGAAGCCGGCGACGTAGAAATTGCCGAACAGGTCAGTCTGGTTGGTGGTGGTCTCGGTGTTGCTCACCCGAGTATTCGCCCGACGCCAGAGGCTGCCGTTGTTGACGTTGCCCTTGCTGTCGTCCGGCTGGGTGAGGATGTAATCCTGCATGCTGGTGCCGTGACGCAGGGTGTTCTTGATGGTCAGCGAGTCGCTCAGGTCGTGCTCGATGGCGAAGGTCGCGGTGTCGGTGCGGCCCTTGCGGAAGTCGCGATCCAGACCGTAGAAATTGCTGTGGTCGCCACCGGCGTACGGCTTGTCCGGGTTGGATTTTGTACGTGGGTTCGACAGGGTGTAGGGGATGCCCGAATCCGGGGTGTCGTTGCTTTCGAGATGGTAGTAGTCGAGGTTGACGCGGGTGTCAGTACCCAGTCCGAACGCCAGCGACGGCGCGATGCCCCAGCGGTCGTAATCGACTTTGTCGCGCCCGGCGACATTGCTCTCGTGGCTCATCAGGTTCAAACGGCCAGCGGCGGTGTCGCTGAACTGGTAGTTGCCGTCGAGGGTGTAACGCTGAGTCTGGTCGGAACCCCAGGTGAAGCCACCGTCGAACGAGTTGCCCAGGTGTGCTTTTTTGCTCACCAGGTTGATGCTGCCGCCCGCCGCGCCGCGACCACCGATGGCGGAGTTCGGGCCCTTGCTGACTTCAATGTTTTCGACGGCGAAGATCTCGCGGCTCTGCGAACCGGTGTCGCGCACGCCGTCGAGGTAGGTGTCGCCCTGAGCGTCGAAACCACGGATGAACGGGCGGTCGCCCTGCGGGTTGCCGCCTTCACCGGCACCGAAGGTGATGCCTGGCACGGTGCGCAGCGCGTCCTGCATGTTCAGGGCGCCGGTGTCTTTGAGGACTTGTTGCGGAATGACGGTCACCGAGCGCGGCGTGTCGACCAGCGGCGCGGTGTACTTGGGCGAGGAGGCTTTCTCGACCTGGTAGGACGTCGGGTCCTGCGCTTCGCCAGTGATGGCGGTAGCGTCCAGGGCGATGGCATTGCCGGCGGCTTTGCTGTCGGTCTTTTCGGCGGCGAACACCATGTGGCCGGCGGAGCCTGCGGTGATTGCCACACCGATTGCAGAGGCGAGCAGACGTGGTGAACTGACCGGTAATTGTGCGTGTTGACGTGCCATTTTTATTCCCCTCCCCAAGGATTTGAGGCGGCGGAATATAGGGTAAACAAGTATTCGTATCAATTGCGAAACATTGCTAACTGCACTGAATTTACATTCTTTACAATTTAGCCTTACGGTTTTTGCCAGTTCATTCGTCTTGCGGGTTGTACACAGCCAATAAGAATCAATACCATTGCCGCCTCTTTGCCATCAGGTGACATTGCCATGCTGCTGCACATTCCCGCTCTGTTCGAAAAAGACGAAGTGCAGCGCATTCGCCAGGCGCTGGAGCAGGCCGATTGGGCTGATGGCAAGATCACCGCGGGTTATCAATCGGCCAAGGCCAAACACAATCTGCAACTGCCCGAAGGTCATCCGCTGGCCAAGGAAATCGGCGCTGCGCTGCTCGAGCGGCTGTGGAAAAATCCGCTGTTCATGTCTGCTGCGCTGCCGCACAAAGTGTTCCCGCCGTTAGTGAACTGTTACACGGCGGGCGGCAGTTTCGATTTCCACATCGACAACGCGGTGCGCCAGCCCAAGGGCAGTATCGAGCGCGTGCGCACGGATCTGTCGGCAACGCTGTTTTTCAGCGAGCCTGAAGATTACGACGGCGGCGAACTGGAAATTCAGGACACCTATGGCACGCAACGGGTGAAGTTGCCGGCCGGCGACATGGTGTTGTACCCCGGCACCAGTCTGCACAAGGTCAATGCAGTCACCCGCGGTGCGCGTTATGCGTCGTTTTTCTGGACGCAAAGCCTGGTGCGCGAAGACAGCCAGCGCGCATTGCTGTTCGAAATGGACGGTGCGATTCAGCAGCTCACCCAGGACGTGCCGGATCACCCGTCGCTGATTCGCCTCACCGGCACTTATCACAACCTGCTGCGGCGCTGGGTCGAGGTATGAGTTTTCAACTGCGCCGCGAAGAAGTCCTCGATGCCTCTGGGCTGGCAGCGATGCTTGAGGAAAGTCCGGCTCGCGCCGCGCAGGCGATTCTGCTGGCGGCGGGCGAGGGCGCTGTCGAGGCGCAGGCGCTGCTTGGACAGATTCTTCTGGACGGGCACGGCATCGCGCAGGATCAACCGCTGGCGCTGCGCTGGTTTGGCATTGCTGCCGGGCGCGGGCATCTGATGGCGCGCAACATGTTCGGTCGTTGTCAGGAGCATGGTTGGGGCGTTGCGGCGGATGCGTCGATTGCGGCGCAGCATTACCGAATCGCCGCAGATGCCGGGCTGGACTGGGCGATGTATAACCTTGCGAATCTGCTGGCGACCGGGCGTGGTGTCGCCGTGGATCATCTGCAGGCGCTGTCGTTGTATCGGCGCGCGGCTGAACTGGGCCATGCGAAATCGATGAATCTGCTGGGACGCTATCTGGAAGAAGGGCAGGTGTGCCCGGCGGATCCGGTCGCGGCTCGTGACTGGTATCGGCGCTCGGCTGAGGGTGGTGATTTTCGCGGGCAGTTCAGTTATGCGGCGGTGTTGGCGGATGAGGGTCGCATCGATGATGCAGTCATGTGGCTTGAGAAGGCATTGGCCGGCGGTAATCTGAATTTCCTGCGGGTGGCCAGTGAAGCTCTGGCCAGTGCGACCGATCCAAGGATTCAGGCGTTGGCAGCCGAGTACGCTCACCGCTACAAATCACTCCTGTAGGAGCTGCCGCAGGCTGCGATCTTTTGATCTTGATCTTCAAAAAGAAAAATCAAAAGATCGCAGCCTTCGGCAGGTCCTACAGTGGAATGTCAGGCACAAAAAAGCCCATGACACGTCATGGGCTTTTTGCATTACGGTTTCAGCGCTTACACGTAGTAAGACTTCAGCGGCGGAAAGCCATTGAATTCAACCGCGCTGTAACTGGTGGTGTATGCACCGGTCGAAAGCCAGTACAGACGATCACCGATTGCCAGGTTCAGCGGCAGGCCGTACTTGTAGTTTTCGTACATGATGTCGGCGCTGTCGCAGGTCGGGCCGGCGATCACGACTTCTTCCATCTCGCCTTTCTTCTCGGTCCAGATCGGGAACTTGATCGCTTCGTCCATGGTTTCGATCAGGCCGGAGAACTTGCCCACATCGGTGTATACCCAACGCTCGACGGCGGTGCGCGACTTACGTGCGACCAGCACCACTTCGCTGACCAGAATACCGGCGTTGGCGATCAACGAACGGCCCGGCTCCAGGATGATTTCCGGCAAGTCATCACCGAAGTCTTCTTTCAGGAAGCGGATGATTTCTTCGGCGTAGGTTTCCAGGCTGTTGGTGCGGGTGATGTAGTTGGCCGGAAAGCCGCCGCCCATGTTGATCAGCTTGAGGTGGATGCCGTCTTCTTCTTTCAGGCGTTCGAAGATCACTTTGACCTTGGCGATCGCCGCGTCCCAGACACTGATATCGCGCTGTTGCGAACCGACGTGGAACGAGATGCCGTATGGCACCAGACCGAGGTCGCGGGCGAGGATCAGCAAGTCCATGGCCATGTCGGTCTGGCAGCCGAATTTGCGCGACAGCGGCCAGTCAGCCGTGGTCGAGCCTTCGGTCAGGATGCGTACATAGACTTTCGAGCCCGGCGCAGCCTTGGCGATGTTGCGCAGATCGGCTTCGGAGTCGGTGGAGAACAGACGCACGCCCTTCTCGTAGAAGTAGCGGATGTCCTTGGATTTCTTGATGGTGTTGCCGTAGCTGATACGGTCCGGGCTGACGCCGCGATCCATCACCTTGTCCAGCTCATAGATAGAGGCGATGTCGAAGCTCGAACCTTTCTCTTTGAGCAGGTCGATGATCTCGACGGCCGGGTTGGCCTTGACCGCGTAGTAGACCTTGGCAAATTCGAAACCGGCGCGCAGGTCATCGTAGGCCTGGCTGATCATCGCGGTGTCGATCACCACGAACGGGGTTTCCTGTTTGTCGGCGAACGCCTTCATTTTGTCGAATGTAGCGCGCGCGAAATAGTCTTCGACCTGGATCGACATGCTGGGAACTCCTACTGGCAAACTAAATTAATCAATGGGTGCAAATGAACGTCCTCCGTATCCCCACTTTGGTTCGCCTACTTCCCAAGGCATGTCGCCGAAAGCAAAAAGGCCACGGGAGTGAAGCTTCCCTTGGCCTTGCTGTCTCGTCGTCAGTACTTGAGCCGGATGGATCGTTTCCAGCATGGACGTTCGGCGCGAACTTTAGGGCGTGAGGGGCCTGAGATCAACTAAAAATGTCGCGTTTCTGCACGCTTCTGACGTGCGTCGCGTTCATCACTCTTTGTAGCCGACCGAGATGACGGGCAGATGTTCCCCGGGAATTTCAGAGTGTTAAAAATACCTGTACGTTCGACGCTTTTGTGCGCCAAGTCGTAGATAAGTGTGATAGCCGCAACATCGGCGACGTTGGCGGCGAGAGGGGGGGTTGAGGGGGATTTTGGTGAGTGTGGAAGTTATTGCAGGGGGGCTTTTGAAGGTTGGGTGTTGAGATTTTTTTCCGCCCTGCGAATGAAGAAAAAATCACGCAAATCCTGTAGGAGTGAGCCTGCTCGCGATGACTTTTTTACCGTCAACATCTTCATTGACTGATATTGCGCTATCGCGAGCAGGCTCACTCCTACAGGGATGGGTGTTTTTTACCTGATAATCAGGCGACCACGGCTTCAGCCGGCGAGACGATGCTGGTCTTCATCCCCCGCGAACGACCCGAACTCAAGTAAGCAGCAATCGACTCCTGCGTCACCTCGCCAAGGAACACCCGCTCGGCATCCATCACCGGCAGCCACGAACGGTTGAACTCATACATGCGCGACAACAGGATGCGCAGATGCTCGTCGTACGCCGCCGTCGCGTTGAACTCACGCAGGTACTGCGCACAAGTGCCAGTCTGGCGGTGCAGGTCGCGACGGCGCACGTAACCCAGCGCCTTGTTCTCGGCGCAGGTGACCACGACATAGCGACGGTCATGCTCGTCCATCAGTTCCAGCGCATCGGCCACCGGGGTTTCCGGGCTGACCGACGGCGCGTTGTCCGCCGCATCTTCCGCCTTCACTAGAAGCAGGCGTTTGAGCGTGCTGTCCTGGCCGACGAAGTTGCTGACAAAGTCGTCCGCCGGATGCGCGAGCAACGTGTCCGGATGATCGATCTGCAAGAGTTTGCCGGCGCGGAAGATCGCGATCTTGTCACCGAGTTTGATCGCTTCGTCGATGTCGTGGCTGACCATGATCACGGTCTTGTTCAGCGCCCGTTGCATCTCGAAAAACTCGTTCTGGATCATCTCGCGGTTGATCGGGTCGACCGCACCGAACGGTTCGTCCATCAGCAACAGTGGCGCATCCGCCGCCAGTGCGCGGATCACGCCGATGCGTTGTTGCTGACCGCCGGACAACTCACGCGGATAACGATGCAGATACTGCTTGGGCTCCAGCTTGATCATGCTCATCAGTTCGCGGGCACGGTCGTGGCATTTCTGTTTGTCCCAGCCCAGTAGTTTCGGCACCACGACGATGTTCTCTTCGATGGTCATGTTCGGGAACAGACCGATCTGCTGGATCACGTAGCCGATGTTGCGGCGCAGGGTCACTTCGTCGAGGTCGGTAGTGTCTTCACCGTTGATGAGGATCTTGCCCGACGTCGGTTTGATCAGACGGTTGATCATTTTCAGCGTGGTGCTTTTGCCGCAGCCCGATGGCCCGAGGAACACACAGATTTCGCCTTCATTGACGGTCAGGCTTACCGAGTCCACGGCTTTGACATCTTTGCCGTTGCTTTGGAAAGTTTTGCTGAGGTTTTGAAGTTCGATCATTTGAGCAGTCCTTTTGGAGTCAACGAGCGTTGCAGCCATTGGAGAAACAGGTCAGCGAAAATGGCCAGGAGACTGACCAGCAGTGCGCCGACGATGAGCATCGACATGTCACTGCGGCTGATTGAAGCGAGGATCAACACACCGAGGCCGCCGGCGCCGATGGTCGCGGCGATGGTCATCACGCCGATGTTCATCACCACGGCGGTGCGCACGCCGGCAAGGATCACCGGCACCGCAATCGGCAGTTCGACCATGCGCAGACGCTGGCCGAAGGTCATGCCGATGCCACGTGCGGCTTCACGGATACCCGGTTCCACGCCAGTGAGGGCGAGGTAGGTGTTGCGCATGATCGGCAGCAGTGAATAAAGGAACACGGCGGTGATAGCCGGCATCGGGCCGAGGCCCTGGCCGAACTTCGAATAGAACGGCAGCAGCAGGCCGAACAGCGCAATCGACGGCACGGTCAGCAGCACCGTGGCGCTGGCCTGCAACGGGCCGGCGAGGCTCGGGAAGCGTGTCATCAGAATGCCCAGCGGCACGCCAACAACAATCGCCAGCGTCACGGCGATGCCGACCAGCGTGATGTGCTGCCAGGTCAGGTGCATCACCTGCTGCCAGTCGAGATGGGAAAAGGCGTTCAAGAATTCCATGACTTCTCCTCTCTTAATTCAGTGGATGCTGGCGCAGGAAATCAGCGGCGACCGACGACGGGCTTTCATGATCGACATCGACCCGCGCGTTGAGCTGGCGCATGGTTTCGTCGTCGAACAACTCGGCCAGCGGTTTCAGTTGCTCGGCGAGTTTCGGGTGGGCATCGAGGTAGGCCTGACGCACCACGGGAGCGGCGGTGTAGTCGGGGAAGTAATGCTTGTCGTCTTCCAACAGCTTCAAGCCGAAGGCGTTGAGGCGACCGTCGGTGGTGTAGACCAGACCGGCGAACACCTGGCCGTTGCGCAACGCCGTATAGACCAGGCCCGCGTCCATCTGACGGATGTTCTTGCGGGTCAGGTTCATGTCGTAGAGCTTGACCATGCCGTCGAGACCGTCGGAGCGATTGGCAAACTCGGTATCCAGCGCCACCAGGTGATTGGTCTTGGCTTCAGCCTGCAACACGTCGTTCAACTGGCTGATGTTGTTGATCTGCGGATATTCCTCGGCGACGTTTTTCGGCAAGGCGAGGGCGTAGGTGTTGCTGAATTTCGACGGCGTCAGCCAGACCAGGCCTTTTTTCGCGTCGAGTTCTTTCACCCGGGCGTAGGACTGTGCGCTGTCGAGTTTCTCGGTGACATGGTTGTAGGCCACCAGTGACACGCCGGTGTATTCCCAGAGCATGTCCAGTTGCCCGCTTTCGTGGGCACTGCGGGCCAGATTGCTGCCCAGGCCGCCGGTGATCTGCGCGTCGTAGCCTTTGCTGCGCAGGTATTGCGCGGTGATTTCCGCGAGCAGGGTCTGCTCGGTAAACACCCGGGCGCCGAGGCGGATCACGGGTTTTTCAGCGGCTTGCGCCAATCCTGCGAACAGCAGGACGCAGCCCGCTATCAATCCCAGAGTCGAACTAAATCGTTTCATAAATATTCCTTCGCAAAAGCCTTAAGACGGGCGCAAACCGCGTTCCAGCCAGAGGCGGCTGGCGAGGGTGACGACGCCATCGAGCAGCAAGGCCAGCAGCGCGGTGCACGCGGCGCCGAGCAGCAGTTGCGGCTGATTGTTCAGGGCGATGCCGGGGAAAATCAGGCTGCCGAGGCTGTTGGCGCCGATCAGGAACGCCAGCGGCGCAGTACCGACGTTGATCGCCAGCGCGACACGCACGCCACCGACAATGATCGGCACGGCGTTGGGCAGTTCGACTTGCCACAGCACCTGACGCGGGGTCATGCCGATGCCGACGGCGGCTTCTTTCAGCGAGCCCTGGACGTTTTTCAGGCCTTCGTAGGTGTTGCGCACAATCGGCAGCAACGAGGCGAGGAATAAAGCAAAGATCGCCGGACCACTGCCGATGCCGAGAATGCCCAGGGCAATCGCGAGTACGGCCAACGGTGGCACGGTGTTACCGATATTGAAGATCTGCATGAAGCGTTCAGCGCGGCCGACCATGGTCGGGCGACTGAGAAAGATGCCGGCGGGGATGCCCACGACAAGGGCGGCCAGCATTGAAGCGAGGACGAGAATCAGATGAGCTTGCAGGTAAAACAACAAATCGTCGCGGTAGTGTTCGATCGTGTTGATGCCGATCCAGTGGACCAGCAGGGCCAGGAGCGCGATCACCACCGCACCTCCCATCAGCCCTTTGCCATAGCGGATAGCCACAGGCGGACTCCTTTTTTATAGTCGGCGAACGCAGTCCCGTGTGGCATGCCTTACTTGGCTGCCGGGAATAAACGTTCGCGAGAAGCAGCTCCCTCAGCACCGGCAAAAAGCGGTCTGAAAGCGAGCCATGAGCGCAGCCTCGTCAGGCTAACTTGCTGATTTTTCAGCCCCTGACGAAATGCCGTAACAGGGGATGGACGTCTCCGTGCTTTAAAAGGTTCCCATCTGGGGCAGCATTTGGCCACCCTTAATGTGCTCAACGGTTCGGTTATTGCACTGACTTGGGCTATAATCGCGGCCCTTTTTTGAATCACCGCCAGGCGATTTCCCATGACCAACCAGGCCGCCGAAGTCGCGAAACGCCGCACTTTCGCCATTATTTCCCACCCCGATGCCGGTAAAACCACGATCACCGAAAAGCTCCTGTTGATGGGCAAGGCGATTGCTGTGGCCGGTACGGTGAAATCCCGTAAATCCGACCGCCATGCGACATCCGACTGGATGGAGATGGAGAAGCAGCGGGGTATTTCCATTACCACGTCGGTCATGCAGTTCCCGTATCGCGACCACATGGTCAACCTGCTCGACACCCCGGGCCACGAAGACTTCTCCGAAGATACCTACCGCACTCTGACGGCGGTGGACTCGGCATTGATGGTTCTCGACGGCGGTAAGGGTGTAGAGCCACGGACCATTGCGCTGATGGACGTCTGCCGTCTGCGTGACACGCCGATTGTCAGCTTTATCAACAAACTCGACCGTGACATCCGCGACCCGATCGAACTGCTCGACGAAATCGAAGCCGTTCTGAAGATCAAGGCGGCGCCGATCACCTGGCCGATCGGTTGCTATCGCGATTTCAAAGGCGTGTACCACCTGGCGGACGACTACATCATTGTCTACACCGCCGGTCACGGTCACGAACGCACCGAAACCAAGATCATCGAGAAGCTCGACTCGGACGAGGCTCGCGCGCACCTGGGCGACGAGTACGAGCGCTTCATCGAGCAACTGGAACTGGTGCAGGGCGCCTGCCACGAATTCAATCAGCAGGAGTTCCTCGACGGTCAACTGACCCCGGTGTTCTTCGGTACCGCACTGGGCAACTTCGGTGTCGATCACGTGCTTGATGCTGTGGTTGATTGGGCACCGCGTCCATTGGCCCGTGTCGCCAACGAGCGGACTGTCGAGCCGGTGGAAGAGAAGTTTTCGGGCTTCATCTTCAAGATCCAGGCGAACATGGACCCGAAACACCGTGACCGCATTGCCTTCATGCGCATTTGCTCCGGCAAGTACGAAAAAGGCATGAAGATGCGCCACGTGCGCACCGGCAAGGACGTGCGCATCGGCGACGCCTTGACGTTCTTCTCCTCCGAGCGTGAGCAACTGGAAGAGGCGTATGCCGGCGACATCATCGGTCTGCATAACCACGGCACCATCCAGATCGGCGACACTTTCAGCGAAGGTGAAACTCTGGGCTTTACTGGTATCCCGCACTTCGCTCCGGAATTGTTCCGTCGTGTGCGTTTGCGTGATCCGCTGAAATCCAAGCAGCTGCGTCAGGGCTTGCAGCAATTGGCTGAGGAAGGCGCGACTCAGGTGTTCTTCCCGGAGCGCAGCAACGACATCATTCTTGGTGCTGTGGGTGTGCTGCAGTTCGATGTGGTCGCCAGCCGTTTGAAAGAGGAATACAAGGTTGAGTGCTCGTATGAGCCGATCACTGTGTACTCGGCGCGCTGGATCGAATGTGATGACAAGAAGAAGCTTGAGGAGTTTTCCAACAAGGCTGTGGAGAACCTGGCTTTGGATGGCGGTGGTCACCTGACCTATCTTGCTCCGACGCGGGTTAATCTGGCGTTGATGGAGGAGCGGTGGCCGGATGTGAAGTTCCGTGCGACGCGTGAGCATCACTAAGCTTTGAGCTGATTTATCTGAAGCCCCCCTAGGTGTAGGCCTTTGGGGGCTTTTTTGTTGGTTTGGTTTTGTGTGTATATCCGTTTTTTGGGTGATGGTGGCTTAGGGTTTCGCCCTTACGGCGACTCACTTTTTTTACAAACGCCTAAAAAAAGTAAGCAAAAAAACGCTTGCTCCTACGTTCGGCCCGCTCGCTGGGGCTCGGGGTTCCTTCGCTCCGGAATCGATCCGGGCGCAGCGCCTACGGTTTGCTTCGCTGCACCTCCTCTCGCTGTGTTTGGCTGCGCCAAACGGTCGCTGCGCTCCCACCCCCGGATCAATCCCTCCACTCAGCCTGCCGAAGTCGCCCGTGAATCAAGATCAAAAACTGCAGCCGAGCTAACGCTCATCCTGTTGAGTGGTGAGAGGCAAAGGCAGAAGCGATGCGCGTTCTGGTGTTGCTTTTCTGTAGGAGCGAGCCTGCTCGCGAAGGCGGCCTGCCAGCCGTCCCATGTCTTGCAGACTGCACCCAATCCCTGTGGGAGCCTGGCTTGCCAGCGATGGCGACCTCCCAGCCGCCCCATATCTAGTAGATTGCATACGATCCAATTGTAGGAGCGAGCCTGCTCGCGAAGGCGGCCTGCCAGCCGTCCCATGTCTTGCAGACTGCACCCAATCCCTGTGGGAGCCTGGCTTGCCAGCGAAAGCGGCCTGCCAGCCACCCAATGTCTTGCAGACTGCACCCAATCCCTGTGGGAGCCTGGCTTGCCAGCGAAAGCGACCTCCCAGCCGCCCCATATCTAGCAGATTGCATACGATCCAATTGTAGGAGCGAGCCTGCTCGCGAAAGCGGCCTGCCAGCCGCCCATATCTAGCAGATTGCATACGATCCAATTGTAGGAGCGAGCCTGCTCGCGAAGGCGGCCTGCCAGCCACCCCATGTCTTGCAGACTCCACCCAACCCCTGTGGGAGCCTGGCTTGCCAGCGATGGCGACCTCCCAGCCGCCTCATATCTAGTAGATTGCATACGATCCAATTGTAGGAGCGAGCCTGCTCGCGAAAGCGGCCTGCCAGCCACCCCATGTCTTGCAGACTGCCCAATCCCTGTTGGAGCCTGGCTTGCCAGCGAAAGCGACCTGCCAGCCGCTCATTTTCCAAATGAATGCACTCGATCCAACTCAGCCCGGCGAAGGCTGCGATCTTTTGGTCTTGAAAAGCAAAGTCAAAAGATCGCAGTCTTCAGCAGTTCCTACAGGGGTTGTAGGGTGGTTCCGATTTTGTGGTTTCAGGCGTTCAGAGGCGCGACAACTGGCGTGTTGATCGTTAGTGTTCCGGTTCACTCAGGCGGCTTCAAGAGGTCAATGGAATGACGAGTCGATTGGCTCATATGCTGCGGATCAACGGTTATTTCGGTGTGATGGCCTGGGTGCTCGCCGCGCTTCTGTTCATTAATCGGCTGAGCAGCATGGTCAAGCTGTTCATGGCGCTGTACCTGCGGCAGGAGTTGGGGCTGGCGATTGAAACGGTCGGCTGGCTGTTGTCCGGTTACGGCGCTGGGCTGCTGGTCGGTTCGATGGTTGGTGGTTTGCTCAGTGACCGTTTTCCGACGGCGCGGCTGACGGCGGCGCTGTTTTTTCTGTCGGCGTGGACTCTGCTGTCATTGGGCTTGACCACCGATATACCGTGGCTCGGCGCGTTGCTGCTGTTCAGCGGTGTACTCGACGGGGCGATTCGAACGCTGCATCAGCGCTTGATCATGGAGTATTGCGAGGTTGCGCAACGCGCTCGCGCACAAGCCCTGAGCCGGGTCGCGCGAAACCTTGGCATGGCCGCCGCTGGCGTTGCCGGCGGGGTGCTGGCGCAGGTTGATTTTCGTTGGGTGTTCTTTGCCAGTGCGGCGCTGACGGTGCTGGCCTTGCTCTGGTTTGTCCGTACGACCTGGCGGCGACCGCTGCTGAGCGTCGAGGCAAAAACCGAAGCCGGTTCAGGCTTGCCTTATCGCGACAAACCTTTCCTCTGGCTGCTGGCCGCGACGGTCGTGCTCGGCATGGCGTTCGACACGGTCTACAGCACGCTCGGCAACTATCTGCGTGATTACTATCGGCTGAGCACCGAAGCCATTGGTTGGCAGTTCGGCATCAATGCGCTGCTGGTGGTTACCCTGCAGATTCCGCTGGCCCATTGGGGCGAACGCTGGAGTGCGCGGGCGCAACTGATGGCCGGCAGTGTGTTGCTGGCCAGCGGGCTGGGCATGTTGCCGTTGGGCAGCTCGCTGCTTTACGTCTGTCTGTCGACGGTAATCTGGACATTGGGCGAGGCGCTGTTCATGCCGCCGTTGAATGTGCTGGTCATGCAGCATGCGCAGGGTGGTAAAAGCGGCCAGTATTTTGGCCTGTTTTTCATGAGCTGGAGCGCAAGTGCGCTGCTGTCGCCGGTAGTCAGTGGTCAGCTGTATGGGCACTTCGGCGGCCACAGCGTGTGGATTGCCAGTGCTGCGCTGGCGTTGTTGACCTTGCCGCTGATCTACTTCGCGACGCGCTCATCAAGCAAGGCCAAGGCACTGATCGCTAGAGACGGCACGAACTCGCTTAGTTGATTCGGTTATAGCGGTTATTCACAAGTGTTCTGGCGAACCCGGGCATTTCCGGGGAGACGTTAGCGTCCTATCTGGTGAACCTCGCTGATCGGAACTAGATTTCATTCAGCGCCGGATCGGCACCCCAGGCTACAACCACGAAAGGATGGAAATGGCTATGAGCATTTTTCAACGCATTGTGCTGTTGCTTAAGGTTTTGGTGATGTTGACGCTTGGCACCACGGCGGCCTGGGCGAGTACCGCCACGCCACCACAAGGATTTAATGCGGCCCACGGCCACGCCGGTGTGATCATGCTGGCCAAGTCGGAATCCGAACCGGGCGATCAGGACCAAGGTGGTAGCAAGGACGACGATGATTCGACCACGGACGAGCCGGACACCGACACCGACCCCGACACCGGCGATGACGACAGCCAGTCGTAAATCCCGCGCAATGGAAAACCCCCTCTTCCCCGGCTGATGCGCAATCGAGGGAGAAGGGGGTATTCAACAAAAAAAATCACGGTGTAGGATTTTTCTGTACGGCTTTTCCCCTTCGTTTGTAGTTTCACTCTTCTTTTGCGTGACCACGCGTTTTGCTCTCGACGCTGAAGTCACTATCGATTAGTTTCTAATCCATTGACAAACATTGAAAAAGCAAAGAACCGCAGGCTAGAGCCTCTCGCGTTACTTTCATCGATTCTGGCTCCATTGCTTTATGAGCTTGCGCGAGACGACAATCACGCGTCGATAAGCGCAATAATAAATTACTGCTGCGAATTCAAAATTTAAATGTGTAATAACGTTTCTTGACGACGTGGATCAGCGCGTGATATTCAAGCCGGCGTTGAAACGATATGCGCAATGGATAGCTCATTTTCTTCAAGGTCTCGCACGCAATGGATTGTATTAGTGTAAAAAATTTGTCCAAGACTTACCTGATTAAAGAGCGCTCGGAAGGGCCGCTCGGTTGGCTGACAAGTCTGGTATCTCCCAAGAGCTCCGAAAAGACCGCTGTTGACGATATTTCATTTACTGTCAAACAGGGTGAGGTCGTAGGCTTTCTCGGTCCGAATGGCGCAGGTAAAACCACTACATTGAAAATGCTGTCGGGGCTGCTCTATCCGACTGCCGGACAAATATCGGTTCTCGGCTATAAGCCGCAACTGCGCAGCAAGGAATTTCTCAAATCCATCTCGCTGATCATGGGGCAACGTCAACAGTTGATCTGGGATTTGCCGGCCATGGAAACTTTCCGGCTCAATCAGAAGATATTCGAAATTCCCGATGAGCAGTTCAAACAGACCTATGGCTATCTGGATGAGTTGCTTCAAGTGTCGAAGTTGGCCAGAGCGCCGGTGCGAACCCTGTCACTTGGCGAGAAAATGAAGTGTGAGCTGGTAGCATCATTACTTCATGATCCCAAGGTGCTTTTTCTCGACGAGCCGACTATCGGGCTCGATGTCGGGGTGCAAAAAATAGTTCGTTCATTTATTCAAGACTACAGTCGCGAACGCAATGTAAGCGTGCTGCTTACTTCGCATTACATGCAGGATATTGAAGCCCTTTGTGAGCGAGTCGTTGTCGTTTCCGATGGCAAGATCTCCTTCGATGACACCCTGGAGTCGTTGCGTAAACGCATGTCGGATCACCGCATCATCACTGTGGAATTGTCTGAAAGTGTTATGGCTTCAGCGCTTGGTCGATACGGTCTGGTGCGCTCCGCAGACGGCTTTGTGCATGAGTTGCTGGTGCCGGCTGCCGAGGTTGTGGGAGTCTGTTCGCGGGTTCTGGCCGAGCAGCCGGTCATCGACATTTCGATCGGTGATCCACCGATCGAAGAGGCGCTGCTGAAGCTGTTCATGGCCTCGCAGGCCGACGCCGGGCAGAAGGTCAAGGGTGCGCCCGGGGAGTGTGTCGCGTGAGCCGGTTTGCCTTGAAAGTTGCAGGCGTTGCACGCACAGCCATTCGTCGCAAGGTTGCGCACCGCGCAGAGCTGTTTGTATTGGTACTCGCCTCTTTGGTGCCGTTGTTCATGATGGTCATCTGGATGGGCATTGCAAAGGATGCCGCACTGCAAGGGTTTACCCCGGCAAGGTTTGCCGCTTACTTTGCGCTGGTGTTTCTGGTGGGCGAAATCGTTTCCAGTACGGCTGCTGAAGAAGTAGAGAACGACATCCATTCGGGTGATATTGGCAGTTTTCTCTTAAAACCTTTCAATATTGCTCTCTATTACTTTCTAGGCGAAATGGCTTCGGCGATGGTCAGAGTCATCCCGATATTTTTCCTGGTGGCTGGGGTGTTCGTGTTTTCCGAAGCGGGTAAGTATTTGCACTTGAGCTATCTGCTCCCTGCACTGCTTGGCGTAATACTTGGTTTCGCCATCAACTATTTACTTTATTTTATCGGCGGGCTGGCGGCGTTCTGGTCCGATCAGGCAAGTGCCTTCGATTTGGTGTTGACTTACATGCTTACGCTGTTTGGTGGTGTCCTCGCACCGTTGACGCTTTATCCGGGCTGGATGCAGTCGGTACTTGAGTGGTCACCCTTTCCTTATATTATCAGCTTTCCAATCAGAATCATCATGGGCGAGCTGACAAGCGAACAGTTGGTTAGCGGATTGATCTTTCAGTTTGTGCTGGTTGTTGCACTTTCATTGTTGGCTAATTTTATCTGGGCCAAAGGTGTAAAACGTTATTCGGTGTTCGGATAATGAAGACGCTGAGCGCAGTCAAGGCGCTTCTAACAGCAAGGTTGCAGGCGAATATGAAAGATCGCGTTCCGGTCTTTGTCAGTCTGTTGAATACCGCTCTACTGGGGTTGTCTGTTTACGTTGTCATTGAGATTTTCTTTGGGAATGTCGAGACAATTGGTGGTTGGAATAAACAGCAGTCGATTGTCTTGTATGGTGCATTTATTCTTATTCGCTCTTTTGTACAAATGGTGGTGTTGCCCAACTGTGAGGCCGCCTCGAAGTTGATCATCAGCAAGTCAATTGACACTTACTTGTCCAAACCGATTGATGTTCAAACCATTCTGGCCTTTGGGCAGTTGCGCCTGTGGCATATCTTCGGGGTCCTGCTGGGGCTGGGCCTGATGCTGGGTGGCAGCCACGCGCAAGGGCAACTGACCTTGCAAACGCTCGGCGCTTTCGTGGTCTTCATGGTCTTGGCGTGTGCGCTGGTTTATTCGGTCTGGTTCAGCATTGCCAGCCTGGCGTTCTGGACCAAGAAAACCGGCAACATTTCCCACCTGTTGTTTATGTTTCTGACGACCGGACGGTTTCCATCCGGCGCGTACCCGGAGTGGATCCAGGTCGTGATCATGACTGTAGTCCCTGTCTTTTTCATCATGGAGGTGCCCGCGCAATCAGCAATGGGAATGACGACGGGACGGTCTTTGTCGGGCGCTGTACTGGCGACTCTGGCCTTCTTGCTGTTGTCTCGATTGCTTTGGCATTGGGGGGTCAAGAAATACCTTAGAGAAGGTGCCTGACACTCGGAAACACCGAAATTTAGACCATAAGACATGGATGATATGGACAATTTTCTGGATTTATTCGCCGACCAGGTTCGGCGGGCGCCTGGCGCCATTGCAGCTTCGGATGGCTGCGACAGCCTGAGCTATCACGATCTTGACGAGATATCCGACGGCTTCGCCCGGATGCTGAGTGCGGCATCTGTCAGGCCCGGCGACATTGTTGCCATCGGTCTGGAACGGGGTCTTGGATTTCTGGTTTCGATGATTGGCCTGTTCAAGGCCGGGGCCGCTTATCTGCCGCTGGATCGCACACTGCCGCTCGATCGGCGGGCCTACATGCTGGAGCAATGCAATTGCCGTTACCTGATAACGGAGAACAACAGCCAGTTGCTGTTCGACGGTATTGCTCTTCTGGCCATGCCGGACCGGCTCGAAGAACTCAAGGGTGGGGCGCCGTTCAAGCGCTGCGTATTGAAGGACGACAGCCTTGCTTATGTGATCTTCACCTCCGGCTCCACCGGGATGCCCAAGGGGGCAATGGTCCATCATGCGGGAATGCTCAATCACCTGCTGGCCAAGGTCGAAGACCTGGGGATGCACAAGGCCCCGAACGTGGCGCAAACAGCACCACAGAGTTTCGATATCTCCGTCTGGCAATTCCTCGCGCCGCTCATCTGCGCCGGACGTACGGCAATTCTGACCCGTTCGGAGTTTCTGGATCTGGATCGCCTGGGTGCGCGGATCGTGCACGACGAAATCGATATCCTGCAGGTGGTACCGAGCCATCTGCTGGCCATTCTGGATGCGATCAGTGTGGATGCGCAGAATGCGCGCTTCGATCGTCTTGGCTGCCTGGTCGCTACGGGCGAAGTGCTGCCCGTTTCGCTTGCCCGACGCTGGTTGGCGACCAAACCCAATGTGCCATTGGTCAATGCCTATGGGCCGACTGAGTGCAGTGACGATGTGACCCACCACGTCATCACCCGGATGCCTTCTGCCGATCACGCAATTCCTATCGGGCGGGCGGTACGCGGTGTTCGGCTGGTGGTGCGCGACGCTGACCAGGTGGCGCTGCCCGTGGGTGAGGTCGGGGAGCTCTACGTCGAAGGGATCGCGGTGGGGCTGGGCTACATCGGTCGCCCCGACCTGACCGCCAAGGCGTTTGTCATTGCCGACGGTCAGCGAGCCTACAAGACCGGCGACCTCGTCAGTTGTGATGAAGAGGGTGTCTTTCACTATCACGGTCGAACCGATGATCAGGTCAAGGTGCGAGGCCACCGGATCGAGCTGAGTGAGGTCGAATTCGGCATCCTGCGTTTGTCTTACATCAAACAGGCGGCAGTGGTGCTCAACACTTCGCACACTCGAGCCTTTCTGACAGCTTTCCTCGTCGAGCAAGAGGGCATCGCAACCGATCTCGACACGCTGCGTCTCGATTTGCGCGAGCTATTGCCGGAACACATGATTCCATCCGAGTTTCGCGTTCAGTCGTCTCTGCCCGAGACGCCCAATGGCAAGATCGACAAGAAAAAACTCACGGCCATCGCCAATCAGACACCGCCCCCCGACACCTTACAAAACGTTGCGGCAACGGCGTCTGGCGGCGGACAGGAACTGCTCGAGACCTGGCGTGATTTGCTGCGTAACCCGACGTTGCAGCCCACCGACGATGTTTTCAGACAGGGTGCCGATTCGATTCTCGCCTTGCAGTTCATTGCACGGGCAAAGGCCTTGGGACAAGCCTTCACGTTGGGCGATATCTTCCGGAACCCGTCCACGCTCGGGCTGCTCAAGGTGGCGAGGGCCCAGACCGGCAACCCAGTTGCCGGGGGCGTAAAACATCCGGACCCGCAACAGACGCAGGGTGATTCATCATCGTTCAAACCGGTTTCGCCGGCACAGAAGGGTATTTACGTTCAGTCGCTGCGAGCCCGTCATCGCACCACTTACGTTCTGCAGTTTTCGTTCCGTATGGTGCTGCCCGATGGCAGCGCCGCGCTGGAAGAGGGCTGGCGCAAGGCTCATCAACATCATGAACTGTTGCGTAGCGCGTTCGTTCTGGCGCCGTCAGGCCAGCCGGTGCGCGTCGTTGCCGAGGACGCTCCACTGAGATGGTCGCGGACCAGTCTTCTGCACCTCGATCAAGTGCAGCAGCGCCAGTACATGGCAGACTTCCTCATAGAGGACAAACAAAGCGGTTTCGAGCTGGATCAGCCCGCGCTGTATCGATTGCACCTGTTCCATCTGGGGGGCAACAACTATCAGTTTGTCCTCAGTGCGCATCATCTCGTGCTTGATGGTGCTTCGATCTTTTCGCTGATGAGCGAAGTCTTCTCGGATTCGCCGGCGGCGCCGGATGCATTTGCAACCTATATCGACGGTCATGAAAAATTCCACCTGCAACCGCAGGACCAACAGCTCTGGTCGGATCTCCTCAAGCCTTTCGAGGTGCCGGTCTGCGTAGCCGACAAGATTGCCGAGCCTTCCTTGAAACCGGTGGAACATCAACTCTTCGAAAGACGTCTGTCCACGACTCTTGAACAAGCCATCGTGCGTTTGTGTGGCCGGGCCGGGGTCACGATTGCTTCTGTTGCGGCAACGGCCTGGGCCATGGCGCTCAATGCAGTAAACGGCGGGCAGCACCAGTTGTTCGGAATGATCGTCTCGGGGCGCGCCGACACCGGGGTTGGCCTGGATGACATCGGGATGTACGCCAATACCTTGCCGATGCCCTTGGCACTGGCGGCGGCGCAGAGCCCCGAGGTCAGCCTGCAAGCCGTCAGTGGACGCATTGCCGAGTTGCTTCGCTTCGAATCGATTTCCATGAACGATACGTTGTTCAGTACGCGTTCGCGTTTTGCCAATGGCGCTTTTGATACGGTGCTCAACGTCGAGACGCTGGCAAACTGGGCTGCGCTGGAGGCCCCCGGCGTCACGGTCGAACTCGCGCAGGTGACGGACCTCACCGAGTTTGCCTTTGCCGTTGAAGTCCTCAGTACCGACGATGGCATCACTGTCGATTTCATTCGCGATCCCGAGCATGTCTCCAGAGAGCGGGCAGAGGCGCTGTGTGAACATTTCCTCAGTGCACTGACGTATATCTGTGAAGCACAGCGCCCCATGCAGGAGTGGCAGTACTGGCAAGGCGTTCCTGTGGTCGGAGATGACGCAGCGGCTGCGAAAGATCTGCCCCCGGCTTCCTCGCAACACACGCCTTTCGACACACGGGTGTTGGCTGCCACGCGTGCGATCATTGGCAGTGACACGATTACCCTGAAACAGAATTTCTTCTCTTCAGGCGGTGACTCGATCAGCGCGCTGCAACTCATTGCACGTCTGAGAAGCGAGGGGATGACGATTGATCTTGATCGCATCTTTGCCAGTCGATCACTATCTGAAATTGCACAGGCCGTGCGGCCGCTGCACAGTGCGGCCTGCGGGGAAAACCATCCGCCGACCGGCGCAACTGTGCTGGTGCCGGTACAGCGCTGGTTTGCCGAACAGCAACTGGTCAATGCTGCCCATTGGTGTCTCGGCACAGCGATCGAGATTCACCGTCCCGTTGCAGCCGACACCTTGCTAATGGCGACTCGCGAGATACTGGAGCGCTATCCGGTACTGAGTGCGCAGTTCAAAGTCGATCAAGGATACGCCCAGACCATTCCGGTCAGTCCGGGTGATGCGCAGTCGAGTTGCAGGACAGTGCAACTGACTGCACCGATCGATCAATCGCTGGGGCGTGTCCGGGCCGTGCTGGATGAGTCCCTGTCCGGTCTCGACCTCGAACAGGGTGATCTGTTTCGCGCGCTGCTGTTCCGCACCCCGGATCCCGATGCCAGTCTGCTGGTGCTGGTGGCGCATCACCTGGTGGTCGATGCGGTGTCCCTGCGCATTCTCGTCGAGGATTACCTGCACCTCTGTGCAGGCACTGCGGTGCCTGCACAGGTCACCTCGTTTCGTGGTTGGGCGCAGCAGCTGGCGAGTGACGGACAGGCCTTCAAGAGCGATGTTCTGGCGCAGACTGCCTACTGGTCACGGGTCATCGAAAGGATTCCGGCCGCGATACCTTTTGACTTGAACCGGCGAGCGTCAGGTCGCACCGCAATACTGTCCCGGGGCCTGAGCAGTGCAGCGACCAGCGCACTGATCCGGGAGGTGCCTGCTGCTTACAACACCCGCATCAATGACATCCTGATCTCGGCACTGGTCCGGGCGTTTTCCGCCTGGCGTGCGAGTCCGGACATTGCAATCAACCTCGAAGGACATGGTCGCGAAAGCATCCTGGAAGGCGTCGACGTATCTCGCACGGTCGGCTGGTTCACGTCGGTGTTCCCGGTGTGCCTACATGATCCTCAAGAGGGGCTTGGGAGCCTGATTCAGGCAACCAAGCGCACACTCGCGGACATCCCGCAACGAGGTGTGGGGTATGGGTTACTGCGTTATCTGTTTAATGAGTCCCGGGTGATTCCTGCTGCCGAACCCATGGTGCAGTTCAACTACCTCGGGCAGTGGGACAACGTGTCGTTTGACGATCCGGATGTGTCGATGCCATCTGCCCAGGTCTTGAGTCTGGTCGATCAGGTGTCGGTAGATGCGCGTAACGGACGCCAGCATGCACTGGAGATCGAGGCACGGATTGCCCAGGGGCGATTTGAAATCGACTGGTATTTCGACGACGGTATCCTGTCCCCGCAGGAGGCCGAAAATCTTGCGACACACTACGTCGATGCACTGACGGAAATCATTGAGCATTGCACAGCAGGCGCCGTGGTACGCGTGCCCGGCGACTATCCGGATGTCGATCTGACTGATGATGAGTTGCAGTCGCTGATTGCCAGCGCCGGAGCCATACCGGTGGATATCTACCCCTTGTCGCCGACGCAAGAGGGGATCCTGTTCCAGCACCTGATGAGCGATGACGACACCTATACCCTGCAGTACGTCATGGACATCAACGGCGAGGTCGACATAAGCGTGCTGGAAGCGGCTTGGCAATTGCTGGCCGAGCGGCATCCGATCCTGCGCACGGGGTTCTTCTGGGATGCGGTGGCGGGCCCGGTGCAATACGTGGTGCAAGAAGCAACTTGCAGCTGGCAGGTCATTGCACAGGGAGGCGGGGCGACGGAGCATGAGCGCCTGATGCACGACGATCGCTCGCGAATCTTTGATCTGGCGACACCCGCGCTGACCCGCTTCACGTTGCTGTCCCGGGATTCGCAGAACCACAAGTTGATCTGGACCTATCATCACATCCTTCTGGATGGCTGGTGTGTGGCCAAGGTCATCAAGGAGCTGTTTGCCCTCTACGATCAGATGATCTGCGGCGTTCAGCCCGAGCCGGTGTTCAGTCATGTCTATCGCGATTACATCGAGTGGCTGGCCAATCAGCACGAACGGCAGACGCGTCCGTTCTGGCGACGCTATCTGGCGGGCGTCAGCCCCACTCTGTTCTCCAGTCCGGTTGCCTATCAGCCGTCCTCGCCTGCGGATCATAACGTCTACCGCTTCAACCTCGGGCGCGACCTGTCGGGCGGCATCGAGCGTTTCTGCAGCGGGCTGGGTGTGACTGTAGCGGTGCTATTCCAGCGTATCTGGGCGCAGATCCTGGCAGAAAACACGCAAAGTCTCGCGCCGGTTTTCGGCTGGGCGATTTCGGGACGGCCTGCAGATCTTGAGGGCTCGCAAGACATCATCGGACTCATGACCTCAATCGTCCCGTGCAAGGTTGATGTACAGGCGCCGCTCTCTGCCGATGCTCTTCGGCAGTTGCAGCGCAGCAGTGCAGCGCTGCAGGACGAAGGCCATATATCGATGAGTCATTTCCAGAGTGCTGCCGGCCTTGGCCAGGAGGCATTGTTCAATACCGTTCTGGTGGTCGAGAACTTCGAGCTTCAGGACAACCTGCCGGTCGGTGATCGCTACCGGCTCAGCAATCTGCAGTGGGTCGAGAAGTCAGAGTTTCCTTTGGTGCTCGGTCTGGTTCCGGCAGATGATTTTCTGATCGAACTCAACTTCAACCCCGAAAAGTTCTGTGTTGCGCAAATGGCCGATCTTAAACAACGGATTGTTTTCCATGCGCGTCGAATGTCTTCTCTTGGAAATGGATACCTCGAGCATGATGCAAATTTACAGTGCGAATCAGTATCACAAGCTGGATAACTTTATTGGTGATGTACCGGTCTACCTGAAGATAGAAGGGTTGAATCCGGCCGGGTCGATAAAACTCAAGACTGCAATCTCGCTGATTGAGGAGAGTGAGCGCCTGGGGCTGCTTTCGCCCGGGCGAAAAGTTATCGAGTCCAGCTCGGGAAACCTCGGTGTCGCGTTATCGATGATCTGTGCGCAGCGCGGTTATCCGTTTACCTGCATAACCGATCCCAACGTCAATCAGGTCAGTGTCAACCTGATGAAGGCTTATGGGGCCGAAGTCATTGTTTGCGACACCCGCGATCGCAACGGCGGTTTTCTCGGTGCGCGCATTGCTCTGATTCAGGAAATGATCCGTCAGGATCCGAGGTATTTCTGGACCAATCAGTACGCCAACCCGGCCAATCCGCTGGCGCACTACAACAGGACTGCGCCGGAAATCCTGCGGCAGCATCCCAACTGCAAGTGGCTGTTTGTCGGTGCTGGCACCACCGGAACACTTGTCGGCTGCGCACAATATCTGCGTGAACATGCGCCGGACGTAAAGCTGATTGCTGTCGATACCGTAGGGTCGATCAACTTTCAGGAAGTGCCCAAGAAACGCCTGATTCCCGGTTTGGGAACGAGTCGGCGCCCGGAAATTCTCGATCGGGATCTGGTCGGGCATATCGAGTTCGTTGATGAAGTCGAGACGATCCGCATGTGCCGTAGTGTCGCGCTGGATTACGGCCTGCTGGTAGGTGGTTCCACGGGCACCGTTCTGGTCGCGCTCAAACGCCTGTGGAAACAGATTCCAGCGGGCGACGAAGTTGTCGTGATCAGTCCCGATATGGGCGAACGGTATCTCGAAACGATCTATTCGGATAAGTGGTGTGACGCCAACTTTGGCAGCCAGATGTATCAACACGCGATGGTGGGTTGAGTCTCGGCGGTGCGTTGGTTGATGTTTTTTCAGAGCGGAAGGAACCTAGCTTGTCACTACTACAATTTCCCCCAGGCAATATCGCGCAAACCCAGATCTTTCTCGATCAATGGATCCGCGTCAGCCACGATCTCAAGGATGCACCGGCTATAGAAGAGGGTGGTGTTTCTTATACCTACGGCGAAGTGGACGCAGACAGTCAGCGGATCGCTGCCTATCTGGCACACAACGCGATGGGTGCCGGCGCGATAGTTGCCATTGGTTGTCCGCGCGGCAAGGATCTGCTGGTGGCCTTGCTGGGCGTCATGAAGAGTGGCGCAGCCTTCGTCCTCTTGGACCTGGACGCCGCGCCAGCGCGCTTGTCCGTGCAGCTGGACGCTGCCACTGCGAAGCTGGTTCTGGTCCCTGACGGGTACAGGGTCGGCGATAATCGCGCTCTGGCTGCTGAAAAGGTTGTGACGCTCGGTCAGGTCCGCGATGCCGCGCAGTCCCTGCACTTCGAGCAACCGCGGATAACGCCACAAGACCTGGCGTACGTCATCTTCACTTCGGGCTCTACCGGGCAACCGAAAGGGGTACTGGTTTCACACCGGGGCATCCCGAACCTTGCGCGTCATGCTCTACCGTATGGCATCACGCAGGGCAGTCGGGTGTTGATGTTTTCTCCTGTCTGTTTCGACGCGATCATCGCCGAAATCGTCATGACTTTGTCTGCCGGCGGCTGTCTGGTCGCGGCGAGCGACCATGAGCTGCGAGACTTCGACTGCCTGCAAGACCTGCTGTGCAATCGTCGGATCGACGTCGCCACGTTGCCGCCATCATTGGTGTCGCTGCTGCCGGCCGAGCTGCCGATCAGCCTGAGTACATTGATCGTGGCCGGCGAGAGGTGCAGTAAGCAAGTGATTGCAAACTGGGCGGGCAGAATCCGTCTGATCAACGCCTACGGACCTTCCGAAGCAACAGTCGCGACAACGGTCAAGCTGTGCGAGCTCGAGACCTCACCAGCGAATATTGGCCAGGCAATTTCCAACGTCACCGTGCGCTTGCTTGACGAGACGCTGGAAGAAGTACCGGACGGCGAACTCGGCGAGATCTACATCAGCGGGGTGAGTGTTGCCTTGGGCTATCTGGACAATCCGGACTTGAGCGATGCACGGTTTGTCCGTGGCCTGGACGGTGATGACAGCCTGAGCTTTCGCACTGGCGATTTCGCCAGGCGCGATGTGAACGCAGACATCCTGTTCGAGGGCCGCAAGGACGATCTGGTCAAGATCAACGGAAATCGCGTCGAGCTTGCGGAAATCGAGGCCTGCACCATGGCGACGCGGCGAATTCGAAGTTGCCATGCCTGTTGCGTCGATGCTGACACCGTGGGTGTGAAAATCGCGCTTTTTGTGACCCCGGCGGACAAGGTTGACGGCACGCAGCTGGAAGCTGAGCTGAGGGCTAGAATCAGTGCCGAGTTGCCAATTTACTTCATGCCGGCGCGTATCCTCGTTCTGGATGAGCTACCGCGCAATCCGGCCGGCAAAGTCGATCGGGCAGCGTTGATCGCGCGGTTGGGCGAGTTGACCGAGGAAGGTGGAATTGTCGAGGCAATGAGCCCTCAGGAGGAATCCCTGGCGTTGATCTGGGCGCAGATTCTCGGTCGCCCGATCGATAACCGTGAGGCGAACTTCTTTGCATTGGGCGGCAACTCTCTTCTGGCGATGCGTCTCGTCGCTCTGATGAAACGCAGTGGTATTCAGATCAATCTCAAGCGCGTGTTTGGCGCTCCCACGCTGGCGCAAATGGCCTGTCTGATCAAGGAGTAGGAGATGACGGGTAAAGGATTGAATCCTTATCAGCGGTATTACTGGAGCGCATCCAGTGCTTACGATCTTGCGGAAACAGCCTGCGTAAGCATTGGTTTTGTGCTGGATGGGCCGTTGCACATTGCCCAGTTCAGCCGCGCGGTGGATGCGGTGGTCAATCGTCACGAACAGTTACGATCGCACTTCCACGAAACACCCGATGGCGCGCGACGGTTTCCCGGAGTGCAAGTGCGCGATGTACTGAGCGTCGACAGCGAGCCGTTCGAGTTGTCGCGGCTGGAGGACTGCATCGAGGACCTGTGCCGGCGACCGCTTGACCTGAAGGTGGACATACCGTTCAGGGCCTACCTGAAAAAGCTCGGACATGATCGTCATCTGTTTGCGCTGATCATTCATCACATCGTTGTCGACTCATGGTCGCTGGAAGTGATCCTCGACGATCTGGCGACCGCCTACAACGGCGCGATATCCGCCGCCCCGGAGCCGTTGCTGGAGCCACTCGGTTTCGATCATGAAACGCTGGCAATGCCTTTGGAACATGATGAGCATCAGCGCCAGGCGCAGTTCTGGCGTGAGTATCTCAAGGACGCGAACATTCCCTTGATACCGGACTTGCAGACCGGCGAGAGCGCGCAAGGCAAATCGACCTTCGATGTGATGACCCCCGGTGCGGAGGTCCATGGGGCCATCAACCGACTCTGTCATGCGCTGGATGTCACGCCCTTTGTGGTTTACACCGCAGCGGCGTCTATCGCGCTCGGACATTTTTGCGCCTCTGACGATTTGTTGATTCAGACCAATGTGACGCCGCGCTGGACGGAAGGCACGCAAACCGTTGTCGCCTATCTGTCTGCGCGTATTCCGTTACGGGTACGTGTCGATTCGAAACTGTCGTTGCAGGCTCACATTCTCAATGTCGCGGATTCACTCTATGAAACTTTCGACAGCGTCGGTCTTTCGATCGGCGAAATCATGGCTGAATCCGACATCAGCCAGAGCCTGCCAATTCACATCGGTGCCGAGAGCCCGTTCGAAGGTTGGAATCTGGAAGGTATCGCCGTCTCCCAGGTTCAGTTGCCCGACTATCAGCCTTGGCCACTGTTCATGTGGGTGCCAGTCACGGCTGACCATTGCTTTATCAAGCTGCAGTACCAGGCCGACCGAATTTCGCCTGAAAACATGTTGAAACTAAAACACCTGCTGAACGAAACGTTAGATCAATTCTGTCTCCTGGAGTCCGAAGTAAGCGCTCGTGACACAGCGATTCCAAAACACGAAGCCATTCAATGAGACCTCCCATGAAAGACTCCCAACACCTGTCATCCCATGCATTGACCGTCGTTTCCGGTTCGCAGATCGCCAACCTGATGCCGTCGTTGCGCCAGGACATTTTGCGTCTGGTCGAAGAGACTTACCTGCAGCACGACGCTGGCCTGACCAACAACCCCGACAGCTATTTCCTGAAGTTCGAGGAGCGTCAATCGGATCGGATCATTGCCTTGCCTGCTGCGATTGCCAATGACACGCCCATTTCGGGCATCAAATGGATTGCCAGTTACCCGAAGAACATCGAGCGAAATCTGCAGCGCGCCTCAGCCGTTCTGCTGCTCAACGATTATGAAACGGGTTACCCGGTAGCTTGCCTCGAAGCTTCGCAAATCAGTTCGGCCAGAACTGCGGCTTCAGCGGTGGTCGCCGCGAGGACGTTGGCGGCAGATCCGAAGAAAGCACTGAAAATTACATTCGTTGGCGCCGGGGTGATCTCCCGCGCGATCTTTGATTTTTTCATGGCCGATGGCTGGAAGTTCGATCAGGTCACCGTCTGCGATCTGGATGCAGCGTCCGCTACCGAGCTTCGTCACCACGTTGAGGCGGGGACGGGTCAGCCAGCGTTTTTCGTCGAGGACTTGAAGGCTGCGATCAGCGCTGCCGACATTGTTGTTTTCGCCACCAACGCCGGCACGCCTTACGTGTCGGGAGACGATGTCTTCGCCCCCGGTCAGATCATTCTGAATGTCTCACTGCGCGATATCAGCCCGGACATCATCTGGCAGGCGTTCAACGTGTTCGATGATGTGGAACATTGCATGAAGGCCAATACCTCGCCCCATCTGGCAGAACAGAAATACGGCGACCGCTCATTCGTGCATGGCACGCTCGCGCACATTCTCAACAACCCGAGCTTGATTGACCGCTCGCGCCCGCTGATTTTTTCACCATTCGGGCTGGGTGTTCTGGATCTTGTGGTGGGGCAACTGTTCGTCGACAAGTGCCTGGAGGCCGGCGCCTATACCAATATCGCGGACTTCATTCCTGATACGCGACGTTGGGCCGCGTCCCACGGCTGAACCACTCAAGGAGCATAGGCGCGAGCTTTCGCACGTTCCATTCCAGGGAGGAGTGACCCGATGCAAAACAAAAAATGCATGATCATCGGCTTCAATGATTTCTCGTTTGACGACTATTGTCAGATGCTCGATCAACTAGCACCTGAAGCGGCAGCGAAACGTGATTTACGCCTGGCGTTTGTCAATTACGAGGGCTCGCGGTTTCATGCATTGGGCGTGCTGAACAAGACACGTGAGCGGCAAGGGCTGGCAAACCTGAACCTGAACAATGCCGACTTTCTATGGCCGGTGGTGATGGTGCTGGGTACCTACCTCGAAAAGCATGGCATCGCCTTTGACTACGTCAATCTGTTTCAGAACGAGAAGGACGTCCTGGCGCATAAACTCGCGTCCGGCACGATTAACACGGTGGTCATCACCACGACCCTCTATGTGATGCCCCATCCGGTGCAGGAAATCGTGGACTTTGTGCGCTCCTGTGCCCCCGAGGTGCAGATCATCATCGGCGGCCCTTATATCAGTGGTTTGTTCAAGGCGCACGATCGCGAGATGCTCGGTGATTACCTGAATGTTCTTGGCGGTGATATCTATATCAACAGCAATGAAGGTGAAGACACGCTTCGCCAGGTGCTGGAGGCGCTCAACCAAAACCGTTCGGTTATCGGCTTGAGCCGCACGGCAGCGCTGGACGACGATACGTGGGTGTTCGGCGCGGATGAGCCGGAATACAACGAACTGAAGGAAAACTTCGTCAATTACAGGTTGTTCGAACCGCGCGGCATCGGACGTTTTCTGTCCACGCGTACCGCCAAATCCTGTCCGTACGCCTGTGCGTTCTGTGGGTTTCCCCAGCGAGCCGGCAAATACCGTTATTTGTCCACCAGCGATGTAGAACGCGAACTGGACGCGGTGAAGGCGATTGGCACCGTGGATACGCTGACGTTCCTGGATGACACATTCAATGTGCCCAAGCAGCGATTCCGGGAAATCATGCAGATGATGATCGACAACCAGTACAACTTTAAGTGGAACTCCTTCTACCGCTCTGATCAGGGTGATCCGGAAACCATTGCATTGATGGCGCGCGCAGGGTGTGAAGGGGTTTTTCTGGGTATCGAGTCGGCTTCCGACAAGATGCTTGCGCTGATGCGCAAGACGTCACGCCGCAAGAACTATGAACAGGCCATCAGCGCATTCCGCTCGGTTGGCATTGCGACTCACGCCTCGTTCATCATCGGCTTTCCAGGGGAAACTCTCGACACGGTGCAAGAGAGCCTGGATTTCATCGAGACCTTTCGGCCGGACACGTTCCGTGCGCAGGTCTGGTACTGCGATCCGCTGACGCCCATCTGGAATGACCGGGAAAAATACGGCATCACCGGGTCGGGCTTCGACTGGTCGCATGACACGATGAGCAGCGAACTGGCCGCCTCCATCACCGAGCGGTTCTTTCTCACTGCTCAAAACTCTACATGGCTGCCGCAATTCGGCTTTGAACAGTGGAGTCTGTTTTACCTGCATCGCCAGGGAATGGAGCAGGACAATATCCTCGGGTATCTGGACGGTTTCAATGCGGCAGTCAAGCATCAGCTGTTACACGGTGATGACGCTGAGTTGCCCGGCTCGATCATTGACCGCTTCAAGTTCAGTGCCCATCTGCCGGCGCAGAGCCCTGCGGTGCCACAGCCCGGGTTATCGATGGAGTCGGCAGCGCACTTCAAGGCGGCGGAGGGCCGCTTGCAGGCTTGCGCCGCGTGGCTGGACCCGCAGAATCTCGGACCCTTGCCGGTGCACACCGGTGAGCAGACGAAGACAGTGCTGAGCCGGCCCGAGGGCATGGTCAGTGGCTGCGATCAGACAGTCGCCTGGATCGTGGCCTTTTTGAAGCACGCTTGCAGCGTTCTGCAGGGCGAGCGATTTCTGCTGCACTACGTCGTTGAAGGAAGCGCCCGCTTGATGGCGGTCGACGATGTTGGCGGTTGCAGCGAGGCGGTTCTGTACGATCGTGTCGCGACAGCACTTGCCCAGACGCCAGTGCTCGACAGCCACGATAATTATCTGCTGTCGCGCAATTCACGGTTGAGTGCTTGCGGCATTGTTTTGCGTCAGCCGGTTCTGCGCGTGTTCGTTGACGATGTCGTCGCTCCTTCGTTCGACAGCGGACTTTATATGCACCTGCTGCTGCCGAGTACCGGACAGGTTCGGGTGCTGAGCAACTTTGTCCGATGGGCCCCCGAGCTTCACGCCGCGAATGCGCAGATCGCACTTGCCGAGCAGGCCATCTTCGTCAGAGTGCAATAGGCCAGATCAGGGAGGAGAACGCCAGGCGCGCTCCTCCCTGATCTCCTCAGCCTTGCAGCGCTGCTTTCTTGCGCTCCTCGCGGGCGCGGGCAGCCGTCAGCAGCTGTTCGGCGATGCGCATTTGCAGACGCTCCTCAATGAGACGGATGAATAGTGGGTGGCAGGCAATGGCTGCAGCGAGTTCATAACCGCGTCCGTCGGGTTCCCGCATCCAGTAATGGCCGTCAATCAGCGTACGCCGCAGCTCCACCACATCGCTGCGCAGCATGGGGGCGTACTGGGTTTTCCATTGATCCAGCCGCGCGGTCGCGTCCCTCTCGCTGTAGCGTTCGCCGGGGTTGAGCGCGGCACTGATATACAAGAGCATGACCCCCAGCTCTTGACGATTGAGCCGTCCAAGGGTCAATCCGTTTTTGCTGCTCAAGCGCGTCAGTGTCTCGACGAACTGTTCAAAATCCGTTGGAAGTTCCTTGTCCAATGTCTTGCTCCTTGGGTATGAAAGGTTACGGCCGTTTAGCGTGTCTGCCTGGCTTGATTGAGCCAGTATGGCGGCTGTCGTGCAATTTTGCGGGGGGCTGCCCGCAAAAGAAAACCCCTTCTGCCTCGATTGATGCGCAATCGAGGCAGAAGGGGTTTGGTTAACACTTTAAACCCGGGAAAAACACGATCCCCTGTAGGCGCAGCGTGCCGCAGCGCCTACAGGTTTTGTGTTTGTCCGCAGATCTTTTTACGCCGCACCGTCGAGGAACTGCTCGGCGTAGTGGCATGCCACCTGCCGATTGTCGAGCGCACGCAAGGCCGGCTCTTCAGTGCTGCAACGTTCGGTCGCATACGGGCAGCGCTTGTGGAAAGCGCAGCCCGGTGGCGGGTTCAGCGGGTTGGGCAGTTCGCCGACGATCTTGATTTTAGGCTTGTTCGGGTCCGGGTGAATGGTCGGGGTCGCCGACAGCAACGCCTGGGTGTATGGGTGCAACGGGCGTTCGTAGATATCGTTTTTCGGGCCCATTTCCACCGGGCGACCGAGGTACATCACCATCACGTCATCAGCCACATGTTGCACCACCGCGAGGTTGTGCGAGATGAACACGTAAGCGGTGTTGAACTCCTGCTGCAGGTCCATGAACAGGTTCAACACCTGCGCCTGAATCGACACGTCCAGCGCCGAAGTCGGTTCGTCCGCCACCAGCACTTTCGGCTGCAGCATCATCGCCCGGGCGAGGGCGATCCGCTGGCGCTGACCGCCGGAGAACATGTGCGGATAACGCTGATAGTGCTCGGGACGCAAGCCGACCTGCTTCATCATCGCCTGGACTTTCTCGCGACGTTCGGCGGCACTCAGGTTGGTGTTGATCAACAGCGGCTCGGCCAGTTGATCGCCGACTTTTTGCCGTGGGTTCAACGACGCGTACGGGCTCTGAAAGACCATCTGCACGTCTTTGCGCAGTTGCTTGCGCTGAGACTTGTCGGCACCGGCGACTTCCTGGCCGGCGATTTTCAAGGAGCCGGACGACGGCTCTTCAATCAGGGTCAGAGCGCGGGCGAGGGTGGATTTACCGCAGCCCGATTCGCCTACAACCGCGAGGGTCTTGCCGGCTTCCAGTTCGAACGACACGCCGTTGAGTGCGCGCACGGTCGCATGGCCGTTGAACAGGCCACGGGAGACTTCGTAGTGACGGGTCAGGTCGCGGGCGGTAAGTACGACGGCCATTACGCCACCTCCTGGTTCAGCGGGTAGAAGCAGCGGGCGAGGCTGTTGGCTTTCGGATCAAGGGTCGGACGCTGTACTCGGCAGCTGTCCTGCACGTACGGGCAACGCGGCGACAGCAGGCAACCCTGCGGGCGGTCGTAGCGGCCCGGGACGATGCCCGGCAGTGTCGCCAGACGCGCGGCACCCTGGCTGTGTTCCGGAATCGCCTTGAGCAACGCTTCGCTGTACGGATGTGCGGGGATGTCGAACAGTTGCGGCACCTGGCCGACTTCGACCGCTTGGCCGGCGTACATCACGCAGACGCGCTGGGCGGTTTCAGCCACGACCGCGAGGTCGTGAGTGATCAGCACCAGGCCCATGTTCTGTTCTTTCTGCAACGCCAGCAGCAGATCCATGATCTGTGCCTGAATCGTTACGTCGAGTGCCGTGGTTGGCTCATCGGCGATCAGCAGCTTCGGCTCGCCGGCAATCGCCATGGCGATTGCAACGCGCTGGCTCATACCGCCGGACAGTTGATGCGGGTAGGCATCCATACGGCTGGCGGCGCCCGGGATTTCGACTTTTTCCAGCAGTTCGATGGCCCGTTTGCGCGCTTGCTTGCTGGACATTTTCAGGTGCAGGCGCAGCACTTCTTCGATCTGGAAACCGACGGTGTAGCTCGGGTTGAGCGCCGTCATTGGGTCCTGGAACACCATCGACAGGTCTTTGCCGACGATTTGCCGACGTTGACGATTGCTCAGCTTGAGCATGTCTTTGCCGTCAAAGCTCAGCGAGTCGGCAGTGACGATGCCGGGATGCTCGATCAGCCCCATCAGCGCCATCATGGTCACGGATTTACCCGAACCCGATTCGCCCACGATGGCCAGCACTTCGCCTTTGTCGACTTTCAGGTCGAGGCCATCGACCACCGGGGTCGCGGTCTTGTCGCCGAAGCGAACATTGAGATTCTTGATTTCTAGCAGTGACATGGGAATCTCCTCAGGCGGCGTTCTTGAGTTTCGGGTCCAGCGCATCGCGCAGACCGTCGCCCATCAGGTTGATTGCCAGCACGCTGAGCAAAATGGTCAGACCAGGCAGGCTCACTACCCACCAGGCGCGTTCGATGTAGTCGCGGGCCGAGGCCAGCATGGTGCCCCACTCAGGGGTTGGCGGTTGTACGCCAAGGCCGAGGAAGCCCAACGCAGCAGCATCGAGAATCGCCGAGGAGAAGCTCAGGGTTGCCTGCACGATCAGCGGCGCCATGCAGTTCGGCAGCACGGTGATGAACATCAGACGTGGCAGACCGGCACCGGCCAGGCGCGCGGCGGTCACGTAATCGCGGTTCAGTTCGCCCATCACGGCGGCACGGGTCAGACGCACATAGGACGGCAGCGAGACCACGGCAATGGCGATCACGGTATTGATCAGGCCAGGGCCGAGGATGGCGACAATCGCCACAGCCAGCAGCAGCGACGGCAGGGCCAGCATGATGTCCATCAGACGCATGATGGTCGGGCCGAGCACTTTCGGGAAAAAGCCTGCGAACAGACCGAGCAGAATCCCCGGGATCAGCGACATGACCACCGATGACAAGCCGATCAGCAGCGACAGGCGCGAGCCCTGGATCAGACGCGACAGCAGGTCACGACCGAGTTCGTCGGTGCCGAGCAGGAACTGCATTTGCCCGCCTTCAAGCCACGCCGGTGGCGTCAGCAGGAAGTCACGGTATTGCTCGCTCGGGTTATGCGGCGCGACCCAAGGGGCGAACAATGCGCAGAAAATCACCAGCAACATGAACAACAGGCCGGCAACGGCGCCCTTGTTCTTGGAGAAGGCTTGCCAGAATTCTTTGTACGGCGACGGGTACAGCAGGCTTTGATCCACGGCGGACGTGGCGGAGGCTACTGAGGAAGTTGGAGTGCTCATGGGTATGGACCTCAGCGCTGATGACGGATGCGTGGGTTGGCAAAGCCGTAGAGGATGTCCACTACGAAGTTGACCAGAATCACCAGGCAGGCGATTAACAGGATGCCGTTTTGCACAACCGGGTAGTCCCGGGCGCCAATGGCTTCGATCAGCCATTTACCGATGCCGGGCCACGAGAAAATGGTTTCGGTCAGAACCGCACCGGCCAGCAGGGTGCCGACTTGCAGGCCGACCACGGTGAGGACCGGAATCAGCGCGTTACGCAGACCGTGGACGAACACCACGCGCGACGGCGACAGGCCCTTGGCCTTGGCGGTGCGGATATAGTCTTCGCGCAACACTTCGAGCATCGACGAACGGGTCATCCGTGCGATTACCGCCAGCGGAATGGTGCCCAGCACGATGGCCGGCAGGATCAGGTGATGCAGGGCATCGAAGAACGCGCCGACGTCATCGGCCAGCAGCGTATCGATGAGCATGAAACCGGTGCGTGGCTCGATGTCATAGAGCAGGTCGATCCGTCCGGAAACCGGGGTCCAGCCCAGGCTCACCGAGAAGAACATGATGAGGATCAGGCCCCACCAGAAGATCGGCATCGAATACCCCGCGAGGGAGATGCCCATCACCCCGTGGTCGAACAGCGATCCTCGCTTGAGCGCCGCAATCACCCCGGCCAGAAGACCGAGAATGCCGGCGAACAGCAGGGCGGCCATGGACAGTTCCAGGGTCGCCGGGAAGAGGGAGGAGAACTCGGTCCATACGCTCTCACGGGTGCGCAGGGATTCACCGAGATCGCCGTGGGCCAGTTTGCCGATGTAGTCCAGATACTGGGCATACAAAGGTTTGTTCAGACCGAGGCGTTCCATTGCCTGAGCGTGCATTTCGGGGTCGACCCGACGTTCGCCCATCATCACTTCCACGGGGTCGCCGGGAATCATGCGAATCAACGCGAAAGTCAGCAAGGTGATGCCGAAAAACGTGGGGATCAACAACCCCAGTCGGCGGGCAATAAAACTAAACATCTTGTGTGGTACCTCATCAGCCGGTTAGGCGTGCCCGGCTTCCCTGGGATCAGGGAAGCCGGGAGTTTCTTATCTACTTCACCTGGGTGGTGGCGAAGTTATTAGTGGTGAGAGGGCTGATGTGATAGCCCTCTACGTTGTTGCGCATTGCGGTAAACATCCGGGTGTGGGCCATGCTGATCCACGGTTGGTCCTGATTAAACAGGACCTGCGCCTGCTCGTAGAGTTTCGCGCGCTCGGCCGGATCTACTTTAGCCCGTGCTTCATCCAGCAGCGTCTGGAATTTCTCGTTGCACCAGCGTGCGTAGTTTTCGCCGTTCTTGGCCGCTTCACAACTGAGCATAGGCGTCAGGAAGTTATCCGGGTCGCCGTTGTCGCCCGCCCATCCGGCAGAAACGATGTCGTGTTCGCCGTTTTTGGCGCGTTTGAGCATCTCGCCCCATTCCATCACACGGATGTCGAGCTTGATCCCGACTTTCGCCAGGTCGGCCTGCATCATCTGCGCGCCGAGCATCGGGTTAGGGTTGGTCGGGCCGCCGCCGTTACGGGTAAACAGGGTAAACACATAACCTTCCGGTACGCCGGCTTCCTTGAGCAGGGCGCGAGCCTTGTCGAGATCGCGAGGCGGATTCTTCAGGTCATGGTTGTAGCCCAGCAGCGTCGGCGGGTACGGGTTGACTGCGACGGTGGCGTTGCCTTTACCGAATAGCGCGTTGACGTAGGCTTCCTTGTCGAAGGCGATGTCGATTGCCTTACGCACGCGCACGTCGCTCATGTATTTGTGCTGGGTATTCATGGCCATGTAGGACACGGTCATCGCGTCCAGTTCGGCGACTTTCAGATTCGGATCCTGCTTGATGCTGGGGATATCGTCCGGTTTTGGGTACAGCGCGATCTGGCACTCGTTGGCCTTGAGCTTTTGTTGACGGACGTTGTTGTCGACGGCGATCGCCAGGATCAGCGCCTCGGCCGGTGGCTTGCCGAGGAAGTATTCCAGGTTGGCCTTGAACCGCACCTGCGCGTCCTTGGCGTAGCGCTGGAAGATGAACGGGCCGGTGCCAACAGGCTTGTTGTTCAACTCGCCAGGCTTGCCGGCCTTGAGCAACTGGTCGGCGTACTCGGCGGAGTAGATCGAGGAGAATGCCATGGCAATGTCGGCAAGGAACGGCGCTTCGCGGCGAGTCAGGGTGAACTTGACGGTGTTGTCATCGACCTTTTCGACGTTTTTCAGCAGCTCCTTGAAGCCCATGCTTTCAAAGTACGGGAAGCCCACGCTCGACTGCTTGTGCCACGGGTGATTCGGGTCCAATTGACGCTGGAAGCTCCAGACCACGTCGTCGGCGTTGAAGTCGCGGCTCGGCTTGAAGTATTCGGTGGTGTGAAACTTGACGCCTTTGCGCAGATGGAAGGTGTAGCTCAAGCCGTCATCGCTGATCTCCCAGGATTCGGCGAGTGACGGGATTACTTCGGTGGTGCCAGGCTTGAAGCCCACCAAGCGGTTGAAAATGGTTTCGGAAACCGCATCACCTGTGACTGCAGTTGTGTATTGGGCCATGTCGAAGCCTTCCGGACTGGCTTCGGTGCAGACCACCAAGGGTTTGGCCGAGACGCCGATGGCGGCGCTCAACAACGCGGCAGCGACGGCCGCACGTAGGGGAAGCATTTTCATCGATAACCCTCTGCAATCGGTTGAAGACAAAAACCGAACGGCCGACTCGTCACTGAGTCAGCCGTCGGTTGGCGGTTTTTACAGGATGTTGAATGGAATGGTGGTCACGAGACGGAACTCGTTGATGTTGCCGTCAGCCTGATGCTCGCTGGCGCGGTGAGTGGTGTACGTCGCGCGAATCGCAGTGGCCTTGAGCGGGCCGCTCTGCACGGCATAGGAAGCACCGATGCCGTATTCGTAGTGCGATTCGCCGTCCATCAGGCTCAGGTCGCCGCGCTTGTCATCTGGAATGGTGTAAGCCGTGCCACGGTAGTGAGTACCGTCAATGCCCCAACCGCGAGCCTGATAGATGTTGAACTTCAGACCTGGAACCCCGTACTCGGCCATGTTGATGCCGTAGGCGATCTGGAAGGATTTCTCGTTCGGGCCGTTGAAGTCCGACAGCAGGGAGTTGGCCAGGTAGATGCCGTTGGTTTCGTGCAGGTAGTCGAAGTATTCGTTACCGTTCACTTGCTGGTACGAGAAGGTCAGGCTGTGGGCCTGGTGAGCCAGGCCCAACGACAGCGAGTAGGTATCGTTGTCGATGTTACCCATCAACTTTTTGCCTTCGTCGACGGTCTTGTAGTAGTTCAGGCCGGTGGTCAGGCTCAGCACCTGGCTGTCACCCAGTTCGTGGGTGCCGCCGAAGTAGTACTGGTTCCAGAAATCTTCGACGTTGGCTACGTAGAGGCTGGTTTTCAGGCTCTTGAGCGGCTGGTAGTTCACACCAGCGGTGTAGACCTTGTCGGTTTCTTCGCCATTGGCGCCGTACTCGGAGCGGAATTTCGACAGGCTCTGTTCGGTACGTGGCGAGACGCGGTCGAAACCGGCCAGGTCGAACGACAGGTTGTTCAATTCTTCGCTGTGCAGGCTGATACCTTCAAAGCTCGAAGGCAGCGGACGGTTGCCGATGACATCGACGATTGGTGTGCTGAAGTTCTGGCGACCGGCAGTCAGGGTAGTGTTCGACACGCGGAATTTGACGTTGGCCAGACCCAGTTTGCTCCACTGGTCAACGGCGTCGCCGTCGGAGTGTGCCAGGGTACGGTTGGAACCGCCGGCGATGTCCTTGCGGTCGCGGTCCAGAACGATGGCGTTGTAAGCGGCGACTTCGGTGCTGACGCCAACGGTGCCTTGGGTGAAGCCCGAGGTGTAGTTGACGATGGTGCCTTGAACCCAGTTGATACGGCGCGGGGTCTTGGTTCTCACCACTGGCGAGGTGTCTTTGTCGCTGTTTTTCACGTAGCTGAAACTGTCGTCACGACGACGCAGTTCATTGGCATACCAGTTACGCGTGGTGCCGCCCAGGCTTTGTCCATCGATAAAGCCTTTGGCCTCGCTTTGGGCGCTACTGCCGGCCAACGTGGTAGGGACGAACTCCTGACTAACAGGTTCTGCGTACGCCGTGGCGGTGATGCTGCTGATGGCCAGGGCCAGTATCGCGGTGCTGCTCAGTTTCATGGGTGAAGCTCCTTTACTTTCTTTTTATGCCGGCTTTTTTGGTATGCCGGTTATTTGGTTTAGAACTCATTCACACATCGCAAACGTTTGCAAAAGGCCAGATTGGCGAATTTCGGCAAAGCGCTTGCGTGAGGGGCTAGACAGCGCCCCTCAGCGTTGCGGCTAATCGGTTGGGTTAATCGATACTGACACCCGAGAACACGTTGCGGCCGAAGGGGCTCACCTTGAACCCTTCAACCCGTGTGCTTAACGGCTGGTTGACCGTCGAGTGGGCGACAGGCGTGATCGGCACTTGCTGTTTAAGCAATTGCTGGGCCTGTTTGTAGAGCACGGTGCGTTGGTCACGGTCGGTGACGACCTTGGCCTCTTTGACCAGCTTGTCGTAAGCCGGGTCGCACCACATGGAGTAGTTGTTGCCGCCAATGGCGTCGCAGCTGTACAGCGTGCCCAGCCAGTTGTCCGGATCACCGTTGTCACCGGTCCAGCCGATCAGGCTGATGTCGTGCTCGCCATTCTTGGTGCGCTTGATGTACTCGCCCCATTCATAGCTGACGATCTTCACTTTCAGACCGATCTTCGCCCAGTCAGCCTGGAGCATTTCGGCCATCAGTTTGGCGTTGGGGTTGTAGGGTCGTTGCACCGGCATCGCCCACAGGGTGATCTCGGTGCCTTCCTTGACGCCGGCAGCCTTGAGCAGCTCTTTGGCTTTTTCCGGGTTGTAGGCAGCGTCTTTGATGCTGTCGTCGTAAGACCACTGGGTCGGTGGCATGGCGTTGACCGCCAGTTGACCGGCACCCTGATAAACAGCGTTGAGAATTCCTTGTTTATTCACCGCCATGTCCAGCGCCTGACGCACTTCGAGCTGGTCGAACGGTTTGTGGCGCACGTTGTAGGCGATGTAACCGAGGTTGAAGCCCGGTTTGGAGATCAGTTGCAGTTTTGGATCGGTTTTCAGCGCTTCGACATCGGCCGGGCGCGGATGCAGGGTGATCTGGCATTCGCCAGCCTTGAGCTTCTGCACGCGCACAGAGGCGTCGGTGTTGATCGCGAAAATCAGATTCTTCAACTTGACCCGGCTCGGGTCCCAGTAATGCGGGTTGCCGGTGTAACGGATGTTCGAGTCTTTCTGGTAGCTCTTGAACACGAACGGCCCGGTGCCGATCGGCTTCTGATTGATGTCGCTCGGCTTGCCTTCGGCCAATAGTTTGTCGGCGTATTCGGCGGACAGGATGGCGGCGAAGCTCATGGCAATGTTCTGGATGAACGCGGCGTCGACGCTGTTGAGCGTGAACTCCACGGTCAGCGGCCCGGTTTTTTCGACCTTGGCGATGTTCTTGTTCAGGCTCATCCCGTTGAAATACGGGAACTCGGTCGGATAAGCCTTACGGAATGGCTGTTGCGGATCGAGCATGCGGTTAAACGTGAACAGCACGTCGTCGGCGTTGAAATCGCGAGTAGGTTTGAAGTACGGCGTTGTATGAAATTTCACACCTTCACGTAGGTGAAAGGTGTACTTGAGACCATCCTCGGAAATATCCCACTTGGTGGCCAGGCCCGGTACGACATTGGTCGCGCCTTTTTCGAACTCGACCAGTCGGTTGTACAGCGGCTCGGCGGCGTCGTTATCGGTGGCCGTCGTGTATTGCGCGGTATCAAAACCCGCCGGGCTGCCTTCGGAGCAGAACACCAGACTGTTGCTGGCGGCGTGGCTGGCGGACGTGGCGGCCAACAGGCCGGCGCCCAGCAATGCGGAAAAAACCAAGGTATGGCGCATGACGCTCCCTCTTTTTTTGTGTGTTTCGATGCACCGCGGTCCCGTCCAGGGACGTTGTGGCTGCATCGAGCTCAAACCAGTACGTACAGCAAACCGTTAGCCCACGCAGTCACTGGTCAGAACCCGACGGTAAGAGCCGTGGGTCTGGCAGTAAATGCGTTGAGTCCTAAAGACTCGTAGGAAAAGGCAACAGAGCCTGTATCTCCCTGGATAGGCAGGGTGGAAACAGCTGTAGGCAAATTCCTAACTAATCGGCAGAAAAAAACAGCGGCGACGCTGAAAACGTCGCCGCTGTCTCTTTTAGTTGCTGACGCTGACGCCGTAGAAGGAGTTCAAGCCGAATGGGCTGATCTTGAAGTCCTGCACGTTGGCGCGCATGGGTTGATACACCGTCGAGTGAGCGATAGGTGTCATAGGGACTGCATCTTTGAGGACGTGTTGCGCCTCTTTGTACAGTTCGGTGCGCTTACCTTGGTCGGTTGTGCGCTTGGCTTCCTTGACGAGGCCGTCGAACTTCTTGTCGCACCACTTGGAGAAGTTGTTGCCGCTCAGCGAGTCGCAGCCGAACAGAACGTTGAGCCAGTTGTCCGGATCACCATTGTCACCGCTCCAGCCAATGATCATGGCCTGGTTCTCGCCACCTTTGGAACGCTTGATGTACTCGCCCCATTCGTAGCTGGTGATCTTCACTTTCAAGCCGATCTTGGCCCAGTCGGACTGGAGCATTTCGGCCATCAGCTTGGCGTTCGGGTTGTACGGACGCTGTACCGGCATCGCCCACAGAACGATCTCGGTGCCTTCCTTGACGCCGGCTTCCTTGAGCAGCTGTTTAGCTTTCTCAGGGTCGTACTTGGCATCTTTGATCGTGGTGTCGTAAGACCACTGGGTCGGCGGCATGGCGTTGACGGCCAGTTGGCCCGCGCCCTGGTAAACCGAATCGATGATCTGTGGCTTGTTCACCGCCATGTCCAGCGCCTGGCGAACGCGCAGGTCTGCCAGCGGGTTCGGCTCGTTGCTGCCCTTGACCTTGTCCATCACGTTGTAGGCGATGTAGCCCAGGTTGAAGCCGGCCTGGTCAGGCATCTTCAGGGTTTTGTCTTCTTTCAGCGCTTTCAGGTCGGCTGGACGCGGGAACAGGGTGACTTGGCACTCGTTCTTTTTCAGCTTCTGAATACGTACCGACGGGTCGGTGGTGATGGCGAAGATCAGGTTGTCGATCTTCACGTCCGAAGGATTCCAGTATTCCTTGTTGCCGGTGTAACGGATGTTGGAATCTTTCTGGTAGCTCTTGAATACGAACGGACCAGTGCCGATCGGCTTCTGGTTGATGTCGGCAGCCTTGCCTTCCTTGAGCAGCTGAGCAGCGTACTCGGCGGATTGCACCGACGCGAAGCTCATGGCCATGTTCTGGATAAACGCGGCATCAACTTCTTTCAGAGTGAACTTGACGGTGTGGTCGTCGACTTTATCGATCTTGGTGATGTTGGTGTCCATCCCCATGTCGGTGAAGTACGGGAATTCGGTCGGGTACGCCTTACGGAACGGGTCATCCTTGTTAATCATGCGATTAAAGGTGAACAGCACGTCGTCGGCGTTGAACTCACGGGTCGGCTTGAAGTACGGGGTGGTGTGGAACTTGACGCCTTCACGCAGGTGGAAGGTGTAAGTCAGGCCGTCATCGGAAATGTCCCACTTGGTCGCCAGACCAGGAATCACGGCGGTGCCGCCGCGCTCGAACTGGGTCAGACGGTTGAACATGGTTTCAGCTGAGGCGTCGAAGTCGGTTCCGGTGGTGTACTGGCCTGGGTCGAATCCGGCCGGGCTCCCTTCGGAGCAGAACACCAGGTTAGTCGCAGCGGATGCGAATGGTGCGGAGGCTAACAAGCCTGCGCCGACTAAAAACGGAATGACCGCGTGTTTAAGCATGTTGGCCTCATGATTTGTTGTCATTTTTTGATTTGAGGTACGACCTCGTGAGTCGTGCCTGCGGATACTTATGCAGGGGCCATACCCAATGCAAGATCCAGAGCGCTCGGCGGCGTCAAACGGTGGCACGAACGTACCTTAATGTCGCATCGGTATAACTTCTGACGCATTTGACCGTTTGCGGGTGGTTTTTACGGTGCAAATGGAGCCCCAAAACGGTGCGCCGGTCACGTTGTGCGCGCCGCCTTGGGGCTCGGTGTTACTTATTTATACCCACGCCGTAGAACGGGGTTAGACCAAACGGGCTGATGCGGAAGTCAGTGACCTCCTTGCGCAGCGGCTGGAACACCGTGGAGTTGGCAATCGGGGTGATCGGCACTTGTTGTTTAAGTATCAATTGCGCCTGTTGATACAGTTTTACCCGCTGCGTTTTATCGGTAGACACCTTGGCCTGTTGCACCAGTTTGTCGTAAGCCGGATCGCACCATTTGGCGTAGTTGCTGCCTTTCACCGCCGCGCAGCTATAGAGCACACCGAGCCAGTTGTCGGGGTCACCGTTGTCACCTGTCCAACCATAGATCATCGCGTCGTGTTCGCCATTTTTCGCGCGCTTGATGTACTCGCCCCATTCGTAGCTGACGATGTTGGCCTTGATGCCGATTTTTTCCCAATCCTGCTGGATCATTTGCGCCGACATCCGTGCATTCGGATTCGAGGCGCGCTGCACTGTCATCGCCCAGAGGTTGATGGTTGTACCGGGTGCAACCCCGGCTTCTTTAAGTAGCGCCCGGGCTTTCGCCGGGTCGTGCGGCGCGTCTTTGATGTTCGGGTCGAAGGACCATTGCGCCGGCGGCAAGGCGTTTTGTGCCAACTGGCCGGCACTTTGGTACACGGCTTTAATGATCGCCGGTTTGTCGATGGCCATGTCCAGGGCCTGGCGCACCTTCAGTTGGTCAAGCGGCGGGTGAGTGGTGTTGTAGGCGAGGAAGCCGAGGTTGAAACCGGCCTGTTTGAGTACGCGCAGGTTCGGGTCTTTTTCCATGACTTCGATGTCGGCCGGGCGTGGGTAGCCGCTGACCTGGCATTCGCCGGTCTTGAGTTTCTGCAGGCGTACGGCGGCGTCCGGGGTGATCGAGAAGATCAGGTTGTCGATTTTTACGTCTTCGGGTTTCCAGTAGGCCTTGTTGGCGGCGTAGCGGATTTGTGAATCCTTCTGGTAGCGCTTGAACACGAACGGGCCGGTGCCGATGGGTTTCTGGTTGAGGTCGGCGGCTTTGCCTTCCATCAGCAGTTGGGCGGCGTATTCGGCGGATTGCACCGAGGCGAAACTCATGGCGAGGTTTTGCACGAACGCGGCGTCGACGTTGTTGAGGTTGAAGCGCACGGTATTGTCGTCGAGTTTTTCTACCGATTTGATCGTGGTGTTGAGGCCCATGTCGGTGAAGTACGGCGACTCGGCGGGGTAGGCCTTGCGGAAGGCGTTTTCCGGGTCGAGCAGGCGCTGGAAGGTGAAGAGTACGTCGTCGGCGTTGAAATCGCGGGTTGGGGTGAAGTATTCCGTGGTGTGGAATTTCACGCCTTGGCGCAGGTGGAAGGTGTATTCCAGGCCGTCGCTGGAGACGTCCCATTTTGTCGCCAGGCCGGGTTCGATGTCGGTGCCGCCGCGCTGGAATTGGGTGAGGCGGTTGAAGACGGTTTCGGCGGAGGCGTCGAAGTCGGTGCCGCTGGTGTATTGGCTGGGGTCGAAGCCTGCGGGGCTGGCTTCGGAGCAATAAACGAGTGTTGTGGCGGCGTTTGCTAGCGGGGCGGTTGTGGCCAGGGCCAGGGAGATCAGGAGCGGTTTGAGGGTGGATCTTGGCATGGAGTCCCCGGGGATATTGGAGGTGGTGGTTTTTGAGGGTAGCGGGGATTTGGGGGTGTCCGGAAATATCGTTTTTCCTGCGGGAGTGTCTATCTCGGTATATGTGGCGGCTTTTGTCGGGTACATATCCGTTGCTGCGGTGATGGCTGCTTAGGGTTTCGCCCTGACGGCGACTCACTTTTTTGACAAACGCCTCAAAAAAGTAAGCAAAAAAAGGCTTGCTCCTACGTGCGGCCCGCTCGCTGGGGCTCGGGGTTCCTTCGCTCCGGGATCCATCCGGGGGCATCGCTTACGGTTTGCTGCGCTGCACCTCCTCTCGATGTGTTCGACTTCGTCGAACGGTCGCTGCGCTCCCACCCCCGGATGAATCCCTCCACTCAGCCTTCCGATGTCGCCCGTGGATCAAGATCAAAAGCAGGCGAGCTGCCACTCGGCCTATTGAGTGGGGCGGCATGCGCCGCGTGCGGGGTGTACTTGTCGCCTCTGTAGGCGTTGCCGAAGGCTGCGATCTTTTGATCTTGCTGTTGCTTACCTGTGGGAGCTGGCTTGCCAGCGATGGCGGCCTGAAAGCCGACCAATCTCTTGCAGACTGCACGCGAACCAATTGTAGGAGTGAGCCTGCTCGCGAAGAGGCCCGCCCCGTCGCCCGATTATTTGAGCTGTTTAAATGTGTATCGAATTACCAGAACCTTCCCACAAGGTTTTCAGGTTGTCCGTCGGACGTGGGCTCTCTAGGCTTGGGACGTCGCTGAATGTTCAGCGATCGGGTGTGAGAACCCGGTGTAAAAAACTACAGGCATAGCGTCAATATCAGCATAATTGCCGGCAGCTTATTCGCTGTCTGTAATTGCGTTATGGCGGCTGTGTGCGGGCAGACTTCGGTCTGGCCGGGTGCCTGTGTCCGGTTTTCTCACCCCGCACATTGCTGCCACCTTTCGTCGTGTGAGAAACGGCGGAGGGGTTGGCCTCACTACAGGTAACGAAAATGACTAAGCCAGTTCCAGATCCTCCCGAAGAAAAACCAACCCCTCTCGAAGAAGCCCTCCGCGACGAAGACCTCGCCCGAAACCGCGAAGCCATCAAGCGCGCCCTCGATTTCTATCTCTGTTCCCAGCCCACAAAGTCGCGCCAACCCAGCACGATGTTCATGGTCTGCCCCAATGTCGATACCGAAAGCCTGCTGGCCCACGCCTGTGAATCGCTGGCCTCGGCCAGTGCTGCGGCCAGCAACTTCGCCAATGAGCTGAGCGGTCTGCAGCGCAATACGGTGTTGGGGATTCAGCAGATAATCATGCTGGCTGAACTGGCGGTGAATCGGGCGTTGGATCGGGTTGATCCGCAGACTTGAGACCGCGTTATCGTTCATCGCGAGCAGGCTCACTCCTACATTTGGAATGCGTTACCCCTGTAGGAGTGAGCCTGCTCGCGATGGCGCCAGATGAGTCACCAAAAATCCCAGGCACAAAAAAACCGGCGATCATTCACTGATCGCCGGTTTTTCATTCAGCTCACATCAATTCACTGCATCAGCACTTCAATCGAGCCATCAGCCGTCATGCTGACCTGGCTCGTACCCGCTTCAACTTCAGGCGTCACCGGCGCGGAATCCATGGCCGCCGCTTTCATCATCATCGGCGCGCGCATGTACGGTTGTGGATAACCGTTGCTGTTGAGGTTCAGGTTGACGATTTTGTAACCCTTGCCGCCCAGTGCGTCGGTGGCCAGTTGCGCGCGGGCCTTGAAGGCGGTGACGGCTTCTTTCAGCAGCTTGTCTTCGCTGGCCTTGCGGGTCGGGTCGGCGATGGCGAAGTCCATGCCGCCCATTTTCAGGTCGGTCAGCAGTTCGCCGGTGAGTTTGGACAGGGCGGCGAAGTCGGGGCTTTCCAGACGCAGTTCGGCGCGTTCGCGCCAGCCGGTGATTTTCTGGCCCTTGGTGTCGTAGATCGGGTAGCTGTTGCGGCTGCCCTGGCGCAGGGTGATGTCTTTGACTTGCTTGGCCTGGGCCAGTGCCTTGTTCATCGTGGTGCTGACGTCGGCGGCGAGTTTGGCAGGGTCAGTGTTTTGCTCTTCGGTGTAGAGGGTCACGATCATCAGGTCGCGGGCCACTTCCGTGCTGACTTCGGCGCGCAGGGAAATCTGGTTGTAGTGCAGCTCATCGGCGGCCAGGGCCGGAAGGCTGGCGACGCTGCCGACGGTCAGGGCGAGAAGGGCGGCGCTGCGGCGAAATGTGTGCATGAAGGCTCCTTGATGAGGGCGCAGGTGTTGGTTGGGGGCCTGCGTGAAACCATCAGACTCTAGCTTTTATGATCCGGTTCGCCCAGTTACAACTTCTATACAGATACCCCGGCTCACCGCTGACCCCAAGTCGAGAAAGTTTTTGTGGCGAGGGGATTTAGCGAAACGTCGCACCGCCCCGATCGGCTGCGCAGCAGTCGCAAATCCGGCTGACGCGGTATGTCTGGTTAAATGAGGTCGCATGATTTGGGGCGGCTTCGCCACCCATCGGGGATAAATCCCCTCGCCACAATCGGACTCAACTCATTGAGAAGTTGGGGGCGGCGTAGACGATTTTGCTGTCTGCGCCATGTGGTCGTTTGCCGCACTTTCGCCTCTCGAGGGCGTGGCTTGGTTATACTCCGTGCGATCCGCCTGGAGCGCTCATCAGGAGAGCTCATGCTCGCCCCCGTACAACTGACTTCCGCCACTCGCCAGAACCTCTGGCGGCTGACTTTCATCCGCACTTTGGTGCTCGCCGCGCAGGCCGGTTCCGTTGGCCTGGCCTATTGGCTGCAACTGTTGCCGTTGCCATGGGTGCAACTAGCGATGACCCTCGGCTGTTCGACGCTGCTGTGCGTGTTCACCGCCGTGCGTTTGCGCACGTCGTGGCCGGTGACTGAACTCGAATACGCGCTGCAACTGGCGTGTGATCTGGTGATTCACAGCGCACTGCTGTATTTCTCCGGCGGCTCGACCAATCCGTTCGTTTCCTATTATCTGGTGCCGCTGACCATCGCCGCGGTGACGCTGCCGTGGCGCTATTCGGTGATTCTGTCCGGCATCGCGCTGGCGCTGTACACCGTGATGCTGACGCGTTTCTATCCACTGGAGACCCTGCCGGTCGCTCGCGAAAACCTGCAGATCTATGGCATGTGGCTGAGCTTCGCGCTGGCCGCAGCGGTGATCACCTTCTTCGCTGCACGCATGGCCGAAGAGCTGCGCCGTCAGGAAGAATTACGCGCGATTCGCCGCGAAGAAGGCCTGCGCGATCAGCAGTTGCTCGCGGTCGCCACGCAAGCGGCCGGTGCCGCGCATGAACTGGGTACGCCACTGGCGACCATGAGTGTGCTGCTCAAGGAGATGCAGCAGGATCATCACGATCCGATGTTGCAGGACGATCTGAAGGTGCTGCAGGATCAGGTCAAACTCTGCAAAGAGACCTTGCAGCAACTGGTGCGCGCCGCCGAGGCCAATCGTCGTCTGGCGGTCGAGATGCAGGATGTCACCCAATGGCTCGACGAAGCGCTGAATCGCTGGCACTTGATGCGCCCGGAAGCCAGTTATCGTTTCCATCGTCTCGGCCAGGGCACCGTGCCGCGCATGGCGCCGCCGCCGGATTTGACTCAGGCGCTGTTGAATCTGCTCAACAACGCCGCCGACGCCTGCCCGGAAAACCTCAAGGTGACGCTGGACTGGGACGCGGAAACCGTGACCATCAGCATTCGCGATCACGGTGCCGGTGTGCCGCTGGCCATCGCCGAACAGATCGGCAAACCGTTTTTTACCACCAAGGGCAAAGGTTTCGGCCTGGGCCTGTTTTTGAGCAAGGCCAGCGTGACACGCGCCGGCGGCTCAGTGAAACTCTATAGTCATGAAGAAGGCGGCACGCTCACCGAGCTGCGCCTGCCTCACGGCGCCCGAGGAGACCAACATGAGTGACGAAATCCAAGTCGAAGGCGAAGAACTGCCGCATTTGCTGCTGGTCGACGACGACGCAACGTTCACCCGAGTCATGGCCCGTGCCATGGCTCGCCGTGGCTTTCGCGTCAGCACCGCCGGTTCCGCCGAGGAAGGCCTGACCATCGCCCAGGCCGATCTGCCTGATTACGCAGCGCTGGACCTGAAAATGGACGGCGACTCCGGTCTGGTACTGCTGCCGAAGTTGCTGGAGCTGGACCCGGAAATGCGCGTGGTAATCCTCACCGGTTATTCGAGCATTGCCACGGCGGTCGAGGCGATCAAGCGCGGCGCCTGCAACTACCTGTGCAAACCGGCCGATGCCGACGACGTGCTGGCCGCGCTGCTTTCCGAGCACGCCGACCTCGACAGTCTGGTGCCGGAAAACCCGATGTCGGTCGACCGCCTGCAGTGGGAACACATTCAGCGCGTGCTCACCGAACACGAAGGCAACATCTCCGCCACTGCCCGCGCCCTGGGCATGCACCGTCGCACTCTGCAGCGCAAACTGCAGAAGCGCCCGGTTCGTCGCTGAACCTGCGCTGAACGACTATCGCCAGTCCTCGCGATAAAACGCACCGATCTACTATGATCGGTGCGTGTCTGTTCTTTTCTATATCGAGCCTTATCCATGAATCAGAACGCTGAATATTCCGCGGTCAACGATGCTGTGCGCGGGCAGTTTTTTCGCAAGGTGTGGGCGATCATCACGCCCTATTGGCGCAGTGAAGAGAAGGGCAAGGCCTGGACGTTACTGATTGCGGTGATCGCGCTCTCGCTGCTCAGCGTGGGCATCTCGGTGTGGTTCAACACCTGGTACAAGGATTTCTACAACGCCCTGCAAAAGAAGGACGAAGCGGCATTCTGGCGCTTGATTCTGTATTTTTGCGGCATTGCGGCCGTGGCGATTATCGGTGCGGTGTATCGGCTCTATCTGACGCAGATGCTGACGATTCGCTGGCGGGCATGGCTTACCGAAAAGCATTTTTCCCGTTGGCTTGCCGACAAGAATTACTACCAGCTGGAGCAGGGTGGTTACACCGATAACCCGGACCAGCGGATTTCCGAAGACCTTAACAACTTCACCTCCAACACCCTTGAACTGGGCATCGGGTTGCTGCGCAATATTGTCAGCCTGGTGTCTTTCTCGATCATTTTGTGGGGCGTGTCGGGCAGCATCGAAGTCTATGGCATCACCATTCCCGGCTACATGTTCTGGTGCGTGCTGGTGTACGCCGTGGTGGGTAGCTGGCTGACACATTTGATCGGTCGTCGTTTGATCGGTCTGAACAACCAACAACAACGCTTCGAAGCCGACCTGCGTTTTTCCATGGTGCGGATTCGCGAGAATGCCGAAAGCATTGCCTTGTACAACGGCGAGCCGAACGAGAATCGTCGCTTGAGCGCTCGCTTCGGGAATGTCTGGCACAATTTCTGGGACATCATGAAAGTGTCCAAGCGCCTGACCTTCTTCACCGCCGGTTACAGCCAGGCAGCCATCATTTTCCCGTTCATCGTTGCTTCGCCGCGATACCTCGCCGGCAAGATCGAGCTGGGTGAGCTGATGCAGATCAGCTCGGCATTCGGCAACGTCCAAGAGAGTTTCAGCTGGTTTATCAGTGCGTACCAGAGCCTCGCGTCCTGGCGCGCCACTTGTGATCGTCTGCTGAGTTTCCGTCAGGCCATGACCGACAACGAAGAGCGTACGCCGGCCATCGACGTGAAAAATCAGGGCAGTGAATTGAAGGTGCACAACCTGGGACTGGATCTGGCCGACGGTCGTCATCTGCTGACCAACGCCGACATGACCGTCGAGCCGGGCGAGCGGGTCATGCTCAGCGGCCGTTCCGGCAGCGGCAAGTCGACGTTACTGCGGGCGATGGGGCATTTGTGGCCGGCGGGGCACGGCAATATTCGCTTGCCGGCGGCACGTTATCTGTTCCTGCCGCAGAAACCCTATCTGCCGATCGGTACCTTGCGTGAGGCGTTGAGTTATCCACAACCGGGCGACACCTACGCGCCGGAACGTTATGCACAAGTGCTGGAAACCTGCCGCTTGCCGCATCTGGTCGCGCGACTGGACGAGGCCAATCACTGGCAACGCATGCTCTCTCCGGGCGAACAACAACGTTTGGCTTTTGCCCGCGCAATGCTTTACGCGCCGCAATGGCTGTACATGGACGAAGCGACGTCGGCGATGGACGAGGAAGACGAAGCGACGCTGTATCAGGCACTGATCGATCAGTTGCCGGGGTTGAGTATTGTCAGCGTCGGTCATCGCAGCAGCCTCAAGCGTTTCCACCCACGGCATGTGCGGATCGACAGTGGCCACCTGGTTGAACAGACCGTAACTGCCTGATCGCCGCTAACCCCTGTAGGAGTGAGCCTGCTCGCGATAGCGCTCTGTCAGTCACATTGATGCTGAATGTGCTGACGTCATCGCGAGCAGGCTCACTCCTACATGAAGCGATGTGAGCCGATCAGTGATCGTACAACCCGCTTGCGCTATGATGCCCGCACGCCGAACTCTCGAGACAAAATGCACACCATGGAAAATCCGATCAACACCCCGCGGCTCCCCCGCAAGCGCCGCAGCCTGGCTCAGGAACTGGTCACGGTGCTGAGCGAGCAGATCCGTGATGGCCTGCTCAAGCGCGGCGACAAGCTGCCCACCGAGTCGGCGATCATGGAAGCCCATGGCGTCAGCCGCACGGTGGTGCGCGAGGCGATTTCCCGGTTGCAGGCCGCTGGCCAAGTAGAAACCCGCCACGGCATCGGCACTTTCGTGCTCGACACACCGAGCCCGAGTGGCTTTCGCATCGATCCGGCCACGGTGGTCACGCTGCGTGACGTGTTGGCGATTCTTGAACTACGTATCAGCCTTGAAGTGGAGTCCGCCGGTCTTGCCGCGCAACGCCGTAGCCCCGAGCAACTGGCGACCATGCGCGCCGCGCTCGATGCGTTGAACGACAGCGTTGCCCACGCCAGTGACGCCGTTGCCTCGGACTTCGCTTTCCACCTGGAAATCGCGCTGTCCACCGGCAACCGCTACTTCACCGACATCATGACCCACCTGGGCACCAGCATCATTCCGCGCACGCGGCTGAATTCGGCACGTCTGGCCCATGATGATCAGCAGCACTACATGAACCGACTGAGCCGCGAGCACGAAGAAATCTACGAGGCGATTGCCCGTCAGGATTCCGATGCGGCCCGCGCGGCCATGCGCCTGCATTTGACCAACAGCCGCGAAAGACTGCGCCAGGCCCATGAAGAGGCACAGGCGCAGGGCTGATCATCAACTTTCGATGGTGAGTCTCAGAGGTTCAGAATATGGGTCCATGCTGGACTCATCGACGAATTTGTAGCGCAGTTCGATCTCCTGATGCAGGTACGTTTCGAGTGCGTCCCTGGGGATGCGCAACTCGATGCCATTGAGTTTCAAAGCGTCTTCACTGACGTCGTGCCAAATGCCGGTCGCTTGTTGCCGGCCCTCCCAGTCGGGCTCTTCGGGGTCAGCCCCAAGTATCGGATACACCTCCCAGTTCGCTGGAATGTCGGTTGAGTCCGGCACCTGAATGATCAGGTCGTCGCTCAGCAGGGACATGTTCACGGTGGCCGTTTCTGGCGAATGCGGCAGACATTGCGGGAGTGTTGGCGAGGCAAAAATCATGAGGGGGTCGCTCTCCGTGCGAAGTGGGCCGTGATCCATTCACGGCGGTGCTTCACAGTAAAAGCCTTTCGCAAAGCGTGTTTTAAACCGTTCATTTCCAGCCATTTCAAAGCCCCCTGTAGGAGTTGCCGCAGGCTGCGATCTTTTGACTTTGTTTTTAAAAGCAAGATCAACAGATCGCAGCCTGCGGCAGCTCCTACAGGAGGGGGGTGTCAGTGTGGCGGCAGGATTGAGCGATCGACCCTTACGGCGAGGGGGCCGGCGGCGGGTTTGGCATCAAAGACTGCGTAGCCTTGGGCATCCACGGTTGCACGGGCAATCGACTGGCCTTTGAGCAACAGTTCCAGCGGCGCACCCTTCAGCGATTGGCCCGAGGCCAGTTCGAGTTTCAATTTGATCGTCATTGCATCTCTCCTTAATTGACGTTGCCGGTCGGGTGGTAGTCCTTGAGCAGCAGGTAAGTGCTCCAGCCCCACCAGTCGTCGACGGTGGCGCTGTCGTTGAGGTTGTTGACGTCCTTGCGGCGCAGCACCTTGCTGCCCTCGGTGCGGAACAGTGGTGAAAAGTTGTTCGCCGGATTCAACACCGCCGTCAGGTCCGGCAGGCGTTGCAGTGCGGTGAACGCCGAAGGCGCGGGCAGGTTGCCGCTGAGGTAGGCGGCGAATACCTCGTCGGCGGAGGTCTGTACCGCTTGATTGACTTGAGTGCGGTTGTCGGCGTCGGTCGCGTCGAAGTAGCGTTTGTCGCCATAGGCCCGCCATTGATCGCCATGCCCGTTGCGCACCTTGAGACCGAACTTGCTGTCCTCGTCGTGCATGAACCGGGTGATCAGCGAGCCCAGATCACTCGGGGTCACCACCGCAGCGAGTTCCTTGCGCGGCACCCGCAAGTGGCCGGAGGAAAACAGGTCGGTGAGGAAGTGGTCGGCAAACGCGTTCATGGCGTAGGCCCGTTCCAATTGTTGTTCATCGTGATTGGCGCGAGCAGCGATAGCCGTTTGCAGCGCTGCGGTGTGCCCGGCGATGTAGGCAAGCTTCGCCCATTCGCCAAAATGGTCGGCATTGTTGGCCGCCAGTTTCAGGTAACGCCCGAGCGGGAACAGCGCGGAGACGAAACTGCCGCCGCCGGTGATCTTGTTCCACTCTTCGGACAACGTATCTCCCAGCGCATCGTAGGCTTCGTGTGGTTGTTTGCCGTCCTTGATTGCCTGTTTAACCGCGTCGATCTCCTTTTGCATGACCGCGAGAATCTGTGTGGCTTCGGCACGCGCGGCAGGCAGTACCGCAAGGGAGTCGAAGGCTGCGTTGAAGCGTTGCAGGCGATCCACCGGGGTGGCGCCTTCGCTGACCGGGCGATCAGGAATGCCGTAGAAATCACCGCCCAGTGCCAGCACCTGGCCGTAAGTCAGCGACAGGCCATTGGGCAGATGCAATGGCACATTTTGCGCGAGCAGCGGTTGCGCATTTTCGACAAAGCGCAACAGCGTGTTATCGCCGATAGCCGTGTGCTCACCGCCCTCGAAGCGTGCTTGCGGCCTGCCTTTCAAGGCATTGCCGGGGAGGGCAGCGACCGGTTCGACATCGCTGTGAGCGTCGGCGATGTGCAGCACCAGATGCGCATTGTCGGCGCTGAATGCGATGCCGGTTTCAGTAAACAGAGCATCAAAACGGGCGATGACCGGTTTGGGTTTTTCCTGAGGTTTCGGGTGAAGTCCGGACATTTCTTTCTCCTTGATATGTCGTCGGTAGATTCTTATTTGGCTGTATGTATATACAGCTAAATCGAGCCTAGCCGAGAAATTTCCTACGTCAAGAAAGAATCTTGTCCGACAAAAAGTGCCTGTCAGCGATGAAATGCAGTTGACGGTTATCTTTTAAGTTGTACGATGACCTACAACTTCAGCGAGCGCTGAATGGTCTATTCACAAAAATATTGCTACTCAGGGTGTTCGAATAATGAATCCACAAGAACTGAAGTCCATCCTCTCTGCCGGCCTGCTGTCCTTCCCGGTGACCGATTTCAACGCGCAGGGCGATTTCAACCGCGCGGGCTACATCAAACGTCTGGAATGGCTGGCTCCGTATGGCGCTTCGGCTCTGTTCGCGGCGGGCGGCACCGGTGAATTTTTCTCCCTGGCAGCCAGCGAATATTCGGAAATCATCAAGACCGCGGTCGACACTTGCGCGACCAGCGTGCCGATTCTGGCCGGTGTCGGCGGTTCGACCCGTCAGGCCATCGAGTACGCTCAGGAAGCCGAGCGTCTGGGCGCCAAAGGCCTGTTGCTGCTGCCGCACTACCTGACCGAAGCGAGTCAGGACGGCGTTGCCGCTCACGTTGAAGCGGTGTGCAAATCGGTCAACATCGGCGTGGTCGTTTACAACCGCAACGTCTGCCGCCTGACCGCTCCGCTGCTGGAACGTCTGGCCGAGCGCTGCCCGAACCTGATCGGCTACAAGGATGGCCTGGGTGATATCGAGTTGATGGTGTCGATCCGTCGCCGCCTCGGTGATCGCTTCAGCTACCTGGGAGGCCTGCCGACCGCCGAAGTCTACGCCGCTGCCTACAAGGCGCTGGGCGTGCCGGTTTACTCCTCGGCGGTGTTCAACTTCATCCCGAAAACCGCGATGGATTTCTACCACGCCATTGCCCGTGAAGATCACGCCACCGTCGGCAAGATCATCGACGACTTCTTCCTGCCGTACCTGGACATTCGTAACCGCAAGGCCGGTTATGCCGTGAGCATCGTCAAGGCAGGCGCAAAAATCGCCGGCTATGACGCAGGTCCAGTGCGTGCACCGCTGACCGATCTGACGGGCGAAGAGTACGAAATGCTCGCTGCGCTGATCGACAAGCAAGGTGCGCAGTAACACCCGACAAAAGCGAGGCCGCTGAGCAATCAGCGGCTTTTTGCGTGAAGGCTTTTAGATTCGAGGGCAATCCCGTGGCAGATGCAAAACGTTTCGACAACTACATCAACGGCGAATGGGTCGCCGCTGCCGATTACTCGGCCAACATCAACCCGTCCGAACTGAGCGACACCATTGGCGATTACGCCAAGGCTGATCTGGCCCAAGTCAATGCGGCCATCGAGGCTGCCCGCGCGGCGTTCCCGGCCTGGTCGACCTCGGGCATTCAGGCCCGCCACGATTCGCTGGATAAAGTCGGTACGGAAATCCTCGCCCGTCGTGAAGAACTCGGCACTCTGCTGGCCCGGGAAGAGGGCAAGACCCTGCCTGAAGCCATCGGCGAAGTGACCCGCGCTGGCAATATCTTCAAATTCTTCGCCGGTGAATGCCTGCGACTGTCCGGCGACTACGTGCCGTCGGTGCGGCCAGGTGTCAACGTTGAAGTGACCCGCGAAGCGCTGGGCGTGGTCGGTCTGATCACCCCATGGAATTTTCCGATCGCGATTCCATCGTGGAAAATCGCCCCGGCCCTGGCCTACGGCAACTGTGTGGTGCTCAAACCGGCGGATCTGGTGCCGGGCTGTGCCTGGGCGCTGGCCGAAATCATCTCCCGCGCAGGCTTCCCGGCCGGCGTGTTCAACCTGGTGATGGGCAGCGGTCGCGTGGTGGGTGAAGCGCTGGTCAACAGCCCGAAAGTCGATGGCATCAGCTTCACCGGTTCTGTCGGCGTGGGCCGGCAGATCGCGGTCAACTGCGTTTCGCGCCAGGCCAAGGTGCAGTTGGAAATGGGCGGCAAGAACCCGCAGATCATTCTCGACGACGCCGACCTCAAACAAGCAGTCGAGCTGTCGGTACAGAGCGCGTTCTACTCCACCGGCCAGCGTTGCACGGCGTCGAGCCGTTTGATCGTGACTGCCGGGATTCACGACAAGTTTGTCGAAGCCATGGCCGAACGCATGAAGTCGATCAAGGTCGGCCACGCGCTGAAATCCGGCACCGATATCGGCCCGGTGGTTTCGCAAGCTCAGCTTGAACAGGACATGAAGTACATCGACATCGGCCAGTCCGAAGGTGCGCGTCTGGTCAGCGGTGGCGGTCTGGTGACGTGCGATACCGAAGGCTACTTCCTCGCGCCAACTCTGTTTGCCGACAGCGAAGCATCGATGCGCATCAGCCGCGAAGAGATCTTCGGCCCGGTGGCCAACATCGTTCGTGTGGCGGATTACGACGCTGCGCTGGCGATGGCCAACGACACCGAGTTCGGTCTGTCGGCGGGTATTGCGACCACTTCGCTGAAGTACGCCAACCACTTCAAGCGCCACTCCCAGGCCGGGATGGTGATGGTCAACCTGCCGACGGCCGGCGTCGATTACCACGTTCCGTTCGGTGGCCGTAAGGGTTCATCCTATGGCTCACGTGAGCAAGGCCGCTATGCGCAAGAGTTCTACACCGTGGTGAAAACCGCCTACGTGGGCTCCTGATACACGCAATACCCCTGTAGGAGCTGCCGAAGGCTGCGATCTTTTGATCCTGTTTTTCAAGATCAAGATCAAAAGATCGCAGCCTTCGGCAGCTCCTACAGGGAATACAGGCAACACCAAAGAAGATTCACCCGCGCATAAAAATAATCAGTGGGAGTACATCTACATGCAATCCTCCAAGCCGACTCACGTCCGCTATTTGATCCTGCTCATGCTGTTTCTGGTGACCACGATCAACTATGCCGACCGCGCCACGATCGCCATTGCCGGCTCCAGCCTGCAAAAAGACCTCGGCATCGACGCGGTCACCCTCGGCTACATCTTCTCTGCATTCGGTTGGGCCTACGTCGCCGGGCAAATTCCCGGTGGCTGGCTCCTCGATCGTTTCGGCTCGAAAAAAGTCTATGCCCTGAGCATTTTCACCTGGTCGCTGTTCACCGTGCTGCAAGGCTTTGTCGGTGAATTCGGCATGTCCACGGCCATTGTGGCGCTGTTCATGCTGCGCTTTCTGGTGGGGCTGGCCGAAGCGCCATCGTTCCCCGGCAACGCACGCATTGTTGCCGCGTGGTTTCCAACGGCTGAGCGCGGCACCGCGTCGGCGATCTTCAACTCTGCGCAATACTTTGCCACCGTGTTGTTTGCACCGCTGATGGGCTGGATCGTTTACAGCTTTGGCTGGGAACATGTGTTCATCGTCATGGGCCTGTTCGGCATCGTCTTCTCGGGGATCTGGCTGAAGGTTATCCACAGCCCCCGCCAACACCCGATGGCCAACGAAGCGGAAGTGCAGTTCATTGCCGACAATGGCGGCATGGTCGACATGGACGTCAAGCAAGGCAAAAAAACCGACGGTCCGAAGTGGGATTACATTCGCCAGTTGCTGACCAATCGCATGATGCTCGGCGTGTATCTGGGTCAATACTGCATCAACGGCATTACTTATTTCTTCCTGACCTGGTTCCCGGTGTACCTGGTGCAAGAGCGTGGCATGACCATTCTCAAGGCCGGTTTCATTGCCTCGTTGCCGGCGATCTGCGGTTTCATCGGTGGCGTACTCGGCGGGGTGATTTCCGATTACCTGCTGCGTAAAGGCCACTCGCTGACCTTCGCCCGTAAAGCGCCGATCATCGCCGGCCTGCTGGTGTCCAGCAGCATCGTTGCCTGCAACTATGTCGATGTTGAATGGATGGTCGTTGGCTTCATGGCCCTGGCGTTTTTCGGCAAAGGCGTTGGTGCACTGGGCTGGGCGGTGGTCTCCGACACTTCGCCAAAACAGATCGCCGGTCTGAGCGGTGGCCTGTTCAACACCTTCGGTAACATCGCGTCGATCACTACGCCAATCGTGATCGGCTACATCATCAGCTCCACCGGTTCGTTCAAATGGGCGCTGGTGTTCGTCGGGGCCAACGCACTGGTCGCGGTGTTCAGCTATCTGGTGATCGTCGGCCCGATCAAACGTGTGGTACTCAAAGAGCCGCCAACCAATGGCGGTACTGAAGCCACCGGCAAATTGTCTCAAGCGCATTCCTGAGGAGCGGCGTCATGCAGTTGATTGAACATTCCGACTCGCCGCGCTACATCCGCCTGCACGAGCGGGACAACGTGGTGGTAGTGGTCAACGACCAAGGCGTACCGGCCGGTACCGAATTCGCCGACGGTCTGGTGACCGTGGATTTTGTCCCGCAGAGCCACAAGGTCACGCTTGAGGATATTCCCGAGGGCGGTCAGGTCATTCGCTACGGGCAAATCATTGGCTACGCGTTGCAGCGGATCCCCCGTGGCAGTTGGGTCAAGGAAGATCAACTGCGCATGCCCACCGCGCCGCCGCTGGACAGCTTGCCGCTGTCCACCGAGGTGCCGGACGCGCAAACACCGCTGGAAGGCTTCACCTTCGAGGGCTATCGCAACGCCGATGGCACCGTCGGCACGCGCAATATTCTTGGCATCACCACCACGGTGCAGTGCGTCACCGGCGTGCTCAATCACGCGGTGAAACGGATCAAGGACGAGCTGCTGCCGAAATACCCGCACGTCGATGACGTGGTGGCGTTGACCCACAGTTATGGCTGCGGCGTGGCGATCACTGCTACCGACGCCTACATCCCGATTCGCACCGTGCGCAATCTGGCGCGCAACCCGAACCTCGGTGGCGAAGCGCTGGTGATCAGTCTGGGTTGTGAGAAATTGCAGGCCGGGCAGGTGATGCACGAGGATGATGCGTCGGTCGATCTCAGCGATCCGTGGCTGTATCGTTTGCAGGATTCCAGCCACGGTTTCACCGAGATGATCGAGCAGATCATGCAACTGGCCGAAGTCCGCCTGAAGAAACTCGACCAGCGCCGCCGCGAAACCGTGCCGGCGTCCGAGCTGATCCTCGGCATGCAGTGCGGCGGCAGCGATGCGTTTTCCGGGATCACCGCCAACCCGGCGCTGGGCTACGCCTCGGACTTGTTGCTGCGTGCGGGGGCGACGGTGATGTTTTCCGAAGTCACCGAAGTGCGCGATGCGATTTACCTGCTGACGTCACGCGCCGAAACCAAAACCGTTGCCGAGGAGCTGGTGCGCGAGATGGACTGGTACGACCGTTATCTGGCCAAAGGAGAAGCGGATCGCAGCGCCAATACCACGCCGGGAAACAAGAAGGGCGGGTTGTCGAACATTGTCGAGAAGTCGCTGGGCTCGATCGTCAAATCCGGTAGCAGCGCGATCAATGGCGTACTCGGCCCGGGCGAACGCTTCAAGCAGAAGGGCCTGATTTTCTGCGCGACCCCGGCCAGTGATTTTGTCTGCGGGACATTGCAGTTGGCGGCGGGGATGAACCTGCATGTGTTCACCACCGGGCGTGGCACGCCGTATGGGTTGGCCATGGCGCCGGTCGTGAAAGTGTCGACCCGTACCGAACTGGCGCAGCGCTGGCCGGATCTGATCGATATCGATGCCGGACGGATTGCCACTGGGCGGGCGACCATCGAGGAACTGGGTTGGGAGTTGTTTCACTACTATCTGGATGTTGCCAGCGGCAAACAGCAGACGTGGGCGGAGAAGCACAAGCTGCATAACGACATCACACTGTTTAATCCGGCGCCGATTACTTGAGACCGCGTTACCGTTCTTCGCGAGCAGGCTCGCTCCCACATTCGACCGCGTTCTGTCTGTGCGAATGCGATCAAATGTGGGAGCGAGCCTGCTCGCGAAGGCGATCCGACAGGCGCCGAAGGATCGAGTGGCTTATCATTAGCCCCCTAACGACGCTCACCTCCAAGGCTCTCCCGGCATGCTGGCAATTTTCCTCGAAACCCTGAACATCACCGCGCCGGTGTTTGCCATGTTGTTTCTTGGTGTGCTGCTCAAGCGCATCGACTGGATCAACGACAACTTCATCCACACGGCCTCGTCGCTGGTGTTCAACGTCACCATGCCGGCGCTGCTGTTCCTCGGGATCCTCCACGCAGACTTGCACGCCGCGCTGCAACCGGCGCTGCTGATCTACTTCGCCGTCGCCACGCTGGTGAGTTTCGCCGTGGCCTGGGGCTGGGCGATTTTCCGCTGTCCGCGTGAAGATCGCGGCATCTACACCCAAGGCGCATTTCGCGGCAACAACGGGGTTATTGGCCTGGCACTGGCCGCGAGCATGTACGGCGACTACGGGATTTCCCTCGGGGCGATCCTCGCGGCGCTGGTCATCCTGTTTTACAACACGCTGTCGACCATTGTGCTGGCGGTGTACAGCCCGGTGATCAAGTCCGATCCGTGGAGCATCTGCAAGAGCGTTTTCAGTAATCCGCTGATCATCAGCGTGATCGCGGCGGCGCCGTTTGCCTACTTCAAGATCAGCCTGCCGGGGTGGCTGGAAACTTCCGGGCAATATCTGGCGCAAACCACATTGCCGCTGGCATTGATCTGCATCGGCGGCACGTTGTCACTGGCGGCGTTGCGCAAGAGCGGCAACATGGCGCTCAGTTCCAGCCTGGTGAAGATGATCGGCCTGCCGGTGCTGGCAACGTTGGGCGCGTGGCTCTGGGGCTTTCGCGGGGCGGAGTTGGGGATTCTCTTTTTGTACTTCGGCAGCCCGACGGCGGCGGCCAGTTTTGTCATGGCCCGGGCGGCGCAGGGCAATCATGAACTGGCAGCGGCAATCATTGTGATCACCACGTTGATGGCGGCGATTACCACCAATGTCGGGATTTTCTTTTTGCAGTGGGGTGGGTGGATCTGACAGTGAGGTCTGTGATGAATGGACCGGCCTCATCGCGAGCAGGCTCACTCCTACATTTGGAATGCGTTGCCCTTGTAGGAGTGAGCCTGCTCGCGATAGCTATTTCAGCCTCTCTGAATTACTCGGGTTTCTGGTACGTGTCGATCACTTCCTGCGCCGCCCGAAACGCATCAATCGCCGCCGGCACGCCGGCATACACCGCGCAATGCAGCAACGCTTCGCGAATCTCGTCCACCGTGCAACCGTTATTCAGCGCACCGCGCACGTGGCCCTTCAGTTCCTGCGGGCACTTCAACGCTGTCAGTGCAGCGAGGGTGATCAGGCTGCGGGTTTTCAGCGGCAGGCCTTCGCGATTCCACACGCCGCCCCAGGCGTGCTCATTGACGAAATCCTGCAGCGGCTGGGTGAACTCGGTGGCGTTGCCCAATGCGCGATCAACAAACGCATCGCCCATTACCTGGCGGCGGACTTCAACCCCGGACTTCTTCGATTCGGTCATGGCATATCCCTCTTGTGGTGCTGGCGGCGCCAGGCGCGTATCGACGTGAACAACAGAAACGTCAGCAGCGTCGGCAAAACGTAAAACAGCATCAAGCGCTCAAGCTTGCCGGCCAGCGGCATGCCGGTGGTGAACGACACCACATGCAGGCCGTACGCGAGATACAAGCCGAGCAGCAGCAAACCTTCGGCGCGGGTCACCCGGTAACCCGAATAGAACACCGGCAGGCACAGCGCGGCGACGCCGAGCATCACCGGCAGGTCGAAATCCAGCGCATTGGGCGATACCGACAAAGGCGTCGGCGCGATCAGCGCGGTGATGCCCAGCACCCCGAGCAGGTTGAACAGGTTGGCACCAATCACGTTGCCCACGGCGATGTCCCGCTGCCCACGCAGCGCGGCGATCAGCGACGTGGCCAACTCCGGCAGCGAGGTGCCGACGGCGACCACGGTCAGGCCGATGACGCGTTCCGACAACCCGAGGTCGGTGGCCACGGTCACCGCCGCGCCCAACAGCAAGTGGCCTGCGAATATCAGCATGCCGAGCCCGGCGATGATCGTCAGCAGGCTGGTCAGCCAAGGGGCCGGAGGATCTTGCGACTGTTCGGAGTGCGGCCGGGTCGAGTGCCGCGACTGGCGAAACAACAGGCCGAGGTAGAGCAGCAGGGCGGCCAGCAACAGGACACCGTCGAAGCGCCCGAGCTCTTCGTTCCAGGCCAGTACGAACACCAACAGGCTGGCGCCTATCATCAGCGGAATATCGAGGCGTACCAGTTGCCGCGACACGCGCAAAGGAATGATCAGCGCCGACAGGCCAAGCGTCACGAGGATATTGAAGATGCTGCTGCCGATCACGCTGCCGACGGCGATGTCCGGTGTGTGCGCGTGTGCGGCTTGCAGGCTGACGGCCATTTGCGGCGCACTGCTGCCAAACGCGACGATGGTCAGACCGATGATCAATGGCCGCACATGCAAACGCGCGGCGAGGCGCACCGCCGCACGAACCATCAGTTCGGCGCCCGCAATCAGCAAGAGCAGACCGCCGAGCAACTCGATCAGGTTGATCAGCGGTATATCGGCTAAGGCGAAAATGGTCGGTGCTCCATCAGTCGTCGAGGGCCTGCACGCGAACCCGCGCGGTGCCGCTGCCGAGCATACCGAGTTGTTCGGCCGCTTCGCGTGAAACATCGATCAAGCGACCACGGGTGTGCGGCCCGCGATCATTGATGCGCACCACGCAGGATTTATCGTTTTTCAGGTTGGTGACCTTGACCCGGGTGCCGAAGGGTAATTGGCGGTGGGCGGCGGTCAGGGCGTTCTGGTTGAACGGCTCGCCGCTGGCGGTCCGTTTACCGTGGTGTTTGGCTCCGTAATAGGAGGCGACGCCGCTCTGGTCGTAACCGTGCGGGTCGATGGTGTCGTTGCTGGCGCAACCGGCGAGCAAAGAGAGCAGGGCGCAGCTGATGAACAAACGCTTCATTCAAAGGTTTCCCAAAACAATTGTGCGAGCAACCCCGTGTAGAAATGGGCTTTTGTGGCGAGGGGATTTATCCCCGATGGGGCGCGTAGCGGCCCCGAATTCCAAGTACACAAGAATTGGGTCTGCTTCGCAGCCCATCGGGGATAAATCCCCTCACCACAAAACCCCATAAGCCACAGAAAATTGTCCCCACAGGGATCGGAGCCAGTCCTTGGGACTGGCTCCATTTTCATCAGCCTTCGAGCTTGCTTTTCAGCAGTTCGTTCACTTGCTGCGGGTTGGCCTTGCCTTTGGAGGCTTTCATGGCCTGACCGACGAAGAAGCCGAACATCTTGCCGCGTTTGGCTTCATCCGCCGCACGATATTGTTCAACTTGCTCGGCGTTGGCCGCGAGCATTTCGTCCAGTACCGCCGAGATCGCGCCGCTGTCGGTCACTTGCTTCAGGCCGCGCTTCTCGATGATCTCGTCCGCGCTGCCTTCACCATTGGCCATCGCTTCGAACACCACTTTGGCGATCTTGCCGGAGATGGTGTTGTCCTTGATGCGCTGCAGCATGCCGCCCAACAGTTCAGCCGAAACCGGCGACTCGTCGATGTCCAGGCCTTGCTTGTTGAGCAGGCTGCCCAACTCGACCATCACCCAGTTCGCCGCCAGTTTGGCGTCGCCGCCGATGGCTGCGACTTTCTCGAAGTAGTCCGCTTGCTCACGACTGGTGGCCAGCACGTTGGCATCGTAGGCCGACAGACCGAACTGGCTCTGGAAGCGCTCGCGTTTTTGCGGTGGCAGTTCCGGCAGGGTGGCACGCACCTCGCCGAGGAACGACTCTTCGATGATCACCGGTAGCAGGTCCGGATCGGGGAAGTAACGATAGTCGTTGGCTTCCTCTTTCGAGCGCATCGGACGGGTCTCGTCCTTGTTCGGATCGTACAGACGGGTCTGCTGGATCACTTTGCCGCCGTCTTCGATCAGCTCGATCTGACGCTGGATCTCGGAGTTGATCGCCTTCTCGATGAACCGGAACGAGTTGACGTTCTTGATCTCGCAACGCGTGCCGAACTCAACCTGACCTTTCGGACGGATCGACACGTTGCAGTCGCAACGCAGCGAGCCTTCGGCCATGTTGCCGTCGCAGATGCCCAGGTAACGCACCAGCGCGTGGATTGCCTTGACGTAAGCCACGGCTTCCTTGGCGCTGCGCATGTCAGGCTCGGAAACGATTTCCAGCAGCGGTGTGCCGGCACGGTTCAGGTCGATGCCGGTGGCACCGTTGAATTCTTCGTGCAGGCTTTTGCCGGCGTCTTCTTCCAGGTGCGCGCGGGTGATGCCGACACGTTTGACGGTGCCGTCTTCCAGCGCGATGTCCAGGTGGCCCTTGCCAACAATCGGCAATTCCATCTGGCTGATCTGGTAGCCCTTCGGCAGATCCGGGTAGAAGTAGTTCTTACGGGCGAACACGTTGTGCTGGCCGATCTCGGCGTCAATCGCCAGACCGAACATCACCGCCATCCGCACGGCTTCCTGGTTCAACACCGGCAGAACGCCAGGCATGCCCAGATCGATCAGGCTGGCCTGGGTGTTCGGCTCGGAGCCGAACGTGGTGGAACTACCGGAAAAGATTTTCGACCGGGTAGTGAGCTGAGTATGAATCTCCAGCCCGATCACGACTTCCCATTGCATGTGTGTCTCCTAGCCTTTTGCTGGGGATTTTGAAACGTCGCGAGCGAAGGTAAGGCAAGGCGAAAACTGGCGAGTAAGCGGAGTTGACGTTAGTCAATGAGCATTACGAGCCAGTTTTCAACGCAGCATTACCGAGCGCAGCAGTTTCAAAACCCCTGCGGGGTGCGGGTGTGCCAGTCAGTGTGTAACTGATACTGGTGAGCAACATTGAGCAAACGGCCTTCCTGGAAATACGGCGCGAGCAACTGCACGCCAACCGGCAGACCGTCGACAAAACCGGCCGGCATCGACAGGCCCGGCAGGCCCGCGAGGTTGGCGGTGATGGTGTAGACGTCTTCCAGATAGGCAGCGACCGGGTCGCTGTTTTTCGCGCCGAGCTTCCAGGCCGGGTTCGGCGTGGTTGGGCCGAGGATGATGTCGACTTCATTAAATGCAGCCATGAAATCGTTTTTCACCAGACGACGGATCTTCTGCGCTTTCAGGTAGTAGGCGTCGTAGTAACCGGCGGACAGCGCGTACGCACCGACCATGATCCGGCGCTGTACTTCAGGGCCGAAGCCTTCGCCACGGGAGCGTTTGTACAGGTCAATGAGGTCTTTCGGGTTCTCGCAGCGATGGCCGAAACGCACGCCGTCGAAACGCGACAGGTTCGAGGAGGCTTCTGCCGGCGCGATCACGTAGTACGCAGGGATTGCGTGCTGCATGTTCGGCAGGCTGATTTCCTTGATCACGGCACCGAGCTTCTGCAGCTCTTTAATGCTGTTCTGGATCAACTCGGCGATGCGCGGGTCGAGACCGGCGCTGAAGTATTCCTTCGGCACGCCGATGCGCAGGCCCTGCAACGAATCGCCCAGGCTTGCGGAGTAATCCGGAACCGGCTCATCGATGCTGGTGGAGTCGTTCTGATCGAAACCGGCCATACCTTGCAACAAAATTGCGCAGTCTTCGGCAGTGCGGGCCAACGGGCCGCCCTGATCGAGGCTGGAGGCGTAAGCGATCATGCCCCAACGCGAAACGCGACCGTACGTCGGTTTCAGGCCAGTGAGGTTGGTGAACGCGGCGGGCTGACGGATCGAGCCGCCGGTGTCGGTGGCAGTGGCCGCCGGCAACAGGCGAGCGGCAACGGCCGCGGCCGAACCACCGGACGAACCGCCCGGCACGTGTTCCAGGTTCCACGGGTTTTTCACCGCGCCGTACCAGCTCGACTCGTTGGCCGAACCCATGGCGAATTCGTCCATGTTGGTCTTGCCCAGCGTCACGGCACCGGCCGCAGCCAGTTTGGCAACCACGGTGGCGTCGTATGGCGCTTTGAAGTTGTCGAGCATCTTCGAGCCGCAGCTGGTGCGGATGCCCTGGGTGCAGAACAGGTCTTTGTGAGCGATCGGCGCGCCGAGCAGGGCGCCGCTCTCACCGTTGGCGCGGCGTACATCAGCGGCTTTCGCCTGCTCGATGGCCAGCTCTTCGGTGAGGCTGATGAAACTGTTGAGCTGTGGGTCGAGCTGGGTAATACGCGCCAGCAAGACTTTGGTCAGCTCTTCGGAGGAAAACTTTTTATCGGCGAGACCGCGGGCGATCTCGGCCAGAGTCATTTGATGCATTGCAGGCTCTTTCCCTTTAGTCGATGACTTTCGGAACCAGATACAGGCCGTTTTCGACCGCTGGTGCGATGGACTGATAGGCCTCGCGATGATTGCTTTCGGTCACGACGTCGGCGCGCAGGCGCTGACTGGCTTCCAGCGGGTGGGCCAAAGGCTCGATACCGTCGGTATTGACGGCCTGCATTTCGTCGACCAGCCCGAGAATGCTGTTGAGGGCGGAAGTAATGTGCGGAAGATCGGCATCATTGAGGCCAAGGCAGGCCAGATGAGCGATTTTTTCCACGTCGGAGCGTTCTAGCGCCATCGGGATTCTCCAGTGGAAAACAGAACGGACGGCGTCCGTGTGTTAGATTGTCGGAACACTACCGCACTTCTACGGTCATAAGGCCGCGATTGTGGGGCTTGGTGCACAGAAAAGCGGCCAATTTAACATATTGGCGCCTTGCCCAAAATCCCTGTCGTTGTTAGAGTTTGCCGCACTTTTTTACCCACGCGTTGCCTAGGGTCCCTTTCCCATGTTCAAGAAACTGCGTGGCATGTTTTCCAGCGATCTTTCCATTGACCTGGGCACTGCCAACACCCTTATTTACGTGCGCGAGCGCGGTATCGTCCTGAATGAGCCATCGGTTGTGGCCATTCGGACACACGGTAACCAGAAAAGTGTCGTTGCTGTCGGCACCGAGGCCAAGCGCATGCTCGGCCGTACGCCGGGCAACATTGCTGCCATTCGTCCGATGAAGGACGGCGTGATCGCCGACTTCAGCGTCTGCGAAAAGATGCTGCAATACTTTATTAACAAGGTTCACGAAAACAGCTTTCTGCAGCCTAGCCCTCGTGTGCTGATCTGCGTTCCATGCAAATCCACTCAGGTTGAGCGTCGTGCCATCCGTGAATCGGCCCTTGGTGCCGGTGCCCGTGAAGTGTTCCTGATCGAAGAGCCAATGGCTGCTGCGATCGGTGCCGGCCTGCCGGTAGAAGAAGCTCGCGGCTCGATGGTCGTGGATATCGGTGGTGGTACCACTGAAATCGCGCTGATCTCCCTGAACGGTGTGGTCTACGCCGAATCCGTACGTGTTGGCGGCGACCGTTTCGACGAAGCGATCATCACCTACGTGCGCCGTAACTACGGCAGCCTGATCGGTGAATCGACCGCCGAGCGCATCAAACAGGAAATCGGCACGGCCTACCCGGGCGGCGAAGTTCGCGAAGTCGACGTTCGCGGTCGCAACCTGGCCGAAGGCGTTCCACGCGCATTCACCCTGAACTCCAACGAAGTGCTGGAGGCTCTGCAAGAGTCCCTGGCAACCATCGTTCAGGCCGTGAAAAGTGCCCTGGAGCAATCGCCGCCGGAACTGGCTTCCGACATCGCCGAGCGTGGCCTGGTGCTGACCGGTGGTGGCGCGCTGCTGCGTGACCTCGACAAGTTGCTGGCCCAGGAAACCGGTCTGCCGGTGATCGTTGCCGAAGATCCGCTGACCTGTGTTGCTCGCGGCGGTGGCCGTGCATTGGAAATGATGGATAAGCACACCATGGATCTGCTTTCGAGCGAGTAAGTCGCCGATTGCAATACGTGGGTGAGCGCGCGCAGGCAGCACTTTGCAGTGCTGCCTGTTGGCGTTTATCTTCTGTCAGTCTTCATCCAGGCCGGTTTGATGCCGTATGAATAAACAGAACATTTGCCTGGGAGGAGCGGCTTATTAAACCGCTTTTCGCCAAGGGCCCTTCGTTGGGCGTCCGCCTGTTGGTGCTGGCCGTGTTGTCGGTTGCGCTGATGGTGGTCGATGCCCGCTTCAGTCTGCTCAAGCCTGCACGCAGCCAGATGTCGCTGGTGCTGATGGACGCCTACTGGATCACTGACCTGCCCGGTCGTTTGTGGGAAGGCGTTGCCAGTCAGTTCGGCAGCCGCACCGAGCTGGTCGCCGAAAACGAAAAACTCAAGACCGAGAACCTGCTGTTGCAGGGCCGCATGCAGAAGCTTGCCGCCCTCACCGAGCAGAACGTCCGGCTGCGCGAGTTGCTCAATTCCTCCGCGCTGGTCAACGAGAAGGTCGAAGTGGCCGAGTTGATCGGCATGGACCCCAACCCCTTCACCCATCGCATCATCATCAATAAAGGTGAGCGCGACGGCGTGGTCCTCGGTCAGCCGGTGCTCGATGCGCGCGGTCTGATGGGGCAGGTGGTCGAGTTGATGCCGTACACCTCTCGGGTGTTGCTGTTGACCGACACCACTCACAGTATTCCTGTGCAGGTGAACCGTAACGGTCTGCGGGCGATTGCCAGTGGTACCGGCAACCCGGAACGCCTGGAATTGCGTCATGTCGCCGATACCGCCGACATCAAGGAAGGCGATCTGCTGGTCAGCTCCGGCCTCGGCCAGCGCTTCCCGGCCGGTTACCCGGTGGCGACGGTCAAGGAAGTGATCCACGATTCCGGCCAGCCCTTCGCGATCGTTCGCGCCGTGCCGACCGCCGCGTTGAACCGCAGCCGTTACCTGCTGCTGGTGTTCAGCGACAATCGCACCGCCGAAGAGCGCGCCAACGATGCTGCGCAAGCTCAGGAAAATCTTGATGCCTTTGGCGGCGGCCCGATCATTCCGGCCACCGTACCGAAAACCGTGACGCCACCGGCTGCCGCAACACCTGCCGCCGCAGCGACGCCGGCTGCACCGGCTGCCAGCGCCACGCCGGCCAAACCCGTTGCAAGCAAACCGCCCGCAAAACCACCGGCAACCACTCCGGCGGCCGCCAAGCCTCCGGCTGCCCAGCCTGCTGCACGACCTGCGGCGAAACCGCCGGTCACCGCGCCTGCTACCACTGGGAGACAAGAATAATGGTCGGGGCTACCGCATCGCGAAACGGCTGGATCGTCTGGCTGACGTTTGCCATCGGCATGCTGCTCAGCGTCTCGCCGCTGCCGCAATTCATGGAAATCCTGCGCCCGCTGTGGCTCGCCTTGCTGCTGACTTTCTGGGCGCTGTACATGCCGCAAACGGTCGGTATGGTGACGGCGTTCTGTCTGGGGCTGGCGGAAGACGTGTTGTACGGCACGCTGCTTGGGCAGAACGCGCTGATCCTGACGTTGATCACCTTCCTGGTTCTTTCGCTGCAACAGCGCCTGCGGATGTTTCCGATCTGGCAGCAGTGTCTGGTGATCCTGGTGATCTTCGGGCTCGCGCAACTGGTGCAGTTGTGGCTCAGTGCCCTGACTGGCAACCGCCAGCCGACCCTGGCGCTGGTGCTGCCGGCGCTGGTCAGCGCCTTGCTCTGGCCTTGGGTCAGCTTCGCTTTGCGTGGATTGCGCCGCCGCTACAAAATCAATTGATCCGGTGAAGCAGGGCACTGAACAGGGAGATGTTTTGATGAAGCCGCTTTACCTCGCCTCTGGATCGCCGCGTCGACGTGAGCTGCTCACGCAGATCGGCATTCCGTTCTCCGCCATCAGCGCGGACATCGATGAAACCCCGCTTCCTGAAGAATCGCCATCGGCCTATGTCGAACGCCTTGCGCGCGGCAAGGCCGAGGCCGGGCGGCGCACGATCGTGTCCGAGCAGGCATTCTGTGTACTGGGCGCCGACACCGCGGTGGTGCTCGACGGCAAAATTCTTGGCAAACCGGTGGACGAAGCCGATGCATGCGCCATGCTGATGATGTTGTCCGGCAAGGAGCATGAGGTGCTGACGGCGATTGCCGTGCTCGAAGGCCAACGTTGCGAGTCGCGAGTGGTGCGCAGTCTGGTGCGGTTCCGGCCGATCAGCCGTGAAGAAGCAGCAGCCTATTGGGCCAGTGGAGAACCCCGGGACAAGGCCGGTGGTTATGGCATTCAGGGACTCGGCGCGGTGTTTGTCGCGGGCCTCAATGGCAGCTATTCGGCGGTAGTCGGGTTGCCCGTTTGCGAAACCGCAGAACTGTTGGGCCATTTCGGCATACCCTGTTGGCAAAACCTGAACGCGCAATAAGCGTCGTACGAACAAGATGCGGCCATTATCGTGAACATGCCTGAACGAGATCCTGCCATGAGTGAAGAGATTCTGATCAACATCACGCCGATGGAGTCGCGCGTGGCGGTGGTCGAAAACGGTGTGCTGCAAGAAGTCCACGTCGAGCGTACGCAAAAACGCGGGATCGTCGGCAACATCTATAAAGGCAAGATTGTCCGGGTGCTGCCGGGTATGCAGGCAGCGTTTGTCGACATCGGCCTTGATCGTGCGGCATTCATTCACGCCGCCGAAATCTCTCTGCGTGAAGGCCCGGCGGTGGAAAGCATCAGCGCGCTGGTACACGAAGGTCAGAGCCTGGTGGTGCAAGTCACCAAGGATCCGATCGGTTCCAAGGGCGCACGGCTGACCACGCAGTTGTCGATCCCGTCGCGGTATCTGGTGTACATGCCGCGTACCGCCCACGTCGGCATTTCCCTGAAAATCGAAGACGAAGCCGAGCGCGAACGCCTCAAGCAGGTCGTCAGCGATTGCGTGGCCAAAGAAGGCATCAAAGAGGCCGGCGGTTTCATTCTGCGTACCGCTGCCGAAGGCGCTGGAGCCGATGAAATTCTCATGGACATCCGCTACCTGCGGCGCCTGTGGGATCAGATCAACGAACAGATCAAGACCATTTCTGCGCCGAGCGTGATCTACGAAGACCTCGGTCTGGCCCTGCGCACGTTGCGCGACCTGGTCAATCCGAAGATCGAGAAGATCCGCATCGATTCCCGGGAAACCTTTCAGAAAACCACGCAGTTCGTCGCCGAACTGATGCCGGAAATTGCCGATCGTCTGGAGCATTACCCGGGCGAGCGACCGATTTTTGATCTGTACGGTGTCGAAGACGAAATCCAGAAAGCCCTGGAACGCAAGGTACCGCTGAAATCCGGCGGTTATCTGGTGGTCGATCCGGCAGAAGCCATGACCACCATCGACGTCAACACTGGGGCGTTCGTCGGTCATCGCAATCTTGAAGAAACCATTTTCAAGACCAATCTCGAAGCGGCAACCGCGATTGCCCGGCAGATGCGCCTGCGCAATCTGGGCGGGATCATCATCATCGACTTCATCGACATGGAAGATGAAGAGCACCAGCGTCAAGTGCTGCGCACGCTGGAAAAACAGCTGGAGCGTGACCACGCCAAGACCAACATCATCGGCATCACCGAGTTGGGCCTGGTGCAGATGACCCGCAAGCGTACCCGCGAAAGCCTTGAGCAAGTGCTGTGCGAACCGTGCAGCAGTTGCCAGGGACGCGGCAAACTGAAAACTCCGGAAACCATCTGTTACGAGATTTTCCGCGAGATTCTTCGAGAAGCCCGGGCCTATCAGGCGGAGGGTTATCGCGTGTTGGCGAACCAGAAAGTCGTCGATCGGTTGCTCGACGAAGAGTCCGGTAACGTTGCCGAGCTTGAAGGGTTTATCGGCCGCACCATACGCTTCCAGGTGGAAACCATGTATTCCCAGGAACAATATGACGTGGTGTTGCTCTGATCCCCTGCGTCACCCTTTTTCCACCGCGGCTGGCCTCAGCTTTTCGCAGTATTCATGCCATGGGAGCCAACTGACATGGACCGTCTGACACGCCTTTTGGCCGCACTTACCCGCTGGGGGCTGGGCCTGTGCGCGTTGGTTCTGGTGTTGATGGCGTTGTACGTCAGTCTCGGTCGTGAACTGACGCCTTTGGTTGCCGAATACCGCGCCGAGATCGAAGACAAGGCCAGTGCCGCCCTCGGCATGCCGCTGCAGATCGGTGAGCTGGAGGGCAACTGGAGCGGTTTTGCACCGATCCTGTTGGCCCATGACGTCATGGTCGGTGATGGCGCCAATGCCCTGCGCCTGGATCGGGTGCGCGTCGTGCCGGATCTGTGGACCAGTCTGCTGGCTCGTGAAGTGCGCATCGCGCATCTGGAACTCAACGGCCTGAAAATCAGCCTCAAGGAAGCCGAGGATGGCAGTTGGGCGCTGGAAGGGCTGCCCGTGCAGAAGGATCAGCCGTTCGATCCGGAGCAACTGTTCAATCGCTCGCAAATGATTCAGCAACTCTCGGTGCTCGACAGTCAGGTGACCTTGCAGCCGCTGGATCACCCGGCGATGACGCTCACCTATGTCGGCCTCAATCTGAAAACCGGCGCCAGTCGGCAGCGTCTCGACGCACGTTTGACCCTGCCTGACGGCCAACCCGTTGCGCTGAACCTGCGCACGCGCATCCGCCCCGGTCAATGGCAGGACAGCTCGGTGGAGGGGTACGTCAGCCTGCCGCAAAGTGACTGGTCAAAGTGGCTGCCAGGGCGTCTTACCCAGCAATGGAATTTCTCCGAGATCAAGGCTGGGGGCGAACTGTGGGTGAACTGGTCGCAAGGCACTCTGCAAAGTGCCGCAGTGCGATTGAATGCGCCGCAACTGATCGGCGCCTACGCTGAGCGCAAGCCGATCCAGATCAACAATCTGGCGCTCAACGCCTACTACGAGAACAGCGCCAAAGGCGCGACCGTCACCCTTGATTCGCTGGCGATGAACTTCGGCGAAACCCGCTGGGAGTCGCGCGTGCAAGTGCAGCAGACAGTCGCTACCGACAAGGTTGACGAACTCTGGCACCTACAGGCTGATCGTCTCGATCTGACACCGATTACACCGCTGCTCAACGCATTGGGGCCGTTGCCGCAAGGTTTTGCCACGGTGGTCGAGCGTTTGAAGGTCACGGGTGGTTTGCGCAATGTGTTGCTGGATTTCCGTCCGAACGCTACTGATGGCAGCAAATTCGGTTTCGCGGCCAACCTCGACAACGTCGGTTTCGATGCTTATCACGGTGCCCCGGCGGCACGAAATGTCAGCGGTAGCCTCAGCGGCAATCTCGACGGCGGCGAGTTGCGCATGGACAGCAAGGACTTTGTCCTGCACCTCGATCCGATTTTCGCCAAGCCGTGGCAGTACATTCAGGCCAACGCCCGGTTGACCTGGAAACTCGATAAAGACGGTTTCACCCTGATCGCGCCGTATCTGAAAGTGCTGGGTGAAGAAGGCAAGATTGCCGGCGACTTCCTGATTCGCCTGCACTTCGATCACAGTCAGGAAGACTACATGGACCTGCGGGTCGGTCTGGTCGAAGGCGACGGTCGCTACACCGCCAAGTATTTGCCTCAGGTGCTGAGCCCGGCGCTGGACGAATGGTTGCGTAGCGCGATCCTCCAGGGCGCCGTGGATCAGGGCTTCTTTCAGTATCAGGGGTCACTGAGCAAGAACGCCGGTGAGGCGGATCGCAGCATCAGTCTGTTCTTCAAGGTGCATGACGCCGAACTGGCCTTCCAGCCAGGCTGGCCGCATGTCAGCAAGGTCAGCGGCGATGTGTTCATCGAGGACAGCGGCGTACGGATTCTGGCCAGCAAGGGCCAGTTGCTCGATACCCAGGTCAGCGATGTTTTCGTTAACATTCCCCACGTGCCGGCCGGACAACACACCCATATGTATCTCGACGGCGGGTTTTCCGGCGGCCTCGGTGATGGCCTGAAAATTCTTCAGGACGCACCGATCGGCACGGGCGAAACCTTTGCCGGCTGGGAAGGTGCGGGCGATCTGCAAGGCAAACTCAAACTGGATATCCCGCTGGACAAGGGCGGTGACCAGCCGAAGATCGTCGTCGATTTCAAGACTGCCAATGCGCGACTGAAACTGGCCGAGCCGAAACTGGAACTGACCCAGCTCAAAGGTGATTTCCGTTTCGACAGCGCCAAGGGACTCAGTGGGCAAAACATCGCTGCTCGAGCGTTCGACAAACCGGTCACTGCGCAGATCTTTGCTGACGGCAGCCCTGGCAAACTCAAGACCCGCGTGGCGGCGTCGGGCCAGGTTGAAGTCAAGAAACTCACGGACTGGCTCGGCGTGACCCAGCCGTTGCCGGTGTCCGGGACAATTCCCTATCAGTTGCAGTTGAACCTGGACGGTGCCGACAGTCAGTTGATGGTCAGTTCCAGCATGAAAGGTGTGGCCGTCGATCTGCCTGCGCCATTTGGCATGGCGGTGGATGTCGGGCGCGACACGGTATTCCGCATGACACTGCAGGGACAGGAACGGCGTTACTGGGTCAATTACGATCAACTGGCGAATTTCACCTTCGCGGCGCCGCCGAGCAATTTCGCTGACGGCCGTGGTGAGTTGTTCCTCGGTGCCGGCGAAGCCGTGTTGCCTGGCGCCAAGGGCTTGCGCATTCGCGGTGTGTTGTCGGAATTGGACGTCGCACCGTGGCAGGATCTGGTCAACAAATATGCCGGACAGGATCCGGGTGGCAGCGCCAAGCAACTGTTGAGCAGTGCCGACTTCAAGGTCGGCAAGCTGACCGCATTCGGCACGACGCTGGATCAGGCTTCGGTGCAGGTGAATCGCAAGCCGGGAATGTGGAATCTGGCGCTGGACAGTCAGCAAGCCAAGGGCACCGCCAGTCTACCGGATGCCAAAAGCGCGCCGATTGCCGTCAACCTGCAATACGTGCGACTGCCGGCGCCGGATCCGACAGTGCAGGCTGACGAGAATGCGCCCGACCCGTTGGCGTCGGTCGATCCGACGAAAATCCCGGCGCTGGATATCACCATCAATCAGCTGTTTCTGGGGCAGGATCTGGTCGGTGGCTGGTCACTCAAGGTCCGGCCGACCGCCAAAGGCATTGCCTTGAACAATCTCGACATGGGCCTCAAAGGCATCCTGTTGCAGGGCAATGGCGGCTGGGAAGGCGCGCCAGGCTCGACCAATAGCTGGTTCAAGGGCCGGATTGGCGGCAAGAACCTCGCCGATGTGCTCAAGGGCTGGGGCTTCGCGCCGAGCGTGACCAGCGAAGAATTCCATATGGACGTCGATGGCCGCTGGCCGGGTTCGCCCGCATGGCTGGCGACCAAGCGTTTCTCCGGCACCCTCGATGCTTCGCTGAGCAAAGGCCAGTTTGTCGAAGTGGAAGGTGGGGCGCAGGCATTGCGCGTATTTGGCCTGCTCAACTTCAACTCCATCGGCCGCCGGTTGCGTCTGGACTTCTCCGACCTGTTCGGCAAAGGTCTGAGCTACGACCGGGTCAAAGGTCTGCTGGTGGCGAACAACGGGGTCTACGTGACCCGCGAACCGATCCGCCTGACCGGGCCATCAAGCAACATCGAACTGGACGGCACACTCGACCTGGTCGGCGATCAGGTCGACGCCAAATTGCTGGTGACGTTGCCGGTGACCAACAACCTGCCGATTGCCGCGCTGATCGTTGGCGCTCCGGCGGTCGGCGGCGCACTGTTCCTGATCGACAAGCTCATCGGCGACCGTGTGGCGCGCTTTGCCAGTGTGAAATACACCGTCAAAGGCCCGTGGAAAGAGCCGAAAATCACCTTCGACAAGCCTTTTTGAGTAGCATGGCGCTAATCCCTATGTAGGAGCTGCCGCAGGCTGCGATCTTTTGATCTGGTTTAAAAGCAACATCAAAAGATCGCAGCCTGCGGCAGCTCCTACACCGTTATCTGCAGATTCCGAGGAGCGGCCATGTCTTTGGCGGTGATTCAAATGGTCAGCCAGAGTGACGTGCTGGCCAATCTGGCTCAGGCCCGGCGCCTGCTTGAACAAGCGGCAGCGGGGGGCGCGAAGCTGGCCGTGTTGCCGGAGAACTTCGCCGCCATGGGCCGTCGTGACATTGCCGACATCGGCCGCGCCGAGGCGCTTGGCGAAGGTCCGATCCTGCCATGGTTGAAACAGACCGCCCGCGACCTCAGGTTATGGATAGTCGGCGGCACATTGCCGCTGCCGCCGGTCGATCAACCCGACGCCAAGTCGCACGCCTGTTCACTGCTGGTCAACGATCACGGCGAAATCGTTGCACGCTATGACAAGTTGCACTTGTTCGATGTCGATGTAGCGGACAATCGCGGCCGTTACCGCGAATCCGATGACTATGCTTATGGCAGCGGCGTGGTGGTGGCGGACACCCCGGTGGGCAAGGTCGGTCTGACCGTGTGTTATGACCTGCGCTTTCCGGAGCTGTACAGCGAATTGCGTGCCGCCGGTGCCGAGTTGATTACCGCTCCGTCGGCCTTTACCGCCGTGACAGGCGCGGCGCACTGGGAGGTGCTGATCCGTGCGCGGGCCATCGAGACTCAGTGTTATGTGTTGGCGGCAGCGCAGGGCGGGACCCATCCGGGGCCGCGAGAAACCTTCGGGCATGCGGCAATCGTCGACCCGTGGGGTCGCGTGCTGGCGCATCAGGATCAAGGCGAAGCGGTGTTGTTGGCCGAACGCGATAGCGACGAACAAGCGTCCATCAGGGCGCGGATGCCGGTGACGAGTCATCGGCGGTTTTTCTCGCAGGGCGCACAGCGACCTGCTTCAGAACATGAATTTAAGGCCTAAACCATGAGCGAGTTGTTGTCCTCAGTCAGTGATCACCTTTTGGCGCCCGGCGGCGTAACGATCGAGAGCCTGCAAGGCGTGCTCGGCGATCTGGCGGGCCCGGGCATCGATGCCGCCGACCTGTATTTCCAGGGCCAGATTTCCGAGTCCTGGGCGCTGGAAGACGGCATCGTCAAGGAAGGCAGCTTCAACCTCGACCAGGGTGTCGGTGTGCGTGCGCAGTCCGGTGAAAAAACCGGTTTTGCCTACAGTAACGCGATCACCCTCGAAGCCTTGGGCGCTGCGGCGCGTGCGGCCCGTTCAATCTCCCGGGCCGGGCAGAACGGCACCGTCCAGGCGTTCACCACACAGGACGTCGCCCAGTTGTATGCGCCGGACAACCCGCTGGAAGTGCTGAGCCGTGCCGAGAAAGTCGAACTGCTCAAGCGCATCGATGTTGCCACGCGCGCGCTTGACCCGCGCATTCAGCAGGTCAGCGTGAGCATGGCCGGTGTCTGGGAGCGAATTCTGGTGGCGTCCACCGATGGCGGTCTGGCGGCTGATGTGCGACCGCTGGTGCGTTTCAACGTCAGCGTCATCGTTGAGCAGAATGGTCGTCGCGAGCGTGGTGGCCATGGCGGCGGCGGACGTACCGACTACCGTTATTTCCTCGCCGAAGACCGTGCCATGGGTTATGCCCGTGAAGCGTTGCGTCAGGCGTTGGTCAACCTCGAAGCGATTCCGGCGCCGGCCGGGACCTTGCCGGTGGTGTTGGGGTCGGGCTGGTCTGGCGTATTGCTGCACGAAGCGGTGGGCCACGGTCTGGAAGGTGACTTCAACCGCAAGGGCAGCTCCGCCTACAGCGGGCGCATGGGCGAAATGGTTGCCTCGAAGCTGTGCACCATCGTCGATGACGGCACCCTGAGTGGCCGTCGCGGTTCGCTGAGTGTCGACGACGAAGGCACGCCGACCGAGTGCACCACGCTGATCGAAAACGGCGTGCTCAAGGGTTACATGCAAGACAAGCTCAACGCTCGCCTGATGGGTGTGGCGCGCACTGGCAACGGCCGTCGCGAATCCTATGCGCACCTGCCGATGCCACGGATGACCAACACCTACATGCTCGGCGGCGAAAGCGATCCGGCGGAAATCATCGCTTCGGTGAAGAAGGGCATCTACTGCGCCAACCTCGGTGGCGGTCAGGTCGACATCACCAGCGGCAAGTTCGTGTTCTCCACCAGCGAGGCGTACTTGATCGAGGACGGCAAGATTACCGCGCCGGTCAAAGGCGCGACGTTGATTGGCAACGGCCCTGAGGCAATGAGCCGGGTGTCGATGGTCGGTAACGATCTGGCGCTGGACAGCGGCGTAGGCACGTGCGGCAAGGATGGGCAGTCGGTACCGGTGGGGGTTGGCCAGCCGACGCTGAAAATCGATGCGATCACCGTGGGTGGCACGGGCGCATAAAAAGAGGTGGAACTGCGGGTGGCGCACAGGGCGACCACCCGGTGACGAATATCAACGCAGTCCGCGTTGAGTCTCGTCCAGTTCACGGATGTATTTGAAGATCTTGCGGCTGGAAGCAGGAGGTTTGTTTTGCGCAACCTCGTGCTGAGCCTGACGGATCAGGGAACGCAATTGCTGGCGATCGGCGTCCGGGTACTCGATGACGAACTTCTCCAGCACGGCATCGTCGCCCGCAATCAGGCGATCACGCCAGCGTTCGAGGTTGTGAAAACGCTCGTTGTACTGACGAGTCGAGGCATCGAGTTGATCGAGCAGCGTGAGAATCGCGTCAGTGTCCTGATCGCGCATCAGTTTGCCGATGAACTGCAAGTGCCGTTTACGCGCGATGTTCGCGGTGTGCTTGGGCGCATCGGCCAAGGCCCGGCGCATGGCGTCGGTCAGCGGCAGTTTTGCGATCAAGTCAGGCTTGAGTGTTGTCAGGCGCTCGCCGAGGTCAACCAGAGCATGCAGCTCGCGTTTGACCTGAGATTTGCTTTTTTCTCCCGTATCGAGGGAGTCGTCGTAAGAATCAACCATGGTGGCAGTCCGCAAAGAAACGCCGCCATGATAACCAGTCGGGGGCCGCTTGTCCGGCCCGGTCGCTCGATGACCCCAGCCGAAAGCAGAATTTGAGTGGAGATGAGCATGAGTGCAGTTGAAAGCGTCGGCCCGCAGGCATTGCCGGCACTGCAAGAACAGGTCGAGCAGATCATCGCCGAAGCCAAGCGTCAGGGCGCCAGTGCCTGCGAAGTTGCGGTGTCGCTGGAGCAGGGGCTGTCGACCTCGGTGCGCCAGCGCGAGGTCGAAACAGTCGAGTTCAACCGCGATCAGGGTTTTGGCATCACGCTGTATGTCGGCCAGCGTAAAGGCTCGGCCAGCACCTCCGCCACCGGTCCGGATGCGATTCGCGAGACCGTCGCTGCGGCGCTGGCCATTGCCAAACACACCTCTGAAGACGAAGCCTCGGGCCTCGCCGATGCGGCGCTGATGGCCAGGGATCTGCAGGATTTCGACCTGTTTCACGAATGGGATATCACCCCGGAGCAAGCCATCGAGAAGGCGTTGCTCTGTGAAGCGGCGGCATTCGACGCCGATGCGCGGATCAAGAACGCCGATGGCACCACGCTCAGCACCCATCAGGGTTGCCGCGTGTATGGCAACAGCCACGGTTTCATTGGTGGCTATGCGTCGACACGGCACAGCCTGAGCTGCGTGATGATCGCCGAGGCCGGTGGCCAGATGCAGCGTGATTACTGGTATGACGTGAGTCGTCAGGGCACATTGCTTGCCGATCCGGTGAGCATTGGCCAGAAGGCCGCACAACGAGCAGCGAGCCGCCTGGGCGCGCGTCCGGTACCGACTTGTGAAGTGCCGGTGCTGTTTTCTGCTGAGCTGGCAGGTGGATTGTTCGGCAGTTTCCTTTCGGCGGTGTCCGGCGGCAGCCTGTATCGCAAATCATCGTTCCTGGAAGGTACGCTGGGGCAGAAGCTGTTCCCGGAGTGGCTGACCATCGACGAGCGCCCACACCTGATGCGCGCCATGGGCAGTGCTTCGTATGACGGCGATGGCCTGGCAACTTATGCAAAACCGTTCGTCGAAAAAGGTGAGCTGGTCTCGTACATCCTCGGCACTTACTCCGGGCGCAAGCTCGGCATGCCGAGCACGGCGAACGCGGGCGGCGTGCACAACCTGTTCGTGACCCATGGCGATGAAGACCAGGCGGCGCTGCTGCGACGCATGGGCCGTGGTTTGTTGGTGACCGAATTGATGGGCCATGGCTTGAACATGGTCACTGGCGATTATTCGCGCGGTGCGGCGGGTTTCTGGGTCGAGAACGGCGAAATCCAGTTCGCGGTGCAGGAAGTGACCATCGCCGGCAACATGCGCGACATGTTCAAGCAGATCGTCGCCGTGGGTAACGATCTGGAGCTGCGCAGCAATATCCGCACAGGTTCGGTGTTAATCGAACGGATGACGGTAGCGGGCAGCTAAACCCGTTCCCGCTACACCAAAAGGCGCGCCTTCCACCCGGATGTCGCGCCTTTTTCATTGGTGTCACACAAAACCCTGTGGGAGCGAGCCTGCTCGCGAAGGCGATTTAACTGCCAATCTCCACGGTGACTGACACGACGCCTTCGCGAGCAGGCTCGCTCCCACAATGAAATCTGCATAGCTCGGAGCTCTTGTTTTGGTTCTCATTATCATCTAATAATAAATCTCATTATCGAATGAGCCCGGATCATGAGTTCTGCCTTGCACGAGCAGCCGTACCTTGAAAACTGGCGCTGGATGAGTCGCCAGATCCGTTGTGCGATGGATTCTGACGAGCCGCGCCTGATCGAGCATTACCTCGCCGAAGGGCGATATCTGGCCTGCTGTACGGCAACTTCCACGTGGACCATCGCTGAAACCTCTTTCCGTCTGCTGCTCGACACGGCCACCGACATCGCCTTGCCGTGGCACTGGCGCAGCCTCTGTCTCGATCAGGCCTGGCGCCCATTACGTGAAATGGAGCGTCTGTCGCTGTGCAAATGCCGGCTCAAGCGCTGGCAGCGCTACACCTGGCAACTGGCGACCTGCGAGTTGCTTCCCTCGATTCCTCTCATTGAACTAGTCCAAGGATTTACCGATGACCAAGACACGTATTGAGCGTGACAGCATGGGCGAACTGCAGGTGCCGGTGGACGCTCTCTACGGCGCGCAGACCCAGCGCGCAGTGGATAACTTTCCGATCAGCGGCAAACCAATGCCGATGCAGTTCATTCGTGCGCTGATTCTGGCCAAAGCGGCTGCCGCCCGGGCCAACGTCGAGCTCAACCAGATCAGTGCCGCTCAGGGCAAAGCCATCAGCGACGCCGCCCAAGGGTTGCTCGAAGGTGACTTCATGCAGCACTTCCCGGTGGATATCTTCCAGACCGGTTCCGGCACCAGCTCCAACATGAACGCCAACGAAGTGATCGCGACCCTGGCCAGTCGCCTGCTCGGCGAGCCAGTGAATGCCAACGATCACGTCAACTGCGGCCAGAGCAGCAACGACATCATCCCGACCACCATCCACGTCAGCGCTGCGCTGGCCCTGCACGAACAACTGCTGCCGGCGCTGCTGCATCTGGTGCAAGTGATCGAGCACAAAGCCGATCAGGTGCATCACCACGTCAAAACCGGGCGCACTCACTTGATGGACGCGATGCCGGTGCGCATGAGCCAGGTGCTCAACGGCTGGGCGCAGCAACTCAAGGCCAACATCGGTCATCTGCAGGATTTGCTGCCAAGCCTGCAATCCTTGGCGCAGGGCGGCACGGCAGTCGGTACCGGGATCAATGCGCATCCGGAATTCGCCGCACGTTTCAGTCGCCAACTCAGCCAATTGACCAACGTGCAATTCACCCAAGGCAAAGATCTGTTCGCCCTGATCGGCTCGCAAGACACCGCCGTCGCCGTTTCCGGCCAGCTCAAGGCCACCGCCGTTTCGTTGATGAAAATCGCCAACGACCTGCGCTGGATGAACTCCGGCCCGCTCGCCGGCCTCGGCGAAATCGAACTGGAAGCCTTGCAACCGGGCTCGTCGATCATGCCGGGCAAGGTCAATCCGGTGATCCCGGAAGCCACCGCCATGGTTGCTGCACAAGTGATCGGCAACGATTCGGTGATCACCATTGCCGGTCAGTCGGGCAACTTCGAACTGAACGTGATGCTGCCAATCATCGCCCAGAACCTGTTGAGCAGCATCGAACTGCTGGCCAATTCCAGCCGTCTGCTCGGCGACAAGGCCATCGCCACATTCAAGGTCAATGAGTCGCGGCTCAAGGAAGCGCTGTCGCGCAACCCGATTCTGGTCACCGCGCTCAACCCGATCATCGGTTACCAGAAAGCCGCCGAAATCGCCAAGCAAGCCTACAAACAGGGCCGCCCGGTGATCGACGTTGCGCTGGAACACACTGATCTGTCGCGTAACCAGCTGGAAGAGTTACTCAATCCCGAGAAGCTCACAGCCGGCGGCGTGTAAACCCCGCAACCGCTTTGGAGGCTCACCATGGAGCACTGGAAACTCACGATCGAACGGGCCAATCGCTGCTTCATGCTGGGCGAGTTGATCGACGCCCGTGAGGCTTACCTGCAAGCCCTGGCCCTGGCGCAAGTGTTGTTCGAGCGCTGGGCGGATGCCGACGAAGCGGTGGCTGCCTGCGTCATCTCCCATCACAACCTGGCAGATCTGCACCTGCGCCTGAATCAGCCAGAGGAGAGCGCCGAGTATCTCTGCGCGATCCACCAGCGGCTGTTGCAGACCATGCAGGACGAGCGCCTGCGCCCGGCCCTGCGTGAAGCGGCGCTGCGTCAGAGCAGCAAGACCTACGTCGAGTTGCTGAATTTCATCAGCGAGCACGGCGAATACCCACGCACTCAGCGCCTGCTGCATCCGGATACCGGCAATGCGCGTCGCGCTCCTGCCCCACATCACCATGGAGTCCATTGAAATGGCTTTTACCCTGCCTGCCTTGCCTTACGCCTATGACGCCCTCGAACCGCATATCGATGCGCAGACCATGGAGATCCACTACACCAAGCATCACCAGACCTACATCAACAACCTCAACGCCGCAATGGAAGGCACTGAATACGCCGAGTGGCCGGTGGAAAAACTGGTCGCCAGCGTTCAGCAATTGCCGGAAAAACTCCGTGCAGCGGTGATCAATCAGGGTGGCGGTCACGCCAACCATTCGCTGTTCTGGGAAGTCATGGTGCCAAGCGGCGGCGGTAAACCCGATGGCGCACTGGCCGAGGCCATTGATGAGCAACTGGGTGGTCTGGACAGTTTCAAAGAGGCGTTCACCAAAGCCGCGCTGACCCGTTTCGGCAGCGGTTGGGCCTGGCTCAGCGTGACCCCGGAGAAGAAACTGATCGTGGAAAGCAGCGGCAACCAGGACAGCCCGTTGATGAACGGCAATACGCCGATTCTTGGTCTCGACGTCTGGGAACATGCCTACTACCTGCGTTACCAGAACCGTCGTCCGGAATACATCAATGCGTTTTACAACGTGATCAATTGGCCTGAAGTGGCTGCGCGCTACAAAGCCGCACTGGTTTAAGTCTTCTATAAAAACAATCCAAGGCTGACTATGGGCACTGAAACACTGGCGATCGGAAGTGGGCGTATGTTTCGTTACGCGGTGGGGTCGCTCTTGCTGTTGGCGGGCATGACCTTGCTGGTCGCTCACGGACTGGAATGGCTGGATCTGGAACCGAGGCTTTCCCGGGCGTTGCAAGGCGGGGCGATTTGCGCGCTCGGCACGGCGCTCGGGGCGGTGCCGGTGTTGGTGATTCGGCGCATGCCTCAGGCGCTCAGCGATACATTGCTGGGTTTTGGCGCGGGCGTGATGTTGGCAGCGACGGCGTTTTCGCTGATCGTGCCGGGCATTGCCGCCGCTGAAAGCCTCGGCCTGACACCGTGGGCCGCGAGTGGCTTGATCTGCTTCGGCATCATGCTCGGTGCGTTCGGGTTGTTTCTGGTCGACCGGCAATTGTCCGGTGCGTCGCCGGAGATGCTCGTGGGCACGCTCGAACGCCCGGTGATTCCGCCGCGGATCTGGCTGTTCGTGTTCGCCATCATTGCCCATAACATTCCGGAAGGCATGGCGGTTGGTGTCTCCGCTGGTGGAGGCATGCCGGATGCCGACAGTCTGGCCATGGGCATTGCCTTGCAGGATGTGCCGGAAGGTCTGGTGATTGCGCTGGTGCTGGCCGGGGCTGGGATGTCGCGGGTCAAGGCGTTCCTGATCGGCGCGGCATCGGGTCTGGTTGAGCCGGTGTTTGCCCTGTTGTGTGCGTGGCTGGTGAGCCTGGCGCAGGTGTTGTTGCCGTTAGGTTTGGCGCTGGCGGCGGGGGCTATGCTGCTGGTGGTGACCCACGAAGTGATCCCCGAGTCGCGACGCAATGGTCATGACAAACTGGCCAGTCTTGGCTTGTTGATCGGGTTTTGTTTGATGATGGTGATGGATACGGCATTGGGTTGAGTTGAATTGTGGCGAGGGAGCTTGCTCCCGCTGGGCTACGAAGCGGCCCCATTAGCCATCTGCCAGTTGCACCGCATTGACGACTGCTACGCAGCCGAGCGGGAGCAAGCTCCCTCGCCACAGGCGATCAGCCGCCTTCGCCAAAATAGTCGTTGATCAGATTCACCAATGCCTGCAAGGCTTCGTCAGCCTGCTCACCTTCGGTACTCAGGTGAATGATCGTGCCCTTGCCGGCAGCGAGCATCATCATGGCCATGATGCTTTTTCCGTCGACCATGGTCTCTGGAGTCCGCCCGACACGAATCTTGCAATCTTTGAACTCACCGGCGACGCCAACGAACTTCGCGGAAGCTCGGGCATGCAAACCCAGTTTATTGATGATTTCGATTTCCAGAGCAGGCATCGCGGTGTGAATCCTTTAAGTGAGGTCGCGGTGGCGAACCTGGACGTTCTTCAGGGTTTTCTGCAGGGCCTGACCCAGGCGTTCGGTCAGGTAGACGGAGCGGTGATGCCCGCCGGTACAGCCAATGGCAATGGTGACATAGGCGCGGTTGCTCGCGGCGAAGCGCGGCAGCCACTTATGCAAGTAGGTGAAGATGTCCTGGAACATTTCCTCCACCTCTGGCTGCGCCGCCAGATACTCCGCCACCGGTTCATCGAGACCCGATTGCGCGCGCAACTCAGGTTTCCAGTACGGATTAGGCAGGCAGCGCACATCGAACACCAGGTCTGCATCCACCGGCATACCACGCTTGAATCCGAATGACTCGACCAGAAACGCGGTGCCCGGCTCCGGCTGATTCAGCAAACGCAGCTTGATGGTGTCGCGCAGCTGGTACAGGTTCAGATTGGTGGTGTTGATCTTCAGGTCGGCGAGGTCGGCGATGGGGCCGAGCAGGGCTGTTTCATCCTGAATCGCCTCGGCGAGCGAGCGGTTGGCGTTGCTCAGCGGATGGCGACGGCGGGTTTCGGAAAAACGCTTGAGCAGGGTTTCCTCGTCGGCATCCAGATACAAGACATCACACTGGATGTGCTTGTTGCGGACATCCTCAAGCAGCTCCGGAAAACGCGTCAGATGGCTCGGCAGGTTACGCGCATCGATTGACACGGCCACCAGCGGTTGCGCCAGTTCAGTGTGAATCAACGCGCGTTCGGCCAGTTCCGGCAGCAGGCCGGCCGGCAGATTGTCGATGCAGTAATAACCGTTGTCCTCAAGGACATCCAGGGCGGTGCTTTTACCCGAGCCGGAACGGCCGCTGACAATGATCAAACGCATGATTAGTGCCCGTTCTGCTCGTCCAGAACGACCTGGTACAAGGCTTCGTTGCTCGCGGCGCTGCGCAATTTATCGCGCACGTCCTTGCGGTCGAGCATGCTGGCGATCTGACGCAGCAATTCCAGGTGCGCATCGGTAGCTGCTTCCGGGACCAGCAATACGAACAGCAGGTCAACCGGGGCGCCGTCGATGGCGTCGAAATCGATTGGGGCTTGAAGGTGCATCAACGCACTGATGGGCGTTTCGCAACCCTTGAGGCGGCAGTGGGGAATGGCGATGCCGTTACCAAAACCGGTAGAGCCGAGTTTTTCACGGGCGATCAGGGCCTCGAAGACATCTTGCATCTCCAGATCCGGCACTTCGCGGGCGATCAGGTTGGCAATCTGTTCGAGGGCTTTCTTTTTACTGCCGCCCGGCACGTTCACGAGGGAACGGCCGGGGGTCAGGATACTTTCAAGTCGGATCATGGAATGGGGGGTTATCGACCGGTGGCGCCCTGAAGGAGGCTCTGGGTCTTTTCCTTATGCTTTTTGAGTTGGCGATCCAGCTTGTCGGTCAGTAGGTCGATCGCGGCATACATGTCGTCATGCTCGGCATTGGCGACCACTTCTCCGCCGGGTATATGCAAGGTGGCTTCGATTTTCTGCTTCAGCTTCTCGACGCACATCGTGACTTGCACGTTGGTGATCTTGTCGAAATGGCGCTCCAATCGTTCGAGTTTTTCGCCGATATAAGTGCGCAGAGGTTCGGTCACTTCCAGTTGGTGTCCACTGATGTTGACTTGCATACAGCTTCTCCTTCGTTGCCAGTGCATAAAGCGGCAGGCTGGATAGCCTGCCACTGGAACGCTGTAACGTGGCTTACATCAACCGCTTGCGTTCGCTCGAAGGCGCGATCCCGAGGGATTCGCGGTACTTGGCGACGGTGCGGCGAGCCACCTGAATGCCTTGTGCCTCCAGTAAACCAGCGATCTTGCTGTCACTCAACGGCTTTTTCTGATTTTCCGCAGCAACCAGTTTTTTGATGATCGCGCGGATCGCCGTGGACGAGCATTCGCCGCCTTCGGAAGTGCTGACGTGGCTGGAGAAAAAGTATTTCAGTTCATAAATACCGCGCGGGGTATGCATGAATTTCTGCGTGGTCACCCGGGAAATCGTCGATTCGTGCATGCCGACCGCTTCGGCGATGTCATGCAGGACGAGCGGCTTCATGGCTTCGTCGCCGTATTCCAGGAAGCCGCGCTGATGCTCGACGATCTGGGTGGCTACTTTCATCAGGGTTTCGTTGCGGCTTTGCAGGCTTTTGATGAACCAGCGAGCTTCCTGCAACTGATTGCGCATGAAGGTGTTGTCGGCGCTGGTATCGGCGCGACGCACGAAACCGGCGTACTGGGCGTTGACCCGCAGGCGTGGCACGGACTCCTGATTCAGCTCGACCAGCCAGCGCTCGTTGTCCTTGCGCACGATGACGTCAGGTACGACGTACTCGGCTTCTGTAGATTCGATCTGCGAGCCCGGGCGCGGGTTGAGGCTTTGCACCAGTTCTATGACTTGACGAAGCTCGTCTTCCTTGAGTTTCATGCGGCGCATCAACTGGCTGTAATCACGGCTGCCGAGCAAATCGATGTAGTCGGTGACCAGACGCTTCGCTTCGGCCAGCCAAGGGGTCTTGGCCGACAACTGACGCAGTTGCAGCAGCAGACACTCGCCGAGGTTGCGGGCGCCGATGCCTGCGGGTTCGAATTGCTGGATGCGGTGCAGGACGGCTTCGATCTCGTCCAGTTCGATGTCCAGTTCCGGATCGAATGCTTCAAGAATCTCTTCGAGGGTTTCATCCAGATAACCCTGATTGTTGATGCAATCGATCAGGGTGACAGCGATCAGTCGATCGGTGTCGGACATCGGTGCCAGATTCAATTGCCACAGCAAGTGGCTTTGCAGGCTTTCACCCGCAGAGGTGCGGGTGGTGAAGTCCCACTCGTCGTCATCGTTGCTGGGCAGGCTGCTGGCGCTGGTTTGGTAAACGTCTTCCCAGGCCGTATCGACCGGTAGCTCGTTGGGGATGCGCTCGCTCCAGTCGCCGTCCTCGAGGTTGTCCACCGTCGGGGCGGTTTCCTGATAGGAGGGTTCCTGGATCTCAGTGTTGGGCTTCTGTTCGGCGTTGTCGGCCAGGGGATCGGAGTTGTCGAAGTCTTCGCCTTCTTCCTGGCGTTCGAGCATCGGATTGGATTCCAGGGCCTCCTGGATTTCCTGTTGCAAATCCAGGGTCGACAATTGGAGCAGGCGGATGGCCTGTTGCAGCTGCGGTGTCATCGTCAGCTGCTGGCCCATTCTCAAGACTAGCGATGGTTTCATGGCAGGGGCTTAACACCTTATTCGCCGGCGCTATGCGCCATCCACTACAGGGCGCCGGAGCGCCAAACTTAAGCAAATTATATGCCTGAAACTGAAGTGTTTGCCTAGAGCGCTGTAACAATTAAAGCGTATTAAATCCTGCTTGAATCGATACAGCACCCGGGCGGCTCACCGGGCACTTTGCGCTTACAAGCGGAATTCGTGGCCCAGATACACTTCCTTGACCAGATCGTTGGCCAGGATGGTCGCAGAGTCACCTTCGGCGATCAGCTGACCGTCGTTGACGATGTAGGCGGTTTCGCAGATATCCAGCGTCTCACGCACGTTGTGGTCGGTGATCAACACGCCGATGCCCTTGGCCTTGAGGTGGTGGATGATCTGCTTGATATCGCCGACCGAAATCGGGTCGACACCGGCGAACGGTTCGTCGAGCAGGATGAATTTTGGTGCGGTCGCCAGTGCGCGGGCGATTTCCACCCGACGACGTTCACCACCCGACAGGCTCATGCCGAGGTTGTCGCGGATGTGGCTGATGTGGAATTCCTGCAGCAGGCTTTCCAGCTCCTTGCGACGGCCGGCCTTGTCGAGCTCCTGACGGGTTTCGAGGATGGCCATGATGTTGTCGGCTACCGACAGTTTGCGGAAGATCGACGCTTCTTGCGGCAGATAGCCAATGCCGGCCTTGGCGCGGCCGTGCATTGGCTGGTGGCTGACGTCCAGATCATCGATCAGTACGCGACCCTGATCAGCCTGGACCAGGCCAACGATCATGTAGAAGCAGGTGGTCTTGCCGGCGCCGTTAGGGCCGAGCAGGCCGACGATCTGACCGCTGTCGATGGACAGGCTGACATCACGCACGACCTGACGACTTTTATACGCCTTGGCCAGATGCTGGGCTTTCAGAGTTGCCATTACGGGGCCTTTTTCTGGTCGTTTTTCGGCTTCGGCTGAATCACCATGTCGATGCGCGGTCGCGTCTCGGTGACTTTGCTGCCAGTAGCGCGACCGGCGCTGGCCAGTTTCTTCACGGTGTCGTAGACGATTTTCTCGCCCTGGGTCGTGTTGTTGTCCTTGTCGACAACCTTGGCCTTGTCGATCAGTACGACCCGGTTTTGCGCGGCGTGGTACTGGATCGTAACGCCCCAGCCTTGAACGGGTTTGGTATCGCCAGCAGTTTGCAACTGCTCGAAGTAAGCCAGGTTGCCCACCGAGGTCACCACGTCGATATCACCTGCCGGGGTGCGGGTGATGGTCACGGTATTACCGGTCACCTTCATCGAACCCTGAGTGATGATCACGTCACCCTTATAGGTGGCAACGCCATTCTTGTCGTCCAGCTGGGCATCGTCGGCCTGAATGCGGATTGGCTGCTCTTGATCGTTCGGCAGAGCCCAGGCGCTCACGCTTCCCAGTGCTGCGCCCAGACTGAGCAAAATAGGGAGGGTTTTAACGAGCCTCATACTGTCCTCTTACGTTCGATAGCAGGTGTATCCTGCTTTCCTTCAGATACGCTTTCATTCCCACGCCAGTCGATACACCGCCAGCGCCGTCGATTCTAACGGGTTGCTCGGTCTGCGCATATTGTTCCTGCGGGAACACTGTCATGCGCGTGGAGGTGACCAGCAGATCGCGGTTATGCTCATCGGTGCGCTTGATGCGTACCGAATCGATCAATTCGACCTGGGTGCCGCCCGAATTCACTTCGCCGCGTTCACTGGTCACGTGCCATGGAAACTCCGTTCCGCGGTACATGTTCAGATCGGGCTTGGTGACCAGCGTGATGTCGGTCGCCTTGACGTGTTCGGCCTTTTCGGAGGTCATTTCGTATTGCACTTTGCCGTCCGGCAGATATTGCAGGGTATGCGTATTGGTTGCATACCAGTCGATAGGGGTTTCGACGGACGTGACCGGAGGCTTGTCGAGGAAGCGTTCCGGGCTGATGTTCCAGTAGCCTACCGCTGCGAATATCGCGGCGATGCAGCCGAACAGCAGGAGGTTGCGAAATTTTTTGCTAAACATGGTTTGGCTCACAGGTACGCGGCGTTGGCTGCATCGAGACGGTCCTGGGCGCGCAGGATCAATTCGCAGAATTCGCGGGCGGCACCTTCGCCACCACGGGCCCGGGTCACGCCGTGAGCGTGTTCGCGGACGAAGTCGGCAGCGTTGGCGACAGCCATGCCCAGTCCCACACGGCGAATCACCGGCAGGTCGGGCAGGTCGTCACCGAGGTAGGCGACCTGTTCATAGCTTAGGCCCAGTTGTTCAAGTAGACCGTCCAGAACCACCAATTTGTCTTCGCGCCCTTGAAACAGGTGCGGGATGCCGAGGTTTTTCGCCCGGCGCTCGACCACGGGGGTTTTACGACCGCTGATGATGGCAGTCTGTACGCCAGCGTTCATCAGCATTTTGATGCCCTGGCCGTCGAGCGTATTGAATGTCTTGAATTCACTGCCGTCTTCAAGGAAATACAGACGTCCGTCAGTGAGGACGCCGTCGACGTCGAAAACCGCCAGTTTGATTGCTTTACCGCGTTGCAGCAGATCGGTGCTCATTTACATCACTCCTGCGCGCAGCAGATCGGAGAGGTTGAAGGCGCCGACCGGGCGATCTTCCTCGTCGACAACGACCAGCGCGTTGATTCGATGGTCTTCCATGATTTTCAGGGCTTCGGCGGCGAGCATCTCCGGCCGGGCGGTTTTGCCGTGAGCGGTCATGACCTGGTCAATCGTGGCACTGCGAATATCGATGCTGCGATCCAGGGTGCGGCGCAAATCGCCGTCGGTGAAGATCCCGGCCAGTTTGCCGTCAGCTTCAAGAATTACGGTCATGCCCAGACCCTTGCGGGTCATTTCCATCAGCGCGTCTTTGAGCAGCGTGCCGCGCTGCACCTGCGGCAGTTCCTGCCCGGCGTGCATGACATTTTCCACTTTCAGCAACAGGCGACGGCCGAGGGCGCCACCCGGGTGGGAGAAGGCGAAGTCTTCAGCGGTGAAGCCGCGGGCTTCCAGCAATGCCACCGCCAGGGCGTCGCCCATGACCAGTGCGGCAGTGGTGGAGGAGGTCGGGGCCAGGTTCAGCGGGCAAGCTTCATGTTCGACGTGTACGTTGAGATTGACTTCAGCGGCCTTGGCCAATGGCGAGGCCGGATTGCCGGTCACGCTGATCAACTGGATGCCCAGACGCTTGATCAGCGGCAGCAGGGTGACGATTTCGTTGGTCGAGCCGGAGTTCGACAGCGCGAGGATCACGTCATCGCGAGTGATCATGCCCATGTCGCCATGACTGGCTTCAGCCGGGTGTACGAAAAATGCCGGGGTGCCGGTGCTGGCCAGCGTCGCCGCAATCTTGTTGCCGACGTGCCCGGATTTGCCCATGCCGACCACCACAACACGGCCCTTGCTGGCCAGAATCATCTCGCAAGCGCGTACGAAATCGGCGTCGATATGGGGCAACAAGCCTTGTACGGCTTCCACTTCGAGGCGGATGGTGCGTTGTGCCGATTGGATCAGGTCGCTGGATTGGCTCATGTCAGAAATCGTATAGCCCGATGAAAAGGCGGCGATTATAGCGGTTATGTTGGAAAGCCTCACGCAAGTTCGTCGTGCTTTGTCATTCCTCGTTACCAAAACCCGTGAAAACAGTCTCCAGAGCTGTCATTTAGCCGAACAGGGGCCGGTACAAGCCTTGGGCGCATGGCCTTTGCAGTGATATAGTTCGCCGCCAGTTCGGCCTGCCCGGGATGTACGTGCTTTTTAACTAAAGCCAGGCGTCCGAGTGAGAGGCTGCATCGCAAGGAGTTTAGATGAGTGCCGATAACGCCTACGCGGTCGAGCTGAAGGGAGTCTCCTTCAAGCGCGGTGCGCGCAGCATTTTCAATAACGTCGATATTCGCATCCCGCGTGGAAAGGTCACCGGCATCATGGGGCCTTCCGGGTGTGGCAAGACCACGCTGTTGCGGTTGATGGGCGCACAGTTGCGTCCTGCCAGCGGCGAAGTCTGGGTCAACGGTCAGAACCTGCCTGCGCTGTCGCGCAGCGATCTGTTCGATGCGCGCAAGCACATGGGTGTGCTGTTCCAGAGCGGCGCGCTGTTCACCGATCTCGATGTGTTCGAGAACGTCGCTTTTCCCCTGCGCGTTCATACCCAATTGCCCGAAGAAATGATCCGCGACATCGTCCTGCTGAAGTTGCAGGCGGTCGGTCTGCGCGGCGCCATCGAGCTGATGCCCGACGAGTTGTCCGGCGGCATGAAGCGCCGCGTGGCGCTGGCCCGGGCGATTGCGCTCGATCCGCAGATCCTCATGTACGACGAACCGTTCGTCGGTCAGGATCCGATTGCCATGGGCGTGCTGGTGCGGCTGATCCGTCTGCTCAACGATGCGCTGGGGATCACCAGCATCGTGGTGTCCCACGATCTGGCCGAAACCGCGAGCATCGCCGACTACATCTATGTAGTGGGGGATGGCCAGGTATTGGGGCAGGGCACGCCGGACGAACTGATGAATTCAGATGAGCCACGGATTCGCCAGTTCATGACCGGTGATCCTGATGGCCCGGTTCCGTATCACTTTCCAGCGACGGATTACCGCGCAGATCTTCTGGGGAAACGTTGATGCGCAGAATTTCATTAATAGAACGCGTGCGCCGTTTCGGCGAAGCGGCGATCGACGCCATTGCGGTGTTCGGTCGTGCAACGCTGTTCCTGTTCCACGCCTTGCTGGGGCGTGGCGGGATCAGCGGCGGTTTCGGCTTGCTGATCAAGCAACTGCATTCGGTCGGCGTGATGTCGCTGGTGATCATCGTGGTCTCCGGTATTTTCATCGGCATGGTGTTGGCGCTGCAGGGCTTCAGCATTCTGTCGAGCTACGGTTCGGAGCAGGCGGTGGGGCAGATGGTTGCACTGACGCTGCTGCGTGAACTCGGCCCGGTGGTGACCGCGCTGCTGTTCGCCGGTCGCGCCGGTTCGGCACTGACCGCAGAAATCGGCAACATGAAGTCCACCGAGCAGCTTTCCAGCCTGGAAATGATCGGTGTCGATCCGCTCAAATACATTATTGCCCCGCGTCTGTGGGCCGGTTTCATTTCCCTGCCGGTGCTGGCGATGATTTTCAGCGTGGTGGGTATCTGGGGCGGTTCGTGGGTGGCTGTCGACTGGCTGGGCGTGTATGAAGGCTCGTATTGGGCGAACATGCAAAACAGCGTGAACTTCACCAGTGACGTGCTCAATGGCGTCATCAAAAGTATCGTGTTTGCCTTCGTCGTGACCTGGATCGCCGTATTCCAAGGCTATGACTGTGAGCCCACTTCCGAGGGCATCAGTCGGGCCACCACCAAGACCGTAGTATTTGCCTCGCTGGCAGTGCTGGGCCTGGACTTTATTCTGACCGCTTTGATGTTTGGAGATTTCTGATGCAAAACCGCACCCTGGAAATCGGTGTCGGCCTGTTCCTGCTGGCAGGGATCCTGGCTTTGTTGCTGCTTGCTTTGCGGGTCAGTGGCCTGTCTCCGACTTCGACCACCGATACCTATAAACTTTATGCCTACTTCGACAATATCGCCGGTTTGACGGTCAGAGCCAAAGTGACCATGGCCGGTGTCACCATCGGCAAGGTCACCGCAATCGATCTGGATCGCGACAGCTTTACCGGTCGGGTGACCCTGCAAGTGGACAAAAAAGTCGACAATCTGCCAACCGACTCCACAGCGTCTATCCTGACCGCGGGTCTGCTGGGCGAGAAATACATCGGTATCAGCGTAGGCGGGGAGGACACCCGTCTGAAGGATGGTGGAACCATTCACGACACGCAGTCGTCTCTGGTACTGGAAGACCTGATCGGTAAATTCCTGCTCAATACCGTTAGCAAAGACGCCAAATGAGGAGCTTTTGAATGATCTCTACCTTGCGACGTGGCCTGTTGGTGTTGCTCGCGACACTGCCACTGATGGGTACCGCTGTGGCGGCACAGTCGGCGCACGATCTGGTTCAGGATACGACGAACCGGATGCTCGCCGATCTGCAGGCCAATAAAGAGAAGTACAAGCAGGATCCGCAGGATTTCTACACGGCGTTGAACACGATCGTCGGTCCGGTGGTGGATGCCGAAGGTATTTCCAAAAGCATCATGACGGTCAAATATTCGCGCAAGGCTACGCCGGCGCAGATGCAGACCTTCGAGGAAAACTTCAAGAAAGGCCTGTTCCAGTTCTATGGCAACGCCTTGCTCGAGTACAACAACCAGGGCATCACCGTCGATCCTGCCAAGGATGAGTCGGGTGACCGCACCAGCGTCGGCATGACCGTCAAGGGCAGCAACGGTGCGATCTATCCTGTGCAATACACGCTGGAGAAGATCAACGGCGAGTGGAAACTGCGCAACGTGATCATCAACGGCATCAACATCGGCAAGCTGTTCCGTGATCAGTTCGCCGACGCGATGCAGCGTAACGGCAATGATCTGGACAAGACTATCAACGGTTGGGCTGGTGAGGTTGCCAAGGCCAAAGCCACCACCGAAGAGAAGTCGGCACAATGACTGAGGCGGCAGTTCGTATGAGTGATGTCGACGAGCTATTGCTCAGCGGAGTGCTGGATTACCGCACCGGTCCTGACTTGCGCAAGGAAGGTCAGGCGCTGATCAAGTCGAGCAAGGCTGCTTCGCTGGTCATCGATTGCTCGGCGGTGAAGAAGTCCAGTAGCGTCGGTTTGTCGTTGCTGCTGTGCTTCATCCGCGACGCGCAAGCCGCCGGCAAGGCGGTAAGCATCCGGGCGATGCCCGAAGACATGCGCGAAATCGCTCAGGTCAGCGAACTGACCGAGCTGTTGGCGCAACCCTGAACCCGCATCAATAAAGAAGCCCCCCGTCAGAGTCCTGCCTTGCGGGGTTCGCAGGCGCGGGGCTTTTTTGTATGATGTCCGACCCGTGCGCACAGGGCGCCGATTGAGGTTGAGCATGCAGGCCGTAGAAGTGAAGAGCTTCCTTGAAGGAAAGCTGCCCGGAACGTTGGTAGAAGTTGAGGGCGAAGGCTGCAATTTCCAGCTGAACGTGATTAGCGATGAACTGGCGGCGTTGAGCCCGGTGAAGCGTCAGCAGCAGATCTATGCCCATTTGAACCCATGGATCACCGATGGCAGCATCCATGCGGTCACTATGAAATTTTTCAGCAGCGCGGCCTGGGCCGAGCGCACCTGAGCCTAAGGGCGTCGAGATTCTTATGGATAAATTGATTATTACTGGTGGCGCTCGTCTTGATGGCGAGATCCGCATTTCCGGGGCAAAGAACTCCGCCCTGCCGATCCTGGCTGCCACCTTGCTGTGCGATGGCCCGGTGACGGTCGGCAACCTGCCGCACCTGCACGACATCACCACCATGATCGAGCTGTTCGGGCGCATGGGCATCGAGCCGGTGATCGACGAGAAGCTCAGCGTCGAAATCGACCCGCGCACCATCAAGACCCTGATCGCCCCGTACGAACTGGTGAAAACCATGCGTGCATCGATCCTGGTACTGGGTCCGATGGTCGCTCGTTTCGGTGAAGCCGAAGTCGCGCTGCCTGGCGGTTGCGCCATCGGTTCGCGTCCGGTCGACCTGCACATTCGCGGTCTCGAAGCCATGGGCGCGATCATCGACGTCGAAGGCGGCTACATCAAGGCCAAGGCGCCTGAAGGTGGCCTGCGTGGTGCGAGCTTCTTCTTCGATACCGTCAGCGTAACCGGTACCGAAAACATCATGATGGCTGCTGCTCTGGCCAAGGGCCGCAGCGTGCTGCAGAACGCCGCCCGCGAGCCTGAAGTGGTTGACCTGGCGAACTTCCTCAACGCCATGGGCGCCAAGGTTTCCGGCGCTGGCACCGACACCATCACCATCGATGGCGTCGAGCGTCTGGGTTCGTGCTTCTACAAAGTCATGCCTGACCGTATCGAAACCGGCACCTACCTGGTGGCTGCTGCGGTCACTGGTGGTCGCGTCAAGGTCAAGGACACCGATCCGACCATCCTTGAAGCCGTACTGGAAAAACTCCGTGAAGCCGGCGCAGAAATCACCAGCGGTGAAGACTGGATCGAGCTGAACATGCACGGCAAGCGCCCGAAAGCGGTCAACGTGCGCACCGCGCCGTACCCGGCGTTCCCGACGGATATGCAAGCGCAGTTCATCTCGCTCAACGCCATTGCCGAAGGCACGGGTGCAGTGATCGAGACGATCTTCGAAAACCGCTTCATGCACGTTTATGAACTGCACCGCATGGGCGCCAAGATCCAGGTCGAAGGCAACACCGCCATCGTCACCGGTACTGAAGTGCTGAAAGGCGCGCCAGTCATGGCCACCGACCTGCGCGCTTCGGCCAGCCTGGTGATCTCGGCACTGGTTGCCGAAGGTGACACCCTGATCGACCGCATCTACCACATCGACCGTGGTTACGAGTGCATCGAAGAAAAACTGCAGATGCTGGGCGCCAAGATCCGTCGCGTTCCGGGCTGATTGCTGCATTGGGACACAGGGACGTGTCCGTTGAATTCGTTTTGAGTCGAGCCGGTTTCCGGCTCGATGTGTGTCCGGCGCCGATTGCGACCGGACATGAGTACCTTGATAAGGACTGACGTTTCCCATGTTGACCATCGCACTGTCCAAGGGCCGCATCCTTGACGACACCCTGCCGCTTCTCGCTGAAGCCGGTATTGTGCCGACCGAGAATCCGGACAAGAGCCGCAAGCTGATCATCCCCACGACGCAGGACGACGTTCGTCTGCTGATCGTGCGCGCCACCGACGTGCCGACCTATGTCGAGCATGGCGCGGCTGACCTCGGCGTCGCCGGTAAAGACGTGCTGATGGAATACAGCGGCCAGGGCTTGTATGAGCCGCTGGATCTGCAAATCGCCCAGTGCAAACTGATGACCGCCGGCAAGATCGGTGCAGCCGAGCCCAAGGGCCGTTTGCGCGTGGCGACCAAGTTCGTCAACGTTGCCAAGCGTTACTACGCCGAGCAGGGCCGTCAGGTCGACATCATCAAGCTGTACGGCTCGATGGAATTGGCGCCGCTGATCGGTCTCGCAGACAAGATCATCGACGTGGTCGACACCGGCAACACCCTGCGCGCCAACGGCCTGGAACCTCAGGAATTGATCGCCACGATCAGCTCGCGACTGGTGGTCAACAAGGCTTCGATGAAAATGCAACACGCCCGAATCCAGGCGTTGATCGATACCCTGCGCAACGCAGTGGAATCGCGACACCGCGGCTGATTCACCTGCGCGACGTTAAGTCGCGCCCGTCTATCCGCCTCATAGCCAGAATCTCAGGTGCCCAAGCGGAAACGACTGCTAAGTTAGGGCGCCTGAGTTTTTGCCATTCCTATGAGGCTCTCGCTATGACCGCACCGACTGCAATTCGCCGACTCAACGCTGCTGACCCGGATTTCGCGCATCATCTGGATCATCTGCTGAGCTGGGAAAGTGTGTCTGACGACTCGGTCAATCAGCGCGTGCTGGACATCATCAAGGCTGTGCGCGAGCGCGGTGACGCGGCGCTGGTCGAGTTCACCCAGAAATTCGACGGCCTCGAAGTCGCCTCGATGGCCGACCTGATCCTGCCGCGCGAGCGCCTGGAACTGGCCCTGACTCGCATCACCGTGGCGCAGCGCGAAGCGCTGGAAAAAGCCGCATCCCGTGTGCGTAGCTATCACGAAAAACAGAAACAGGATTCCTGGAGCTACACCGAAGCCGACGGCACCGTGCTCGGCCAGAAGGTCACGCCGCTGGATCGCGCCGGTCTGTACGTGCCGGGCGGCAAGGCGTCGTACCCGTCGTCGGTGCTGATGAACGCGATTCCGGCCAAGGTTGCCGGCGTGACCGAAGTGGTCATGGTCGTGCCGACCCCGCGCGGTGAAATCAACGAGCTGGTGCTGGCGGCAGCGTGCATCGCCGGCGTCGACCGGGTGTTCACCATCGGTGGCGCGCAAGCCGTCGCTGCTTTGGCTTACGGCACTGAAAGCGTGCCGAAAGTGGACAAGGTGGTTGGCCCGGGCAACATCTATGTCGCCACTGCCAAACGTCACGTGTTTGGTCAGGTCGGTATCGACATGATCGCCGGCCCTTCGGAAATCCTCGTGGTGTGCGACGGCAAGACCGATCCGGACTGGATCGCCATGGATCTGTTCTCGCAGGCCGAGCACGACGAAGACGCGCAGGCGATTCTGGTCAGCCCGGACGCCGAGTTCCTCGACAAGGTCGCCGCCAGCATCGACAAACTGCTGCCGACCATGGACCGCGCGACCATCATCGAAACCTCGATCAATGGCCGAGGTGCACTGATTCACGTGAAAGACATGGCGCAAGCCATCGAAGTCGCCAACCGCATCGCCCCGGAACACCTGGAGTTGTCGGTCGCTGACCCGCAAGCCTGGCTGCCACAGATCCGCCACGCCGGCGCGATCTTCATGGGCCGTCACACCTCGGAAGCGCTGGGCGATTACTGCGCAGGCCCGAACCACGTATTGCCGACTTCCGGCACTGCGCGATTCTCCTCGCCGCTGGGTGTGTACGACTTCCAGAAACGTTCGTCGATCATCTTCTGCTCCGAGGCCGGTGCTTCCGAGCTGGGTAAAACGGCATCGGTACTGGCCCGCGGAGAATCGCTGAGCGCGCACGCACGCAGCGCCGAATACCGCATCAAAGACGAAGACTTTCTACAAGGGCAGGGGAACTGAGCGATGAGTAAATTCTGGAGCCCGTTCGTCAAGGATCTGGTGCCTTATGTCCCGGGCGAACAACCGAAGCTGACCAAATTGGTCAAGCTCAACACCAACGAGAACCCGTACGGCCCGTCGCCGAAAGCGCTCGCGGCGATGCAGACCGAACTCAACGACAACCTGCGCCTGTACCCGGATCCGAACAGCGATCTGCTGAAAAACGCCGTTGCCAAATATTACGGCGTGCAGAGCAACCAGGTGTTCCTCGGCAACGGTTCGGATGAAGTGCTGGCGCACATTTTTCACGGTCTGTTGCAACACGAGCAGCCGATTCTGTTCCCCGATATCAGTTACAGCTTCTACCCGGTCTACTGCGGTTTGTACGGAATCCAGTTCGACGCAGTGCCGCTGGATGCGCAATTCCGGATCAACCCGGCGGACTATGCCAAGCCGAACGGCGGGATCATTTTCCCCAACCCGAACGCCCCGACCGGTTGCCTGCTGGCGCTGGACGCGGTCGAGCAAATCCTCAAGGCCAGCCCGGATTCGGTGGTGGTCGTGGACGAGGCCTACATCGACTTCGGCGGCGAAACGGCGATCAGTCTGGTGGATCGTTATCCGAACCTGTTGGTGACGCAGACCCTGTCCAAGTCGCGTTCGCTGGCCGGTCTGCGCGTCGGTCTGGCGGTGGGGCATGCGGATCTGATCGAGGCGCTGGAACGGATCAAGAACAGCTTCAACTCCTATCCGCTGGATCGTCTGGCGAATGTCGGCGCTGCGGCGGCATTCGAAGATCGCGAGTACTTCGACAAGACTTGCCGTCTGGTCATCGAGAGTCGCGAGTGGGTGATTGCGCAGTTGCAGGCCAAAGGTTTTGAAGTGCTGCCTTCGGCGGCGAACTTCATCTTTGCCCGCCATCCGCAGCATGATGCGGCGGGTCTGGCGGCCAAGCTGCGTGAGCAGGGCGTGATCGTTCGGCACTTCAAGCAGGAGCGGATTGCGCAGTTCCTGCGGATCTCGATTGGTACGCCGGAGCAGAATCAGGCGCTGATCGACGGCCTTGGCGATCTCTGAAGCCTCGCTTTCCTTTGTAGGAGTGAGCCTGCTCGCGATAGCGGATGGACATTCAACATTTATGCTGACTGACCCGGCGCCATCGCGAGCAGGCTCACTCCTACAGGGATTTGTGGTGGTTATTCGTGATGCGGCTCGCCGAGGAATGTCAATGAGGTGAACAAGCCGCGACTGTTCACATCAGGGCTGTCCTTCACCGGCACTTCAACCTGCGCGGCAATTACATTCAAGCCTTCATTCCTCACCAACACCTGCGCACGCCCATCCTTGTCGGTCTCGGTGCTCAGGGTGTTCGGCGCACTGCGATAATCGCCAATCAACTTCACCCCCGCCGCCGGTTTGCCATCGAGCAACACCCGCACCGGCAATGAATTCCCCGGCCCCACGGTCAGCGGATCAACCTCCGGCAGAATCAGCAATTTGATTTGATCCAGTTTCGGCAGTTTTGCGCCCGGCTGGTAAATCGCCACGCTGTATTTGAACGTCTCCGTCGCCTCGACAGCGCCCGGGACTTTGCTGCGTCCTTCGTTGATCCACTTCTTGTCGGCAGTTTGCGACCACATACCGTTATTCAATGCCACGGCCATCACCGCAGGCGACTTCAAGGGTTTCAAACGTGCGTGATCCGCCAGGCGCTCGACGCTGACCGGAATCATCTTGCCGCCCGCGTCATAAGCCCAGGCACCATTGATCTTCTGCGCCTTGAACGCGTTGTCTTCAGCGCCGTGGCCGTAGATCACTTCGATGTTGCCGCGTCGTTGTTCCGTCCACAGGCCATGGGCCGAGACCTGGCCGGCGAACAGCGCGGCGATGAGCACAAGGGTTTTGCCGTATTGCATGGGGGACTTCCTTTTATAGATTGAGGGTCAGGCTGACTGTGAAATTGCGCGGCTCACCGGGGTTGACCCAGTAGTTGCTGTAGGAGCGCTCGTAATACTTCTCGTCGAAGAGGTTGTTCAGGTTCAGCCCGACGGTGACGTTGTCGCTGGCCTTGTAATGGGCGAGCAGGTCGACGGTCTGGTAAGCCGGCAATTCGAAATCGCTGCCGGATTCCCCCGAGCGGTCGCCGACATAAGTGAACGCCGCGCCGACGTCCGAGCCGCGTAAATGGCCGTCCTGGAATTCATACACGCCGAGCAAACTGCCACTGCGCTTGGCCACGCCGAGGATGCGGCTGCCGGTGGCAATCGTCGCGTCGCCCTTGGTCACTTCGGCGTCGATGTAAGCGAAGGCGCCGATCACTCGCAGCGCATCGGTGACTTGCCCGGTCACTTGCAGGTCGAAACCACGACTGCGCGCCTTGCCCATCGCGCGGCTGGTGTCGGTGCCCGGATCGAGGGCGAGGACGTTTTCCTTGTCGATATGAAAGAAGGCGAGGGTGCTGCTCAGGCGTTCATCGAACAGTTCGTTCTTGATGCCGACTTCGTAACCGACACCCTCTTCGGGGTCGAAGGATTTGCCGGAGGCATCAAGGCCGTTGTTCGGTTTGAACGAGGTCGAGGCGTTGGCGAACAGGCCAGTGTTCGGCGTCAGTTGATAGAGCAGACCGGCGCGTTGGGTGAGTGCGTCGTGACGCTGGCTGCTCTTGGCATTACGGCTGTGGTCGTCGATGTGCTGATCGAAATGCTCGAAACGCGCACCGATCATCCCGCGCAATTTGTCGGTGAAGACGATTTGATCCTGCAGGTTCAAGGCGTGGCTTTCGACGTGTTCGAAGATGTCCGTGCCCGAGCGAGCACCGCTGGGTTTCGGCTGGCCGTAGATCGGTTTGTAGATATCAATGGCGTAAGGGCCACCGGCAATCGTGGTGACGCGTTCGTTCTTGCGGAAGTTTTCGTACTCGGTGCCGATCAGCAGTTCGTGTTGCCACGGGCCAAGGTCGAACAGACCGCGCAGTTCCAGCTGTGTGATGCTGTCGTGCCAGTTTGTGTCACGTTCGCGATAGCGGCGATTGACGGTGTGGCCGTCAGCGTTCAACGGGCGAGACTCGGATGCATCACCCCAGAGTTTGCCTTCCTTGTAATGGCTGGCCAGGCGCAGTTTCCAGCTGTCGTTGAGGTGATGCTCGAGGGTCGCCTGCAGCAGGTTGTTGTGGTTGTCGATGTTGCCGTCGTTCGGCTCACCGAGGAAGGTCGAGCGCGAAACGCCGCTCCACTTGTTGTTCGGCGCGACGATGCCGCGGTCGAAAGTCGAGTTGTGGCGAACGATTTCGCTTTCCACCAACAGCGAGGTGTCCGGGCTCAATTGCCAACTGATCGAGGGCGCAACGAACACGCGCTGGCTGTCGACGTGATCGCGAAAGCTGTGGTTGTCCTCGACCGCGAGGTTGATCCGCGAGAGCACATTGCCCTGATCATCCAGCGGCGTGTTGACGTCCAGTGCAGTGCGATAGCGATCCCAACTGCCGGCGCTGGTTTGCAGGGTGGTGAAGGCGTCGGGCTGTGGTTTCTTGGTGACGATGTTCACCGTACCGCCCGGATCGCCTCGACCATACAGGCTGGCCGCCGGGCCTTTGAGCACTTCGATGCGCTCGATGTTGGCGGCGTCGGGCGTGCTTGGGTAACCACGATTGGCGCTGAAGCCGTCCTTGTAGAACTCCGACGTGGTGAAGCCGCGCACGCTGTACTCGTAGAGGGTCAGGCCGCCGAAATTGTTTTGCTTCGACACACCGCCGGCAAAATCCAGCGCACGTTCGACGCTGGTGCTACCCAGATCCTTGAGCACGCTGGCGGGTATTACGCTGATGGCTTGTGGGATGTCGCGAATCGCGGTGTCGGTTTTGGTTGCGCTGGATGAGCGGGTGGCGCGATAGCCTTTGACCGGGCCGGTAGGGGATTCGTAGTCGGAGACGACGCTGATGGCGTCGAGCTCAAGGGGTTTGGGTTCCTCAGCGAAGGCTGGATCGACCAGCAAACCCAGGCTCAGGCCCAGCAGGGAGGCCTTTGTTCGAGACGACATGTTATGTTATTCCAATTGTCATAATTGAAACAATATAACATGCCTTTTGAGAATGTCTTTTATTCGCGCCGTTGGCGCGAAAAAAGTTTTACTCTTCTTTTTCCTGCACCGGCGCCGGCGGTGGACGCAAGCCGATTTCAGCGGTGAGCTTCAGCTCCTTGCCGTTACGCATCACCTGAATCGTCACTTTGTCAGTCGGTTTGATCCGCGCGACCTGGTTCATCGAACGGCGACCATCACCGGCCGGTTCGCCGTCAATGCTCAGAATCACATCACCCAATTGCAGGCCGGCCTTCTGCGCCGGGCCGTCGCGGAAGATCCCTGCGACGACAATCCCCGGACGTCCGGACAAGCCAAACGACTCGGCCAGTTCCTGGGTCAGCGGCTGCACTTCGATCCCCAGCCAGCCACGAATCACCTGGCCGTGCTCGATGATTGACTTCATCACTTCCATCGCCAGTTTCACCGGGATGGCGAAACCGATGCCCTGCGAACCGCCGGACTTGGAGAAGATCGCCGTGTTGATGCCGGTGAGGTTGCCGTTGGCATCCACCAGCGCGCCGCCGGAGTTGCCCGGGTTGATCGCCGCGTCGGTCTGGATGAAGTCTTCGTAGTTGTTCAGGCCCAACTGGTTACGCCCGGTGGCACTGATGATGCCCATGGTCACGGTCTGGCCGACGCCGAACGGGTTGCCGATGGCCAATGCAACGTCGCCGATACGAATGTTGTCGGAACGGCCGACGGTGATCGCCGGCAGGGTTTTCAAGTCGATTTTCAGGACGGCGAGGTCGGTTTCCGGATCGCTGCCGATCACCCGGGCCAGGGTTTCACGACCGTCCTTGAGCGCCACGACGATTTGGTCGGCACCGCTGGTCACGTGGTTGTTGGTGAGGATGTAGCCTTCCGGGCTCATGATCACGCCGGAACCGAGGCTCGATTCCATGCGCTTCTGCTTCGGCGAGTTGTCACCGAAGAAGCGCCGGAACTGCGGATCTTCAAACAAGGGATGCGCCGGTTTGTTGATGACTTTGGTGGTGTAGAGGTTGACCACCGAAGGCGCGGCGATGGTCACTGCGTCCGCATAGGACACCGGCCCCTGCTGCACGCTGGTGGTTTGCGGAGCCTGTTGCAGGTTGACGTCGAGGCTCGGCAGCCCGACCCACTGTGGGTAACGCTGAATAATCAACAGAGCGATAAGCACACCGGCCAACAACGGCCAGCCCATAAAACGCAGCGCCTTGAACATTAAGCACGTCCTGGAAAAGTTGCAGGCGGGGTCAGACCGCCCATAATGTCGCGCATTATACGAGGCCGCGCGTGCCTCTGAACGGGATATTTAGGAGTCTTTCATGGCCGTTGCCCTCAGCACCCTCGTCGAAGAAGCCGACCGTTACCTTGGCGCTGCAAAAATTGCCGATTATTGCCCCAATGGCTTGCAGGTCGAGGGACGGCCGCAGGTGATGCGCATTGTCAGCGGCGTCACCGCCAGTCAGGCGTTGCTGGATGCTGCTGTCGAAGCCGGGGCCGATCTGGTGCTGGTGCACCACGGTTATTTCTGGAAAGGCGAAAACCCGTGCATCACCGGCATGAAGCAGCGTCGTCTGAAGACCCTGCTCAAGCACGACATCAGTCTGCTCGCCTATCACCTGCCGCTGGATCTGCACCCGGATGTCGGCAACAACGTGCAACTGGCGCGTCAGTTGGACATCACCGTCGAAGGGCCGCTGGATCCGGACAACCTGAAAATCGTCGGCCTGGTGGGGTCGCTGGACGAGCCGGTGAACGCCCGTGATTTTGCCCGTCGAGTGCAGGAGCGCATGGGCCGCGAACCGCTGCTGATCGAAGGCAGCGGGATGATTCGCCGGGTCGGCTGGTGCACCGGGGGTGGTCAGGGCTACATCGATAACGCCATCGCTGCCGGCGTTGATCTGTTCATCAGCGGCGAGGCCTCCGAGCAAACCTTCCACAGCGCCCGGGAAAACGACATCAGCTTCATCGCCGCCGGCCACCACGCCACCGAACGTTATGGGGTGCAGGCGCTGGGCGATTACCTGGCGAAACGCTTCGCCCTCGAACACCTCTTCATCGACATCCCGAATCCAATCTGACTCACACCTCGTTTCCCCTGTAGGAGTGAGCCTGCTCGCGATAGCTTTGTCACACTCAACATAGCGGTGACTGACACACCGCTATCGCGAGCAGGCTCACTCCTACAAGGGACCGCCGCCCTAACGAGGAGGCATATTCATATACCCTTTCGATCTAGTTGGCGTCCTGATTAGAAGCAGGCCGCTGTGCTAGGATTCCCCGCTCGAACACGGCCCGCTGGCCGTTCATAAGAAAGCTTTCGTGAGTAGCCATGGTCGACAAACTGACGCATCTGAAACAGCTGGAGGCGGAAAGCATCCACATCATCCGCGAGGTGGCCGCCGAGTTCGACAACCCGGTGATGCTGTACTCCATCGGTAAAGACTCCGCCGTGATGCTGCACCTGGCACGCAAGGCGTTCTTCCCGGGCAAACTGCCGTTTCCGGTGATGCACGTCGACACCCGGTGGAAATTCCAGGAGATGTACAAGTTCCGCGACAAGATGGTCGAGGAACTGGGCCTGGACCTCATCACTCACATCAACCCTGACGGCGTGGCGCAGAACATCAACCCGTTCACCCACGGCAGTGCCAAGCACACCGACATCATGAAAACCGAGGGCCTCAAGCAGGCACTCGACAAGCATGGTTTCGACGCCGCTTTTGGCGGCGCCCGTCGCGATGAAGAGAAGTCCCGCGCCAAAGAGCGCGTGTACTCGTTCCGCGACAGCAAGCACCGCTGGGACCCGAAAAACCAGCGCCCAGAGCTGTGGAACGTCTACAACGGCAAGGTCAACAAGGGCGAATCCATTCGTGTGTTCCCGTTGTCGAACTGGACCGAACTGGACATCTGGCAGTACATCTACCTCGAAGGCATCCCGATTGTGCCGCTGTACTTCGCCGCCGAACGCGAAGTGATCGAGAAGAACGGCACGCTGATCATGATCGACGACGAGCGCATCCTCGAGCACCTGTCCGATGAAGACAAAGCGCGCATCGTCAAAAAGAAAGTGCGTTTCCGTACCCTTGGCTGCTACCCGTTGACGGGCGCCGTGGAGTCCGAAGCCGAGACGCTGACGGACATCATCCAGGAAATGCTCCTGACGCGAACTTCCGAGCGCCAGGGCCGTGTCATCGATCACGATGGCGCAGGCTCGATGGAAGACAAAAAACGTCAAGGCTATTTCTAAGGGGTTGTCATGTCGCACGTATCTGATTTGATCAGCGAGGACATCCTCGCCTACCTGGGCCAGCACGAACGTAAAGAGCTGCTGCGCTTTTTGACTTGCGGTAACGTCGATGACGGCAAGAGCACCCTGATCGGGCGCCTGCTGCACGACTCGAAAATGATCTACGAAGATCACCTCGAAGCCATTACCCGCGATTCGAAGAAAGTCGGCACCGCCGGTGACGACATCGATCTGGCATTGCTGGTTGACGGCTTGCAGGCCGAGCGCGAGCAGGGCATCACCATCGATGTCGCCTACCGCTATTTCTCCACCGCCAAACGCAAATTCATCATCGCCGATACCCCCGGCCATGAGCAGTACACCCGCAACATGGCCACCGGTGCGTCCACCTGTGACCTGGCGATCATTCTGGTCGACGCCCGTTACGGCGTGCAGACCCAGACCCGTCGCCACAGCTTCATCGCGTCCCTGTTGGGGATCAAACACATCGTTGTCGCCATCAACAAGATGGACTTGAAGGACTTCGATGAAGGCGTGTTCGAGTCGATCAAGGCCGACTACCTGAAGTTCGCCGAAGGCTTGAAGATGAAGCCGACCAGCATGCACTTTGTGCCGATGTCTGCCCTGAAGGGCGACAACGTGGTGAACAAGTCCGAGCGCTCGCCTTGGTACAAAGGCCAGTCGCTGATGGAAATTCTCGAGACCGTGGAAGTCGCGGGCGATCGCAACTTCACCGATCTGCGTTTCCCGGTGCAGTACGTCAACCGTCCGAACCTGAACTTCCGTGGTTTCGCCGGCACCCTGGCCAGTGGCATCGTCAAGAAAGGCGACGAAGTGGTGGTGTTGCCATCGGGCAAGAGCAGCCGCGTTAAATCCATCGTCACCTTCGAAGGTGAGCTGGAACACGCAGGCCCAGGTCAGGCCGTGACGCTGACCATGGAAGACGAAATCGACATCTCCCGTGGCGATCTGTTGGTACATGCCGACAACGTCCCGCCGGTCACCGACAGCTTCGAAGCGATGCTGGTGTGGATGGCTGAAGAGCCGATGCTGCCGGGCAAGAAATACGACATCAAACGCGCCACCAGTTACGTGCCGGGCTCGATCGCCAGCATCGTCAACAAGGTCGACGTGAACACCCTTGAAGAAGGCCCGGCGAGCGCGTTGCAGCTCAACGAAATCGGCAAGGTGAAGATCGCGCTCGACGCGCCGATCGCCCTCGACGGGTACGAAAGCAACCGCACCACCGGCGCGTTCATCATCATCGACCGTTTGACCAATGGCACTGTCGGCGCCGGCATGATCGTCGCGCAGCCAGTGGCTCACGGCACGGCCTCGCACCACGGCAAACTGGCCCACGTTGCTACCGAAGAGCGCGCTCAGCGTTTCGGCCAGCAACCGGCCACCGTGCTGTTCAGCGGCCTCTCGGGCGCGGGCAAGAGCACGCTGGCTTATGCGGTCGAGCGCAAGCTGTTCGACATGGGCCGTGCGGTGTTTGTCCTGGATGGCCAGAATCTGCGTCACGACCTCAACAAAGGTCTGCCGCAGGATCGCGCCGGTCGCACCGAGAACTGGCGCCGTGCCGCGCACGTGGCGCGTCAGTTCAACGAAGCCGGTCTGCTGACTTTGGCCGCGTTCGTGGCACCTAGCGCCGAAGGGCGTGAACAGGCCAAGGAACTGATCGGCAAGGATCGTCTGTTGACGGTCTACGTTCAGGCCTCCCCAGCCGTGTGCGCCGAGCGTGATCCGCAAGGTCTGTATGCCGCCGGTGGCGACAACATCCCGGGTGAATCCTTCCCGTACGATGTGCCGCTGAACGCTGATCTGGTGATCGACACGCAGACACTGAGTCTGGAAGAAAGCGTCAAGCAAGTGCTGGATCTGCTGCGTAAGCGTGGCGCGATATAAGCAATAAAGCAGCGACAAGCTTCTAGTTTCAAGCTGCAAGAAAAAGCCCGCCGATGAGCAATCATCGGCGGGCTTTTTATTTCGGGCCAACGCGGTCAAAACTGTAGGAGTGAGCCTGCTCGCGATAGCGGTGTGTCATTCAACATTGAGCGTGCTGATCCACCGCAATCGCGAGCAGGCTCACTCCTACAGGGGACTAGCGCTTGTTCGGGTATTCGCGGTGCATCTGTTCTAGCAGCGCATCCTTGTCCAGCCACAGCTGATTGATCCAGCCCTGAAACTGCAGGCGATATTCGCCGTCCTGGTCGTAGTTCTTGCCAATGAACTGCTGGGGGATTTTCAGTTCTTCAAAGTGCACCACGACATCTCGAACATTGCCGCAGAGCAGATCCCAGAAGCCCGGACGACCGCCTGGGTAGTGGATGGTCACGTTGACGATCGACTCGAGTTGCTCGCCCATCGCATCCAGCACAAATGCGATGCCGCCGGCCTTGGCCTTGAGCAGGTATTTGAACGGTGATTGCTGCTGGGCATGTTTGCCTTCGGTGAAGCGCGTGCCTTCGACGAAGTTGAAGATCCCCACCGGGTTATCACGAAACTTCGCACAGGTCTTGCGGGTGGTTTCGAGGTCTTTGCCTTTCTTCTCCGGGTGTTTTTGCAGATACGCCTTGGAGTAGCGCTTCATGAACGGAAAACCCAGCGCCCACCACGCCAGACCAATCACCGGCACCCAGATCAATTCCTGTTTGAGGAAGAATTTCAGCGGCTGGATTTTCCGGTTGAGCACGTATTGCAGCACCAGAATGTCGACCCAGCTCTGATGGTTGCTAGTGATCAGGTACGAGTGCTGGTAGTCCAGGCCTTGCAGGCCGCTGATGTGCCAGCGCGTGCGCCGCACCAGGTTCATCCAGCCTTTGTTGTTGCTGATCCACGCCTCATGGGTATGGCTCATCAACCAGAGTGAGGCTCGCCGTGCGAAGTCGAACGGCAGCACTTTGATCAGCGCCACGCAGAACAGAAACGAGCACAGCAGAATCGTGTTGATTGCCAACATCAGCGAGGCGATCACACCGCGCAACGGTGCAGGTAGAAAATCCAGCATTTACACATCCATAGGTCGGTTGGCGGCTTGAATCGCGGTAAGGGCGATGGTGTAGACGATGTCATCGACTTGCGCGCCGCGCGGCAAATCATTCACCGGTTTGCGCAGACCTTGCAGCATCGGCCCGAGGCTGACGCAATCGGCGCTGCGTTGCACGGCTTTGTGCGTGGTGTTGCCAGTGTTCAGATCAGGGAAGACAAACACCGTGGCGCGCCCGGCGACCTGACTGTTCGGCGCCAGTTGCCGGGCAACTTCCGCGTTGGCGGCGGCGTCGTATTGCAGCGGGCCGTCGATCAGCAGCGAGTGCTGTTGCTCATGGGCGAGCAGGGTGGCTTCGCGGACTTTCTCGACTTCTTCACCCGTGGCCGATTCGCCGCTGGAGTAACTGATCATCGCCACGCGTGGGGTGATGCCGAACGCTGCAGCCGAGTCGGCGCTTTGCAGGGCAATCTCCGCCAGTTCCGTTGCGCTTGGATGCGGGTTCATCACGCAGTCGCCATACACCAGCACTTCTTCCGGAAACAGCATGAAGAACACCGACGACACCAACGTGCAGCCCGGTGCGGTTTTGATCAGTTGCAGCGCCGGGCGGATGGTGTTGGCGGTGGTGTTGATCACGCCGGAAACCAACCCGTCGACCTCATCCAGCGCGAGCATCATGGTGCCGATCACCACGGTGTCTTCCAGTTGCTGTTCGGCCATAGGCGCATTGAGGCTTTTGCTTTTGCGCAGGGCCACCATCGGTTCGACGTAGCGTTCGCGAATCAGGTCCGGATCGAGAATCTCCAGCCCTGGCGGCAGCACGATGCCTTGGGCACGAGCCACGGCTTCGACGTCTTCGGGTTTGGCCAGCAACACGCAACGGGCAATCCCGCGTTCCTGGCAGATCGCCGCCGCTTGCACGGTGAACGGCTCGCTGCCTTCGGGCAGGACGATGCGCTTGTTGGCAGCCTGGGCGCGCTGGATCAGTTGATAGCGGAACACGGCCGGCGACAGGCGCATTTCCCGTGGCGTGCCGCAGCGCTGGTGCAGCCAGTTGGCATCGAGGTGACTGGCGACGAAGTCGGTGATGATCTCCGCACGCTCGCGGTCGTCGATCGGGATTTCCTTGTTCAGACCGTTGAGCAGGTTAGCGGTGTCGTAGGAGCCGGTGCTCACCGACAGCACCGGCAAACCGGCCTGCAATGCGCCACGGCACAGATCCATGATGCGCGGATCGGGCAGGGTGTCGCTGGTCAGCAGCAGACCGGCCAGCGGCACGCCGTTGATCGCCGCCAAGCTGACGGCGAGGATGATGTCGTCGCGATCGCCCGGGGTCACCACCAGCACGCCGGGCTTGAGCAGCTCGACGGTGTTGCGCATGGTCCGTGCGCAAATGATGATTTTGGTCATGCGGCGGGTTTCGTAGTCGCCGGCGTTGAGCACTTGCGCGCCCATCAGGTCGGCGACGTCGCGGGTGCGTGGCGCATTCAATTCAGGCTGATACGGGATGCAGCCGAGCAGGCGGAAATCACCGCTGCGCAGCAACGGCGAATGCTCCTTCAGGCGTGCGGCGAAGGCATCCATGCTTTCTTCGGTCTTGACCTTGTTGAGGATCACGCCGAGGACTTTCGGATCTTTCGGGCCACCGAACAATTGCGCCTGCAATTCGACGCGGCCGGAGAGTTCGGCAAGCACTTCGTTTTCCGGCGCCGAGACCAGAATCACTTCGGCATCGAGGCTTTTGGCCAGGTGCAGATTGACCCGTGCGGCGTAACTGGCGCTGCGGGTCGGCACCATGCCTTCGACCACCAACACGTCTTTGCCGACGGCGGCCTGCTGATACAGGGTGATGATTTCTTCGAGCAGCTCATCAAGCTGACCGTCGCCGAGCATCCGCTCGACATGGGCCAGGCCCAACGGTTGCGGCGGTTTCAAGCCGTGGGTACGGGCCACCAGTTCGGTCGAGCGTTCGGGGCCGGTGTCACCCGGGTGCGGCTGGGCGATGGGTTTGAAGAAGCCGACTTTCAAGCCGGCGCGCTCCAATGTACGCACCAGCCCGAGGCTGATGGAGGTCAGACCCACGCCAAAATCGGTGGGCGCGATAAAAAAAGTTTGCATGCGAATTCTCTAAGGGTGCATGGCAATGGTGGCGATCTATACGTGACCGCCTACCGAAATTCAGTCGCCAAGGTTATCGCTAACCGAGCCTTGAACGCACCAACCGCAGGCAAAGGGTTGGCCTATTTTTTCAATACGTTGCGCCGGGTCGAGCACCCAGGCTCGCGATTGCCACGGCGGCTGATGACGCAGGTGCTGCGTGTGGCCGCAGGAAAGCTCGGCCACCCAGTGATCTTCTTCGTCCTGATGAAAGCCGATAATGGTCGAATCCCGTTTGTCCGGGTTGTGTTCGCTTTCGCGCGATTGCTTCGCTAAACTTGGCCTTTCTATATTCTTATGCAAAAGGTCTCGCCCCATGCTGATCGCCGCCAATAAGGCTGTCTCCATCGACTATACCCTCACCAACGACGCTGGTGAGGTCATCGACAGCTCCGCCGGCGGCGCTCCGCTGGTTTACCTGCAAGGCGCAGGCAACATCATCCCGGGTCTGGAAAAAGCCCTGGAAGGTAAAGCTGTTGGTGATGAGCTGGAAGTTTCCGTTGAGCCGGAAGACGCTTACGGCGAATACGCCGCTGAACTGGTCAGCACCCTGAGCCGCAGCATGTTCGAAGGCGTTGACGAGCTGGAAGTCGGCATGCAGTTCCACGCTTCGGCGCCGGACGGCCAGATGCAGATCGTCACCATTCGTGACCTGGACGGCGACGATGTCACTGTCGACGGCAACCACCCACTGGCCGGTCAGCGTCTGAACTTCAAAGTGAAGATCGTCGCTATCCGTGACGCCAGTCAGGAAGAAGTCGCTCATGGTCACGTCCATGGCGAAGGCGGCCATCACCACTGATTTCTGCGCTAAGCTTTCGAGAACTGGAGAGGCGCCTGCGGGCGCCTTTTTAGTCCGCGGCTGTCCTTGGTGGCCTCGCCAAGTGGCTGTTTCGAGTAGAACACGGGAATCCTGGAGTCCGTCATGAGTGCTTTTCACGACCTTAAGTTGACAGCCCTGGATGGTCAGGAGCTACCGCTGGCGCCTTTCAAAGGCCACGTCGTGCTGGTGGTCAACGTCGCCTCCAAGTGCGGCTTGACCCCACAGTATGCGGCGCTGGAAAACCTCTATCAGCAGTTCAAAGGTAAAGGTTTCAGTGTGCTGGGCCTGCCGTGCAACCAGTTTGCCGGTCAGGAACCGGGCACCGAGCAGGAAATTCAGGAATTCTGCAGCCTCAACTATGGCGTGACGTTTCCGTTGTCGAGCAAGCTCGAAGTCAACGGGCACGATCGTCATCAGCTGTACCGTTTGCTGGCGGGCGAGGGCGCGGAGTTCCCCGGTGACATCACCTGGAATTTCGAGAAGTTCCTGCTCGGCAAGGACGGGCGGGTGCTGGCCCGATTCTCGCCGCGCACGGCGCCGGATGATCCGACCATTGTTCATGCGATTGAAAAAGCGCTGAGCTGATAAAGCAAGATCAAAAGATCGCAGCCTTCGGCAGCTCCTACAGGTGACCTCAAAACCCATGTAGGAGCTGCCGAAGGCTGCGATCTTTTGCTTTGCGTCTTCTAATCCTTAATCACCCAAATCAATAGTGCTGTTCAAGGGATTCTCGAGTCAATATTATCGCCGTCATAAAGTCATTCCCTGTGGAGCCTTCCAATGCCGGTTCAAGCCTTGTTCAAACCGTTCCACCTCGGTGCCCTCGAACTGCCGACCCGCGTGGTCATGGCGCCAATGACCCGCTCGTTTTCCCCGGGCGGCGTGCCCAATTCCAAAGTCATTGAATATTACCGTCGGCGCGCTGCGGCCGGTGTCGGCCTGATCATCACCGAAGGCACCACCGTCGGCCACATCGCCTCCAACGGCTATCCGAACGTGCCGCAGTTCTTTGGTGACGCACCTTTGGCCGGGTGGAAAAAAGTGGTCGATGCCGTGCACGCCGAAGGGGGCAAGATCGTTCCGCAACTCTGGCACGTCGGCAGTGTGCGGCGTATCGGCACCGAGCCGGACGCCAGCGTGCCGGGTTATGGCCCGTCGGAAAAACTCAAGGATGGCCAGGTCGTGGTGCACGGCATGACTAAACAGGACATCCAGGACGTCATCGGCGCTTTTGCCCAAGCGGCGAAAGATGCCCAGAGCATTGGCATGGACGGCGTGGAGATCCACGGTGCCCACGGTTACCTGATCGACCAGTTTTTCTGGGAAGGCAGCAACCAGCGCACTGACGAATACGGCGGCAGCCTGGCCAACCGTTCGCGTTTTGCCATCGAACTGATTCAAGCCGTGAGGGCGGCGGTCGGCGAAGGTTTCCCGATCATCTTCCGCTTCTCGCAGTGGAAGCAGCAGGATTACACCGCACGTCTGGTGCAAACCCCGGAGGCTTTGGGCGAATTCCTCAAGCCGTTGTCCGAGGCAGGTGTGGACATTTTCCACTGCTCGACTCGACGTTTCTGGGAGCCGGAGTTCGACGGTTCTGAACTGAACCTGGCTGGTTGGACGCGCCAACTCACTGGTAAACCGACCATTACTGTCGGCAGCGTCGGCCTCGATGGTGAGTTCCTGCAGTTCATGGTCAACACTGACAAGGTTGCGCAGCCGGCCAGTTTGGAGAAACTGCTGGAGCGTCTGAACAAAGAGGAGTTCGACCTGGTGGCGGTGGGGCGTGCGCTGTTGGTCGACCCGGACTGGGCGCTGAAAGTGCGTGAAGGGCGTGAGCAGGACATTCTGCCGTTCAGCCGTGAGGCGTTGATGACGCTGGTTTAAGCGCCCTCCTTGCTGACGCCCTCGCGAGCAGGCTCACTCCTACATTGGAATGCGTTCCAAATTGTAGGAGTGAGCCTGCTCACGATAGCTGTTTCACCGTCAGCAAAAATTCAGGGCAATGTCTGCGCATTTGGCACAACCTGCTCCCCGACACACGCCCCGCGTAAATGGCTTTCAAACTGCTCAATGATCGTCGCCCACCCCTGACGACTCGCATGCTGGCGCGCATTCAGGCGCACGCAACGCAACGTTTCCTCCTCCTCTAGCATCCACGCCGCCGCGTCGCAAAATGCTTCCTCATCGCCCGGCATCGCCAGCACACCGTTGTAGCCATGACGAATATGCTGCGCCGCCGCAGCCTGATCGTAAGCCACCACACCCAGCCCTGAAGCCAGCGCCTCCAGCACCACATTGCCGAAGGTTTCGGTCAGGCTCGGGAACAGAAAAACATCACCCGACGCATAGTGCGTCGCCAGTGCTTCACCGCGTTGCGAACCACAGAAAATCGCTTCGGGCAGATCCCGTTCCAGCGCAACACGTTGGGGCCCGTCGCCGACCACGATCAGTTTCAGACTGCGCTGTGGATAAGTGCTGCGCAGTTTTTCAAAGCAGCGCTTGAGCAAACCAAGGTTTTTCTCTGGCGCGAGCCGTCCTACATGAATCACCGCAATGTCCCGCTCGCCCAGTCCCCATTGCTCACGTAAAGCGTTCAGCCGTTTCGCCGGATGGAACAACTGACTGTCCACACCTCGCGACAACAACGCCAAACGCTCGAAATGCCGCCGCTCCAGTTCCAGGCGCTGACTGACGCTCGGCACCAGCGTCAGCGCCGAACGGTTGTGAAACCAGCGCAGGTAATGGGTCAGCATCCGGGTCAGCAGACCGAGCCCGTACTGACTGGTGTATTGCTGGAAATTGGTGTGAAAGCCGCTGACCACCGAGATCCCCAGTCTCCGCGCCGCGCGCAACGCCGACAAACCGAGTGGGCCTTCAGTGGCGATATACAGCACATCCGGACGCTGACGCTTCCAGCGTCGCAGCAGTTTGTGCATCGACGACTGACCCCATTGCAACCCCGGATAACCGGGCAACGGCCAGCCCCGGCACAGCAACAGCGCATCATCTTCACTGCGCTGCGGATCGTCGGCCTGGCGCGGGCGCACCAGTTCGACCCGATGCCCGCGCGCGCGCAGTCCATCGCACAAGCGGCCAAGGGTATTAGCCACGCCGTTGATTTCCGGTGGGAAGGTTTCGCTGATCAGAGTGATGTGTAGAGCTGTCGTCATGACCTCAGTGTCGACTGAGGCCATGTCGTGCTTGTGACGTCCGGATGATGGATTTGTGACGGGCTGTTTTTTACCGGCTCAGCGCTGCGTCACCAGATTTTCGGCACCACGTTCACGCACCCAGAACAGCGTCGCCCCGGCCACGGCTGCCGGCATCATCAGGATGTTGACCACCGGAATCAGCAGCGCCAGGTAGACGATGCCGCCAAAACTCATGCTCTGCCAGCGTTTCTGGCGCAGCCAGGCGAGCATTTCGTTCCAGCCCAGCTTGTGGTTGTCCGCCGGGTAGTCGATGTACTGGATCGCCATCATCCACACGCCGAACAACAGCCACAGCGGCGCGGCGATGATGTTTACCACCGGGATAAACGAGAGGATGAACAGGCCGATGGCCCTCGGCAGGAAGTAGCCGAGTTTGCGCATTTCCCGGGCGAGGGTGCGCGGGATCATCGCGATCAGTTCGCTCCAGCTGAACGCCGGGAAATCATCGGTGCCACGCACCACCACTTCGACTTTTTCCGCGAGGAAACCGTTGAATGGCGCGGCGATGATGTTGGCCAGCATGGTGAAGCTGAAAAACACCATCAACGCCACCAGCACCACGAACAATGGCCAGAGGATGTAGCTGAGGAAACTCAGCCACTCGGGCAGCGACGGCATCAGCGTATCGACCCACAGGCTGAACTGGTGGCCGGCCAGATAGATCAATCCGACGAACAGCACCAGATTGATGGCCAGCGGCAACAAAACGAACAGTCGCAGCCCGGGGCTGAGGACCAGTTTGAGGCCTTCGCGCAGGTATTGCGGGCCGGACAGAACAGGGGCGGGCATAAGGTGCTCCGAGCAAGGGAAAACGCGCCGACCTTACCGACTTTGCAACAGCTGCGAAAGCACGGCAGAGCGATCGACATTCACTGTAACAAAGACGTCCATCTCGTCAGTGTGTCGGCATAGAGACCACCTATGAGCTGGATTGTTAAACCGTATTTCCTTAATCTTGCCCCCCTCGATACGCTGCACCCAACTTTTTACAGGACTGTCGAGCTCACGCCTTCCCCAAGGTTATCCACAGTCCTTTTTTATTCCCGCCGGCAGTCCGGCGTTCCGTGCCAGTTTATTCGGCCCGGTCAACAGGAGCAGGTCATGTCTGAAGTCCGTCATTCGCGAGTGATTATTCTGGGTTCCGGCCCTGCCGGTTACAGCGCTGCGGTGTATGCCGCACGTGCCAACCTCAAGCCGCTGCTGATCACCGGCATGCAGGCTGGCGGTCAACTGACCACCACCACCGAAGTCGACAACTGGCCGGGCGACGTGCACGGCCTGACCGGTCCTGTGCTGATGGAGCGGATGCGCGAGCACGCCGAGCGTTTTGAAACCGAGATCGTGTTCGATCACATCAATGCCGTGGATTTCGCCGCCAAGCCGTACACCCTGACCGGCGACAGCGCGACCTACACCTGCGACGCCCTGATCATCGCCACCGGCGCCAGCGCGCGTTACCTGGGCCTGCCGTCGGAAGAAGCGTTCATGGGCAAAGGCGTTTCGGCCTGCGCGACCTGCGACGGTTTCTTCTATCGCAACAAGCCAGTGGCAGTGGTCGGCGGCGGCAACACCGCTGTTGAAGAAGCGCTGTACCTGGCCAACATCGCCAGCACCGTGACCCTGATCCACCGTCGCGAAACCTTCCGCGCCGAGAAGATCCTGATCGACAAGCTCAACGCTCGCGTCGCTGAAGGCAAGATCATCCTCAAGTTGAACGCCAACCTCGACGAAGTGCTGGGCGACAACATGGGCGTGACCGGTGCGCGCCTGAAGAACAACGACGGCAGCTTCGACGAAATCACCGTCGACGGCGTGTTCATCGCCATCGGCCACACCCCGAACACTTCGCTGTTCGAAGGCCAGCTGACCCTGAAAGACGGTTATCTGGTGGTGCAGGGCGGCCGTGACGGCAACGCCACCGCGACCAGCGTCGAAGGCATCTTCGCCGCCGGTGACGTGGCTGACCACGTTTACCGTCAGGCCATCACCTCGGCCGGCGCCGGCTGCATGGCGGCACTGGACACCGAGCGTTACCTGGATGGTCTGCAGAACGCTTCGTTCTAAATCGCAGACGCAAAAAAACCGGCCAATTGGCCGGTTTTTTTATGCCCGCAATTTTTGCTGCTCCGCAATTCATTGTAGGAGTGAGCCTGCTCGCGATAGCGGTTCCATATTCAACACATGAGTCGACTGGTACATCGCGATCGCGAGCAGGCTCACTCCTGCTGGGATCAGCGGCGGGTCAGCGGCTGTACTTCGAACTTCACACCCGCCAGGCCGTGCTGGATCAACGCACGAATGTTGCCGTGATCGCTGCCCTCAGGCGTCGCCACTACCGAACGGTAATGCTCGCCGAACGCCAGCAGCGCTTCTTCATCACTCAGGCCTTCCAGCAGCGCCAGACCCAGGGTCTTGCATGAACCTTCGTTTAGCCCGGCGGCGTTTTCCACGCCACCGTTGTTGAACGCCTGTGGCTGGTAGTCGTAGCCGGCGGCGATGAACGCGAGGGTGTCGGCGAAAGCGTGTTCGCCACTCTTCAGGCTGGCGCGCAGGGTGTTCAGGTCACTCATGGGTTTTTCCTTTGGCGAACGCTGCTTGTTGTTCAGCGTTGGCTTCTTGCTGATATTGGGCTTTCCACTCGGCGTAAGGCATGCCGTAAACCACTTCGCGGGCGTCGTCGAGGCTGACCTCGATCTGGCGCTCGTCGGCTTCGGCCTTGTACCACTTCGACAGGCAGTTGCGGCAGAACCCGGCGAGGTTCATCAGGTCGATGTTCTGCACGTCCTTGCGGCTGTCCAGGTGGGCGACCAACCGGCGGAAGGCGGCGGCTTCGAGTTCGAGGCGTTGTTGCTCGTTCATGGGAGTCTCTGCGAGACAGCTTCAAGCGACGAGCTTCAAGCTGCAAGATGGGTGGCGGTGATACGAAGTTTACAGCTTGCCGCTTGAAGCTTGAAGCTAGCGGCTCGCTGCAAGCGTTATTGACACCGACTCGGCAAAACGCAGCGCGTGCGGTTTGTCGACTTCGACTTCGGCGTATAGCACCGAACCGTTGCTCATCACCAGATCGAGCAGTTCCTGCGTCAGCCGCTCAAGCAGCGCGAAGCGGTTGCCTTCGACATGAGCGATGATCGCTTTGGTGATGGTGCGGTAATTCAGCGCGTGGTCGATGTCGTTGTCACGCACCGCTTCCTGCGCGGCATACAGAATGGTCAGGTTGATCAACACATCCTGCTTGTTGAGGATCTCGTCTTCGTTGATCCCGATAAAGGTGCGCAAGCGCAGATCCTTGACCCGGATGCGCGCCATTCCCGGTTGTAGTTGTGGCATTTACTTGCTCCGTCCAATCAATTGCAGGAACTCCTGGCGGGTGTTGCTCGACTCGCGAAAGGCGCCAAGCATGACCGAGGTGTTCATGGTCGAATTCTGTTTCTCGACACCGCGCATCATCATGCACATGTGCCGGGCCTCGATGACTACCGCGACGCCGGCGGCATCGGTGACCTGTTGCACCGCATCGGCAATCTGCCGGGTGAGGTTTTCCTGAATTTGCAGGCGCCGGGCGAACATGTCCACCAGTCGCGCGATCTTCGACAGCCCCAGCACCTTGCCTGTCGGAATATAAGCCACATGGGCCTTGCCGATGAAGGGCAGCAGGTGATGTTCGCACAACGAGTACAACTCGATGTCGGCGACGATGATCATCTCGTCACTGTCCGAGGCAAACAGCGCGCCATTGACGATGTCGTCGACGCTCTGTTCGTAACCGTGACATAGGTACTGCATGGCCTTGGCCGCACGCGCAGGCGTGTCGAGCAACCCTTCGCGGTCGGGGTTTTCACCGAGGCCGATGAGGATTTCGCGGTAATTCTCGGGCAGGGAGCGGGTCATTGAACATCCTCGCGAGGCGACTACTTGATATGCCTTCCGCCGTTGACGGTCAGGGTCGTACCGGTGACATACGGGTTGTCGAGCAGATAGCGCAGGCTCTGATAGATCACTTCGCTGCCGGGCTCGATGCCCAGCGCGGATTTGGCCAGCGCCTTGGCACGGTAAGCCGCGTCGTCGTCGGGATTGAACAATAACAGGGCAGGCGCGATGCCGTTGACCTTGATTGCCGGTGCATAGCGAGCAGCAAAAGACAGGGTCAGGCTGTCGAGCCCCGCTTTGCTGGCGCAATAGCCGATGTGCTTGCTGCTGCCTTTGCGGGTGACATCGTCACTGATATGGACGATGTCTGCGGGCGTCGATTGCCTGAGCAGATCGGCGCAATGCAGGTTGATCAGATAAGGCGCGAGCATGTGGATATTGAACATCAGGCTGAACGCTTCGGCTTCGCTGTCCGGGGTTTCCGCCAGCCATTCGGAGGCGTTGTGCACGATTGCCCGCAGGCTGGCGGTGTGGGTTTTCAGTTCGCTGATGAAGGCCAGAATGCCGGCTTCGCTGGAGAAGTCCGCGAACACCCCAATGGCGCCGAGATCGCGCAGCGCTTGCACGCCGGGCCGTTCGCTGCGGTAAGTGAAAATGACACGGTGGCCGTCTTCAAGCAATCGCTGCGCGCAGTGCAGACCGACACGCTGGCCGGCGCCGGTGATCAGGATCGGGGCGGAAGTGGGGGTCATGAACGGCTCGCATCGCGGTTAGAGCAAAAACTATAACAGCGGCGGGCCATAAAAGATCGCAGCCTTCGGCAGCTTCTACATAGGGAGCGTCCACCCAGCCTGTAGGAGCTGTCGAGTGCAACGAGGCTGCGATCTTTTAGTGGTTTTGCGTTGAAGGCGAGGCAGGCAAAGGCCTTGTTGGAACACTGTTCAGCCAATTGGCCAACAACCGCGTCGACAACGGAATAAAGAAGTAGACCATCAGCGGCGTCAGGCACGCGGTGCTGATCAGCACGCGCGGCAACAGGCTCATTTCGGCCAGCAGCGGGCCAAGGACGAAATTGAACAGCAGCGACACCGGGAAGAACGCCAGCCAGATTGCCACTGCCTGTTTCCAGCGCGGCGGACGCTGACCGATGACATTGGCGCCGAACCAGCCTTCAATGCCACTGACCCGATGCTCCTTCGGATGCGCAAACAGATCGGCGCCGCGATCCAGCCACGCGGTGCGCGAGGCCGAGTGCTCCCACGCATGCAGGGTTTGCTCATCGACAAAGCGGAAAATGATTTGAAACTCGTTATCGCCGGGCGGTGGTGCGAGCACGCCGGAGCCGAGATAACCGGGAAAGTCGGTGGCCAGTTGTTCGCCTTCACGTAGCCAGGCGATCAGATCCTGATAGCGGCCATCGGCGACGCGACGCGCAACCATCAGCGTGACGGGGGAAGTAGACATTGTGTATCTCCGTATATCGAGTGCATCGCTCCGGGTAGGAGTTTCGCGAGACGCAGGCCGGGGTAGAGGCACGCGTTTTTTAGCAAGCAAGGATTATTCCCGATTTTAGTGATTAAACCAGTGACTTTCGTCGCATATCTTCACTCGAACCCAAATGGGTCATCGGGGGTAGAATGGGATCCAAAACCCACAAGGACGTAGATCGCACAATGCCTGTCATGACGGACGTAAGCCCTGCTTCGCAGGCATCTGTTGCGCTCGAGCGCGAAGATTTGTTTCCCATCCGTGAGGTCTCACGGCTGACTGGCGTCAACCCGGTCACACTGCGCGCGTGGGAGCGGCGTTATGGTTTGATTCGGCCGTCACGCACCGAAAGCGGGCATCGGTTGTATTCGATGACCGAAATCGAGCGCGTTCGCAGCATCGTCGAATGGATTGATCGAGGTGTGGCGGTCAGCAAGATCGGCAAGATCCTGGCGAAGACCGAGCCATTGAAGGTTTTGGCCCACATCATTCCCGATGATCTGGTGCAGGCCGATTATCAGCAATGGCAGCTCCAGGTGCAGCGAGCGGTGAGCGCTTTCGACGATGTCGAACTGGACCGGGTGTACGGTCAGATCTTTTCTTCCTACGCATTGCCCGTGGTTTTTCAGGACATTCTGATGCCCTTGTGGCGACAACTGTTGCAGTGTCAGGACGCTTTCGGGCAAACCAGTGAGTGGCTGTTTCTCGACGGTTATCTGCGCACGCGGGTGCTGCAGAGAATCATCGCACTGCGTGGCGCGCAACCGCGCAAGATCATCGTTAGCGCCCTGGCGGGCCAATGTCGTGAACTGGAGTTGCTGGTCGCGGCGCTGTTTCTCAGCAGCAGCGATTCGGGTGTGCGGGTGTTGACCACCGGACAGCCGTTCGACGAGTTGACTCTGGTTTGCGAGAAGATCAAACCGCACGCTCTGGTACTTTTTTCCAATCACGCACCGGCTCCGGAATTGCCGCGGCGCTTGAACCGGTTGGCCTTGAGTCTCGATTGTCAGTTGTTTCTGGCGGGGGATGCCTCCGATCTGGCGCAGGAAAGCCTTTCGGGAACGTCGATCGGCTGCGTTGGCAACGAAGGTGCAACGATGCGTCAGCGTCTGACACAGATGCTGGCGGGCAAGCTCGATACCTGAAAATCAGGTGTGCAGGGCAGGGTGCGTCAAGCGGTGTTGTTGCAGGATGAACTGGCGCAAGCGTTCGGTTTCATCCGCATCGGTCTGGCTGAGTTCGTAGGCATGGAAACCGCTTTCGGTTTCCCGCTCGAAATTCCCGCGCAGTGAAATCCGCTCATAACCGGAAGGGCTGAACCAAAGCGCGAAGTGCTTGGGTGGCTTGGTCTTGTTGCGCATTTCCAGCAGCACGCCTTTGTGCGAAACCTCGTGTACCCACATCGTGCCCGGTTGGCCCTTGGCATTTTCCAGTGCAACGGGTTCTTCGAGTGTCAGTCGCCATGGGCGCACCATCGGGCCATCTTCGTAAATGCTCGGTACGCCGAGGCGCAAATGCAGCGCATGAAACTCGTCTTCCACCAGGTGCAGCGGAAAGGTCATTTGCTGATTTTCGAAATTGGCCTGAATGGTGACTTGCTCGTGAGCGGCCAGGCGCGTGAGCAAGTCACGGATCTGGGAACCACCATTAACCAGCAGACTCGACGTCGCATCCCGCACGTTCAATTGCGGGTTGTGCTGCATGGTCTGGATAAAATCCAGCTCATCCTGGGTCAGGAGGGCGTCGCGTTGCATGGTTGGCTCGTAAGAAATAGTTACAAAGTCATTGGTGATTGTAGTTAATGACAATTAGTTCGCTGTTTTGTTTGCGCCGTTCGTCGCTTTCAATGCCGCAAGCTCGCTTTGCAGGGCGGCGACTTGCGCTTCCAGTTGCGCCACTCGTTGCTGAGCCTTGACCTGAACCGTCACGTCCTTTTGCACTCCGATGAAATACGTCTGACCGTCATCGGCGTTTTTCACCGTCGACAGCGACAGCTCATTCCAGAACGGCGTGCCGTCCTTGCGATAGTTGCGCAGGATTTCCCGGCATGAACCGCTATTGCGCAACGTGTCGCGAATCAGTGTCAAACTCTCCTGATCGCGGTCTCCAGACTGGAGAAAACGGCAGTCCTGATAGAGAATTTCCTCACTGCTGTAACCGGTCAGACGTTCGAAAGCCGGGTTGACGTAAATCAGAATGTTGTCCTGCTCACCTTCCTTCTCGGCTACCACGATCCCGTCGTTCGAAGCGTTGATCACCATTTGCAGCAGACTGGCGTTGATCATCCTTGAATCCTTTTAGTGTTGTCAGTGGCAGGCATTCTAGAAGAACGGCAGGGGCTGTCTATAGGCCATCAACGCTGATTGCGAGGCAATCGCAACATCACGGGCCGGGGCTGTTACTATCGTCGCTCTTTTTTTCAGTTTCAGGATCAGATTGATGAAAGTCGCCATCCTCTCCGGTTCGGTCTACGGCACCGCCGAAGAAGTCGCCCGCCACGCCCAGAACCTGCTGAAAGCCGCTGGCTTTGAAACCTTCTACAACTCGCGCGCCAGCCTGGCCGATATCCAGTCTTTCGGTCCGGAAGCCTTTCTGGCAGTGACCTCGACCACCGGCATGGGCGAGTTGCCAGATAACCTGCAACCGCTGTATTCGGCCATTCGTGATCAATTGCCGGCAGCCTGGCGTGGTTTGCCGGGAGCGGTGATTGGATTAGGCGACGCGAGCTACGGCGATACCTTTTGCGGCGGCGGTGAGCAAATGCGTGAGCTGTTCGCCGAACTTGGCCTGCGTGAGGTTCAGGAAATGCTGCGCATCGACGCCAGCGAAAGCGTTACACCGGAAACTGACGCTGAGCGTTGGCTGGCGGAACTTATCAGCGTACTCAAGGGCTGATCGCCCGTTCGCGCAACAGCGCCAGCCAGGCTTGCGCGGCCTTCGACAGATAGGCACCCTGGCGCCAGATAAAGGCGATGTCCCAGCGCAAGTAGTCCGGCGCTCGCAAGGTCAGGCGAACCACGCCTGGCCGCACCAGACCGCGCGCGACCACGCTGGGTAACAGCACCACGCCTTGCCCGGCAGCCACCAGTGCCGCGAGAAAATCCGCCTGACCGCTGCGTCCGCCTTCCTTCGGTGTAAAGCCCATCTGCTGACAGGCCTGCAGTAAGCGGTCGTTGAGCACGAAGCTGCGCTGATACAGCAGGAACGGCGTGTCAGCCAACTGTTCCAGCCCAATTTCCCCTTGATCGGCCAGCGGATGATCCACCGGCAGCAGGGCGTCGAGTTTCTCATCACAAAACGGCTGGCAGTCGAACTGCGGATCCTTCGGCAACAAACTGCCCCCCAGCTCCAGCTCGCCACTCAGCACCGCTTGCTCGATGTTGCGGCTACCGCCTTCAAGCAACTGAATGCTGATGTTCGGATAGCGCCGTCGATACTCGGCAAACAGCCCGGCGAACAACGCATCGCTGCCCAACAGCGGCAGGCCGAGGCGCAACTCGCCACGCGCCAGTTGACTGAGATCGTCCAGCTCGACGAGCAACTCATTGCGTAATCGCAACATACCTTCGGCGCGTTGCAGCACGACGCTGCCGGCGGCAGTCAGGCGCAGCTGTGAGCCAAGCCGTTCGAGCAGTGGCGTGCCGAGGCTCTGCTCCAGTTGCGCGACTTGTTTGCTCACCGCCGACTGGCTGATGTGCAAGGTTTTCGCCGCTTGGGTAAAGCCGCCCTGATGCATGACTTCGACAAAACTGCGCAGTTGTTTGAATTCCATGACTTGATTCCATTTTGGAATGCCCATGAGTCTAACAATTCGCTTCTGGGATGGCAGGGCGCTTCGTAAAATAAACACCTGAAAGGAGCCCCGCCATGAACGCCGCCACCCTCAAGCATCTTTCCCGTCTATTCGCCGAACTGGCCGTGTTGCTCGGTCTCTACCTGCTCGGCTGCCAACTCGCCACCTGGCTGGCCCTGCCGATTCCCGGTGGGGTGATTGGCATGGCGCTGTTGCTGCTGGCGTTCGCTTTTGGCTGGGTCAAACCGGCCGCATTGCAACTGGGCGCGGGGTTGCTGATGGCCGAGATGCTGCTGTTTTTCATCCCCGCGCTGATGAGTCTGCTCGATTACGGCGCGCTGTTGCGCAATGACGGCTGGCGGATTCTGCTGGTGATCGCTGCCAGCACGTTGATGGTGATGCTGGTGACCGCGTTCACCGTGGAACTGGCCGTGCGTCTGAGGCATTCCCATGAAACTTGAACTGATGCCGATGTTCTGGCTCGCCTTCACACTGCTGGCCTACCTGTTCAGCCGCTGGATTTATCGCCGCACCGGGCGTTACCTGCTGTCGCCGCTGATTCTGGTGCCGGTGCTGCTGTTGGCGCTCGCCGTGCCGCTGCACACCGCCTACGCCGAATACTCCAGTAACACCCATTGGCTGATGCTGGTGCTCGGCCCGGTCACCGTGGCTTTCGCCGTGCCGATCTGGCAGCAGCGGCGGCTGTTGATGCGGCACTGGTCGGCGTTGCTGTTGGGCATGGTCGCTGGCAGCGCGGCGTCGATTGGCACTTCGTTCGGTCTGGCCAAGGCACTGGCGCTCGACAGTTCGGTGACGATGTCTCTGGTGCCGCGTTCGATCACCACGCCGTTCGCCATGCCGCTGGCGCAGGATCTGGGTGGCGTGCCGGAATTGACCGCGGTGTTCGTGATGTTCACCGGGGTGTTCGGCGCGATGCTCGGCGGCGTGCTCTTGAAGTGGTTGCCGTTGCGCAGTGCCTTGGCGCGGGGGGCGCTGTTTGGTGTCGGTGCGCACGGCGCCGGTGTCAGCCGGGCCCATGAAGTGGGCGGCGAAGAAGGCTCCGTGGCGGGGCTGGTGATGGTGTTGACCGGCTTGCTCAATCTGTTCGCCGCACCTTTGTTGGCGTCGTTGCTTTGACATGGATCCAAGGTGTTTGCATTGCTGACCCGCTCAGTCATCAAGCTGGCTGGCAATGCAACTACGCGATCAGCTACGCCTGACTAGACTGCTGACACGTGCAAAACAATAAGAACGCAGAGGTGCATACAGTGAGCGTAGCCCCCGTCCAAACGTCCCTTAATGTCAAAGACCAGGTCAGCGCCGCCGAGTGGCAGACCCGCGTCGATCTCGCCGCTTGTTATCGTCTGGTCGCGCTGCATGGTTGGGACGACCTGATCTTCACGCACATTTCCGCCAAGGTGCCCGGCACCGAGGACTTCCTGATCAATCCGTTCGGGCTGATGTTCCACGAGATCACCGCGTCGAGCCTGGTCAAAGTTGATCAGGCCGGCAACAAACTCATGGACAGCCCTTACGAAATCAACCCCGCCGGTTACACCATCCACAGCGCCGTGCACGAAGTGCGACACGATGTGGTGTGCGTGCTGCACACGCACACGGCCTCCGGTGTTGCCGTTTCGGCGCAGAAACAAGGCGTGTTGCCGATCAGCCAGCAATCGCTGTTCGTGCTGTCGAGCCTGGCTTATCACGCTTATGAAGGCGTGGCGCTGAATCACGAAGAGAAGGCGCGTTTGCAGGCCGATCTCGGCGAGAACAACTTCCTCATGCTGCACAACCACGGTTTGTTGACCTGTGGCGGCACCATCGCCGATACCTTTCTGATGATGTTCACCTTCCAGCGCGCCTGCGACATTCAGGTGATGGCGCAGACCGGTGGCGCGGAACTCATTGCCATCGAACCGCAGATCCTCGCAGGCGCCAAGGCAATGATCGCCGGCGTCACCAAAAGTGCTCAAGGCATGGGTGGTGCGCTGGCCTGGCCGGCGTTGCTGCGCAAACTCGATAAACAAGACCCGGGATATAAACTCTAATGCCTCTTGCCGAGATTCCTCTGTGTGTCTGGCGTAAACGCAGCCAGACGTTTGTCTTTCGTGGCCAGCCGATCCGTTACTGGACGGCGGGGCAGGGTGAGCCGCTGCTGTTGATCCACGGTTTTCCGACCGCCAGTTGGGATTGGCATTATCTGTGGCAACCACTGGCCCAGCGTTACCGGGTGATCGCCTGCGACATGCTCGGTTTCGGTGATTCGGCCAAACCGTTGAATCACGCTTACAGCCTTATCGAGCAGGCGGATCTGCAACAGGCGTTGCTCGCCCATTTGCAGGTCGAGCAACCGGTGCATATTCTTGCCCATGATTATGGCGACAGCGTTGCTCAGGAATTGCTGGCACGGCATTACGACGATCAGATCGAGGTTGCCAGTTGCGTGTTTCTCAACGGCGGTCTGTTCCCGGAAACCCATCGTCCGGTATTGATGCAAAAACTGTTGCTGAGCCCATTGGGCTGGATGATCGGCCGGGCGTTTACCCGCGACGCGCTGGTGAAGAGTTTTCGTCATATCTTCGGCCCGCAAACCCGTCCGAGTGAAAGTGAACTGGATGATTTCTGGAGCCTGATCGACAGCAATCGCGGCCCGCGCATCATGCACAAACTGATCAGCTACATTCCCGAACGACGCGTGCAGCGTGATCGCTGGGTGGCCGCCATGCAGCGCGGAGGAGTGCCGTTGCGGGTGATCGATGGCGAAGTCGATCCGATCTCCGGGGCACACATGGTCGAACGCTATCGCGAGTTGATTGCGGATGCCGACACGGTGCTATTGCCGGGCATCGGCCACTATCCGCAGACCGAGGCGCCGGTGCAGGTGCTCAAGCATTACCTGGCGTTCCGTGATCGCTTCGCGCTGCCGCCGCGCCGAGTGGCGTGTTCCTGAAGATCAAATGTTCCCCGTTCCGACATTTGGCCGGGTTAACCGTTGTGGCGAGGGAGCTTGCTCCCGCTGGGGCGCGAAGCGGCCCTTGAATCTGTGATCGAATTTTCAGAGGAAACCTGCAAGTAACGTTTTGCGACTGCTGCGCAGCCGAGCGGGAGCAAGTTCCCTCGCCACAAAAACTCTCATGTGGCCTTCACTATCCCCCCACCTTATCGCGCACCATTCACCCCCAGCCGTGTTCGTTGTGAGCCAAAGCTGCGTGCCTGACACTCGGGATCACTGTCCCTTTGGCCTGCTGGAGTTGCTGCGATGAATGAGTCCGTACGTTTCGAAGATAAAGTCGTGATCGTCACCGGAGCCGGTGGTGGCCTCGGCCGGGCTCATGCATTGCTGTTCGCCAAACAGGGCGCCAGAGTGTTGGTCAACGACCTCGGCGGCTCGGCCCAGGGCGAAGGCGCCAATGCCTCCGCTGCCGACCGCGTCGTGGCAGAAATCCGCGACGCTGGCGGTATCGCCGAAGCCAACCACGACTCGGTCACCGACGGCGACAAACTGGTGCAGAACGCCCTCGACGTCTTCGGCCGCGTCGACGTGGTGGTCAACAACGCCGGCATCCTGCGTGACAAGACATTCCACAAAATGGACGACGCCGACTGGGATCTGGTTTACCGCGTCCACGTCGAAGGCGCCTACAAAGTCACCCGCGCCGCCTGGCCGCACCTGCGCGAACAAAATTACGGCCGGGTGATCTTCACCGCCTCGACCTCGGGCATCTACGGCAACTTCGGCCAGTCCAACTACGGCATGGCCAAACTTGGCCTGTATGGCCTGACCCGTACTTTGGCCATCGAAGGGCGCAAGAACAACATCCTGGTCAACGCCATCGCCCCAACCGGCGGCACGCGCATGACTGAAGGTTTGATCCCGCCGCAAGTGTTCGAACAACTGAGGCCGGAACTGGTCAGCCCGTTGGTGGTGTATCTGGCAAGCGAACAGTGCCAGGAGACTTCCGGCCTGTTCGAGGTCGGTGGCGGCTGGATGGGCAAGGTGCGTTGGGAACGCAGCCTCGGCGCCGGGTTTGATCCACGGGTGGGTTTCTCGCCGGAAGATGTCTCGGCACATTGGCAGCAGATTTGCGATTTCGAAGGGGCGGCGCATCCGAAGGACAATATTGAGGCGCTGAAGGAGATGATGGCGAATTTGCAGAAGTATTCGCTTTAAGAGTCGTTTGAGCCTCGCCGCGTACTGGATGCAGCGAGGCTTCTTCTATTACTCCTCGTACCTTTTATCAATCATGAATTCCGGAACTCTCCAGTTTGGGCCCGGAATGGCGACAGCCTCATTGCCCTCAGCCAACACGCCTTCATGAAATAACTGCTCGTACGTTTTACACAGTTCTCCTCGCGCGATGACTTCAAATCGATAACGTCCGAACAATGTATCGATGGAGGGAAATGCCAAACCGATGGCCAAAACTGATAGCAAGTCTCTGAGGTTTTCTTGCCTGACAGCTTGTTCCAGTTTTGCAATCGAACTCTTCGATCCGCTGACGCATTCAAATGCTTTCAGTTCCTGCTTTTTCGCAGCGTCAATTGCCTCGGCGGTATAGCGCAATACCTCGTCGTTGCTCAGTTTGAATTCCTCAAGTGTGGCTGCATGGATGTTATTCCAAAGGGACGGATTATTTTTAGGAATGTAGTCGTCAGCGATCCCCAACGCTCTGAACCGCTCCATCATTCGAAGTGCATGCGAGTAGAACCGGCGATCGGTATCAGTCGTCTTAAGCTTGCCTTTCCAGAATGGCGTGAAGGCGTTGAATCATGACGAGGTCGGCAGCAGCGCCTTTTCTTTCGATTTTTGTTACCGCGCCTTCAACAAGATTTTGTTCCAATATTGTTTTACTCACTGCAAGTTATTCGGATTTTACGGAGCGATTAACCTGCATCAGCTTTCGAGCGGACGTATCTGCATCGTTCGTCAGTAATGACCTGCTTGGTTGTATGAATAATCGTGAACGCGATTTTATTGCTTGGGATTAGAAGGTTAAAAAGAGATTTCCTACAGTAACAGGGGGAGTTTTCCGACGATTGCAGGCGAGGAGGGTAAAACGGCGGGCATAAAAAAGGCCGCTGCAAACGCAGCGGCCAAGGTAAGACGTTGGATCAAGGAGCTACAAATCAACGTCAGTGAACACCAGGGCGATAAACCGAATGGTTCGATTCATCTGAAATCTGTCAGCAATGGCCTGAGTTGCTCTAAGTCCAGTGCTGCGTGCTCTACGGCGTGTCCCGTGAAAGCCCGCTCAGAATAAGGTGTTGAGTCTGTAGGAAAAATACCGATTCCAGACATGCACTGTTACGGGGCATGCAACAGTCCTCCTTCAACAGCGGCCTCATGCGCTTGGCTGATGATCCTCCATCCAGCCGATCCATGGCTTGCGCAAAGCCCCGGCCCGCAAGGGCGTTCATCCTTTCGGGCGACAACGCGAATACCTCCTTGGTGCGCTTATCGACCCCGTCAGGCGGCAGTAGGGTGAGGCCTTCTGTCACTCACCGGGGAAGACGCATGACAACAAAAACAATGCGCGCCATCTTCACACCGCAGGCGCTGGCCGCCGCGGTGGCTCTGGGTTGCTGTGCCCAGGCGCACGCGGTTTCGTTCAACATCGGGGAAATCGAGGGCACGTTCGACTCGTCGCTGTCGGTTGGTGCGAGTTGGGGGCTGCGTGATGCCGACAAGTCGCTGGTTGGCACGGTCAACGGTGGTACCGGGCAATCCTCGACCGGTGATGACGGACGCCTGAACTTCAAGAAGGGCGAAACCTTTTCGAAAATCTTCAAAGGCATTCACGACCTCGAACTGAAATACGGCGATACCGGTGTGTTTGTCCGTGGCAAGTATTGGTATGACTTCGAACTCAAGGATGAAGACCGCGAGTTCAAACCGATCAGCGACAAGGGCCGCAAGGAGGGCGCGAAGTCTTCCGGCGCGCAGATTCTCGATGCCTTCGTCTATCACAACTACTCCATTGCCGACCTGCCGGGCACCGTGCGCGCCGGCAAGCAGGTGGTGAGCTGGGGCGAAAGTACCTTCATCGGCAACTCGATCAACAGCATCAACCCGATCGACGTTTCGGCGTTTCGTCGACCCGGTGCGGAGATCAAGGAAGGCCTGATTCCGGTGAACATGTTGTTCGGCTCGCAAGGTCTGACCGATCAACTGACCGTCGAAGGTTTCTACCAGCTGGAATGGGATCAGACCGTTCTCGACAACTGCGGCACCTTCTTCGGTGTCGACGTGGCGGCAGACGGTTGCAACAACGGCTACACCGTCGGCAACCCGGCGATCGCGCCGTTTGTGCCGCTGACCCAGGCTTTCGGCCAAGGCATTCAGGTGACCCGCGAAGGCGTCGTCATCCCCCGTGGCGGCGACCGCGATGCGCGGGATTCCGGGCAGTGGGGCACGGCGTTGCGCTGGCTCGGCGACGATACCGAATACGGTCTCTACTTCATGAATTACCACAGCCGCACGCCAACGGTGGGCACCACCACGGCGGGGCTTTCGACCCTCGCGGCATTGCCGGGCATGGTCGGCATCGCCAACGGCCTGGCGCCGGGCAGCGGTTCAGGCCTGGCGCAAAGTGTGATGCTCGGGCGCGGTGGGTATTACCTTGAATACCCCGAAGACATTCGTCTGTACGGCGCGAGTTTTTCTACCACTTTGCCCACCGGCACCGCGTGGACCGGCGAGATCAGCTACCGGCCCAACGCTCCGGTGCAGGTCAACACCAACGACCTGACGCTGGCGCTGCTCAACCCGATTGCCGGCGGTACAGCGTCGCCGATTGCCACTACGCCGGGTGCGGACAACAAGGGCTATCGCCGTAAAGAAGTCACGCAGGTCCAGAGCACTCTCACGCATTTCTTCGATCAAGTGTTGGGGGCTGAACGCCTGACCGTGGTCGGTGAGGCGGCGGTGGTGCACGTCGGTGGTCTGGAGCCGCGCAGCAAGCTGCGTTATGGCCGTGACTCGGTGTATGGCCAGTACGGCTTCGGTGGCGATACCGACGGTTTTGTCACCTCGACTTCGTGGGGCTACCGCGCTCGGGCGATTCTCGATTACGCCAACGTGATCGGCGGGATCAATCTCAAACCCAACCTGTCGTGGTCGCACGACGTCGCCGGTTACGGCCCCAACGGCCTGTTCAACGAAGGCGCCAAAGCCATCAGCGTCGGCGTCGATGCCGACTACCGCAACACCTATACCGCGAGCCTCAGTTACACCGACTTTTTCGGTGGCGACTACAACGTCCTCGAAGACCGTGACTTCGTCGCTCTGAGCTTCGGCGTGAACTTCTGATCTGCCCGAGAAGGATGAATGCAATGCGCAAAATGATTCTGCAATGCGGTGTGCTGGCCCTGAGTCTGCTGGCGGCCAACGTAATGGCCGCGGTGTCGCCGGATGAGGCAAACAAACTCGGCACCAGCCTCACGCCGCTCGGCGCCGAGAAGGCCGGCAACGCTGACGGCTCGATTCCGGCCTGGACCGGCGGCATTCCGAAAAACGCCGGGGCGGTGGACAGCAAAGGCTTCCTTGCTGACCCGTTCGCCAATGAGAAACCGTTGTTCACCATCACCCCGGCCAACGTCGACAAGTACAAGGACAAACTCTCCGACGGCCAGGTGGCGATGTTCAAACGCTACCCGGAAACCTACAAGATCCCGGTCTATCCGACCCACCGCACCGTCGCCGTGCCGCCGGAAATCTACGAGTCGGCCAAGCGCAGTGCGCTCAACGTGACCACAATCAACGACGGTAACGGTCTGGCCAATTTCACCGGCAACCGCTACTACGCCTTCCCTATTCCGAAGAACGGCGTCGAGGTGCTGTGGAACCACATCACCCGTTACCACGGCGGCAACGTCAAGCGGATCATCACTCAGGTGACGCCGCAGACAAACGGCAGCTACACGCCGATCCGCTTCGAAGAAGAGATCGCCGTGCCGCAACTGATGAAGGATCTCGATCCGGAAAAAGCCGCCAACGTGCTGACCTTCTTCAAGCAATCGGTGACCGCTCCGGCGCGCCTGGCGGGTAACGTGCTGCTGGTGCACGAGACTCTCGACCAAGTGAAAGAGCCGCGTCTGGCGTGGATCTACAACGCCGGTCAGCGCCGCGTACGGCGTGCACCGCAAGTGGCGTATGACGGCCCGGGTACCGCGGCCGATGGCCTGCGCACTTCGGACAACTTCGACATGTTCTCCGGTGCCCCGGATCGTTACGACTGGAAACTGGTCGGCAAGAAGGAAATGTACATCCCCTACAACAGCTACAAACTCGACTCACCGAAGCTCAAGTATGACGACATCGTCAAGGCCGGGCACATCAACCAGGACCTGACCCGCTATGAACTGCACCGCGTGTGGGAAGTCATCGGCACGGTCAAACCGAGCGAGCGGCACATCTACGCCAAACGCCACATGTACATCGACGAAGACAGCTGGCAGGTCGCACTGGTCGACCATTACGACGGTCGTGGACAACTGTGGCGTGTCGCCGAAGGTCACGCGCAGTATTACTACGATCACCAGGCGCAGGCCTACACCCTCGAAGCGCTCTACGACATCATCGCCGGCCGCTACATTGCCCTGGGGATGAAGAACGAAGAGAAGCACAGTTTCGAATTCGGCTTCGAAGCCAAGGCTGCCGACTACACGCCATCGGCCTTGCGCGCAGAGGGGGTGCGGTAACGGATCAGATACATCAGCCGTACAAAAGGCGACCGCACGGTCGCCTTTTTTATGGCCACCAATCAGCGTGCTGAATACTCGTCAACAAGCTGTCGGGAGAGGGCTAGGGTGAACCCACAACTATAAAAAGGCTCACCCGATGACTGCCATGACGCCGTGTCTGGATCGCCCCGGATTCTTGCCCAGACTGTCCTCCCATCATCAACCCCGTGCGCGCTTGAGCGAGCCATTGCTTGAGTCGATGGCGCGGGTCAGGCTGATCTGCGCACCGGCGGGCAGTGGCAAGAGTGCGCTGCTTGCCGAGTGCTTGCTGCAAGCGCCACCACACTGCGAAGTCTGCTGGTTGCCGCTGGCGGGGGCGGCATTGAGTACCAGCGAATTTTGTCTGCGTCTGGCGCAGGCGTTGGGGCTGGCCGAAACAACGGAACCCGCTCTGATCGCGGCGCTGAGTCGCTGGTCGAGGCCGACCTGGCTGTTCATCGATGACTACTGCCGGCTACCGGATCCAGCGCTGGACGCGTTGCTTGATCGTTTACTGACGGTCAGCAGCCCGGCATTGATCTGGTGGATCGACACGCGGCGACGCCCGCAATGCAACTGGCCCCGTCTGCTGCTCGATGATGAACTGTACGAGTGCGAAAGCCCGACGCTGGCGCTCACCGAGGAAGAGATCGCCTTGGCCTTGCGGCACTTGTCGTCCGAGCAGGCTGCTAGTGTGGCCTCGCGCATCGTCCAGCGCACGGGGGGCTGGTGCGCGGGTGTGCGCATGGCCCTGCTGCAAAAGTGCGACTGGTCGCAAGGCAATCAGCCACAGCAGCGGGTGGACACGCTGCTGGATTATCTGCAACACGAACTCTTCAACAGCCTGACACCGGAGTTGGTTGAAGTCTGGCGAGTTTTGGCCCATCTACCGCGTTTCAATGCCGAGTTGTGTGAGCATTTGTTCGGTGCCGGGGAGGGCGCGCAGTACCTGCGCACGCTGCAAGTGCTCGGCTGCTTCGTCGAACCGTGGAACGATTCGTCCGACTGGTTGCAGATCTTTCCCCCGCTGTCACGAGTGATGCATGACGAGCAATGGCCCGCCAGTCGGTCCTGGCATCGGCGGGCCTGCCAGTGGTTTTCCTGGCGGCAGGATTGGCGTTCGGCTTTCGAGCAAGCATTGCTTGCCGAAGAGTATGAAATCGCCGTCAGCCTGCTGCAGCACTTCAGCTTTGAACATCTGTTCGAAGAGCAGACGGTGGTGCTGTTGTTGCGATTGCATGAGCAGCAAGGGCAAGAGCTGACTTGCAACAACCCGCAACTGGTGGGACTGATCACCGCGGCATTACTCTTTGCCGGGCGTTTTGAACAGGCGATGCGCTGCATCGGGCAGATGTCGCGGTTCATGCCACAGCCCTCGGCCAGGCTCGAGCAGCAATTGATTGCACGTTGGCAAACGTTGCAGGGTTGGTTATTCCATTTGACGGGGCAGATGGAATGCGCTCACGGACATTTTTCGCAGGCACTGGAGGCACTCGATCCCGATTACTGGACTGCGCGGGTGATGTGTTTGTCCGGAATGACTCAACAAGCGCTGTTACGCGGTGAGCTGGACGCAGCGCGTGGGCATAACCGCCAGGCGCTGTGTCTGGCACGGGCGCAAGGCTCGCTGGCATTCGAAGCGCTGCTTGAACTCGATCACGGGCAATTGCTTGAGCAGCGCGGTGCGGCGCCTCGGGCAGAAAGCCTTTTGGCCGGTGTGCATGATTTACTCGACAGGCAACCGAACAGGCTGACGCCGCTGCTGGGAAGGATCGCTCTGCGGCGCGGGCGCCTTGCGCTGAGTCAGGGGCTTGATGCCTCGGCGGCCGAGTTTTTTCAGGCAGGGCTGGAGGATTGCAAACGCAATCAAGACAAGCGGGTTTTGTATGGCTATCTGGGAATGGCGCAACTCGCTGCCAACAGGGCGGATTATCAAAAGGCGTTCTTATGGCTGCGCGACGCGGAGCGTTTGATGCAGCAGCGGCAAATTCCGGAAACGGTTTATCGGGGTGTGCTGTTACAGGTCAGCAGCCAGTTCTGGTTACAGCAAGGACGTCCCGAACTGGCATGTGAGGCGATGACACGGCTGCTGCGACATTATCAAGGATCCAACGCTTTGCAGGCGCCACCCGCAACACTTGAGTTGATCCCACGGATTGAATACTTGCTGATCCTTGCGCAAGTTGGCTTGCGTACAGCGCACAACCCGCTCGGCCTCCTCCAGCGTTTGCTGGAGGCGGCGCATCAACGCAAGATGCTTTCGCTGGAAGCCGACCTTCAACTGGCGTTGGCCGAGGTTGCCTTTATGCAAGGCGATCAGCCTATGGCGCGGCGTCATTTGCAGCAGGGGCTGGAACTGACCAGTCATCACTGTTTGCATCAAGCGTTGCGTGAACTGAATCTGCGCCAGCCTGGGCTGTTGAAAGCCCTGGATAACGAGCCACTGAAATCGCCCGGTGCCAATATCCTGAGTGGTAGCGGACTGCTCAGTCTCCGTGAGCTGGAAGTTTTAGGCCTGATCGCCAAGGGATATTCCAATCAACAAATTGCCGATCAGCTGTTTATTTCTCTGCATACGGTAAAAACCCACGCCAGACGCATACATGGGAAGTTGGGGGTGGCACGACGAACCCAAGCGGTCGCGAGCGCCAAGTCATTGGGTATGGTGTTCTAGTATTTTTGCATGGAGCGTCTTTCGAAGTGGTTCGTTGGCAGCGTCTTAAATGAACCGCTAACGCGTCGGTTTCAATAACTTCCTGGACTGTTCGTCAAGGCCAATTTTTTGGGATAACTGCTTTGTATAAAGAAAAAAGCCAGTGCTGAATAATTTTTGAACTCGTGTATGAAATATTTAAAGATGACTGGATGTAAGCGTCGGACGCAGGTGGTCATCAGTTTAAGTTGATGGTGGTGTCGGTATGTAAAATAATTGATTCAGACTGTTTGCTTTAATGGTTCAGTCTGGGTGGTGTACAAGATTGGAAAAGTATTCCGAGTATCTTTTCGAGAAGTTCCCGGTTTAGTTTGAGTTAGCGAAACAAATGTCATTCGGATGTTTGTAGGTCAAACTGAAAAGGGATTTTTAAATGGAAGTTCGTAGTCTAGATAACGCTGGATTCGGTAAAGTGGGTGAGGCGCTGGGCGCACTGACGGGTCACTTGAAAGACATGCCTGCATTTGATGTTATTTTACGGGCCTGTTTACGACGTGCACTTGGCGAATTTGTGCCTGGGTTCGATCAACTCGTCATCAATATCAATGTTCGTGGCAATGTCAAACCAAAGCAAATGGAGCCGGTAGGAAGCCTGTTTCAAGTGTTGAGTGACTGTCTTCAGCGTGGCCGGGCGCCGGTGTACGATGCCCAGTATTACGCGATTTACGGCACTCCGTTAACAACCGATCCTCGACATTTACTTACTGCAGTCCCTCTGGTATCAGTTGAAAAGTTACTTACGCACCTGTTCCTAAAATTGTCAGACTACTATGTTGCGGAGCTGCAAGAGTACTGGGCGAAAAAAGCCGAAAGCAAAGGGCGGTTTTCCAATTCGAGAAAAACGACCCTTGGCGGACTTCAATCCAACCTTTTCATGAATGAAATCGAAGTTCTTGCTGATGAGGGTGGTATCAGTCGGGATGAACTTCAACGTATCCGCTATACGCTTCAGCCAGGCTCGCGCGGTACTTGGTATGGCGTATTTATCGGTAGCCGGGGAGACGCTTATAATGTGCAGAACTCAATGTTCGCCATCCCACTCCAAGCGGCTATCCGGGATGAGCTTGTTCCTCGGGCCGATACGGCCATCGTGCTGTACTCCCCGACTCATGGAGTCGAAAGATTTTCCTCCTCTGCTGAGCTGCATCGGACGCTTGAGCAACGCCTGATGTCCGGTGACAGTCGTGAGGTTTTCTTGCAGTCGCTCGCAACCAAAGAGCGAGAAAATTTTCCAGCCGCACCCGAATTCCGATATTTGAAAGTTGAAGCCGATCTGTTTGCACGCATCAGCGATAACGACATTGAAAAATCCTGCAGTGATGTTGTGACGCAGCTGGCTCAATTTACTGATCCTGACTCGAATTATGATGCGGTTGTCGCGTCAGTGACGTCTGCACAGGCGCTACCGGAGATGCTTGGCCAGGCGAAGGCTCGCCAGGCAGCTCTTGTTCGACGGGCGCAAAAAAACAGGTGGCCGATCTGGCTACAGAATGCCGGTTCGACGAATCAGGAGGTTTATGAGGCATTGCAAAAGCGCCTGCTTGAGAGCGAGGTCAAATACCATGAAGTAACAAAGGGATTCGCCTCGCTCAAAGACTTTGCAAAAAAAGAAGTAGAGGAATTCATTTCGCCGGGTAAGGACATTCGGATTGATCCCGATAGCGTCTTCGTCAATGTCCGACATGTAATGAATGTTACGAATGGTCAGAAGATTGAGACCAAGGAGCGCAAAACGCTCACCCAGGCGTTCATGTACGGCGTGCATGATCAACAAGGGCAATTTGAAATGGCTGTGGAAAATCAGCCTTATAATCCTAAGTGGACAGCCTCTGAACTGCCTAAGTCGATCAAAGCGTTGAACGTGCGCGTGCGATATAACGACGAAAGGCAAGCCGTTTACTCGAAACCTGAAGTCTCGCAAGCGCTTCGACAAGTCCAAGGTAACACGATCGCATTGTCGTTGTTTGGCGAGGTTCTGCAAAAGCGCGTGAGCCAGCGTGCCAATGAAATGGTTAATCGCTATAACTTTGGTGATCTTTCTTTTGGGTCCGGATATATCCAGCTCGGTGAGAAATATCAACCGTTCAAAGACTTGAAGTATTTTTCAAAATTGGGTACAGATCCTTTTACCGTGCTTTTTGCGCCGGGTTTTCCAACAGGGCAGGAATGGTTTGAATTTCCCGATACCACAATCATGAGGTATGCGTTATTAAAATGGGTCGAAGACGATGAAATTTGGGAGTATTTGAAGTCTCAGGCAGTGCTGTCTGATGTAAATAAAATGGTGGCTGAAGTTACGGGGGACAGTTGGGCTCCACGCTGGATTGACCCGTATAGCTTTAAATTTCCGATCCGCCGTGAAGATTATCCATTGGAAAATACGGTGGAAAATACCCTTGATTGGGAAGCGAAGCAAATAGAGGCCTATACACCTCAATGGTTCAGGAAAGCCTCGGCGGAGGACCAAGGGTTATCCGTTCGATTGCATACAGAGTTCAAGGCTATTCAAAACGTCGCAAAAGACGATCTGAAAATCGTGCCATTCAAGGAGTTTGCCCGTGAACTGGTGATGAACACATTCGCCCAGTACTGGAGTAACAAAAAACTTAAGGTTCCAGTCTTCGATCCGAATAATGTCATGGTCAAGATTCATAATGTTCCAGAAATGACGCTCACCAATCTGTTCATCCAGTGGCAGATTTGGCACAGTGATATCACGATTTTTGAAAAAATAGTGAGCGTCGTCGTTCCAGGGATATCCATAGCAATACATGAGATAAGAAATTACCTTCGAACTGCCCGGTTCTCCGGTAGTGGTGCAGTGAGCGCATTAAATGCACAGGTCATCAATGATCTTATTGATCTGAAACCCGGTGAACGTTACGACGAGTATCTTAAAAATCAATTCCTCTCGACACCACGTCGTGCTCTGAAGGAGCTGTGTTACCGAGAGCTGAAGCAGAACGAAATGCTCACTGCAGCGCTTGCCCAGAAAATCAGGCGCACGATATCCAATGAAGATTTCAGTTGGCTTAAAACACTTATCGATGGTCTTGACAGCAATATTCGCGGCACCCATCAGTACACAGCAGGCGCTGTAGACGTACCGGACGAGGGCGTTTTTCATTTCACCTTGAGCTACAGGAAAGTTCACGGCGCATATGTCTTCAGTCGCAAATTTAACGGGCGCCTGCAGTCTGTTGTCTATGTGCCGGGTACCCCTGACGGGAATGATTTCTTTCCTGTCGAACAGTTATCGACGCGGCTTAAAGACTACACCTTTAAAAGTCATGTTTTACGAATGGTCAGTCTCCAGGATCAAAAGGCTGTTAAAAAACTCACAGATAATTACAAAGACGGGGGGGCACACGCACAGCCCCCCAAATTGCACGGCTCCTATAAGGTAGGCGACGAGTTCAAAAACGAGTACGAGGCCATGATCACGCGTTTCAGGGCTGACGTGGCTTATCAAACCACCAGCACCTGGGAGGCGGTATGGGTCGATGCCAAGATTTTGATTGGCATCGCTCTGGATGTTGTCTCGTTGTTCGTGCCTCCAGTGGGCGCGGTGGTGAGTGTGCTGCGCATCGCGTATACGATCGTTGAGGGTATTTCGGCCTCACTGGACGGTGATAAAGAAGTAGCCAATGCTTATTTTGCCAGCGCCTGGAGGGCGGCCATCCTGTTTTATATCGGCAACATCGCCGGCGTCGGCAGCTCTGCCAGCGCGATCGGGCTGCTGTCTCGGATCAACGATTACGCGAGCCTGCTCTCGTCGGTAACCGGTGTTCCCGTTGGCATCAGCTATGTCACCGCAGTCGCCGTTCCGCCTCACCGAGTGGAAAGCACCACGCGACTGATCGGTTGAGCCAGTAATCGAGGCGCCTGCCTGCACTTTCAGGACGCAGGCGTCTCGAATCCCATCCGCCAACTCACGGCCCGCGTCGCAGCCAACAACCGCTGCGCCGCCGGGCCGTTTTCGTCGGCGTGGAACAGCGAGGTCGGGCCGACGATGGTCAGTACCGCTGCAACTTGCCCAACCGCGTTGAACACTGGCGCCGACAAGGCATCCACCCCCGGCATCAGCAAACCGTGCACATGATGCAGACCGCGTTCGCGAATCTGTTCACACAACGTGGCATAAGCCTTTTCATCGGCCAGCGGATGATTGGCAACAGCGACTTCCCGCTCACGCAATTCGTCGGTTTCCCGATGCGGCAGGTAGGCGCTGAACACCAGTCCGGTGGAGGAGCTGAGCAACGGCAACACTGAGCCCAATTGCGTCACCACCGTCACCGCGCGCACCGCCGGTTCGATGTGCACCACGGTCGCGCCCTGATTGCCCCACACCGCGAGGAAACAGGTTTCGTTGAGTTCGTCGCGTAATTCGGCCAGCGGCAGGGCGGCAACTTTCAGCACGTCCATACTGTTAAGGGCGGCCAGGCCCACGCGCAGCGCTTCACGGCCGAGGCCGTAATGGTTGGTCGCGGTGTTCTGCTCGGCAAACCCCGAGGCGATCAGCGCCTGCAAATAGCGATGCACTTTGCTCGCCGGCATCTGCACATGTTCGGCCAGGCGCGACAGCGAAGTGGAAGGCGACAACTCGGCCAAAGCCTTGAGGATGTCGGTACCGACTTCGGCGGAGCGCACTTTCTGTTTGCCGTTACTGTCGCTGTTTTTTTCCATGAGGCTGCCGGGGTCCGAATCGAATGGGCGTCTTTATAGCTTGACGCTGGATAGCGAGCAAATTACGTTATGCGTAATCGAATTACGATAATAACAACCCCGGCGTGCCGAAACCTCTGAGCCAGAGCGATGGGCCACTGCCGACTCCCTGTTCAGGAGGCTCCATGAACCACGATTCAACCGCGTCGTCGCTGGCTTATCAGTCCGGTTTCGGCAACGAATTCAGCACGGAAGCGTTGCCTGGTGCGCTGCCTGTCGGCCAGAACTCCCCGCAAAAAGCCCCGTACGGCCTCTACACCGAATTGTTCTCCGGCACCGCGTTCACCATGACCCGCAGTGAAGCGCGGCGCACCTGGATGTACCGGATTCAGCCGTCGGCCAATCACCCGGCATTCGTCAAACTGGAGCGGCAACCGGCCGGTGGCCCGTTGGGTGAAGTGACCCCCAATCGCCTGCGCTGGAACGCGCTGGACATGCCGAGCGAGCCGACCGATTTCATCGACGGGCTGGTGAGCATGGCGGCCAACTCGGCGGCCGATAAGCCCGCCGGGATCAGCATCTACAACTACGCCGCCAACCGTTCGATGGAGCGCGTTTTCTTCAACGCCGACGGCGAAATGCTGCTGGTGCCGCAACTCGGGCGTTTGCGTATTGCCACTGAGCTGGGCGTGCTGGACGTCGCGCCGCTGGAAATCGCCGTGCTGCCACGCGGGCTGAAATTCCGTGTCGAATTGCTCGATCCGCAGGCTCGCGGTTACATCGCCGAGAACCACGGCGCGCCGCTGCGCCTGCCCGACCTGGGGCCAATCGGCAGCAATGGCCTGGCCAATCCGCGTGACTTCCTGACTCCGGTCGCCGCCTACGAAAACCTGCAACAGCCGACGACGCTGGTGCAGAAATTTCTCGGCCAGTTGTGGGGCACCGAACTCAATCACTCGCCGCTGAACGTGGTCGCCTGGCATGGCAATAACGTGCCGTACAAATACGACCTGCGCCGGTTCAACACCATCGGCACGGTCAGCTTCGATCACCCGGACCCGTCGATCTTCACGGTGCTGACTTCACCGACCAGTGTGCACGGGTTGGCCAACCTCGATTTCGTGATCTTCCCGCCACGCTGGATGGTCGCCGAGAACACCTTCCGTCCACCGTGGTTCCACCGCAACCTGATGAACGAATTCATGGGTCTGATCCAGGGTGAATACGACGCCAAGGCTGAAGGTTTCGTGCCCGGCGGCGCGTCTCTGCACAGCTGCATGAGCGCCCACGGCCCGGATGGCGAGACCTGCACCAAAGCGATCAACGCCGCGCTTGCACCGGCGAAGATCGACAACACCATGGCCTTCATGTTCGAGACCAGCCAAGTGCTGCGCCCAAGCCGCTTCGCCCTCGAATGTCCACAACTGCAACCCAATTACGACGCCTGCTGGGCCACGCTGCCCGCCACGTTCGACCCGACCCGGAGATAATCCATGACTCAGAATTCCATCACCCGCAGTTGGGTTGCCTCGGCCAACGGCCACACCGATTTCCCGTTGCAGAACCTGCCACTGGGCGTGTTCAGCATCACCGGTTCGGCGCCGCGTGCCGGTGTTGCCATCGGTGAGCACGTCTTCGATCTGCAAGTGGCGCTTGAGGCCGGGCTGTTCGATGGCGTCGCTCGCAGCGCGGTTGAAGCCATGCACGGCGGCCAGTTGAACGCTTTCTTCGAACTCGGCCGCGAAGCGCGGGTGGCCTTGCGCGAGCGTCTGCTGGAATTGTTCAGTGAAGGCAGTACCCATCGCGGCAACATCGAAGCTCAAGGCGCTAAATTGCTGCCGCTGGCTGGCGATTGCCTGATGCATCTGCCAGCGCGCATCAGCGATTACACCGACTTCTATGTCGGCATCGAACATGCGCAAAACGTCGGCAAACTGTTCCGCCCGGACAACCCGTTGCTGCCGAACTACAAACACGTACCGATCGGCTACCACGGCCGCGCCTCCACCGTGCGCGCGTCCGGCACCGACGTGCGTCGTCCGAAAGGCCAGACCTTGCCGGCGGGCGCGACAGAGCCGACTTTCGGCCCTTGCGCGCGTCTGGACTATGAGCTGGAACTGGGCATCTGGATCGGTCAGGGCAACGAGATGGGCGAGTCGGTTGCCATTGGTGATGCCGCCGAGCACATCGCCGGTTTCTGTCTGCTCAACGACTGGTCGGCCCGTGATATCCAGGCCTGGGAATACCAGCCACTGGGGCCGTTCCTGTCGAAGAGTTTTATCACCAGCGTTTCGCCGTGGGTCGTCACCGCCGAGGCGCTGGCGCCATTCCGCACCGCGCAACCAGCCCGTCCTGAAGGTGATCCGCAGCCGCTGCCGTATCTGTTCGACAAGCGCGATCAGCAGGGCGGCGCGTTCGACATCGAACTGGAAGTGCTGCTGCTCACCGAGCGCATGCGCGAGCAAAACCTGCCAGCCCATCGCCTGACCCTCAGCAACACCCGCTACATGTACTGGACCGTTGCACAAATGGTCGCGCACCACAGCGTCAACGGTTGCCAGTTGCAGGCCGGTGACCTGTTTGGTTCGGGCACGTTGTCCGGCCCTGAAAGCGGTCAATTCGGCAGCCTGCTGGAAATCACCGAGGGCGGCAAAAAGCCGATCGAACTGGCGTCCGGCGAAGTGCGCAAATTCCTTGAGGACGGTGACGAAATCATTCTGCGCGCCCGTTGCGCTCGCGACGGTTTTGCCTCCATCGGCTTCGGCGAGTGCCGCGGCATAGTATTGGCGGCACGCTGACAGGAGCGGCTCATGGACCTCTATACCTATTACCGTTCGACCTCGTCTTATCGGGTGCGGATCGCGCTGGCGCTCAAGGGCCTCGACTATCAGGCGTTGCCGGTCAATCTGATTGCGCCCGCCGGTGGCGAGCATCGGCAAGCGGCGTATCTGGCGATCAATCCGCAAGGCCGAGTGCCGGCCTTGCGCACGGATGAAGGCGAATTGCTGATCCAGTCGCCGGCGATCATCGAGTATCTGGAAGAGCGTTATCCACAGGTGCCGTTGTTGCCGCAGGACTTCGCCGCGCGCGCCCATGTGCGTGGCGTGGCGGCGGTGATCGGCTGCGATGTGCATCCGCTGCACAACGTCAGCGTGCTCAATCGCTTGCGTCAGTTGGGGCACGAAGAGCCGCAGGTGGTGGAGTGGATCAGTCACTGGATCGGCCAAGGCCTGGCCACGGTGGAGCAGTTGATCGGCGACAGTGGTTTCTGTTTCGGCGAGTGGCCGTGTGTGGCTGATGTCTACCTGATCCCGCAGTTGTATGCGGCCGAGCGGTTCAATGTTTCTCTGGAGGCTTACCCGCGAATCCGCCGGGTTGCTGCGCTGGCTGGCGAGCATCCAGCCTTCATCAAGGCTCATCCGGCCAATCAGCCCGATACACCGTAAACCTGTAGGAGTGAGCCTGCTCGCGATGAGGGTGTGTCAGACACTAATCAGACTGACCCATCGCTATCGCGAGCAGGCTCACTCCTACAAAGGATCACCGTCGTAAACATAATCATAAAAACAAAACAGGTACCCTGCGATGCACAACCAGATTGCCAGCTTCCGGGCGGCACTCGACGCCCGTCCCGTGTCCCGATATCAGTGGTTGCTCTTGATCCTGCTCGCCTTATTGCTGGTCACCGACGGTTACGACGCCCAGGTGCTCGGTTATGTGGTGCCAGCGTTGGCGCAGGATTGGGGCCTGGAGAAATCTGCGTTCGGCCCGGTGTTCAGCGCCAACCTGCTCGGTCTTACCCTCGGCTCCCTCGCTGTCACGCCGCTGGCAGACCGTTTCGGCGTGCGCCGGATTCTGCTGGCCTGCGTACTGATCTACGCCACCCTCACCGTGCTGATGGTGTTCGCCGACTCGCTGAATACGCTGATGCTCGCGCGCTTCATTTGCGGGATCGGCATGGGCGGTGCGATGCCCAGCGCCATGGCGTTGATGTCGGAATATTCACCACCGCGCCTGCGTACATTGATGGTGACGCTGGCCGCGTGCGGTTTCTCGTTTGGCGGCGCGGCGGGTGGGTTTGTCGCGGCCGGGTTCATCGACCAGTTCGGCTGGCAGGCAGTGTTTCTCGCCGGTGGCGTGACGCCGTTGCTGCTGTTTCCGTTTCTCTGGTGGATGCTTCCCGAGTCGCTACCGCGTCTGCTGCGTGACGCACCGCCGTATACGCGCCTGCGTAAAGTCACCGCGCAGATGCTGCCGGACTGGCAACCACCGGCCGCGTCCATCGAGCAAAACGAGCGCGAGCAGGGCAGCAAACTGACTGTGGTCGAGTTGTTCCGCAACGGTTACGCGCGGCCGACTCTGCTGATCTGGGCGACGTTTTTTGTCAGCCTGATTCTGCTGTATTTCATGATCAGTTGGCTGCCGTCGCTGCTGCTGGAAAGTGGCCTGAAACTCAACGAGGCCAATCTGGTGACGTCGATGTTCCTGTTCGCCGGTACGTTGGGCGCGATCTGCATGGCCTGGTTCGCCGATCGCTTGAAGCGCAAAGTGCGCCTGCTGTCCGGCGTACTGGCGGGCGCGGCGCTGTGCACGATTCTGCTCGGGCTCAATCACGACAATCCGCGTTATCTGGTGGCCTGCGTGTTTGCTGCTGGGTTCTGCATCATCGGCGGGCAGCTGACGCTGAATGCGTTCGCGAGTAATTTCTACCCCGCGCACGTTCGCGCGACCGGGACTGGCTGGGCGCTGGGTGTGGGGCGATTCGGTTCGATTCTCGGGCCGCTGTTTGGCAGTTTGCTGCTGGCGATGCACATTCCGGTCGAGCAGATTTTCTTCTTTTGCGCGATCCCGGCGGTGATTGCGGCGTTGCTGATCATTCAGGTGCGTTCGCCTCTGGATGTCACTGCGGTTACACCGGTTGGGGAATCTATAAAATCCTGAAGATCAAAAGATCGCAGCCTGCGGCAGCTCCTACATTGGGATTCGCGTGAAACCTGTAGGAGCTGCCGCAGGCTGCGATCTTTTTGCTGTTAATGGACGACAGAGTTGGGCGGGAGGTGGCCGAGGCGCTCGGTCAGGCGCAAGCGCTGGATTGGATCGTCGCTGAGCAACAGCGCATGCTCCAGATCGAAACGCTCGGCGTTCGGGCAGTCGAGTCGTTGATACAGACTGGCGCGGGCGAGGTAGTCGGCAACGCCGGCATTGCCCAGTTCGAGCACGCGCTCGGCGTCGATCAGCGCGGCGATGAAGTCATCGTGGGTCAGGTGCAGCTGACGCAAGTTGCGCGACAGGCGCTGAAGCATCTGCAGCGGCGTCGCCGTCAGCAAATGCTCGGCGTTGAGTTTCATGTTCGGCCCGTACTGGCGTTGCAACAATTCGCGACAGTCATTGGGATACAGGCGTCGACCACCGCAAGGGTCCAGCAAGTGATCGGCTCCGGGTACTCGCAGCAGGAAGTGTCCGGGGAAGTTGACTCCAACCAGTGGGATTTCCAAACCGCGCGCCAGTTCGAGGGCAATCAGCGCCAACGTCAATGGCTGACCGCGCTTGGTCTGCAACACTTTATGCAGCAGGGCTGCCTGCGGACGTAGCGGCAGAAAATCATCCTGGGCAAAACCCAGATCGGTCATGCGCCGTAATAACGGCTGCGCCAGATCGCTGACCGGCAGCATCGGCAAGCCGTAGCTGACCCGTTGTTGCAGCTCCTTGAACGCTTGCAGCAGGGCTTCGGGATCGAGGGCTATTTCGTGCTCGGCGGCCATCCACAGCGCGGCTTCGAACAGCGCGGGCGGCGAACGGTGTAGACACTCGAAAAAACGTTGGCGCGGACTCATCACAATCTCCGGGGAATGCCTCGTTTTAGCCCCGTCCGCGCCATTCGTCCAGTGCGTGGTTATGCGCGTCTTGGGTTATGCCGCAAAGCGCTTGTCAGCGGCTGCGCTTATTCCGGTGCGCTCCAGCAATTTTCAGGCGCAAGCCTATACTGGCGTTCTACAAGAAGTGATTCGGGAGCCCAACGATGTTTGCGCTCATGCAAAGCACTCGCCTGGAATCGCTGCACCTTAGCGTTGACCCGGTTACCGGGTTGAAGGCGGTCATTGCCATCCATAACAGTCGTCTCGGGCCTGCCCTGGGCGGATGTCGTTATCTTGCCTATCCCAATGATGAAACGGCGGTCGAAGACGCGATTCGCCTCGCTCAGGGCATGAGCTACAAAGCCGCACTGGCCGGCCTGCCGCAGGGCGGTGGCGTCGCGGTGATCGTGCGTCCGGTGCATGTGGAAAATCGCGGCGCGCTGTTCGAAGCCTTCGGCCGTTGCATCGATCAGCTCGATGGCCGTTACATCACCGCCATCGACAGCGGCACTTCGGTGGCGGACATGGATTGCATTGCCCAGCAAACCCAGCACGTCACCAGCACCACCTCGGCGGGGGATCCCGCGCCGCATGCGGCCATGGGCGTGTTCACCGGGATTCGTGCCACGGCGATGGCGCGGTTGGGCAGCGACAATCTGGAAGGCTTGCGCGTGGCGATCCAGGGCTTGGGTAATGTCGGTTACGCGCTGGCCGAGCAACTGCATGCAGCCGGGGCCGAACTGTTGGTCAGCGACATCGACCACGGCAAGGTGCAACTGGCGATGGAACAGCTCAATGCGCACCCGATCGCCAACGATGCGTTGCTCAGCACGCCGTGTGACATTCTCGCGCCGTGCGGTCTGGGTGGTGTTCTGAACAGCCATACCGTCACGCAACTGCGTTGCTCGGCGGTGGCCGGGTCGGCGAATAATCAGCTGACGCATCTGGATGTCGCCGATCAGCTGGAGCGGCGCGGCATTCTTTATGCGCCGGACTATGTGATCAATGCCGGGGGACTGATTTACGTCTCGCTGAAACATCGCGGCGAAGAGTTGGCCACGATAACCGCACACCTTTCGAAAATCAGTTCACGGCTGACCGAGGTATTTGCCCATGCGCAGGCGGAGAAGCGTTCGCCGGCGCGGGTGGCCGATGAGTTGGCGGAGCGGGTTTTATATCGTTGAAAGGGAAGGTCAAAAGATCGCAGCCTTCGGCAACTCCTGCAGGGCTGCGATCTTTCCGATTTGAACGGTGTTACTTGGCTGCTTTCGCCGCTTTTGCAGGTTTGACTGGCGCTTCAGCCGGTTCTGCCGCATCAGCAACGTCAGCCACAGCCACTACCTCTGCCGGCGCATTGATCAGCTCCGACAGCGCATCAGGCTGGCTCTTGAAAGCCTTGGCAAACACATCGCGATTCTTCGCCATGTAAATTCCGACTTCTTCAACCTGCTGCTCGTTCAGCGACGGCACGGCTTTTTGCAACACTTCGGACAGCATCTCGGCCAGTTCGAGCATTTTGTCATGACGGTCAGCTTCGGCTTTATCCATGAACAAGCGCTCCAGATCTCGGCTGCTGCGGTATACCACTTCGACGGCCATTCACCACCTCACATGCCTTCACATTTAGTTGTCTTTGCGACTACTGTATCTATATACAGCGAAAAGGATAAGCGAATCCCTGCGCTTTGGGTAGCGGCTTTTCAATGTAGACCGGATTTGAGGTTTGTCAGCCTCGCCGACGTTGGATGCACGCGGTGCGACCAAACGCCACGGCGCGGGTTTTGCGGCGGCTCGCCATGATGGCGTGGCCTCTTTTCTGCATGAAACTGTAAACGTGCAGAAAAACCGTCACGTCCACCACGCATCATCCGCTCTGATCGGGCTAAGGAACTTCATCGTGAAAATCAACTGGGCCGAGAAACTGCGGCAAAACGTGCATCAACTGGCCGAGTCCCTGGGCAACCTGTTCGTCGAGACCTTTCACTATCTGGCGCTGTTCGCCATCGGTGCGGTGACGGCGTGGGCGGCGGTGATGGAGTTTCTCGGGATGCTCGAGGAAGGCCACATCAAGATCGATGACATTCTGTTGCTGTTCATCTATCTGGAACTTGGCGCGATGGTCGGGATTTATTTCAAGACCAACCACATGCCGGTGCGTTTCCTGATCTACGTGGCGATCACCGCGCTGACGCGTTTGCTGATTTCCAACGTCTCGCACCACAATCCGCCGGACATGGGCATCATCTACCTGTGCGGCGGGATTCTGCTGCTGGCGTTGTCGATTCTGGTGGTGCGTTACGCCTCGTCGCAATTTCCTTCGGTGAAGATCGAACACCCGCAACGCAAGATCGGTACGGGGTCCGGTGAGCATCCCGAGGTCGAGAAGGGCGAACTTTAAAGCCCGGCCACTTGCCGTGGCTGGCCTTTGAGGTGAGGCGGTGGCGGGGTGAGCCCGTCGCCGCTGGTCATTGCTTCGAGAATCGCCATGGCGCTGTGGCCCTGCTCGATGGCGATGCCGAATTGAATGCTCTGCACTAGCAATTTCAAGCGTTTGGGGTCGTTGCGCTGTTCAGCGCTGATCATCCGCTTGGCGATGATCCGGCCGCTGTTGGACAGGGTCAGCATGATGCTGCCGTCCAGGCCTTGAATGCTCAGGTTGATCTGATAGTCCGGCGCAAAGGCATCGGTAATGATCTGAAAAGGATTGTCCATGATGCGTCACCGCCTGATTGAACGTGCAGTTGTTGACCGGCCGGGATCGGGTTGGTTCGCCAAACCGGATCATCGGCCATTCCGTGGTCTGTATCGTTGCTTCATTTAGGAGCTGCCGCAGGTTCGGGCCGCGTTCGGACGATCTTTTGATCTTCAGTGCCTTGATGCAGGTCAGCAAGATCAAAAGATCGCAGTCTGCGACAGCTCCTACAGGGGTATAGCAAGGGACATGCCGGGAAAATTGTCGAACAACAAAACCGGACAAAAACAAGGCGAGCCCATGGCTCGCCTTGTTCATTTACGGGCTGTTTCAGGGCACGACCGAGAAGATGATCGCTGACAGTGCAATCAGGCCGATCAGCACGACAAACACGTTGGAGACCTGGCCCGAATACTGGCGCAAGGCCGGCACGCGGCGGATGGCGTACATCGGCATCAGGAACAACAGGCAGGCAATCACTGGGCCGCCGAGGTTTTCGATCATGCCGAGGATGCTTGGGTTGAATGTCGCCACAGCCCAGCAACTGAGGATCATGAACAGCGCGGTGGCGCGATTGAGCCAGCTTGCCGACATCACGCGGCCGCGACTGCGCAGGCTTTTCACGATCATGCCCTGGAAGCCTTCGCTGGCGCCGATGTAGTGGCCGAGGAAGGATTTGGTGATCGCCACCAGCGCAATCAATGGCGCGGCGTAGGCGATGACCGGGGTCTGGAAGTGGTTGGCCAGGTACGACAGGATCGAAATGTTCTGCGCCTTGGCTGCCGCAAGGTCCCCCGGCGACAGCGCCAGTACGCAGCTGAAGCAGAAGAACATCACCGTCACCACCATCATGCCGTGGGCCATGGCGAGGATGCCGCTGCTCTTGCGCTCGGCCTGCGCGCCGTAGCGCTGCTTCTGGTCAACCGCGAACGCCGAGATGATCGGCGAATGGTTGAACGAGAACACCATCACCGGGATCGCCAGCCACAACGTTTTGAGGAACACCGACAGCGGCATCGCCTCTTGAGCACTGGCGAAGAACGCGCCGTTCCAGTTCGGGATCAGGCTGATGGCGAGCAACAGCAACGCCGCGACGAACGGATAAACCAGCACGCTCATGGCTTTGACGATGACGCTCTGACCGCAGCGCACGATGGCCATCAGACCCAGAATCAACGCCAGCGAAAGGATCGCCCGGGGTGGCGGGGCGATGTGCAACTGGTGTTCGAGGAAGCTGCTCAAGGTGTTGGTCAGCGCCACGCTGTACACCAGCAGAATCGGGAAGATCGCGAAGAAATACAGCAGCGTGATCAGTTTGCCGGCACCGATGCCGAAGTGTTCTTCGACCACTTCGGTGATATCCCCGGAACGCCCGGACAACACGAATCGGGTCAGGCCCCGGTGGGCAAAAAACGTCATCGGGAACGCCAGCACGGCGAGAATCAGCAGCGGCCAGAAACCACCGACGCCAGCATTGATCGGCAGGAACAAGGTGCCGGCACCGATGGCGGTGCCGTACAGGCCAAGCATCCATGTGGTGTCGAATTTGCTCCAGCCCTTGTGGGCGGTTTCTGTTTTGCCTGTGAGGTCTACAGCGGGATTTTCGGCAGCAGGTGTACGTACATCGGTCATCGGTATCGCCTCGTTATTATTTTTGCTCGGGCTCACGTGTTGCGGACGGTCAGGGAGTACTCCTCAGCACTCCACCCAGCTCACCGCCAGGCCGCCTCGTGAAGTCTCTTTGTATTTGTCGTGCATGTCGGCGCCGGTATCGCGCATGGTGCGGATCACCCGGTCGAGGGAAATGAAGTGGTTGCCGTCGCCGCGCAAGGCCATTTGCGTGGCGTTGATCGCCTTCACTGCGGCGATGGCGTTGCGCTCGATGCACGGCACCTGCACAAGTCCGCCGACCGGGTCGCAGGTCAGGCCGAGGTTATGTTCCAGACCGATTTCAGCGGCGTTTTCCAATTGCTCCGGGGTGGCGCCCAGCACTTCGGCCAGGCCCGCAGCGGCCATGGCGCACGCCGAACCGACCTCACCCTGGCAGCCGACTTCGGCGCCGGAGATCGAGGCATTTTTCTTACACAGAATGCCGACCGCCGCCGCGGCCATGAAGAAGGCGACGACGTCATCGTCAGACGCGTCCGGGTTGAATTTCATGTAGTAGTGCAGAACCGCCGGAATGATCCCGGCCGCGCCGTTGGTCGGTGCAGTGACCATGCGCCCGCCAGCGGCGTTTTCTTCGTTGACGGCGAGGGCGAACAGGTTGACCCATTCCATCGCCGACAGCGTCGAGCTGATGACATTCGGTTTGCCGATTTCCAGCAGGCTGCGGTGCAGTTTCGCCGCACGACGCGGCACATTCAGACCGCCGGGCAGAATGCCTTCGTGACGCAAACCCTGCTCAACGCATTCACGCATCACCGACCAGATGTGCAGCAAACCTTTACGGATTTCATCGTCGCTGCGCCAGGCCCGCTCGTTGGCCATCATCAGTTCGGATACGCGCAGATTGTGCCGCTTGCACAGCGACAGCAACTCGGCGGCGCTGGAGAAATCGTAGGGCAACGCCACGTCGCCGGCCGGGGATACGCCAGACTCGGCTTCCGCCGCTTCAATGATGAAACCGCCGCCGACCGAGTAGTACGTCTGCGTGAACAGCTCGGCCGATTCGCCGAAGGCTGTCAGCGACATGGCGTTGGGGTGGTAGGGCAGGCTTTCGTCGAGCAGCAGGAGATCGCGTTGCCAGTTGAAGGCAATTTCTCTTTGCCCGGCCAGAGAAAGCAGGCCGGTTTCGCGCAGTTGCTGGATGCGTGGATCGATGGTCGACGGATCGATGCTGTCGGGCCATTCGCCCATCAGCCCCATGACCGTGGCGCGGTCAGTGGCGTGGCCGACGCCGGTGGCCGACAGCGAACCATATAAACGGATTTCCACACGTTTCACGTCGAGCAGCAAATGCTGGTCGATCAACGCCTGGGCGAAGGTCGCGGCGGCGCGCATCGGGCCGACGGTGTGGGAGCTGGACGGACCGATGCCGACCTTGAATAAATCGAAAACACTGATAGCCATGCTAAAGCCTTACAAGCAATGGAGTAGGAATCGCCGCCATTTTTTGTAGGACAAGCGCAATGTCGGCGATACTGCCTACCTCGCTTCAACGTGACTAACGAAACTTCCTAAGTAAGCCTTTAGCAGGACTAAACGATGAGTCGTCAATTGCATGCCCAGACGTACGTCTGGCTGCAGGTGTTTTCCTGTGCCGCGCGGCACCTGTCGTTCACCCGTTGCGCCGAGGAACTGCACATCACCCCGGGGGCGGTCAGTCAGCAGATTCGCCAATTGGAGGAGCGCCTCGGCTTTCGCCTGTTTCATCGACGCGCACGCGGTGTGGAGTTGAGCGCGGAAGGCCAGCGATTGGCGATTACGGTCAATGAAGCGTACGGCAGCATTGATGCGGAATTGCGTCGGCTCGATGCCGGAATGATCAGCGGGATTCTGCGGTTGCGTTCGATTCCGTCGTTCCTCAGCAAGTGGCTGACACCGCGCCTGCCGCGCCTGCAACAGCGCTATCCGGACATCCAGTTGCGCCTGGTCGCCGAGGACAGCAGCGTGCCGTTGCACGAGGGCGACTTTGACTTGGCGATCGATCTCAACGACGGCAGCTATCCGGGGCTGTTATCCACAGCGTTGCTCGATGAGCAGATTTTTCCGGTGTGTGCGCCGAGCCTGTTGCGCGGACGGCCACCGCTGCACGGGCCGGCGGATCTGGGACATTTCCCGTTGCTGCACGACATTACCGCCTGGCGTGGCAGTTACGAATATGCGGAGTGGGAGTTCTATCTCAACGCCATCGGCTTCCAAGGTGCCGACGTACGGCGCGGGCATACCTTCAACCGCAATCACCTGACCATCGAAGCGGCGATTGCCGGCATGGGCGTAGCGATTGCGCGGCGGACGTTGCTCAACGATGAGCTGGAACGGGGCACGTTGATTGTGCCGTTCGGCCTGTCGGTGCCCAACCACAAACGCTACGTGTTGCTCTATGCGCCGGGCGCGTTGAGCCATCCGGGCGTGCGTGCGGTGCATGACTGGCTGGTCGAAGAGGCGGGGATTTTTCGCAGTTTGCACCCGTTGAATGACGGGCAATTGTGAGCAAATTTTGCAGGGTTGCGAGGCGACCCAACTCCCGACCTTACCAGTGCTTTGCGCGGATGTCCGGCTTTTTTTGCGAATGAATATTTATCTTTTTTCAGGGGTTGAAATGTTCTTCAGTCGGGCCGATTGTTGTAACCAAGAGGTCAGGAAATTCAATTCAAGGCCTCTCGCGAGCTAGCTGAAATAAGGGATGAACTATGCAAATCCAAGTCAATAGCGACAACCATGTTCAAGGCAGTAAACGACTGGAGGAGTGGGTACGCACCACCATTGAGAGCACGCTCGACCGTTATGAAGAAGACCTGACCCGTGTCGAAGTCCATCTGAGCGACGAGAACGGTGAAAAACCAGGTCCCCATGACATGCGCTGCCAACTGGAAGCGCGGCCAAAAGGCCATAAACCGATTTCCGTGACCCACAAGGCCGATTCGCTGGAACAGGCGATAGACGGTGCAGCCGAAAAACTCGAGCACGCACTGGAGCACCTGTTTGGCAAACTGCGGGGCAAACCACGCGCCGCGATCGTGCCATTCGAGCGAAAAGCGAGTGACCGACTGCTGGAGGAAGAATTTCTCGAGAATGAACAGGCAGCGATCAACAGTTGATACGCTGATAATTCAAGCCACCCAATAAAAACGGGCCTGCCAATGCAGGCCCTTTTTTTATTTGCGGTTTTTAATGTTAGTTAAAGTCAGCTTATAGGCTGGAGCCGAGAGTGAATCGTGTCTTTGTATTGAAACGCATACAGTGTTGTCTTTGATTTATCCTGCGGCGAGACGTTTTAAACAAGAGGGCTGAATATCTGAATTAATAAGTTGTACGGATCAAGGAAGGCTGTAATGGAATATGCTACTGGGAGCTCGCGCAGGCTTTTACTTGCGATGTTTGCCACATCGGTTCTTGGGATGTGCGCAAGTTATGCTCACGGCAACGAAGTCGATGTCAGGGAACTGACTATTTCTGAAATTAATAAAGACTTTGCACAAGGACGTTATACATCCGAGCAACTGACACGAGCCTTTCTGTCTCGTATTGATCAATACAATCCTTACTACAACGCCTTTACCGCGATGAACTCGAAAGCACTGGATGAAGCTCGCGATATTGATCGCAGGCGCCGTGCAGGAGAACAGCTAGAGCCAATGGCGGGCATTCCGGTAGTCGTGAAGGACACCATAGACATGGCCGGGTTTGCCTCTACGGCGGGCTACGCTCCTCTTTCATCAAAGGCTGGAGGTATGGACCTCATACCTGAGCGTGATGCTGCTGTCGTCCAGCGTCTGCGGGCGGCCGGCGCGATCATTTTGGGCAAGACCAACGTGCCGGTTTTTTCTGGAAATCCTGCCAACGCCAATGACAGTTGGGCCGGGGTGACTTACAACGCCCTCAATCGTTCCTGGTCGCCGGGTGGCTCGTCTGCTGGCACTGCGACGGCTGTCGCAGCCAACTTTGCCGTGGTGGGGCTGGCAGAGGAAACCGGCGGCTCCATTCAAAATCCCGCCGGTGCGCAGAGCCTGGTTGGTATCAAGCCCACATTTGGTCTCATCCCAAATTCCGGCGTCATTCCACAAGCGGGATCGACACGCGATGTGGTGGGACCGATCGCCCGCAATGTGCGGGATGCGGCAATGACGTTGGACGTCTTGGCGGGCTATACGCTGGACGATCCTAAAACCACGGCGTCGTTTGGCAACATCCCTCAACAAGGTTATTCATCAGGCTTGCAACCGGGAGCCCTCAAGGGCAAACGCATCGGCTTGTTTGGTGCGGGTTGGAGTGGGTCTTTCGCAACGTTGCCAAGGGCGACAAAACAGCAGTATTACAAGGCGGTAAAACAGCTTGAAGCACTGGGCGCTATTTTGGTCGACGACCCTTTCGCCGGTTCCGGGTTAGTTGAAATGGCACCGGCTGATGGTGACTATGACGCTCGCGGCTCCGATGCTCATGCCTATGATCTGGATCTTTACCTGAAGAACCTTGGGGACAGTGCGCAAGTTCATTCACTTGAGCAATTACAGGCCCGGATTGGCGTCAATCTGTTCGAGGCGCAAGGACCGCTTGAATACTATACGACCCAGTTACCGGTGCTCGCCGGCTCTTACAAGACACCGACGGTTGCGCCGGATCTTTCCGGGTTTGCCAATCTTCGCGAAAACTATCTGCGCATTTTCAATCGAGTCATGGATGAAAATAATCTGGACGCGATGGTGTTTCCGCAAATGCTCGAGCCCTTGGGTGATGTGTATGAAGGCTTCATGGACGCGACGACCGCCTCTGTGATCAATATTGCCGGGATTCCGGGCGTGGTTGTTCCCAGTGGCGTTTATCCACAGGGCCAACCGTTCTCGTTGATATTTGTCGGTCGCCTGTGGAGTGAGCGCGATCTGATTGCCTGTGCATACGACTACGAGCAACAGGTCAAAGGCCGATTGATTGCCGAGAATCTGCAATCGACACTTGGGCCAAGTCCAGAGTGAGAGAAGGGCAGTGATGGCAGGTCTGACTGGGCAGGCCTCTTCGCGAGCAAGCCCGCTCCCACAGGTTGGAAGGCATTCCAATGTGGGAGCGGGCAGTTGGCTGGCTGAATCAGAACGCTACCGAGGTTTGCACATAAACCGTGCGCGGCTCACCCACGTACTTGCCCTTGTTGTTGTCATCAAACGAGCGCGTGAAGTATTGCGTGTTGAAGATGTTCTTCACCCCCACCGCGACGTTCAGATCCGATAACTGCGGGCCGAAGTCATACCCGGCGCGGCTGCTGAACAGCATGTAGCCGGGGATCTTGCCGGTACTGCCGTCCGCGCTTTCCTTCGAGGTGTTGGCATTGTCGGCGAACTGGTCGCTCTGGAAGCTGCTGTCCAGATTCAGCTTCCATGGCCCTTCGGTGTAGCCGACGCCAAGGGTGCCTTTGTGCTTCGAAGAAAACGGCACGCGGTTGCCTTTGTTCGGCCCGTCTTCACGGATGGTCGCATCGACGTAGGCGTAAGAGGCGTAGACATCGAAACCGGCCAGCGCCGGGTTCAAATCATCGAGGGCGTAGTTGACGCTGGTTTCGATGCCTTGGTGACGGGTTTCGCCACGGGCGATCACCGAATCGTTGGTCTGGTTACTTTCGTACTGATTGTCAAAGTTGATCAGGAACGCGCCGATCTCTGCACGCAACGCGCCGTTGTCGTAGCGGGTACCGAGTTCCCAGGTGCGGGCCTTTTCCGGTTTCACTTCGCCGCTGCTCACTCGGTTGGGCATCTGGCTGTATTGCACGCTGCCGAACGAACCTTCGGTGTTGGCGTACAGATTCCAGCTGTCGGTCAGGTGATAAAGCACGTTCAGCGCCGGCAGCGCGGTGTTGTAGTCACCCTTGTATTTGACGTTGGTGAGGTTGTTGGTCTGCTGCGACTCGATCATCTCGTAGCGCACGCCCGGGGTGATCGTCCATTTGCCGATGTCGATGCGGTCGTCGACGAAGAACGCATTGGCTTCGGTGCCGCCACGTGTATCGCGGTCGTTGCGGCTATTGGTGGTCGGGTATTCATTGCTGGCGATCGGCGTGCGATAGCGCAACTCGTGGCCGGCCTCGTTGATATAGCGATAGCCGACGCCGACTTCATGGCTTGTCGGGCCGAGGTCGAAGCCTTGGGCGAAACGGGTTTCCAGTCCGCGAACCCAATATTCACGCGGCGACAGGGAGAGGAACGTGCCCTGATCCAGATAACCGCTGCGCAGGGTTTTGGTGAAGAAGGTGTTGGCGGTGAATTCGCGGCGATCTTCCTGATAGCGATAGCCGAAGTTGAACATCGTGCGCCGGCCCCAGAATTGATCTTTCGGGCGCGTGGACTGATACGGATCGGCATCGTAATCGGCAACGTTCAACCCGCCAGGCATGTCCGCCTTGCCTTCGTAATACTGGGCCATGGCGTTGAAGCTGTTGGCTTCGTCGAGCTGGTATTTGCCCTTGAGGATCAGGTCATCGATTTCGGTGTCGCTGTGTTCACGCCAGTCGCCGCCACGGGTACCGGAATACAGCAGCGCGCCACCCAGGCCGTTCTCGTTGGTGCCACCGGCGAGCAGATTGGCGCTGGTCTTGAAGCCGTCATGACTGGACGACGGACTGGTTTCCGTCTGGAAGCCGCCCTTGACGGTCGGCTCGTCGGGAATCGCCCGGGTCACGAAGTTGACCACGCCGCCGACGTTCTGCGGGCCGTAACGCACGGCGCCGCCGCCACGCACCACGTCCACGGCATCCATGTTGCCCATGCTGATCGGCGCGAAAGAAAGTTGCGGCTGACCGTAAGGTGCGAACGGCACCGGGATGCCGTCCATCAGAACAGTCGAGCGTGCCGCCAGGCGCGGGTTCAAACCACGAATGCCGAAATTCAGCGCCATGTCGTGGCTGCCGGTACCGTTGTTTTCCGGGGCGTTGACGCCGGGAATGCGGTTGAGCACATCACGCGCCTGGGTAGCGCCCTGGCGTTCGAATTCTTCACGACGGATCACATCGCGAGCGCCGGGGTGTTCGAAGACGTTGATTTGTTGCGCATCGCCGAGCCAGTCGCCGACGACTTTCGAGGTGTCCAGCTCCAGCGCGGTATCACCCGCCGGTTGCAGGCTGAAAGCATTGTTGCCCTCGGCGCGTGCTTGCAGACCGGTGCCCTCGAGCAATGCATCGAGACCTTGTTCAGTGGTGTAGTTGCCTTCCAGGCCACGGCTCTGTACGCCGCTGGTGACTTGCGAGCCGAACGAAATCAGCACCCCGGCTTCACGGCCAAACTGATTGAGGGCGTTTTCCAGCGACGACGGCGCGATGTGATACGCCTTGGCGTCGGCAGCCATTGCCGTGGGCAGGGCGCCGAAACTCAGGCTGGCACCGAGGACAAGGTTGCGCAGGGTGCGAGCCAGTGGCGTGAGGCGGGTGGGGTGCATGGTGGCGGATCCTGAGAAGATTGAATCAAGGGGGCTTTCCTTCTCTGTCACGCCAGATCTGAAAAACGGCTCATTTATTTTTGAAGATCAAAAGATCGCAGCCTTCGGCAGCTCCTACATTGGGTCGTGATGACCCTGCCGAAACGGTGATCACATGGGCATGACATTCACCTGGAGGAGCTGCCGAAGGCTGCGATCTTTTGCTGTTAAACCCGCGCTTCGACGGTTACCCAGTAACGGGTAAAGCGCTTCACTTTCACCGGCAAGCTGATTTCCAGCAGATCCAGAATCCGCTCGCTGTCGTCCAGTGGATAAGTCCCGGAGATCAGCAAGTCGGCCACCTTCTTGTCGCAATTGAGTTGGCCGCGACGATAGCGGCCCAGCTCATCGAGAAAGTCACCCAGACGCATATGCGCCGCGACCAGCATGCCCTCGGCCCAGGCGCCGCTGTTGGCGTCCAGCGGTTGAGTGTCGCTGACAGCCGTGGAGGTGAAACTCAGTTGACGGGCGGCCGGCAGCAGCAGCGGTGCGCGTCCGTTGGCTGTCAGTTCGGCCCGACCTTCGAACAAGGCGACCTGCGTGCGATCGGCAAACTGGCGCACGTTCAGGCGAGCGTCCCGGGTTCTTAGAGTGCCGTGTGCAGTCCGCACTTCGAACGATTGCGCCGCGGTCAGAAGAATCTCGCCTTCGAGCAAGCGGATCAGGCGCTGCGTGCCATCGACATCCACGGCACTGGCGGTATTGAGTTGCAACTGACTGCCTTCGCCCAACGCAATCTTGCGTCGTTGACCCATCGGGCTGCGGTAGTCGGCGAGCAGCGACGGCAGCGGATTGTGTTCGTGCATGCCCCAGGTAGCCGCCGAGCCGGCGCCGAGAATCAGCAGCAATTTCAGCGCCTGACGCCGACTGCCGGACTTCGGCGCATTCAATGCCGCGTGTGCCAGCGGCGAGGCCACACCGCGCAAGCGCTGGTTGACCCGCTGAATGTGTTCCCACGCCCGGCGATGTTCACTGTGCGCATCCAGCCATTGTTGCCAGGCCAATTGTTGGCGCGGCGACAGCGCGCCTTGCTGCATTTCCATCAGCCAGTGCACGGCTTGTTCAGCCACTTGCGCAGAAAAATCCGCGACGCGGTTCATAGGGCGAAATAGCAGCGCATCGCCGCTTTGTTCAGATGACGTTTGACTGTCGCGACGGAAATGCCCAGTTCGATGGCGATCTGCGGATAACTCAGGCCATCGACCTGCGCCAGCAAAAAGGCGCGTTTGACCAGGCGCGGTAAACCGTCGAGCAACTGATCGAGCTCCATCAGGGTTTGCAGGATGATCGCTTTGTCTTCTTCCGACGGCGCGAGCATTTCCGGCATCTGCGCGAGGGTGTCGAGGTAGGCGCGTTCGAGATCCTGACGGCGGTAGTGATTGAACAGAACACGCTTGGCGAGCGTGGTGAGAAAGGCGCGAGGTTCGATGATCACCGGCGGTTCGCGGGCGGTCAGCACTTTGATGAAGGTGTCCTGCGCCAGGTCCGCGGCGCTGTCCGGGCAGCCGAGTTTGCGCCGTAGCCAGCCGGTCAGCCAGCTGTGGTGGGCCTGATAAAGCGATTCGACGGGATGGGCGGACGGCAACGGTATGACTCCGGGCGCAACGATATGCGGAGAAAACATGCGTTAGAGAACAAGAATGGTTCGCATTGTAGGGCGCGAGCACGGTGTCCGGCAATCAGATGCTTTTGCGTATGAGAATATTTATCATTAATATTGCTCGCCTGTTGGTTCGGCTTATCGGCCGGACGATTTTCGTTTCAAGGTCGAAACATGAAAGCCAAACTCGCCACACTTCCCATGTCCTATCGTCTGGCTGTCACCTCACGGGTGTTGGCGGCGGTATTCGGCGGCTATCTGGTTGCCGCGCTGGCCAGTGTCACCCTGACGATGTGGCTGCCGTTGAACCGCGCCGAAGCCGTGGTGACCGGCATGACCGTTTCCTTCCTGGTTTATCTGGTCGCGGTGCTGTGGTGTTTTGCCTGCCGCACGGCGTGGTCGGCATGGGTCGGTTTGCTGGTGCCGAGTGTGATTCTGGCGACCATCTCCGGCGCGGCCCGTGGGTTGGGTTACGCATGAAAGAGGGTTTCCGCCAGGCCATGGCCTGGCTGCACACCTGGGTCGGACTGGTGTTCGGCTGGTTGCTGTTCGCGATTTTTCTGACCGGCACCCTGGCCTATTTCAATGACGAGACCAGTCACTGGATGCGCCCGGAAATTCCCGCGCGGACAATCAATAGCGAGGCGAGCCTTGCCCTGGCGCAGGATTATCTGCAGCAACATGCCGCCGGTGCTTCGCGTTGGCTGATTGACTTGCCCGATGCCCGCGACCCCGGCCTGACCGTGCGCTGGCAGTCAGCGCCGGCGAAACCCGGCGAGCGCGGCCGTTTTGAATCGAAGACGCTCGACGCGCAAACCGGTGCCGAAGTGCAGGGCCGCGAAAGCCTGGGCGGCGAGTTCTTCTACCGTTTCCACTTCCAGCTGCAAATGCCTTATCCGTGGGGTCGCTGGCTGGCGACGATCGCCGCGATGGTGATGTTCGTTGCGCTGATCACCGGGATCATCACCCACAAGAAAATCTTCAAGGACTTCTTCACCTTCCGCCCGCGCAAGGGCCAGCGTTCCTGGCTCGACGGGCATAACGCCGTGGGCGTGCTGGTGCTGCCGTTTCACTTGATGATCACCTACAGCAGCCTGGTCATCTTCATGTCGATGGTCATGCCGGCGAGCATTCTGGCGTCCTACGACGGGAATGTGCGGGCGTTCTACGATGAGGTTTTCCCGGCCTCGAAGACGCCGGAACGGGCCGGCATTTCTGCACCTTTGGCGCCGATGGCGCCGCTGTTGGCCAAGGCCAGTGAGCAGTGGTCGGGCGGCAACACCAAGCGGCTCTCTGTGAACAATCCGGGCGATGAAAATGCCTCGGTGGTTTTGTCCCGCGCCGGTGATCGTGTGGTCCACGATTTCGGCAGCGCGGTGACCTTCAATGGCGTCACCGGGCAGATGCTCGGCAGCACGCCGGATCAGCCTGTGGCGATGGCAGTGGGCGGCACTTTCTACGGTCTGCACATGGGCCATTTTGCCGGGCCGGTATTGCGCTGGCTGTATTTCATTTGTGGTCTGGCCGGCACGGCCATGATCGGCACCGGGCTGGTGATCTGGCTCGGCAAGCGTCAACTCAAACATGCCAAGACCGGTGTGATGCCGTTCGAACTGCGGCTGGTTGAAGTGCTGAATATTGCCAGCATGGCCGGACTGGTGTCGGCGGTGGCAGTGTTTTTCCTGGCCAATCGGTTGTTGCCGGTGGAGTTGGCGAGCCGCGCCGATTGGGAAGTGAATGCGTTCTTTATCGCTTGGGGTTTGAGCGTTGTGCATGCGCTGTTGCGTCCCGGCCGTAAAGCCTGGGTTGAACAGCTTGGGCTGGGGGCGTTGCTGTTTATCGCCGTGCCGCTGATCAATGCGCTGACCACTCCGTGGAATCTCGCCGTAACGCTTGCGCAAGGTGACTGGGTGCTGGCCGGATTCGATCTGACCTGTCTCGGATCAGGGCTGTTCCTGGCTTGGGCCGCATGGAAAATGCAGCGCGCCGCTAACGCCGTCGCCGTGAAAAAGCCACGTCGCGAAACGGCTCGGCCGGTCACGCTTGAGCAGGGAGCGAATTGATGCTGCTGGCCCTGTTGCTTTGCTACGCCGGGTTCACCGCACTGTGCCTGTCGATGCCTCGGCACCATGACGAGTTGCTCGGTCACAAATCCTCGGCGCGCCGCCGTCAGGGGTTGAAACTCATCGGGTGGTTATTGCTGGCCTTGTCATTGTCGGCGGCGGTGTCGAACAACGGCTGGAGTTTCGGACTGGTCGATTGGTTCGCGGTACTGATGCTCAGCGCATTGGCGCTGGTGTTGTTGCTGCCGTATCGCCCGCGTCTGGCGTTGGCATTGGCCGGGGTCAGCCTGCTGGCCAGTCCGGTCGCCGCATGGGCGCAGTGCTGAAGTGCTGATCGGTTTGCCGCCGGAGTCCCGCGATGATGAGCCGCGCGGGGCGCGTGCGCATTTTCTGCAGGTGTTCCTGTCCCAGCGTTCCCAGATGGAAGCGTTGGTGAACCGGCGCGTCGGCTGTCGGGCGACGGCGGCGGATCTGGTGCAGGATTTGTTCCTGCGCTTCTGGCGCCGACCGTTGGTGCAGGTTGAAGAACTCAGCACGTACCTGCTGCGCTGCGCCGGCAACATCGCCATCGATCATTTGCGCAGCGAAGGCGCACGGGTGCGCGTCAACGAAGGCTGGCAACCGGACGAGCCGCACAGTTGCGGCAGCGAACCGCAGGCAGCGCTGGAAGCCGGCAACGATCTGCGCCATGTCGAGGCGGCGCTGCGCGCCTTGCCCGAGCGCACCCGGCAGATCTTTTTGCTCAATCGCATCCACGGCCGCAAGTACGCCGACATCGCCAAAGCCATGGGCCTGTCCCAAAGCGCCGTGGAAAAACATATGATGCGCGCCCTCGAGGCCTGCAAGGCCAGCCTGCGCGAACCCGCGCCACGCACGCCAGGGAAAGCACCGTGAATCACACCGACCGTGGCAGCCCGACGCCCGCCCAGGAACAGGCGGCTTTTGCCTGGCTGAGCCTGTTGCATGACCGGCCCAGCGCTGGCGATCAACTCACTTTCAGCCAATGGCTGCGCGCCGATCCGGCTCACGCCGAGGCTTATGCACAGGCACAAGTGGTCTGGGAGTTGAGCGAAGGGCCGGCAAAAACGCTGGCCGATGAAGAGGCGCTGGCATTGCAGGGTTATCTCGCGGCGATGGATCGCCCGCGTCGTCCGCAGCTGTTGCGTTGGTCCGGTGCGCTGGCGATGGCGGCGTGTCTGCTGCTGATGGTCAGCCTCGGCACGGGCTGGCAGCCGCAGCGCTGGCTCGATGATCTGGGGGCCGATTATGTTTCCGCGCCCGGCGAAATCCGCACCGTGACCCTGGCCGATCAGTCGCAGGTAACGCTGGATGCCGACAGCGCCATCGCCGTGAATTTCAGCCATGGCGAGCGCCATGTACAACTGCGCCGCGGTGCCGGTTTTTTCACCGTGACTCACACCGGCGAGCCGTTTGTGGTCGAGGCCGAAAAGGGCCAGGCGCGGGTGCTCGGCACGCAATTTGAGGTGCGTCTGCAACCCCACGGTGCGCAGGTTACGGTGTTGTCCGGACGCGTCGGTGTGACCGCGGATCGCGACGCCGCGCAGCAGATTCTCACGGCTGGTCAGCAGGTCGCCTACGGTGCGGGCTCGGCGCAGCAACTGCACGCGGTAGACAGCGAGGCGCAATTGGCCTGGCGTCAGGGCTGGCTGACTTACTACAAGTCGACGCTGGCCGATGTGGTGGCGGACCTGCGGCGCTATTACCCGGGGCGTATTGTTTTGCTCAACGATGAACTGGCGGCGCGCAAGGTCAGCGGCAGTTTTCCGAGCAGGGATCCGCAGGCTGTTCTCAATTCGCTGCAAGGAGTGTTGGGGTTTGAGCAGCATCAGGTGCTGGGGCATCTGATTATTTTGCGCTGAGGCGGCTAAAGCCATCGCGAGCAGGCTCACTCCTGCATTTGGAATGCGTTCCCCTGTAGGAGTGAGCCTGCTCGCGATGGCGCCCGATTGAACGTCGCAAAAAATAATTTGCAAATGTGGGTGAGGTAAACCCGAGCCCCATCCGTGTAGTGACTGAAACTGCGAGTCATTCGCATCCGTTGCGGTTCTACACAGGTCATTGAGCAATGAAGTCCAGGGCAAAATCGGGTTCGGTCAAACAGTGGTTGGGCGTTCAAGCGTTGAGCTTTTCGGCATTGGCCTTGTTGCCAATGAGCGTGGCGCTCGCCGCTGAAACCGTCAGCAGTCAGGCGCAACAGCAATTCAACTTCTCCCTCGCTGCCAAACCGCTGCCCCAGGCCCTGAGCGACTTCAGCCGTGTCACCGGGCAGAGCGTGGTTTACACCGATGAAGCGCCGTACGGCCTCACCGCACCCGCCGTGAACGGGCAGATGAGCGCCGAGCAAGCGCTGCAACGCCTGCTTATCGGCTCCGGGCTGAACTTCCGCCGCACCGACAGCCACACCCTGGCGCTGGAGCCGCAACCCACTGCCGGTGCGCTGAACCTCGGCGCCACCACCATCACCTCGATGCGCGACGAGTCGATGAGTTATCAGCCGCCGGCAACCAGTTCGGTGATGCGCTCATCGGCCTCGCTTCAGGAGATCCCGCAGACCGTCAACGTCATCCCGGCGCAGGTTATCCGCGATCAGGCGCCGCGCAATCTTGACGATGCGCTGGCCAACGTCAGCGGCATCACCCAAGGCAACACTTTGGGCAGCACTCAGGATTCGGTGATGACGCGCGGTTTCGGCGACAACCGCAATGGCTCGATCATGCGCGACGGCATGCCGATCGTGCAGGGCCGTGGGATGAACGCCACGGTTGATCGCGTCGAAGTGCTCAAAGGCCCGGCGTCGCTGTTGTACGGAATTCAGGACCCGGGCGGTGTGGTCAATCTGGTCAGCAAGAAACCCGAGCTTGAGCAGTACAACGCATTGACCTTCACCGGCTCAACCTACGGCGACGGCAAGAACGGCAGCGGCGGCACCTTCGACAGCACGGGCGCGCTGGGTGATTCCGGGCTGGCCTATCGCATGGTGGTGGATCACGTCGACGAAGATTACTGGCGCAACTTCGGCACCCACCGGGAAACCTTGATCGCGCCATCGCTGGCCTGGTACGGCGAGCGCACCAAGCTGTTGTTCGCCTACGAACACCGGGAATTCCTCACGCCGTTCGACCGTGGCACGTTGATCGATCCGCGCACCAACCATCCGCTGGACATCTCGCGCAAAGAGCGTCTCGATGAGCCGTTCAACGACATGGAGGGGCGTTCGGACTTGTATCACTTCGAGGCCGACCACGAACTCAACGACGACTGGAAAGCCCACTTCGGCTACAGCTGGAACCGCGAAACCTACGACGCCAGCCAGGTCCGCGTGACCGCCATCGACACCAAAAAAGGCACGCTGACCCGCAGCATGGACGGCACGCAGGGAGCGATCAGCACCGACCGTTTCACCACTGCCAGCCTGGAAGGCAAGGTCAACGTGCTGGGCATGCAGCATGACCTGGTGTTCGGCGTCGACGACGAATACCGCAAGATCTACCGCGCTGACCTGATCCGGCAGAAAAGCCTGACCACCTTCAGCTACCTCAACCCGGTGTATGGCCGCGAAGTCGAAGGCACCACGGTCAGCCCGGCGGACAGTGCGCAAACCGATTTGCTGCGCAGCGATTCGGTGTTCCTGCAGGATTCGATTCACCTCAACGACCAATGGATTCTGGTCGCCGGCGGACGCTTCCAGGAGTACGACCAGTACGCCGGTAAAGGCGTGCCGTTCAAGGCCAACACCGACAGCAACGGGCAGAAATGGGTGCCACGCGCCGGCCTGGTGTATCGCTACACCGATGAACTGTCGTTTTACGGCAGCTACACCGAATCGTTCAAACCCAACTCGACCATCGCCCCGTTGAGCGGCAGCAGCACCGTGCTCGACGGCAGCATCGCACCGGAAGAAGCCAAATCCTGGGAGCTGGGGGCGCGGCTGGATATGCCGGGGCGCATCACCGGTAACGTCGCGCTGTTCGACATCAAGAAACGCAATGTACTGGTGGCCAATTCCGAAGGCCCGACGACCATTTACAGCGCGGCCGGTGAAGTGCGTTCGCGCGGTCTGGAAGTGGACTTGACCGGTCAACTGAGTGACCGCTGGAGCATGATCGGCAGTTATGCCTACACCGATGCCGAAGTCACCGAAGACCCGACTTACAAGGGCAAGCGCTTGCAGAACGTGGCGAAGAATTCCGGCTCATTGTCGGCGGTGTATGACTTCGGCAGCGTCATTGGCGGCGACCAATTGCGTGTCGGTGCCGGGGCGCGTTATGTCGGTGAGCGGGCGGGGAACGCGGTGAACGATTTCGATCTGCCGAGCTACACCGTCGCCGATGCCTTCGCGACTTACGACACCAAGGTGGAAGGACAGAAGGTCAAGTTTCAGCTCAACGTGAAGAACCTGTTTGACCGTACTTACTACACCTCGGCGGCGAGCCGGTTCTTTGTGTCGATGGGCGATTCGCGGCAGGTTTCGCTTTCCAGCACATTGGAGTTCTGAGCCGAAACCGCGTCATCGTTCATCGCTGGCAAGCCAGCTCCCACAGGTTTTTGGTCGAGCACAAATTTCTCCAACGGCCGAGGACTTTGTGGGAACTGGCTTGCCAGCGATGAGGCCCTGACAGACAGCAAGGATTTCGGTTCTAACGCAAAAACGCCTGCCGATACTCGCCGGGCGTTCCGCCCAACACCTGTCGGAACCGATTGGTGAAATGGCTCGCGCTGGCAAACCCGCATGCCAGCGCAATTTCCCCCAGTGGCAACGCCGTCCCGCGCAACAATTCCCGCGCCCGGCTCAAGCGTCGCGCCAGCACATACTGATGCGGCGGCAAGCCGAAACTCACGCGAAACATCCGCGCAAAGTGGTACTCCGACAACGCACACAATCCAGCCAATTGCCCAAGGCTGATCGGCTCGGCCAACTGGCTGTCGATGAACTCCACCAACTGCCGACGCTGGTGCGGCGCCAGTCCACCCTTCAGGCGCAAACCCTGACGGGCGCCGACCTGACTGAGCAAGGTATGGCTGATCAATTCATGCGCAAGACTACTGGTGAGCAAGCGTTCGGCGGGCTCGTCCCAGTTCAGCGTCAGTAATTGGCGAAAGCGCTGTGCTTGCTGCGGGTCTTCGAGAAAAGTCTGCTCGCGCAGCTGCATTTCCCGTGGCTCGCGATCGAGCAACGTCACGCAACCGATGGCGAATTGTTCAGCGCTGAAATACAGGTGGGCCAGGCGGATATCGCCGTTGATCACCCAACCCGACTCATGATCCGCCGGCAGGATGCACAGCTTGTCCGGTCCACCCTTCTGGCCCGGCTGACCGCGACGAAACGTGCCGGTGCCGCCGGCGATATAGCAAGAGAGGGTGTGATGGCTGGGAGCTTCGTACTCCTGAGCATCGTGGTGGTTGGTCCACAAAGCCGCAGCCAAGCCGTCACCGAGCTCGGCGCTGTGCACAAGGCGAGCGTTCGGCGAGCGGTTAAGCGCCTGGAAGACTTGCAGGTTATCGATTGCGGCCATGTTCGGTTCTCTCCAACGCCTTGCATCCTACTCCGTAGACGTCGCGCTGCCAGCCAGTCGCCGGACAAAAGCGCAAGATTGTGCAAGCGCTGCAACCCTTGGTGCAGCACCCTGATCCTCAATTCAGCGCAAACCCTGTGGCGAGGGAGCTTGAGTGCGCAGCACTTGTAAAACCGGGGCTGCTTCGCAGCCCATCGGGGATGAATCCCCTCGCCACAACAGCGCTTGGCATTGTTTTCGGGAGTTCGCTTATGAATCTGTCGTTGTATCTGTTGACTGTGCTGATCTGGGGCACCACCTGGATTGCCCTGAAATGGCAACTGGGCGTGGTGGCGATTCCGGTGTCGATTGTCTATCGCTTCGGCCTCGCGGCGTTGGTGCTGTTCGTGTTGTTGCTGCTCAGCCGTCGGTTGCAACCGATGAACCGTCGTGGGCACCTGATCTGCGTGGCGCAGGGGCTGTGTCTGTTCTGCGTCAACTTCATGTGCTTTTTGACCGCCAGTCAGTGGATTCCCAGCGGTCTGGTGGCGGTGGTGTTTTCCACGGCAACCCTGTGGAACGCCCTCAATGCGCGAGTGTTCTTCGGCCAACGGATCGCCCGCAACGTGTTGATGGGCGGTGCGCTGGGGTTGTTCGGCCTAGGCCTGTTGTTCTGGCCGGAACTGGCCGGGCATAGCGCCAGTCCGCAGACGCTGCTCGGCCTCGGTCTGGCGCTGTGCGGCACCTTGTGTTTCTCGGCGGGCAACATGCTCTCGAGTCTGCAACAGAAAGCCGGGCTCAAACCACTGACCACCAATGCCTGGGGCATGGCCTACGGTGCGGCGATGCTGTCGGTGTGGTGTCTGATCAAAGGCATTCCGTTCGACATGGACTGGTCGTCGCGTTACGTCGGGGCGCTGCTGTATCTGGTCATTCCCGGTTCGGTGATCGGTTTCACGGCGTACCTGACGCTGGTCGGGCGTATGGGCCCGGAGCGCGCAGCTTATTGCACGGTATTGTTCCCGGTGGTGGCGCTGAATGTCTCGGCGTTTGTCGAAGGTTATCAGTGGACAGCGCCAGCATTGATCGGGCTGGTATTGGTCATGCTGGGTAACGTGCTGGTGTTTCGTAAACCGAAGGCGGTGATATCACCGGTGCAGGGAAAGTTGGCTTGAAATGAATGAGCGCTGAACGTCAGCGCTCGACTTTCAGTGTGATGTAAATCATTACCGGGAAAATGAAATCAACGATATGACGTGCCCAGTCCTTGGCATTCCAGGTTTGCGAAGTGTCCATGTCGAACCATTCGACACCGACAGTTTGCAGACATACGTAATAGATGAATATTGCAACCAGTATGCCCATGATCGAGAACTTCTTGGCCTCATGGAATGCTTCGGCTGATTCGTTGATCTTGCGATACAACTGATAGGTGCCTATCAGGCATAACACGGTGTACGTGACCTCCATCGTGATGATGAACCAATAGATTCGGTGATGAATCATCGGTGATTCGATGGCTCGGTACTTGATGCTCTCACTTGCAGTGGTGGTATCCATGCTCAGGATGTGAGACACGTACGTGTAGTTTGAATTATAGTCGGTGAAGTTGTGAATCATCACCAGCAGGCCAAAGAAGCTGATATAAGCCATCAATATAACCTTGCTGTAGCGGATGATTTTTTCGGTTGTCAGTGTGTTCAAGGTTTTTACTCTCCATAACAGGTTATCGTTTATTTTATAAGTATGGAGAGCTTATAGCGGTAATGTTTGGTCCGGTGTGTTGTTCAATTTCAAGTTGTGTATGCGCGTAACTAACGGGCAAGTGCTGTTTGGCACTTGCCCGTTTTATCAGCCGCGCCAGACTTGCGGATTGACCAGGTCCTGCGGGCGTTCCCCGAGCAAGGCACTGCGCAGGTTGGCAATGGCCCGATTGGCCATGGCTTCGCGGGTTTCATGGGTGGCTGAGCCGATGTGCGGCAAGGTCACGGCGTTTTTCAACTGGAACAGTGGCGACTCGGCCAGCGGTTCCTTTTCGTAGACGTCCAGACCGGCGCCACGGATGCGGTTGTTTTGCAGCGCTTCGATCAGCGCGGGTTCGTCGACGGCCGGGCCGCGAGAGATGTTGACCAGAATCGCGCTCGGTTTCATCAGAGCCAATTCGCGATGGCTGATCAGGTGGCGGGTCTTGTCGCTGAGTGGGACAACCAGGCAGACAAAATCGGCTTCGGTCAGCAGTTGGTCGAGGCTGCGAAATTGCGCGCCGAGTTCTTGTTCCAGTTCGGTCTTGCGGCTGTTGCCGCTGTAGATAATCGACATGTTGAAACCGAACCGGCCGCGGCGGGCGACGGCGGCGCCGATGTTGCCCATGCCGACGATGCCGAGGGTTTTTCCGTGTACGTCACAGCCGAACAGTGAGGCGCCGACGCTGGCTTGCCATTGCCCGGCCTTGGTCCAGGCGTCGAGTTCGGCGACGCGGCGGGCGCTGCTCATGATCAGGGTGAAGGCGAGGTCGGCGGTGCTCTCGGTGAGCACGTCCGGGGTGTTGGTGAGCATGATCCCGCGTTCGTTGAAGTAGTCGAGGTCGTAGTTGTCGTAGCCGACGGAGACGCTGGAGACCACTTCGAGTTTTTCGGCGGTTTCGAGTTGTGCTTTGCCGAGTTTGCGGCCGACGCCGATGAGGCCATGGGCGTGGGGCAGGGCTTCGTTGAATTGGGCGTTGATGTCGCCGTTTTTTGGGTTGGGGACGATGACGTCGAACTCTTGTTTTAGTTGTTCGATCATTGGGGGGGTGATGCGGCTGAAGGCCAGGACTGTTTTTTTCATCGTTTTGGGCTCGGCTTTGGGGCTTTATTGCCTAGCAAGCTAACATTTCTTGGCGGCCTTTGGGCCGACCGTGTTGGTGGTTTTTTGGGTGAATATCCGTTTTTTGGGGGATGGCGGCTTAGGGTTCCGCCCTTACGGCGGGTCACTTTTTCCAGACGCCGAAAAAGTAACCAAAAAGGCTTTACCCTGACGTACGGCCCTCGCTTAGGCTCGGGTTCCTTCGCTGCGGGATCGATCCGGGCGCATCGCCTACGGTTTGCTTCGCTGCACCTCCTCTCGATGCATTTGGCTGCGCCAAACGGTCGCTGCGCTCCCACCCCCGGATCAATCCCTCCACTCAGCCTGCCGACGGGCCTTTCAGATCAAGAGCGGTACTTGAGCTAACGCTCATCGTGTTGAGTGGGGCGGCATGCGCCGCGTTTGGGGTGTACTCGTTTTTTTTGGTAGCGATGGCGGCTTGGCAGCCGACCAGTCTCTAGCAGAATGCATACGATCCAATTGTAGGAGTGAGCATGCTCGCGATGACGGCCTGACAGCCGACCAGTCTCTGGCGGGTGAATCTGGTTCAAACTGTGGGAGCGGGCTTGCCCTCGATGGCGATGTGTCATTTGGCGATGATGTTGGCTGAGACACCGCTTTCGCGAGCAAGCCCGTTCCCACAGGGATCAGCTGCGTGGCGCTGGTGGTGTCACGTCGACGTTATCCAGCACGCGGTTCACTGCCAGTTCGGCGAGCATGATGATTTGCTGGATCGCCAGAATCGTGCGCCGTTGCGGGAGGTCGATGTAGGCGGCGATGTCACTGCTCATGAGGCTGGCTTGTGCCAGTGATTCGCAGGCGTGGACCAGCAGGCTTTCGTTGTCCTGATTCGGGGCGACCAGGAACATGGTGCTGGGTTTGTGTGAGCGCAACGTTAGTGCGTTGGGTTGGAAGTAGTGGTCGAGGGCGCGCTCGGCGGCTTCGTGGAATTTCTTCGAGCCGGGGAATTCGTAGGGTGTGGTGTTTTCCGCTTCAGGCGGATTAGGGGTGTGTTTGATCATGGTGAAACTCCATTCGGGATGTGGAGTTCGCCAGACACTGCGACCAAGCAGAAAGGTGGCGAACTGTACGCGGGTTGGTCGACCAGGGAATGGAAACCCGGCAGGGCCGAAGCCCTCCCACGCACAACTCGCCATTAAGCAAGCTTAAAAAGTGCGCCATTCTAAACCCGGACGACCAAGTCCGGTCGCTGAATCGTCAGCGACATCCAAACCCTACCCACCGCTCTTCCGACGAGCAACCTGCAAAACACGTCGGAAATATCCGCGAAATCATGCTTGTGTAGGAGCTACCGTAGGCTGCGATCTGTTGATTTTTAAACATCAACATCAAAAGATCGCAGCCTGCGGCAGTGCCTACAGGGACGGTAATGTGTTTAAAAAATCATCTGGCCACGCGAACCCTGTGGGAGCTGGCTTGCCAGCGATGGCTGCCGGACAGCTAGCCAATTTCTCGCAGACTGCCCACCCTGCAAATCACCGAAATCAGTTGGCGACGCGAGCCCCGGCGAGGCTGCCGCTGAGCTCGTAAGCGGCCAGTTCCGCCTGATGCGCTGCCAGTATTTCAGGCAGCGAACCGCGCAGGTATTCGACCCAGGTCTTGATCTTCGCATCAAGGTATTGCCGTGATGGGTAGATCGCATACAGGTTGAGTTCCTGCGAGCGATAGTTCGGCATCACCCTTACCAGCGTGCCGTTGCGCAGGCCTTCGATCGCCGCGTACACCGGTAACACGCCAACGCCCATGCCGCTGATGATTGCGGTTTTCATCGCGTCGGCGGAGTTCACCAGAAACGGCGAGCTGTTGATGGTGACCATTTCCTGGCCTTCCGGGCCGTCGAAGGCCCACTTCTCCAGCGGGATCACCGGGCTGACCAGGCGCAGGCAGGCGTGGTTGAGCAGGTCGCTGGGCTTTTGCGCGCAGCCGTTGGCTTTCACGTAGGCCGGCGAGGCGCAGACGATGCTGTAAGTGATGCCCAGGCGTTGCGAGACGAAACCGGAATCCGGCAGTTCGCGGGCCAGCACGATCGACACGTCGTAGCCTTCGTCGAGCAGGTCCGGCACGCGGTTGGCCATGGTCAGGTCGAAGGTCACGTCGGGGTGGGTCTTGCGGTAGCGGGCGATGGCGTCGATCACGAAGTGCTGGCCGATACCGGTCATGGTGTGCACTTTCAACTGCCCGGCCGGGCGGGCGTGGGCCTCGCTGGCTTCGGCTTCGGCTTCTTCGACGTAGGCGAGGATCTGCTCGCAGCGCAGCAGGTAACGTTTGCCGGCCTCGGTCAGGGCGATGCGCCGGGTCGTGCGGTTAAGCAGTCGGGTTTGCAGGTGGGCTTCCAGGTTGGAGACCGCGCGCGAAACGTTGGCGGTGGTGGTGTCGAGTTGCACGGCGGCGGCGGTGAAGCTGCCGGCTTCGGCCACGCAACTGAAGGCGCGCATGTTTTGCAAAGTGTCCATGGGGTGCTCTCAAGGGAGATGGCAAATTGTGACACGAAGTTTCAGGGGCTGAGACCCAGACTTAAGGATTATCTCGTTAACCGTAACAAAGATTCACAGAAATCCCAGCTTATCGCCGCACAGGGCGTTCCATAGAATTGCGCCGATCCCTGTAGGCGCTGCCGCAGGCTGCGATCTTTTGATTTTGTTTTAAGGGAAGCAAGATCAAAAGATCGCAGCCTGCGACAGCACCTACAGCGAGTCCTCGCCTTCTCCTCTTCTCAGGAATTCGCAGCTGTGCCGCGTCGCATCAACAGAGCGCTTTTGCCGCTCAGTGTTCTGGCTTTTACCCTGGGTCTCAGCGGCTGCATCTCAACGCAAGGAATTGCCCCGCATAGTCAGGCATTGGAAGCCGACGCACTGGCCACCGACGACGCCATCGCCCACGCCGCCCGTGACGCAAACTGGCCCACCGCGCAATGGTGGCAAGCCTACGGTGACCCGCAACTGAACCGCTGGATCGAGCTCGCCGTCCAAGACAGCCCGAGCATGGCCATGGCCGCTGCGCGAGTGCGTCAGGCCAAAGCCATGGCCGGCGTCGCCGAAGCGGCCGAGTCGTTGCAGATCAATGGCGAATCGACGCTCAAGCGCCACAACTGGCCGACCGATCAGTTCTACGGCCCGGGCGAGTTGGCCAACACCACCACCTGGGACAACAACGCTGCGCTCGGTTTCAGCTACGCGCTCGACCTCTGGGGCCGTGAAAGCAATACCAGCGAACGCGCGGTGGATCTGGCGCACATGAGCGCCGCCGAAGCGCGACTGGCCCAGCTCGAATTGCAGAACAACATCGTGCGCGCCTACATCGAGTTGTCTTTGCATTACGCCCAGCGCGACATCGTTGCAGCGACGCTTGCGCAGCAGCAGCAGATTCTTGATTTGGCGCAGAAGCGTTTGAACGGCGGGATCGGCACGCATTTCGAAGTCAGCCAGGCGCAAACGCCGTTGCCCGAAACTCATCGGCAACTCGATGCGCTGGATGAGGAAATCGCCCTCAGCCGCAATCAGATCGCCGCGCTTGCCGGCAAGGGACCGGGAGCCGGCGCGCAATTGCAGCGTCCGACGCTGTCCCTTGGTGCGGCGCTGAGGTTGCCGTCAGCGCTACCGGCCGAACTGCTCGGCCAACGCCCGGACGTGGTTGCCAGTCGCTGGCAAGTGGCGGCGCAGGCTCGCGGGATCGATGTGGTGCATGCCGGTTTTTATCCCAACGTCGATCTGGTCGGCAGCCTCGGTTACATGGCGACCGGGGGCGGCGCGCTGGAGTTTCTGACCGGCAAGAAACTCAACTACAACGTCGGGCCGGCGATCTCGTTGCCGATCTTCGACGGTGGCCGACTGCGTGCCGAGTTGGGTGAAGCGTCGGCGGGTTATGACATCGCCGTCGCGCATTACAACCAGACGCTGGTCAACGCGCTGAAGAACATCTCTGACCAGTTGATCCGCCGGGAGTCGATGGACAAGCAGCAAGGCTTTGCCGCCGAGTCCGTGGCCACGGCGCAGAAGACTTACGACATCGCGATGATCGCTTATCAACGCGGCCTCACCGATTACCTCAACGTGCTGAATGCGCAGACGCTGTTGTTCAAGCAGCAGCAAGTGCAGCAGCAGATGCAGGCGGCGCGGTTGACGGCGCATGCGGAGTTGGTGACGGCGCTGGGTGGCGGCCTCGGTGCAGGCAACGATGTGCCGACGGCCGAGAAAACCGCAGCCCCGAAAACCCCGGCCCTTTTGCGGTGAACACACACCTGAGGAGGGTGAGTTCCTGTGGCGAGGGGATTTATCCCCGATGGGCTGCAAAGCAGCCCCAAAACCATCCACCGCATTTTTTCAGGCTCACCGCATTCACTGGTTTCACGACGGCTGCGCCGCCGGTCGGGGATAAATCCCCTCACCACAGGTTTTGCAGTGACCAAAGAAAACTCTTCAGTCCTCAATCATTGAGCAAGACCAAATGACTCCCTTGCCCGCACCTCTGCGCTGGCTCTACTCCCTGGAATGGCGTCGGGGTTTCTTTGACTGGGCGCGCAGCGATGGCGTGACCTGGGTCTATATCTTCAAGGTGTTGATCGCCGCATTCCTCACCCTGTGGCTGGCCATGCGTCTGGAGTTGCCGCAACCGCGCACGGCGATGATCACCGTGTTTATCGTCATGCAACCGCAGAGCGGTCAGGTGTTTGCCAAGAGTTTCTATCGCTTTCTCGGCACGTTGGCCGGGTCGGCGATGATGGTCACGCTGATCGCCCTGTTCGCACAAAACACCGAGCTGTTCCTCGGCTCGCTGGCGATCTGGGTCGGTATCTGCTCGGCCGGTGCCGCGCGTTGCCGTAACTTTCGTGCCTACGGTTTTGTCCTCGCCGGCTACACCGCCGCGATGGTCGGTTTGCCGGCGCTGGCGCATCCGGACGGCGCGTTCATGGCGGCGGTGTGGCGGGTGCTGGAAATCTCCTTGGGGATTCTTTGCGCCACGGTGATCAGCGCGGCGATCCTGCCGCAAACCGCCAGTGCGGCGATGCGCAATGCCTTGTACCAGCGCTTCGGCGTGTTCGCCCTGTTCGTGACCGATGGCTTGCGCGGGCGCAGCAAAACCGAATCCTTCGAAGCCAGCAACGTGCGCTTCATCGCCGAAGCCGTGGGCCTGGAAGGGCTGCGCAGCGTGACGGTGTTCGAAGACCCGCACATGCGTCGGCGCAACGGTCGACTCAGCCGATTGAACAGCGAGTTCATGGGCATCACCACGCGCTTCAACGCGCTGCATCAGTTGCTCGAACGCCTGCGCGGCAATGGCGAGGAGCACGTCGTCGCGGCGATCAGACCGGGCTTGCAGGACCTCGCTGAAGTGCTCGACGGCTTCAGTGGCCGCGCCCTGACCAGCCCCGATGCGGCGCGACTGGCGACAGCGTTGGCCACTTACAAGGAAGGTTTGCCGGCGCGGGTACGCAGCCTGCGCGCAATTTTCCAGGAGAGCGAACCCAGCGACGCCGAGCAGCTGGATTTCCACACCGCGTACGAGTTGCTCTATCGCTTCGTCGATGATCTGCACAGTTATGCACAGACTCACGCCTCACTGGCCGAGCACCGCCACGAACGCGAACGCTGGGACGAGCCGTTTACCCCGCAAACCAACTGGTGGGCCGCCGCGGCCTCGGGGATTCGCGCCTCGTTCATCCTCATCGTGCTGGGCAGTTATTGGGTCGCCACCGCGTGGCCGAGCGGCGCGACGATGACGCTGATTGCTGCTGCGACCGTGGGCCTGTCCGCTGCCACGCCGAACCCGAAACGCATGGCGTTCCAGATGGCTTGCGGCACCTTTCTCGGGGCGCTGATCGGCTTCGTCGAGATGTTTTTCATCTTCCCGTGGATCGACGGTTTTCCCCTGCTGTGCGTGATGCTCGCGCCGGTGATCGTGTTCGGTTCGTTCCTGACTTCGCGGCCGCAGTACGCCGGTGTCGGCCTCGGTTTGCTGATCTTCTTCAGCACCGGTTCGGTGCCGGACAACCTGACCATTTACAACCCGTACACCTTCATCAACGACTACATCGCCATGGTCATGGGCATGCTGGTCTGCGCCGCTGCGGGCGCGATCATTCTGCCGCCGAACAGTCGCTGGTTGTGGCGGCGGCTGGAGCAGGATCTGCGCGGCCAGGTGGTCTATGCGATCAGCGGCAAACTCAAAGGCTTGGCGTCGAGTTTCGAGAGCCGCCCCCGCGACTTGCTGCATCAGGCCTACGGTCTCGCGGCCGGTGAGCCGAAGGTGCAAAAGAACCTGCTGCGCTGGATGTTCGTGGTGCTCGAAGTCGGTCACGCGATCATCGAGTTGCGCAAGGAACAGGCGATTTTGCCGGTGCATCCGGCCTATGCCGAATCGCAGCCGTGGCGTCAGGCGATCCGCGTAATGGGCCGCGCGCTGGTGCGGCTGTTTCTGCAACCGAACACCAGCAATCTGGAACGCGCACTGGTCGCTGTCGATCACGCGATCAGCCGTGTGGCGGCAACCGACGAGCCGTTCGCGCCGCACTTCGATACCTCGGCGTTGCGTCGGGTGAAGAGCTATCTGCACTTCATCCGCACCTCGTTGCTCGACCCGCAATCGCCGCTGGCCGCGCTCGCGCCAGCCAAGCCCGAAGGACTTGCCCATGCCTCGTGAAATCGCCTTCCACGGCGTGTACATGCCGACCATGACCCTGATGTTTTTCATCGCTGCGGCACTGGCCTGGGCGGTGGATCGGTTTCTCTCGGGGTTCGATCTGTACCGCTTTTTCTGGCACCCGGCGCTGCTGCGCCTGAGTCTGTTTACCTGTCTGTTCGGCGCGATGGCGCTGACTGTCTACCGTTGAGAACGATCTGATGAAAAAGTTTTTCAGCCTGCTCGCGACCCTGCTGGTGCTGGCCCTGGCGCTGTGGATCGGCCGGACCTTGTGGGTGCATTACATGAACACGCCGTGGACCCGCGACGGTCGGGTGCGCGCCGACATCATCAACGTCGCTGCCGACGTCACCGGTGAAGTGGTCGATGTGCCGGTGCGTGACAACCAGTTGGTGAAGAAGGGCGATCTGTTGATGCAGATCGACCCGGAGCACTACCGCATCGCGGTGAAACAGGCGCAGTCGCTGGTCGCTTCGCGCAAGTCGACCTGGGAGATGCGCAAGGTCAACGCCCATCGCCGTGCCGATCTGGACAACCTGGTGATCTCCAAGGAAAACCGCGACGACGCCAGCAACATCGCCGACGCCGCGCTGGCCGACTATCAACACGCTCAGGCACAACTGGAAGCAGCCGAGCTCAACCTCAAACGCACCGAAGTGCGCGCGGCGGTTGATGGTTACGTGACCAATCTCAATGTGCATCGTGGCGACTATGCGCGCATCGGTGAGGCGAAAATGGCCGTGGTCGACATGAACTCGTTCTGGGTTTACGGCTTCTTCGAAGAGACCAAACTGCCGCACGTGAAAGTCGGCGACAAGGCCGACATGCAGTTGATGAGCGGTGAAGTGCTCAAGGGCCACGTGGAAAGTATTTCGCGCGGTATCTACGACCGCGACAACCCGGAAAGCCGCGAGTTGATCGCCGACGTGAACCCGACCTTTAACTGGGTGCGGTTGGCCCAGCGCGTGCCGGTGCGCATTCACATTGATGAAGTGCCGGAAGGTGTTTTGCTGGCGGCGGGGATTACGTGCACGGTGGTGGTGAATCAGGGCGCCAGCGAATAACCGGTATCAACGAAGCTGTTTGTGGCGAGGGAGCCAGCTCCCGCGCCACAGGTTTGTATTCAGTTGTAGAACTTTTTGACCACCAACAGACCGGACTCGATGGTTTCACCGACCGACAACTCTGGATCTTCCATGAGGGAGACGATGCGCGGGTCCTGCGAAATATCCGCGTAGGACTTTTTCAGCTTGGCGGCGCGATCGATCACGATATAGCTCAGCACGTGGCCACGGCTCTTGGTGAAGGGCTGCTTGATCGCCGTGTACATGGTCTGCTTCACGTAGTCGTAACGCTCGGTGGACGACATGCCCTTGAAGGTGTCCGGATACTCCTGATAGATCTCGGCGGAGTAACGGCCGACGTCTTCTTCCCGCGCTTCGGCGTACATGGCTTCCTTGCTGGTGACCTGAGTGGTCAGTTCGCTGTAACGCTTGTCGCCTTCGGCGATCTGCGCAGCGGCCATTTTGCTTTTCAGGGCGTCGGCTGCCGTGGTGTCATCGGCTTTGGCCATGATCTTCGTCCAGGCGTAGGCCGCGACCAGATTGCCTTGTTCCTCGTACTGCTCGATCAGGTCCTTCTGCGCCTCGGGATAACCGTGCAACGACGAACGCTCCAGCCAGCGAGTGGCCAGCGCCGCATCTGCCTTGACCCCGGAGTTGCCGTATTTGTAGTCCTGATACAGGCCGTATTCTGCGCACCAGTCGTTTTGCTTCGCCGCGTAAGCCGTGTAGTTGAAGGCTTGGCGGTTGCGCTGCTCGGTGGTCAGTTGTTCATCCTGAGCGGCAATCATCGACAGGTAGCAAAACGCGCGCGGGTGTTTCGGCGCGGCCATGACCATGCAGGTCTTGGCGTTGTCGAACTCTTGGTCCTCGTACATCTGGAAGCCGATGCCGAACAGAATGTCGCTGTCCATTTGCGCATTGCAGTGTTCATTGGCCGTGACCGTCGGCAGTACGTCCTGCAGGGTCAGTAGCGGCAGGGTGTCATTGAGGGACGTTTCTTTGCTTGCACAGCCAGCCAGCACGGTGAGCAGTGCCAGAGGCAATACGTTGAAAACTTTCACAAGATGTTTCCTGATCTGGATTGGAGCGTAAAGCAGGGCTCGCGTCAGGCAGTTCAACAAAGCAGCGGCCGTTTCCGAGAAGGATCGGTCGGGGGGAGGGGGGATATCAGTGTTCAGCAATTCCCTTGCTTCGATGCTTGCGTCAGCGATTCCATGCGCTATCGAGTTCACTTGAAGCGTCGGGCGCTTCAAGTGCGGCGCATTCTACGTGGATCGACTGATTTGGCAATTTCACCGGGGTGAATCAGAGCTGCCCGCGCAAGCCGAAGCGCTTCATCAGCGTCGATTCGAGCAACCCTTTCGGCAACAGCGTCGCCAACAATGGTAACGCCCGGCTGCCATTGCCAATGCGGATCAGCCGTGGCGGTTTGCGCTGTTGCACGGCCTTGAGCAACACCTCGGCAAATTCACGGGCCGGGGTCGGCTTGTCCTGCGAGGCCTTGGCCCGCGCGCGAATGCCTTCACGCAGGGGAAACCACGGCGAGTTTTCGTTGATCAGTTGCTCGGCTTCGTGGCCGGCGTTTTTCGCGAAGCTCGACTGGATGGCGCCGGGCTGGACTTCCATCACACGAATGCCGAAGGGCGCAAGTTCCATGCGCAGCGCATCGCTCAATGCATGCACGGCCGCTTTCGAAGCGCAGTAGGCACCGGCAAACGGGGTGACCAACACGCCCGAAACACTGCCGATATTCACCACCAGCCCCTTGGCTCGGCGCAGTACCGGGAACAGTGCGCGGGTGACGCCGACAATCGAGAACACATTGGTTTCGAACTGGCGTTGCATGGCCGGCACGCCGCCGTCGAGCAACGGGCCCATGGCACCGTAGCCGGCGTTGTTGATCAGCACGTCGAGGCCGCCATGCTGCTGGTTGATGCGTTCGCCCAGTTGTTCCAACGCCACGCCGTCATTGACGTCGAGCTGCACCGCGGTGAACCCCGCCGCACTCAACGTCGCCACGTCTTCAGCCTTGCGCGCCGTGGCCCAGACTTCGAAACCGGCGGTTTTGAATGTATCGGCAAGGGCGCGGCCGATGCCGCTGGAACATCCGGTAATCAACGCAACGGGCATGGCGCATTCCTTGTGCAAACAAAAGTAGGAGGGGGGATCAGTCGGAGAAACTACCCTGCAATCGCTCGGCGCGAAACTCCAGCGTCTGCGGGCGATAACCGGGACGCAGCGGTGGCATCGGCAAGCAGTCTTCCCAATTGCCGCCGGCCTGCAACTCGCCAGGGCCACGATAGCGTGGCGCGGTGTATTGGTTGTCGGCCAGATTGACCGAGTCGCCCGGCGCATAGGCTGCGATGCGCCAGCGCAGTTCGGTCAGCGGCACACTGTTGCCATTGTTCATTTTCAGTTGCAACGGCCGATCGGCCGGGCATTGCTCGGGTGCATAAACAATGCGCATCTCAAGGCGCGCCAGTTGCTTGATCTCGCGGTTGTCCAGCCACACCACCCACATCGCCACGAACCCCAGCCCGACAGCCGCCGCCACCGAAACCGGCAAGGCCTTGGCGGGATAGCGCAGCAACAGAATCAACCAGGTGATGACCAGCAGGACGCCGATGAACATGTTTGTACGCTCCTTGAACACGTGGCCACCATCCTACCGAAGGGCTGCCGGAATGGACATTCGCGTGTCATGCAAATGCACCGCTGGTCGGAACTGTAATTTCTGACAGTTGGCATCCAGGGGTTCGAGCTGTTTGATGTCTTCGCAGGGACCCAATGGGGCTGTCATAGGGAGCGAAACTTATGGGCGCGCATCACAACACACCAACGCTTTTGGCGAGCGACCCGCGTGGGCTGTTGATTCGCACGGTCGACTATTGGCGCGACGATGATAGTTGCCCCGCTCAAACCCGCGTCCACCGTACTTTGCATGACTCGGCCGGGCGTGCCGTCGCGCAGTGGGATCCGCGTTTGTGGGCGCTGCAAAAGACCGATCCACTGACCCCAGCCAATCTGGCCACGGTTTACACGTTGAGCGGCCAGGTGGTGAGTTCGAACAGTTTTGATGCCGGCACGCAAGTCGCGTTGTACGGTATGGGTGCGCAAGTGCTGCTCGATTGGGACAGTCGGGAAACCCTTCGCGAGATTGAGCATGACTCGTTGCTGCGCCCGGTGGCGATGTTCGAAGAGGGCTCATCGACGCCGAAGCGGTGCGTCGAGCGTTTTATGTATGGCCGGCCCGGTGCCGGTGATCCGAGCAAAAATCAGCTCGGCCAGTTGGTCCGTCATGATGATCCTGCGGGCAGTGTGTTGTTCGAAACCTTTGCGATCAGCGGCCAATGCATCGAAAACACCCGACACTTCACCCAGGACCTGGTTTTCCCGGACTGGCCTGAACTGATTGAAGACCGTACACGGTTGCTTGAACCCGGCGAGGGCGCTACAAGCCGTTGGCGCTTCGGGCCACTGGGTCAGGTGCTCGATCAAGTCGATGCGCGGGGCAATCGTCAAGGCAGTGAGTTGACGCTCGATGGGCGTTTGCGGGCTACGCACCTGCAACTGAGGCATCAATCCGAACCCCGAACGCTGTTCAGTGATATCCGTTACAACGCCGACGGACAAGTAACGCAGCAAGTCGCGGACAATGGCGTAGTGACGACACTGACTTATCGAGCCGAAGACGGTCGCTTGCTGACGCGCTGCGCCGCCAGATACGGTGGTGAAGCATTACAGCATTTGCTCTATGACTATGACCCGATGGGCAACGTGCTGAGCATCGAGGACAAGGCCCTGCCGATCCGTTATTTCGGCAATCAACGCATCGATCCGATCAGCCGGTTTATTTACGACAGTCGCTACCAATTGCGAGAGGCGACCGGTTGGGAGGCGGGCACTGCAAGCCAGGGGCCAGCGTCCATTGATCGTGTCGATCCGGCGGCGCTGAGCAACTACCGGCAGATCTACCGCTACGATGAGTCTGGCAATCTGCTGGAGTTGACTCATGTGGGCGCGCGTAATGGCCGCAAGCTGAAAGCTGCTCGATTCAGCAATCGCTGTCTGCCCTACCAAGATGATGTACCGCCCACTGAAGAGGCAATCGCAGCGGCATTCGATCCTAAAGGCAATTTGCGGGCGTTGGAGGCAGGGCGGCCACTGACGTGGAGTCTGCGCAATCAACTGCGGTCGGTGACTCCGGTTGAACGGGGCAGCGGCCGCAATGACGTTGAACAGTATCTCTATGACGGAGCGGGTCTGCGGGTGCGCAAGACTCGCTCGTTGCAGACAAACGCCCGTGGCCTGGTTACCGACGTGCGTTATTTGCCAGGACTGGAACTGCGCAGCGACACCGGCACTGCAGAACAACTGCAAGTGATCATCGCCGATGGCGGGCTCAACAGTGTGCGCGTGCTGCATTGGGAAAGCGCACCGCCGAGCGGTTCCAATGACCGCTATCGGTACAGCTTCACTGATCATTTGGGATCGACCAGTCTGGAGTTGGGCGAAGATGCCCGGATCATCAGTCAGGAAACATTTCACCCGTTCGGTGAGACGGCGTGGAGCAAGGACACCGAAGTCAGTTACAAAACCATTCGTTATTCGGGCAAGGAGCAGGATGCGACGGGGCTGTACTACTACGGTTACCGCTATTACATGCCGTGGTTCCAGCGCTGGCTTAATCCTGACCCGGCGGGGGCAATAGACGGCCTTAATCTGTACCGGATGGTGCGCAATAATCCGCTGACTTACAAGGATGCGGATGGAGCCGAAACCCGAAAAAAACAGGCCAACGGTTTATGGACGCCTGTGCTCGCGGTAGGCGCGGATCGAGACATTCCAGGTGCTGTTCCTGTTGATGCAGGTAAAGCGCACAACTCGGTGCCGTTCACCGCCAAAGCGACCAATATTCGCAACGCGCTAACGATTCCACAGTTCAGTCAACAGACCATCAATACCGACTTGTTCATGCCCCAAAAGGCTGGGTACTCCAAGGACATCGCTGCGCAACTCGCGAAGACGCAGGGTGGCGCCAGCTTGATATTTTCCATGCAGCGAATAAGTTACAGCGGCCCTGTACGCGGTGAGTTCAATGCGATCAAGGTTGTCGATATTCCTGGCGGCGAAATACCTGACCAATCCAGCGCCGTGTCAGGTTATTGGGTGGCTCAGGGTGGTTATATCGACATACCGATGCATCCGAAGGGGACCGAGCCCGAATACGTTTTTACGCCCGGGTTCAGTGGTTGCTCGCTGACCGTCGATCAGCTGAATGACAACACTTTGAGGGTCCGGCATGTTGAGGGGAAAAAAGAGGCAGACCAGTACAATCGCTTGTCATCAGCCGATCATGGAATGGGTATGAGTGCTGCCATGGAATACATGGATTATGGCTTCGATAATGAAGGTGGCAAGGTCGTAACGGAACTGACCGCTTTCGCTTTCATGAAGTACGAACCCAAAACCAAGACTTGGGATATCCACTACCAGAGCAGTCAGGGGGCGGCAACGATCGGGGTTTATTCCAGAGAACGAAAACTGTTCGGAGGATCGAAGTCCTTTGCCAGTGTGATGGAGAAACCGAAGGTACGGAGGACGATGAGCAAGCAAGCGGTTACCGTCCGGGCACGCCCACACGGTTAAAGCAACTGCCCGAATCGATGTGGCGAGAGTCGCAAAACATAAACATTAGCGCCGCGTAAAAATGTTGAATCGGAGAAAGAGATTTTTGGGCTTATGTCCTCACTCAACTACGGAGGAAAAAACTGTCAGTAAGCGCTACTTCGTATTGATCAATCGGGACGATGTCGAAAAAAGTGGAACACTGTTCAGCTCAGTAACGTTCAAAAAAAGCCCCCGACCAACTCGCTGCGGATAGGGGACGCAACGGGTCGGACAGGGGCTTCTTGTTCTACTGAACGTTTCCGATTGTTACTGCGCGATGGTCTTCACCGACACGCCGCGTTCGATCGGGGTGGAGCGACCGTAGATATCTTCGAAACGTTCGATATCGTCTTCACCCAGGTACGAGCCCGACTGCACTTCGATAATTTCCAGCGGGATCTTGCCCGGGTTGCGCAGGCGATGCACCGAGGCGATAGGGATGTAGGTCGACTGGTTTTCGCAGAGCAGGAACACGTTTTCATCGCAGGTCACTTCAGCGGTGCCGCTGACCACGATCCAGTGTTCGGCGCGGTGGTGGTGCATCTGCAGTGACAGGCACGCACCCGGTTTGACCGAGATGTGCTTGACCTGGAAGCGGCCGCCCATGTCCACCGAGTCGTAGGAACCCCACGGACGATAGACCTCGCAGTGGTTCTGGGTTTCGCTGCGGCCCTGTTCGTTGAGGGTAGCGACCATCTGCTTGACGCCCTGAACCTTGTCCTTGTGGGCGATCATCATGGCGTCCTTGGTTTCGACCACCACAATGTTTTCCAGGCCGATCACCGATACCAGTTTGCCGTTGCCGTGGATCATGCAGTTCTTGCTGTCCTGGATGACCACATCGCCTTTGCTGACGTTGCCATTGGCATCCTTCTCGTTGACTTCCCACAGCGACGACCAGCAACCCACATCGCTCCAGCCGGCGCTCAATGGCACGACGCAGGCGCGCTGGGTTTTTTCCATCACCGAGTAATCGATGGAGTTGTCCGGGCAGCAGGCGAAGGTGGCTTCGTCGAAGGTGATGGTGTCGTTGTCCTGCTCACTGCGCTCCAGGGTCAGCAGGCAGGTGTCGTAGATGTCCGGATCGTGCTTTTTCAGCTCTTCGAGAAAACGGCTGGCGCGGAACAGGAACATGCCGCTGTTCCAGAAATAACCGCCGGATTGCACGTACTCGGTGGCACGTTTGACGTCGGGTTTTTCGACGAAGTGCGAGACGCGGCTGACGCCTTCGGGCAGCAGCGAATCAGCGGTGGATTTGATGTAACCGTAACCGGTTTCCGGTTTGGTTGCCGGCACGCCGAACAGCACCATTTCGCCGTTTTCGGCGGCGACGGTGGCCAGGGCGAGGGCGCGTTGCAGGGCTTTCTGATCTTCCAGCACGTGGTCGGCCGGCAGTACCAGCATCAGCTCGTCGCGACCTTCGTTGACCAGCATCATTGCGGTCAGCGCCACGGCGGGCGCGGTGTTGCGGCCGAACGGTTCCATCAGGATGCGCTGGCATTCCAGTTTACGGTTGGCCAACTGCTCGTTGACGATGAAGCGGTGATCCTTGTTGCAGACCACGATCGGCGTGTCCATGCCTTCGAACACCAGGCGCTCGAGGGTTTGCTGGAACAGCGTGTGTTCACCGGTCAGGGCGAGGAATTGCTTAGGGAACTGCTTACGCGAAAGCGGCCAAAGACGTGAACCGCTACCACCTGACAAGATCACCGGAATCATATTGTTTACTCCATAAAATCGATTGGTTAGAGGCACGAACGCTGTGTCGTTTCACTCTTGTTTTTGTCTCGTATCCGAACTCTCGCTTCGGTCCCCTGTAGGAGTGAGCCTGCTCGCGATTGCGGTGGGTCAATCAACACATTCGGTGAATGTGAAACCGATATCGCGAGCAGGCTCACTCCTACAAAGGGAGCCGGGTCAGTTCAGGAAATGTGTTAGCGAGTCGATACCGGGCGTTTCACCCAGACTGGCGACAGGCTGCTGCCGGAACCGGTGACGTACAGCACCGCCGCTTCACCGCGCTCCAGCGCGACCGGCTTCACGTCGCCGACTTTCTTGTCGCCTTCGTACAGCGCCAGGCTGACTTTCACCGGGTTGATTTCGCGTTCGCCACGGCCCTTGGCGGCGACGTTCGGCACCACGTCGGTCTTGCCGTCGGCGGTTTTCAGGGTCAGCGGCTTGTCGCTGAGGTTCTGCACACGCACCAGGGATTTCTGCTTGTTCTTGAACGGCGGCTCTTCGATCAGTTGCGGCGCGCCGGAAGCGTTGTTGACCAGGGTGTAGTAATGGTCACCGGCGAGTTTTACCGGCAGGGTCTGGCTGCCGACCTTGGCGCTGTAGTCGCCGCCCGGCATGAAGCTGAAGTCGCTGCTGGCCAGTGGCGCAACGTCGCTCAGATTGGTGCTGCCGACAGTGGCGCTGATTTCAGCGTTGCTGGCGTTGTAGACCCGCACAAAGGTCGAGCCTTTCGGTGCGGTCGGCCCGTAGAGGGCGGCATCGCCACCGGCGAAAGCCTGGACGGAGAGCACGCTGAGGCCAGCAACCAGAGCGAAGCTTTTAGCGAGACGACGAGGAGTAGTCGTGAAAGTCATGGTGTTACCTCTCTTTCAGTTTTGCGCCCGATCGGGCGTCTCGGATTTAGTGTTGATTGCTACGTTTTGTTGGCGCGCGCCGGCTTGTTTAAGCTCTGCGACCCACTGCGGGTCGGCGTCGCCGATTTCGTTGTTCACAGGCAGATATCGTTCAGGAAACTCCCAGATCAGCACCTGTGGCGGGCTGTTCTTGAAGTCATCGCTTTTCAGGTAGCTGAGCATCGGCAGGATCGGCCCGTGGCCGTCTTCGGCGTAGCTCACCACGTCGCTGTGCAGCGCTTGTTTCAGCGCGCCGACGAAGTTCCAGTTGGGGTTGGCGCTGTAGCTGGTGCCGACCAGTGCCACCGGCACTTCATTGCTGGCGAACAGCGCGTCGTCACCGGCAGGCTGATCGCCGGCTGCGACGGTGTTGCGCTTTTGCAGTGGCTCTTGCGCCGGCATCAGGTTTTCGAACAGCGGATCGAGCGGCAGGAACAAGCGCAGATCGCCCTTGTGCGTGACCTTCTCGGCCGGCGTGGTAACGAAGCGCTGCGGCTCGCCGCTGAGCGGGAACTTGTCGGCGATGGTTTTCGCCAGGGTGTTTGCCGCAATCTCGGCGCCTTCCGGCGTCCAGTGCGTGTCGGTACGCAGGAACACTTGCTCACCGTTCTGCTTGGCCTGTTGGAAGGGCTTGAGCAGGTCAGGGGCGAGGATCTTGTCGGCCGCCACGCGGTTGTGGAAATCCTGATAAAGGTTGGCGTGGATGCTCGCCGGTTTCACTTCACCCAGATGCTCCGGGTACAGACGAACCTTGGCCGGCACAATCGCCATCACCAGTTTCACGCCTTTCGCTTTGAGGGTCTGGCGCACGCCTTCGACCAGCGCGTAGTTGCCTTGCAAGTTCAGTTCTTCGTTGACGATCGGGTTGAATTCCTCATCGCTGTACAACCACTGATCGCGACCGAGCACCACGCCCGGACGACCTTCGTTGAACAGTTTGAAATCCAGCGCGGCCCAGAGGTTGGTACCCAGGCGCTTGATCGGGAATTCATCGTCGTAGTGCGTTTCCACAGCCTTGGTCCAGCGGCCGTTGAGCACCGTTGCATCAGCGTTGGTGCTGAAGCCGAAGAAGCTGCGTACCGACCACAGACCGAGGACCAACAGGGTCACCAGGAACAGGGCGATGTAGAAGATGCGTAATGAGCGGGTCATGTCAGATCCCTCAGAACTGGAAGTAAAGGAACGGCGAGAAGCTTTGCGCCGAGAGTTTGAGAATCGAGGCGATGAACAGCAGCAGGATCAGCCCGCGCATCACGTAGCGTGACCAGTCCGCCGTCCAGTAGGCCGGTTGCACCTGGGCTTCGACGCCGACGGTGTAGCCAGGCTCGTGGATGCTCGCCGGATTTTCGCCAGGCGCTGCCTTGATCATTCCCGGGGTCGCCGTCGCTGGGCCGTTGGCCTCGACGTTGACTTCAGGTTTGACCTTGGCCGGCGGCTGGTTGGTGTACAGATCACGCAGACCGAAGAACGCCAGCGTTACGTACGCCACTACCAGCGTCGCCACTTGCAGACCGGTGAGGCTGGCCTGATTGAGTTCCGACAGCGACCAGTCGCCGAAGCTGAACATCGCGCCGTACATGCGCCCGGCAACGTGCAGGTTCTCGGCACGGAAGATCACCCAGCCCATGACCACCAGCAGGAAAGTCAGCGCCCAGCGGATCGGGTTGAGGCTGCGCGGCGAGGTGTTCAGGCCCAGCGCTTTTTCAATCGCCAGCCACATGCCGTGCCAGGCGCCCCAGACGATGTAAGTGATGTTCGCGCCGTGCCACAGACCGCCGAGCAGCATGGTCAGGAACAGGTTGCGATAGGTCATCAGCGTGCCTTTACGGTTACCGCCGAGGGTGATGTACAGATAGTCACGCAGCCAGGTCGACAGGCTGATGTGCCAGCGGCGCCAGAACTCGGTGATCGACTGGCTGATGTACGGCTGTTTGAAGTTTTCCATGAAGCGGAAACCCATCATCAAGCCCAGACCGATGGCCATGTCGCTGTAACCGGAGAAGTCGAAATACAGCTGCGCGGTGTAGGCCAGCGCGCCGAGCCAGGCGTCGCCCGTGGTCGGGTTTTGCAGGGCAAAGCAATGGTCGGCAACGACGGCGAGGGTGTCGGCGATGAAGACCTTTTTGATGAAACCCTGCATGAACCGCGTGCAGCCCTCGGAGAATTTATCGAGGGTGTGTGTGCGGTTGTTGAACTGATCGGCGAGGTCGCGAAAACGCAGAACCGGGCCTGCAATCAAGTGCGGGAAGATCGCCACGAACGCCGCGAAGTCGATCAGGTTGCGCGTGGCCGGGGTGTCGCCGCGATACACGTCGATGATGTAGCTGATCGATTCGAAGATGTAGAACGAGATACCGATCGGCAGCAGTACGTGGGTGAGGATGAACGGCTCAAGACCGACCGACGTCATCATCGCGTTGATGCTGTCGACGCCGAAGTTGGCGTACTTGAAGTAGCCGAGGATGCACAGGTCGACTGCCACACCGAGCAGCAGCCAGCGCTGCGCCGGTTTGGTCCTGACGCCGGCGGCACCGACTTTGAGGCCGATCCAGTAATTCCACAGCGTGACGGCGGCGAACAGCGCGAGGAAGTCCACGCGCCACCAGGCGTAGAACACGTAGCTGGCGATCAGCAGCAGCAGGTTGCGATAGCGTTGCCCGCTCAAGTAGTACAAGCCGAGAAAGATCGGCAAGAACAGAAACAGGAACACGTTGGATGAAAATACCATCCCGATCTCTCCATGTTTGAACCAACAGTCAAGGGCCAAAGCCCCCCCAAACCCCCCACGTAAAACTGGAGGGCCAACTCACAAATCTAAAACCTGACACTGACCCCCTGTAGGAGTGAGCCTGCTCGCGATGAGGGCGTGTCAGTCGACATCAATGTTGAATGTCAGACCGGATCGCGAGCAGGCTCACTCCTACAGGGTTTTGCCTTACGAACCCTTGTTGCCCTTTTCATGGGACGGGTCGTAGACCTTGGTCAGGTCGCCGCCGAGGCGGAAGGTCTTGAACGGCTGCATGCCGCGCTTCTTCTCGATCACATCCGCCGGGCAGGTGTAGAGAGTGCAGAACGGTTCGAGCCAGGCGAATTTCATGTCCTCTTTCAAGTCGGTCATGTCCTGCTCTTTGCCGTTCTTCTTCTCGAACTCTTCCGGGTCTTTCACCCCCGACAACACCCGATCACCCAGACGCTTCAGCGCGCCGTTGTTTTCCTGGCGCAGATCGACACCGTTGACCTGGGCGAAACTGGCGATCATCGCCAGCGGCGGCAGGGCGTAGTTGTGATAGGCGAGGGCGCGTTGCTGGCGCTTGAGTTCGTTTGGCAGGAAGCCGTCGGCATCTACCTGATTGGCACCGACCTTGTATTCCTTGACCGCCCAATCGAACAGGTCGCGGCGGTTGGTTGCGACGGAAGTCGCCATCACCGACCACGCCGCCCAGTACGAGTGGTTGTTGGTTTTTTCCAGCGGCAGGTTGTCCCAGTCGCTGACGACTTGGTCAGCCATTTTGCTGAACCAGGCTTCGATCACCTGCGCTTCCTGCTGATGCTGCGCCAGCGGATGCGAGTCGGAGAATTTCAGGCGAATGTACGAAGAGGCCATGCTGCCCAGCGCCCATTTGCGCATCGACTTGCCCGTGTGGTTGAAGTCTTTCGACATCAACGCATCGGCCTTGGCCCAGGCGGTCAGCCAGTTCAGCGTGCAATCGAGCTGTTCCGGACGACCGTCGCGCATGAACTGCATCACCCGTTTGGCGGTGCCGCGTTCCAGCGTGGTGATGTCTTTGGTGGTGTCGCGGAAAGCTTTTTCCGACTGCACGTTCAGCGTCGAACGGGCCTTGTCCGAACCTTCGTATTTGCTGCGAAATTGCAGCGGACCGGTGTACGGCGCCGGCATTGCATCGCAGCCTTCGCTTTTGTCACCGGTCTTGAATTTATCCACAGGCGCAAAGTAACCCTGCGGTGGACGCAGTGGCGCGGCGGCCTGAGTCGCTCCGGCGAACATCGCCAGGCTCAACAGGGTGGGGGCCAATAAAGATTTCAATTTCGGATTTCGCATAGCAGACCTCATTGCCCGACCTGAGCGGTTTGTTGCCCAGCGCCCGGGAATACGTTGCGTTTGCAGATTTTCGCTTCGACTTTTTGTGGCGCGGTGCCCGCTTCCGGGCCCTGGACTTCGACCGCCAGCAGGTTTTGCGAGGCCCAGTCTTCGTCCGTGCGCAACTCAAAGGCGAAACGACCGTCGGTGTCGGAGGTTTCCGGTTTCTCGATCTTGATGTCCTCGTGGCGACCGTTCATGTACCAGAGGGTGGCTTGCAGGGTTTTCACCGAGGGGTCGGCGAAGCGGATGTCGACCTGATGGCTGCTGTTCTGCAGGTTCAGGTTCTTGCTGTTGACCAGCAGTTCTTGTTTGCCGCCGGGCTTGAGCGTGGTGCTGGCGGACATTTGCGCGTCTTTGCCTTCGCAGCCGTTGTCGAGCAGGGACATCATCTGGCGATAGATGGTTTCCTGGTCGAGGCGGTACAGCGGCGAGAATTCCCAGATGAGAATTTTCGGCGGAGTCTTCTGGAATTCGTCGCTGCCCAGGTACTGCAACATCGAACCTTCCAGACCGCCGCCGGGGAAGGCGACGTTGAGAATGTCGGCGCCGATGGCTTCTTCGAGGAAGCCGGCGAAGTTGTAGTTCTTGCCGCTGTGCGAGGTACCGACCAGGGTGATTTGCGGGGTGCCGGAATCGCCGAACAGATCGCCGTCACCGGCCTCGCCCTTAGGCTCGGTGGTGAACTGGTCCATGTATTGGATCGCGTAACTGGTGCCGCACAGTTGCCCGGCCATGTTGTGCAGGGTGCCGGTCTTGCCCATGCGCCCGGAGCGCTTGGTTTCGAATTCACGCTTGGGAATGTCGGCGAAGGCTGGGATCTGCTTGACCTTTTCGGCAACGATTTTCGCCGTGCGCTGTGCACCGTATGGCGTCCAGTGCTGATCGCCGCGGAAGTAGAAATCGTGAGCGGGCAGGGTGTCCGGCAGCGATTCGTTGGTCAGCGGCGAAAGGTCTGGCACTACGTAGCCCATCTTGGCGAAACGGCCGAGCATGGTTTTGTAGTTGCCCAGCGCTTTTTCGTAATCGAACGCGGCTTTTTCCTGCGGGTTGAGCTTGTTGCGGTTCACCAGGCCACGGGTTGGCTGGTAGACGATCACCAGTTCGACGCCTTTGGCCTTGAACGCATCGTGCAACTGTTGCAGGCGCTTGTAGCCGGCCGGGCTGGTGTTGAACTCGGTGCGCAAATCTTCCTGGGTGCGGAACAACCAGTCGCCTTGCGCCTGCACCAGCGTAGTGAAGTTCTGCTGATAACGCGTGGTGTAGTTCTTCGCGTCATGCGCAGCCGGGCACAGGTTGCAGCACGGTTCGGCGCTGAACTTTGGCGGCGTGGCAGCGGCACCTTCATCGGCGCGGGCGCCGTTGCTGGCGGCGAGAATGCCCACGGTCAGGGCCGACAGGCTGAGTAATCTGATCAAGTGTGGGTGCATAAAATTATCCTCAGTCCTGCATTTCGGTCTGGCGTTCGACAGGGTCGATCAGCACGGCTTTCTGCTGGCGCACCAACAGGTCGAGAATTTCATCCTGGCGTTCGCCGAGGATGCCGTTGAAGCTGATGCCACTGGATTTGGTCGGCGCCAGCATCGACACGCGATACAGCTCGACGCTCAACGGCGAATCGATCGACAGCGGGCCACTGCCGTTGGCCGCCAGCTCACCGCCGACGACGATCAGTGACACCTGCGCATCGAACGGGTCGAGCTTGATGTCACGGTCGGTGTCGGTGAGGTCTTTGATGTGGCCGTAGACGCCGGTCAAACCGTTGGCCATGGCGACGTTTTCGTAGAGGCGGATGTTCACGCTGTTGCGAATACGGATGCCGTGGCGCTTGTTGCTGATGACCTTGTTGCCCCACAGCAGGTTGTCGGCGGACTCGTAGAGCGTGATGCCGTCGGTGTGGTTCTTGTAGATCTCGTTGTAGGCAATGATGTTGTTGACACTGTTACGGTCGATCACCAGGCCCGAGAGGTGGTTGTCGAAGCTCTTGTTGTTGAAGATGAAGCTGTCGTTGACCTCACGGGAAATAATGATCCCGTGCTTCTTCTTCGTGCCGTGCACGGTGTTCTCGGCAATGATCAGGCCGTGCGAACGGTCGTGCGGGTCGATGCCGTAGACGATGTTGTCTTTGTAGGTGTTGCCCTTGACCACAAAGTCGCGGGTCTCGTAGCAGTAGAAGCCGTACCACATGTCGGAGAACTCGGAGCCGACGATCCAGCCAGTCGGCTCGGGACGCTTGAGGACCTTGGCCATGTTCGGCGTGTACTGGGAAATACTCACGCCGTACGACTTACTGTTGGCATAACCGAAACTGGCCATCTTGCTGTTGACGATGTAGGTCTCGGTGCCGCCCCAGGCCAGCAGGAACGGACGGAATTCCTTCGGCGAACGGAAGGTGGCCGGGCCGTTTTCCTTTTCGCGCCAGCCAGTGATTTTGGTGTCACGCACAAACAGCTGACCGTCGTTGACGAGGAACGAACCGGCCTCTTGCGACAGGCGCAATTCCTGAGTCTGGCCGTCGATTTCGAGGATGCCTTTACGGCCGACGACGATTGGCAGCTTCGACAGGTACACGCCCGGCGACGTCTCGCTGAAGTACTGCTTGGGCAGTTTCTTCGCCAGATCCTTGAGGTTGATGTAGCCGTCGTCGACGAAGATCGCCTGTGGGATGCCGTGCTGACGCACCACCCATTCGGCCATCTTGTTGTCGCCGCCGATGAAGTCCTTCAGTGCGTCTTCCTGCATCATCCGGCGCACGCTGATCTTGCCCGCTTTGCTGCGGACGATCTTCGCCGCAGCCGCCTCGGCGGTGAAACCGGAGAGGTCAGGCAGTTTCGGTTTGGCCAGTTCCAGCGCCTCGGTCGGCGCGCTGCTGACGGTGTAGGTCTTGGCCTGTTGCAGTTCTTTGGCCATGGTCGCCGGCTTGCCCGGTTGCGGGGCGGCTGGTTCCACGCTGGCGAAGGCGCCGGCGCTGGCCAGCAGCATCGCGCCGGCCAGCAGGCTGAGTGAGCCTATCCTGGTGCTGATCATGTCGGGCACTCCCTTGGCGGTTTGCATCAGAAGCGCCAGATCACGTCGATGAACGCGCGGTGCATGTACGAATCAACCTGCTTGCCGTACGCATCGCCCGGTTTGAACACTCCGCCACGGAAGCGTACGAGGGCCGAAGGCTCGTCGATCGACTGGCTCAACGCCGCCGGCAACAGGCCCTGCTTGAAGTACTTGGTGACGACCAGGTCCATCTCCTGACCGAGATCCTTGTTGCCGTCTTCAAGCGGCAAAGAGGTGCTGGACAGAATCGCGCCGGTCGCATCGTCGGTGTTGTTTTCCACCGCGTTGATGCCGTTGCTGCCAACCGGCTTGTTGCCGTCGACGCGCCAGAATTTGTGGTAGATCAGGCTGGCGTCGTACTCGTCGTTGACCATCCACGAACCGAACAGCGTCGCGGTCTGCATGTTGTTCATTTCGCCACGGAAGGCTTCGCCGAAACGGTGAACACGCGAGCGAGTACCGGTGTAGTTGGAGCGGTTGCTCTCCAGACCGTTCTGCTCGTAATCGGCGCTGGCGCGGGCATACGCACCGCCGACTTGCCATTGCGGATCGAGGCGCAGACGCACACCGATGTCGGTGGCCCAGCCGTTGACGTCTTCGCTGCGTTTGGCTTGGGTTGGAGCGCTGCCGTCGGCGTTCAGCGGGTTGACTGTGTCGCGGTCGCCGCTCATGCCGGTGATGCTGCCCCAGTAGTTGACGGTGTTGGTGTTGCGCCAGTTGTAGGCGTCGCTGTCGGCGGTCAGGCCGAGCCAGCTGATGTCGCCGTTCTGGGTTTTATCCAGCGAGTCGCGCGGGACACCCGGTTCGGCGTAATCGAGTTTGCCGTCATCGTGGGTGTGGTGACCGCGAATGCCGACCCATTGCCCCGGCGTCCACTGGTAAGCGGCGTCGGCGTAGGCGTGCAGGCGATCCTTGTCTTTCGGCGCCAGCTCTTTGAGGTCGGTGCGGTATTCGCTGAAGCGTTCGGCAACACCGGCGTTGGCGCGCAACAGGGTGGTGTCGAAGGTCCAGTTCAGCGCTTCGATGTTGGTGTCGCGCCACTGGCCATCGTCATTGCGCAGACGCTGGCGACCGAACTTGAGCATTTCGCCCGGATACGGCGTGAGGCCGCTGTAGCCGACCCAGAACTCGCGCATCGCCAGGTAGTTTTTCTTGGTTTTGCGATCACCGTTGTCGGTGGCTTGTTCACCGTCGGATTGTTGCAGGGTGTCGGTCTCGATGATGTCGGTCGAGGTCACGGCCTGACCCATGGCGTAGGCACTCCACGCGCCGCTTTCGCCGTAGATCCACGGACGCAGGTCGAGGCCGACACCGTTGACGTCGCCGCCCTTGGCGGTGCCGAGGTCACGGTCGTCTTCGGACTGGCCGGTGACTTTGACTTCGAGGCCGAAGTTCTTGGTTTCAGTCATCGCGGCCAGTGTCGGGCAAGACCAGATCAGCGCGAACGAAAGGCCAATGCCGGCCTTCACAAAGGGATTCAACTTCATAATTTTTCCTCGCCGTCTTCTTCTTGCAGGGCGTGCAGTTGCAGCGTGTTCTGGTTCAGGGCGCCACGGCTGGCTTGCTCCTGTTGCAGTAGACGCTGGGCTTCGGCCAGACGCTCGGGCGGCAATTGCGCGGCGAGGGTGGTCGCCAGCTCATCGGCTTGCGGGGTGTTTTGTGCCTTGGCCAATTGGCTGAACACGTAGGCGTTGAGCGGATCGGGCTGGGTGCCCTTGCCTTGGGAAAACAGTTGGGCGATGGCGAAATCGGCGCTGTTCTGACCGTTGCGCGCAGCGGTCAGCAAATGGTCGAGGGCCTTCTGCGGATAGACCTTGCCGAGGTAGCCACGGCGGTAGATCTGGCCGAGGTAGTAGTCGGCGGCGACTTCGCGGCCGACGGCTTTCTGGAAATGTGCTTCGGCGACTTTGGCGTCGGCCGGCACCAGTTTGCCTTCGTAGTAGAGCTTGCCCAGCAACAGCTCGGCGCGCGGCTGATCGGCGGCGCGGCCGTTGTCGAGGTACTTCATCATCTGGTCGACATCGCCGAGTTCGGGATAGTCGTAGAGCAGTTGTGCGAGAGTCACCCACGACGCCGGATAGCCCGGAGCGATCGGCTCCAGCAACGACTGCGCGGTTTTCTCGTCGGTCTTGCCCAGGGTCGAATCGGCCAGAACGCGGGCCACGGAATCGACGCGCTGTGCAGTGACGGTGCCACGGGCGTGACCGGCCTGCAGCTGCTTGATCAGCTCGGCTTGTTGCTCAGGCTGCGCACGTTTCTGGTAAACGGTGGCCAGTTCGACGTAGCAGATGTCGGTGGTGTTGAGCGCGGCTTTGCAGATCTTTTCCACGTCATCCAGATGCTGGTCGTAGGTGCCTTGAGTGCGATACAGCAGCACCTGCGCCAGACCCGCTTCCGGGTAACCGGATTTGCGCCACTGATCGATCTGCTGCTGCGCGTTGATGTTCGGGAAGCTGTGCGGGTATTGCAGGTAGAGCATCGCCAGCGGGATCAACGTGTTGCCTTCGCCATTGGCGGCGGCTTTTTTCAGCAGACTTTCAGCTTCCTGATGCTCGGCTTCGGTGGAGCCGGGTTTGGCCACCAGCAGGCGACCAAGACGCGCCTGCGCACGCGGCGAAACGCTGGCGGCGGCGCGATAAGTCGCTTCGGCCTGTTTCATTTGCTCGGGGTCGCGGCTGTCGACCTGGATATCGGCGAGGCCGACTTGCGCCTCGCTGTAACCGAGATCGGCCAGTTGCTGATAGTTCTGCGCAGCGGTGGCGGTGTCGCCGCGCTTGAGCGCTTCGTTGGCCAGACGCTGATCGGGCAGGCCGGCGCAACCGGCCAGACTGACTGCCAATGCCAAGGCACACACCGTGCCCATGTAGGAGTGAGCCTGCTCGCGATGCAAGCAACTCGGTGCATCAGGCATACCGCGGCGATCCAATCGCTGGCAAGCCAGCTCCCACAGGGATCGCGGTGTTTTCAGGATGGGTGGAGTAGTCACAGGCATGTCCTCGACTTAAAGACCGGCAGCCATGGCTTTGTCGATCAGCCAGTTCAGGTTCGGGCCACGGTCGCTGTTCACTTCCACCGGGCGGCCGGCGAAGCTGCTGTCGAGCGGCTCGTCAGGCTGGATCTGTACGCGGATGTCGGAGGACAGGTCGGCACTTTTCAGGCTGGTGCTGCTGACGATCTTGCCGGTGCGTGTCTTGTCTTCGCCGGCGATCTGGAAGCTCACCGGTGTACCCGGACGCACGTCGCCGAACTGGCGATAGGAGAAGCGCGCATCAACGGTGGCCTGGGTGTTGCGCGGCACCAGTTGGAAGATCACGTCGCCCTTGCTCGCGTACTGACCGTCAGCCACCAGTTGTTGGGCCACGGTGCAATCGCACGGCGAGGTGAGGGTGCCGGTCATTTGCTTGCCGAACAGTTCTTCGACCTTGGCCGGTTGCAACTGGTCTTCGTCCAGATGGCCCTTGAGTACGTCGAGCATGCTGGTGCTGAAGGTCGCCAGCGGTGCGCCTTTGGCCGCAACGCCGTCGGACTTGATCAGGCTTTGCACGGTGCCGTCACGCGGCATGGTGATGTTCATCCCCGGCACGCTGACCAGACCGGCCTGCGCGTGGCTGACGAAGTACATGCCGTAGACCGATTTGAAAATGAAACCCGCAGCCACCAGACCGACCGCGAAGATACCGGCGCTGAATGTCACCGCTTTCAGACGCCCGAACGGGGTCATGCCGGAGCCGCCGTCCTTGACCTTGCGTGCCTTGGTGAAGTTGTCGCGCTGCAGGGTCGCCAGCACTTCGCCGATGCTGACGATGTCGCCCGCCAGGTGCGAAGTGATCAAGTGGCGCAGGGTGGAAATGTCCTGCTGCTCGAGGTTCTGGAACTGGCAGCCAACGCGGCCGGTCTGGCGGTCGTAGGAGCGCACTTGCAGTTCAACGTCCATGGCCAGGCCAAGGTTATCGATGACGAATTGCAGTCGCGCCTTGTACACCTCGCCGAGGGTCAGCGGCATTTGCCCGGCGTTGAACGCCAGACCACCGGCAGACAGGTCGATGACCCGTGCTTCAACCGGTGTCCGGTCGGGACCGAAGAAGCGCAGTTTGGCCGGGATTTTCACGCGGGCGTGCTGGCGCTGGGCTTCGGATTCATGCACTACGTTGGCGTTGACGGCGGTATTCATAGGGGCGATTTCCTTGTTAATTCAATAGGGGCGGGTCAGACCATCATCAGCAGCACGGCGACAAAAATGCTGCCGGCGGAGAAGGTCATGGTCCGAGACGACCAGGTGTTGAACCAACGTTGAAAGCTGGCGAGATCACGGGTCAGGGAAGTGGGTTGGCGAGTCCAGGATTGTTGGTCGAGGCGGAAGAACACGTAGATCTTCACCATCGCGCCGACGATCTGGTTGTAATAGAGAATCGCCGGGTAAGCCGGGCCGATGCGGTGACCGGAACACGACAACAGCAAGGTCAGGATCAGGCGAGTGATGCCGATCCACAGCAGGTAGGCAAGGATGAACGCGCCGCCGTATTTGAAGCTGGCGATGAGCGCCACGGTCAGGCCGAGCAGGGACGTCCACATCGACACGCGCTGATCGAACAACACCACCGAAGTGAACGCGCCGAGGCGTTTCACACCCAGGCCCAGTGCCCGCGAGTTCTGCCGCAGGTTGTTACCGTACCAGCGGAACATCAGTTTGCGGCTGGCCTTGATGAAGCTTTTTTCCGGCGGGTGTTCAACGGTGTTGATCGCTGCGTCAGGCACGTAGAAGGTGTCGTAGCCGAGGCGCATCAGGCTGAACCAGCTCGACTTGTCGTCGCCGGTCAAGAACTTGAAGCGGCCCAGACGCCAGTGTTGCAGCGAATCGCTTTCAACGTCGGCGATGAATTCCGGGTTGGTCACCACGGTGGCGCGGAACACCGACATGCGCCCGGTCATGGTCAGCACGCGCTTGGACAGGGCCATCGAGCACATGTTGATGTGGCGCTGGGCGAAACGCAGCTTGTGCCATTCGCTCATGATGTAGCCGCCGCGCACTTCGCAGAACTCGTTGGTGGTCAGGCCGCCGACGTTGCCGAACAACTGGAACCACGGCACGGTCTTGCGCACGGTGCCTTCGCCAAGCACGGTGTCGCCATCGATCACGGCAACCACGGCGCGCTCGTCCGGCAGGTGACGGGAGATCGCGCGGAAACCATAGGCCAGACCATCACGTTTTCCGGTGCCGGGAATGCGCACGAAGTCGAGCTTCACGCGTTCTGGCGGGTTCATCCGCGCCCAGAGGCTTTTCACCAGCAGCTCATCGGACATTTCAACGATCGAGCAGACCACGGTGGTCGGCAGTTCGCAGTCGATGGCTTCGCGGATCACCGAGCTGTAGACCTGCGCAGTCGTCAGCGCGTCAATACGGAAACTGGTGACCATCAGAAACACATGCGACGGGTCCGCCGCCTTACCCAGCTTGCGCACTTTGCGGCGCAGGTGCGGGTAAACGATGTAGAGAAAAATCATGCCGCGCACAAAGTGCGTCGCACCCATCGAGTAGCGCCAGATACCCACGGCGCCAATCAGGAAAATAAAGTCCTTCGACTCGGAGTCGAACGTGGACGTGGGCAGCATCAAGGCCAGGCCCATCAACAAACTTAGGTAGAACAGCCAACCGGCGGCCTGAAGTAGGCCGTGTTTTAGCCTGTGCATAATCTGCATCCGTCTCTATCTCGGGCCGGGCCCGATGGGGTTAAGGCAGGCTTACAAAAACTTGCAAGGACATGTAGGAGCTGCCGAAGGCTGCGATCTTTTGATCTTTCGCTTGGGATTTTGGTGTTCCCGAAAAGATCGCAGCCTCGTTTCACTCGACAGCTCCTACAGGGCTGCCTTACCAGCAAATACCTTCGGTACGGGTGCCGGCGTCGGTGGCTTTGGCCATGAAGCCGACCAGGTCGATGACCTGTTTGCCGTGCGGTGCTTGCTGGGCCAGCGCGCGGAATTTCTCGTCGCGGTTGCCGAGGATGATCACGTCGGAGTTGTCGATCACCGAATCGAAGTCCGCGTTGAGCAGGGACGATACGTGCGGGATTTTCGACTCGATGTAGTCTTTGTTCGCGCCGTGAACACGGGCGTACTCGACGTTGCTGTCGTAGATGCTCAGGTCGTAACCCTTGCCGATCAGCATCTCGGCCAGTTCTACCAGTGGGCTTTCGCGCAGGTCGTCGGTGCCGGCCTTGAAGCTCAGACCGAGCAGGGCGACTTTGCGTTTGTCGTGGCTTTCAACGATGTCGAAAGCGTTCTGCACTTGCGATTCGTTGCTGCGCATCAGCGAGTTGAGCAGCGGTGCTTCGACGTCCAGGGAACCGGCGCGGTAGGTCAGGGCGCGGACGTCTTTTGGCAGGCAGGAGCCGCCGAAAGCAAAACCCGGGCGCATGTAGTACTGGGACAGGTTGAGGGTCTTGTCCTGGCAGACCACTTCCATCACTTCGCGGCCATCGACGCCGACCGCTTTGGCGATGTTGCCGATCTCGTTGGCGAAGGTCACTTTGGTCGCGTGCCAGACGTTGCAGGTGTACTTGATCATCTCGGCAACGGCGATGTCCTTGCGGATGATCGGCGCGTCGAGTTCTTCGTACAGCGATTGCAGGACGTCGCCGGAAGCCTTGTCGAACTCGCCGATGACGGTCATCGGTGGCAGGTCGTAGTCGGCGATGGCGGTGGATTCACGCAGGAACTCAGGGTTGACCGCAACACCGAAGTCGACACCGGCCTTCTTGCCCGAGCAGTCTTCGAGAATCGGGATCACCACGTTGGCGACGGTGCCCGGCAATACGGTGCTGCGCACGACGATGGTGTGGCGGGTGGTTTTCTCACGCAGAACAAAACCGATCTCGCGGCACACGGCCTCGATGTAGTTCAGTTCCAGGTCGCCGTTCTTCTTGCTCGGCGTACCGACGCAGATCATCGACAGGTCGGTGTCGCGAATCGCCTCGGCGAAGTTGGTCGTGCCACGCAGACGACCGGTCTGGATACCCTGTTGCAGAAGTTCGCCCAGGCCCGGTTCAACAATGGGGGATTTGCCAGCGTTGATCATGTCGATCTTGTCTTTGGCAACATCGACGCCAACCACGTCATGGCCCCGTGCAGACAGGCAACCGGCACATACTGCGCCAACGTAACCCAAACCAAATATGCTGATGCGCATCGCAATTACCTCTGTATATATCAGGCCTTAGAAGGCCGGAGTTAATGGTGTTCAGCGTTCATTAGTGCACTCGAAAGTGCGGCTTACAGGCGCCACAATGCCGTGTGCAGGCATATAAAGTTCCGAGTGTCTAAATAAGTGCACTCAAGATGTGCGCAACCAGGCCTTATAGTTATGACGTGCCCTGTTATGCAGCGGATCTTCTGTCGAGAAGACTCTTGTGCATTTGTCTTGCGCGCTTGATGTCAGGCGAAAGGCCCGTAGATCAAGCGGTTTGGTGCTCAGGCGAGCACGTTTATAGGGGCGCGGCCATGGCCTTGTAGGGGATATTAATGGTGCCTATCTCCTGTCCTTCGATTTGCTTTCAGACTAGTTAGTCATCTGGGCAAGTTGCTGTGACAACTTGGTTACATGGCTATCTGCTCTGCGTAAGTTATCTCGTACAAACTCAGCGAGAATCGTTACCGGTGGTATGAGCTATGCATTTGGACATAGTTCCTGTCCGCTCATCACGAAATCTGAAATTTCTTGAAATATTGTCGAAGATGGCACTGGTCTCAATTTGATAGCACTTTCCGTTTCGCCCTTTATATATAGGCGATTAATCGCGTTAGATAGTTTTGTGCCACTACCGCGAAAAATTTTAGGTGCCACTACTGAAAAAAATGATCAGTGTCGAGTGAAACTAAAATTAGAAAGGACAGGGATTATTTTCTGGCGCCATAAAAATGGCGAAATAAGGCGAGGGATTTTTGACATCGTGCGAGCTGCACGACTCTTTATAGAAAGAGTCGTGCATTGGGCATGCTTTATTCGGGGGCGTGGTCGCGCAGAAACACCAGATTGTCCGGTTTCGATTGCTCGGCGCTGTAGCGATAACCCTGCACATCGAACTGCTTGAGCTGGGCCGGATCGTTGATTTTTTCCTGGATCACGAAGCGGCTCATCAGGCCACGGGCCTTCTTCGCATAGAAGCTGATGATCTTGTACTGGCCGTTCTTCTGATCCTTGAACTCGGTGTTGATGATCCGTGCGTTCAGGGCTGTGCGTTTGACCGCCGAAAAGTATTCGTTGGACGCCAGGTTGAGCAGCACGTCGTCGCCCTGATCGGCCAGCGCTTCGTTCAGCCATTCGCTGATGCGCGTGCCCCAGAAGGCATACAAGTCCTTGCCACGGGCATTGGCCAGTTTGGTGCCCATCTCCAGACGATACGGTTGCATCAGGTCCAGCGGGCGCAGCAGGCCATAGAGGCCGGAGAGCATGCGCAGGTGTTTTTGCGCGTAATCGAAGTTCGCTTCGCTGAAGGACTGCGCGTCAAGACCGGTGTAGACGTCACCCTTGAACGCGAGCAGCGCCTGCTTGGCGTTTTCTGGCGTAAACGCGGGCGTCCAGCTGCCGAAACGTGCGGCGTTGAGCCCGCCGATCTTGTCGGAGACGTGCATCAGCTCGCTGATTTGCGCCGGCGTCAGGTCGCGCAATTGCTGGATCAGTTCCTGCGAATGGTCGAGGTATTGCGGCTGGGTGAAGCGCTGGGTCGCCGGCGGCGTTTCGTAATCGAGGGTCTTGGCGGGGGAAATCACCATCAGCATGAAGTCGTCTCCTTTAATCGTGGGGGCGATTCTAGGGGGTTGGCCGAGTTGACTCCAGCTATGAGCGTGATAGGTGATCGACGGCTTGCCGCGATCCCTGTAGGAGTGAGCCTGCTCGCGATAGCGGTATGACTTTCAGCATTGTGGTGACTGATCTATTGCTATCGCGAGCAGGCTCACTCCTACAGGGGTCGGCGTCGTGCCTTATCAGCTATAGTGCCGCGCGGGTTTTGTTATGGAGACGCCCCTTTGCGCATTGTTCTTTTATTCACCGCGTGGCTGTTGAGCTTCGGTGCCGTTGCGGCGCCGGGCGATGTGGCGACGCTGGATCGCAGCACCTGGCCGGAGCAACTGACCAGCCCGACGCTGTTCGACGTCGCTTCCCGGGCGGAAATCCTCATGTTCGCCCGGGGCCTGCTCGGCACCGAATCGCTAGACGAGGCCGCGCTCGCCCAGCGTCTGGGGCTGCGCACGGTCAATATCGACGCGATCAACAGCCTGCGCCAGCGCCTCTGGCAGCGCCTGCTGGCCAACTACAACTTCGCCCAGCAAAGCTGCGATCAGGACGCGTCGTTCTGCTTCCTCGTCGAAGACCTGCCGACCCTGCGCGAGCAGGCCGCCAAGTTTGTGGTCAGCGACGACAGCTATTACACCAAGTGGGCCGAGCCGAGCCGGATCTTCCATTTGCAATACCTCGACGAACTGCTGCGCAAGGCCGCGCTGTTCCCGCAGACCAGCAGCGAAATCGATCGTTTCGGCGACTATGAGCGCAATGGCGACGAGATGCATGACCGACTGTTTGTGCTGACATTCGACAGCGCTGCCAACGCACAACCGGACAACACCGACTGGCTGACCGAGTACCTGCGCAAGTCGAACATGAGCGGCACCTTCTTCATGCTCGGCAAGGATATCCAGGCACGGCTGGCTGACCGCTCGGTGAGCAGCCTGCAAGCAGCGTTTTCGCAACAATGCGTGGGTGTGCAAGGTTGGGAGTTCCGCTCCCACAGCCACTGGCAGGACTGGCAGGACTCGGTGCGTCGCAGTGCCGACCTGGTGAAGAACAAACTGCCGGAGAACTACGTGCCGCTGTTTCGTCCGCCGGATGGTCAGCGTCGCAGCGATGCGCAAGGTTTCTTCAACACCCAGGGCCTGCAAGTGGCGTTGTGGGACATCGATGCCCAGGATGGCGCCGGCAAGCTCAAGGGGCCTCAGAGCGCGCAACGGGTGCTGACCCTGATGCTGTTGTGGCGTCATGGGGTGATCAATTTCAACATGAAACAGGACGCCGTGAAGACGGCGATGCCGTGGCTGATCACGCAGACCGCGCAAAGCGGGATCGGTTGGGAAGACTGTCAGGACGCGTTTCGCTGAGAAACGCAGAAAGCCCGGAAACATTGGGCTTTGGGCGATTTTTACAAGGATTTCGATGCAGGCGGACTTCCGACTCTAACGGGGGCAGGGCGGTCCGCCAAGGGCTTTTCGTCACTTTGCAAAATAAACTTAAAAAAACCGTCAAAGTGCTTTTTTATGTCATGGGTTTTGGAGTATTACGAAGACAGACCGCCGAAACCTGCAACACAGGTGGCGTCTCCCAAGACCCATTTGTTTGCAGTCACTTGAATCTCCGCAGGTGAGATTTCGGCAGTCACTTCGAGGCGCAGCACCGCCCAGGTATTGCGTCTACTGGCTCTGACAAAGGTGACCGAGTATGGATGATCACGGACGTAGCCCTTCTTCCAACCAGCCAATCCTTTATGTACTCGATACCAACGTATTGATTCACGATCCAAACGCCCTGCTGAATTTCGAAGAACACCACGTCGCGATCCCGATGACCGTGCTTGAGGAGCTGGACAAGCTCAAGAGTGGGCATCACAGCGTGGCCGCTGAATGCCGCCAAGCCATCCGGCTGATCGACAAGACCCTGGGCGATGCTTCGCCTGAAGATGTCGAACTGGGTGTGCCGATCCAGCGCGGCAAGGGCGGGCCGAAAGGTTTGCTGTCAATTCTGATGAGCAAGCAGGCCGAATCGAACCTGATTCTGCCCGAGCATCTGAACGACAACAAAATCATCAACCAACTGATCGACCTGCACACCCGCGACCCGAAAAAACCGGTGGTGCTGGTCACCAAAGACATCAACATGCGCCTCAAGGCGCGCGCCTGCGGCATCGATGCCGAGGACTACAGCACCGACCAACTGGTCGACGACGTGTCCCTGTTGCCCAACGGCTATCACAACATGACCGGCTCTTTCTGGGACCGTGTGAGCAAGGTCGAAACCCGTCAGGACCACGGCCGCACCTGGCACCAGGTGCAATTGATCGACAACCTGCCAGCGGTGCACATCAACGAATTCATCATTGATGAACAGGGCTTCGTTGGCTGGATCAAGGAGATTGAAGAAGACCGCTTGCTGATCCTCGACCTTCATCAGGAACCGCTGTTGCATCAGGAGGCGTGGGGGCTCAAGCCACGCGATATCTATCAGAGCCTGGCGCTGTATGCGTTGCTCGATCCGGACATTCATCTGGTCAACCTGTCCGGTGCCGCAGGCTCAGGTAAAACCATTCTGGCGCTGGCCGCTGCAATCGAGCAGACCATGGTCAGCAAGCGTTATCGCCGCATCATTGCCACCCGTAGCGTGCAGGGCCTCGACCAGGAGATCGGTTTCCTGCCCGGCACCGAAGCGGAAAAAATGGAGCCTTGGCTGGGCGCCATCACCGACAACCTCGAAGCCTTACACATGGATGACGAAAACACCCATGGCAGCGTCGACTACATCCTCAGCAAAGTGCCGTTGCAGTTCAAATCGCTCAACTACATTCGCGGTCGCAGCTTCCAGCAGAGCCTGATCCTGATCGACGAATGCCAGAACCTCACGCCGCACCAGATGAAAACCATCATCACCCGTGCCGGCGCCGGTTCCAAAGTGGTGTGCCTGGGCAACCTGGCACAGATCGACACCCCTTACCTGTCCGCGACCAGCTCCGGGCTGACCTACCTGACTGAACGCTTCAAGGATTTCCCCAACGGTGTGCACATCACCCTGCAAGGGGTACCTCGCTCGATTCTGGCCGAATACGCCGAATCGCATTTGTAACCTTTCAGCAAAAACCGGGCGACCCAAAAGCCGCCCGGTTTTTTTATGCCCAAACACAAATCAAAATGTAGGAGTGAGCCTGCTCGCGATAGAGATCGATCAGTCGACATCAATGTTGAATATCAGACCGCTATCGCGAGCAGGCTCACTCCTACAAGGGATGGTGGTGAATTCATAATCAGTGGTGCGGAAATTTGACCCGCAGGTTTACAATCCACGCTCCTGATCAGGAGTAATCCCGTGCTGACTCATCTCGATTCCCAAGGTCGCGCCAACATGGTCGACGTCACCGAAAAAGCCGTGACGTTCCGTGAAGCGACGGCCCAAGCGCTGGTGCGCATGCTCCCCGAAACCCTGCAGATGATCGTCAGCGGCGGCCATCCCAAAGGTGACGTGTTCGCCGTGGCGCGCATTGCCGGCATCCAGGCTGCGAAGAAAACCAGCGATCTGATTCCTCTGTGCCACCCGCTGATGCTCACCGGCGTCAAAGTCGAACTCAGCGCTGACGGCGATGACACCGTGCGCATCGTCGCCCGTTGCAAGCTCTCCGGGCAGACCGGCGTCGAAATGGAAGCGCTGACCGCCGCCAGCGTCGCCGCGCTGACCATCTACGACATGTGCAAAGCCGTCGATCGTGGCATGACCATCGAAAGTGTGCGTCTGCTGGAGAAGGTCGGTGGCAAGAGCGGGCACTTTCAGGCGGAGCAGCCATGAACCTGACCGTGAAATTTTTTGCCCGTTACCGTGAAGCGCTGGGCGTGGACTCGCTAAAGGTTGAAGGCGATTTCGCCACCGTCGACGACGTGCGTGCGCTGTTGGCGCAACGTGATGGCGCTGAGGTATTGAGCGAGCAGAACCTGATGTGCGCGCGCAACGAAGACCTCTGCCAGCTCGACGAGCCGGTGGTCGATGGCGACGAAGTGGCGTTTTTCCCGACCGTGACCGGAGGCTGAGCCATGGCGATTCGTGTGCAGGCCACGCCGTTTGATCCGGGGGCTGAAGTCAACGCGATGCACGCGGCCAATGTCGGCGTCGGCGCGGTGGTGAGTTTTGTCGGCTACGTGCGCGACTTCAACGACGGGCTCGATGTCGCGGGGATGTTCCTCGAGCACTATCCGGGCATGACCGAGAAAGCGCTGGGCAAGATTGCCGTCGAGGCCGAACAGCGCTGGCCATTATTGAAACTGGAAGTGCTGCACCGCATCGGCGCGCTGGAGCCGGGCGAACCGATCGTGTTCGTCGGCGCCGCCAGCGCCCATCGCCAGGCGGCGTTCGACGCCTGCGCCTTTGTCATGGATTACCTGAAAACCCGCGCGCCGTTCTGGAAGAAAGAAAACACCAGCGACGGCCCGCGTTGGGTTGAAGGGCGCGACAGTGATTATGCCGCTGCGGATCGCTGGAACAAGTAAAACCCGCGTTGCCCTCAAGTCAGTCATCGCGAGCAGGCTCACTCCTACAGTTGGAATGCGTTCCCCTGTAGGAGTGAGCCTGCTCGCGATGACGTCATTTGCATCACCAGAAAAACCAGCGGACACGCCTTCATGTGCGATTGACGGTTTGTACCTATAAGTCCAATATGGATTTCCAAGTACAAAAAAATCAATCCCGCCGCTCGTAGCTAATAGCTCACAGCTGCCCTTCTTCATCTTGCCAAACCAACAACAACCCGCGAGAGAACGAATATGAAGAAACTCCCCCTCATCACCGGTCTGGCCCTCAGCCTGTTGGCATCCGCCAGCGTGTTCGCCGCCGAGCAAACCCTGCGCATCGGCATCGAAGCCGCTTATCCACCTTTCGCCTCGAAAACCGACAAAGGCGAAATCGTCGGTTTCGACTACGACATCGGCAATGCCCTGTGCGCGCAGATGAAGGTCAAGTGTGTGTGGGTTGAAGGTGAGTTCGACGGTCTGATCCCTTCGCTGAAAGTGAAGAAAATCGACATGGCGCTGTCGTCGATGACCATCAACGAAGACCGCAAGAAATCGGTGGATTTCACCCACAAATACTATTTCACTTCATCGCGACTGGTGATGAAGGACGGCGCCACGGTCGATGACCAGTACGCCAGCCTCAAGGGCAAGAACGTCGGCGTGCAGCGCGCCACCACCACTGACCGTTATGCCACTGAGGTGTTTGAACCCAAGGGCATCAACGTCAAGCGCTACAGCAACAACGAAGAAATCTACATGGATCTGGCGGCGGGGCGGCTTGATGCAATCTTTGCCGACACCATTCCGCTGAATGATTTCCTGTCGATGCCGCGTGGCCAGGGGTATGCGTTTGTCGGGCCTGAGTTGAAGGACCCGAAATACGTGGGCGAGGGTGCGGGGATTGCGGTGCGCAAGGGCAACGCCGAGCTGGTCAGCCAGTTGAATGGCGCGATTGATGGCATTCGCGCGAGTGGCGAGTATCAGAAGATTTCCGAGAAGTATTTCAAGTCGGATATCTACGGCGACTGATAAGCCGCTATCGCGAGCAGGCTCACTCCTACAGGGGAATGCATTTCAAATGTAGGAGTGAGCCTGCTCGCGATGGGGCCAGATCAATCACCGCAAATCCCTAGCCTTTCAGTTCCTTCAAATGCTTGTACACCGTCGCCCGCCCCATGTTCAGCACATTGGCCACATAGTTCGAGGCGCTCTTGCCCTTGAACGCGCCCTCAGCGTGCAGCGCCAGCACCAGTTCGCGTTTGTGATCGCGGGTCAGCAGGTTCAGGCTCAGTTGCCGCTCGCGCAGCCAGGCGTGCAGGAACGTGTTGATGCGCTCCTGCCAGTCATCGCGAAACAGTGAATCCGGCTGCGGAATCAGTTTGCTCGGTGAGAGAAACAGATCCAGCGCAGCCTTGGCATTTTCGAACAGCGAAATATTCAGATTGATGCACAACACCGCCAGCGGCAGACCTTCGCGGTCGCGCAGCACGGTGCTCAGGCTGCGAATTTTCTGACCGTCCCAGTTGAGTTTTTCGTACGGGCCGATGTTTCTGTCGCTGACATCCTCGCTGAGCATGTCCTCCAGCGACGACTCGTCGCCGATCTCGCGCTTGGACAGGTTGTTGGCGATGTAATCGACCTTCTGCGTACGCAGGTCGTGCAGCACCACTTCAGCGTGGGGGAAAAACAGTGTGGCGATGGCATCGGCGATGGCGCGGAAGTTATCCAGCGCCGGGTCGAATTCGGGGGCGGTCATGACAGTGGAGCTCCAGGCAGCGTCAGCGCCCCCGTGAACAGGGGGCGCTGCGAGTGTGCCGCAATCCGTAGGGCGCGTCATCCGGATGGACGATCAGACGAGGCGGCTGGGGGAGAGCATGTGGCTGCTCAAACCAAACCGGCTTAGTTGTTCGGGCAACGGCTGGCCGCGCACCAGCGCCGCACTGGCCTGGCCCATCGCCGGTGAAGTCTGAATACCATAACCGCCCTGCGCCGCGACCCAGAATAGTCCTGGTACTTGCGGATCAAAACCGCTGAGCAAGTCACCGTCGGCGACGAAACTGCGCAGACCGGCCCAGGTGCGGGTCGGGCGGCGGATGGTCAGCGTGGTGGCTTCCTCGATCTGGTAAATGCCCATGGCGATGTCCAGCTCTTCCGGCTGCACGTCGTGGGGCTCGACCGGGTCGGCGTTGGCCGGCGAGCCGAGGAACATGCCGGCGTCAGGCTTCATGTAGAACGATTCGTCGAGGCTGACCAGCATCGGCCAGTGATGGGTGTCGACGCCTTCGGGCCCGGCGAAGATGAACGCGGCACGGCGTTTCGGTTGCAGGCCCAGCGATCGGGCGCCGGCCAGTGCACCGATCTTGTCGGCCCAGGCGCCAGCGGCGTTGATGATCACCGGCGCGCTGAAGGTCTGGCCATTGGTCTGCACCTGCCACACGCCGTCGGCGTCGCGGCTCAAGCCGAGCACTTCACAATCGGTATGGACTTCGCCGTTATTGCGACGAATGCCACGCAGGTAGCCCTGATGCAGGGCATCGGTGTCGATGTCGCTGGCGCTCGGGTCGTAGATCGCGCCGTGGACTTTCTCCCGGCGCAGGATCGGCATTCGGGCACAGGCTTCATCGGCGCTTAGCAGCTGCATCTCCGGCACTGTGGCTTTGGCGCTGAGGTATTGATTGTTCAGTTCGGCGGCGTCCCCGGTGAAATCCACGGTCATTTCGCCGCGCGGAGTCAGCAGCGGGTGTTCGCAGAAGCCAGTCGGTGGATTGTCGAAAAACGCTCGGCTAGCCAAGGTCAGTGCTCGTACTTGCGGCGTGCCGTACGCTGCAGTGAACAGCGCGGCGGAGCGGCCGGTGGAGTGATAGGCCGGGTGCGACTCACGTTCGAGCACGATCACTTTGGCGTGCGGCGACAGCCAGAACCCGGTGGAAGCGCCGGCAATCCCGCCGCCGATGATGATGAAATCTGCCTGGCTCATGAAGGTCTCCAGTTAGTACTCAAGATCGAAAAAAACGCAGATCTCCTGTAGGAGTGAGCCTGCTCGCGATAGCGGTGTACCAGTCAACAATAATGTTGAATGTAAAACCGCTATCGCGAGCAGGCTCACTCCTACAGGGGATTTTGGTGTTAGTGGGTCAGGTGATAAACCGCATTGGCCAGGGCGATGTCTTCCAGGCCCAGGCCGATTGAGCGGAAAAACACATGACGGTCGTAACCGGGGCGCTGCACTTTCTCGCTGAGCAGATCCGCCAGGTCGCCGATGATCGACTCCTTGCTCCAGCCGTGCTGCTCGGCGGCAATCAGCATCTCACCCGCCGACCCCGGCGTGGTCAGACGATAGTCGCAGAACACCTGCATGTCGTTGAGGCTGTTCGGTGGGACTTCATGGGCACGCGGAGCGTTGGTACTGATCGAGGTGATCAGCGCCGGTTTGCTCAAGGCGCCGGGTTCGATCACCGGGCCTGCGGATGAGGTGCAGAGCATGATCACGTCGGCATCAGTGACAGCGGCTTCGCGGCTGGGCGCAATTGTCAGGTCGGGCGCAATGGCTTTCAGCAGTGCCTGAGTCTCGCGGTCTTCAGTTAGCGATGGCGAATACACGCTGATGCTCTGCCAGTCACGCAGCGATTTCACATAGTGCAGATGTGCTTGGGCAACCTTGCCGCTACCAATGATCGCCAGTCGGGTAGCGTTCAACGCAGCCAAGGCATCGACCGCCACAGCCGTGGTCGCAGCAGTACGTGCGGTGGTCAGCTCACCCGCATCACACAGCAACAACGGCTGCCCGGTCTGCATCGACATCAGCAGCGTCCACGCCGTCACCAGAGCACCTTGCTCGCGAACGATGTACGGCGAAGTCTTCACTCCATACACACCGTCTTCAGCCAGCACACCCAGATAATTAATGAAGTCGCCGGCGCCCTGCGGGAATTCCACCAGTTGCTGCGCCGGCTGCACAGCATGCCCGGCCGCAAGGTCTCGGAACAGCTTGCGCAGGATTTGCGGCACGTCGATGCGCGCCAACAACTCGCGGGCCTGGATTTGGTCGATCACGTAGGGCGTACTGGACATGGCAGACTCCGGAGGCAAAATCTAAACTAATTTGTCCATTATGGACTTTTAGTTATCTCTCGCAAGCACCTGTTGAGACGCCGGACGAAAAAAAAGCGCAGTCCGTTGCCGGCTGCGCTTTCTCTTTATAGCGTCGCTTATTGCGGGCGCTTGCGCTCAACCGCACGCAACAGATGCGTCGGCGGCGTTTCACAGCTGATCTTGCGACCGAGCTTCTCTTCGATGGACGGCAACTGATAGGAGTCGTCTTCACCGGCAAAGCTGATCGACACGCCATCGGCGCCGGCGCGACCGGTACGGCCGATGCGGTGCACGTAGTCGTCCGGGACTTCCGGCAGGGTGAAGTTGATCACATGGCTGATGCCGTCGATGTGGATGCCGCGACCGGCAACATCGGTGGCGACCAGCACGCGGATCTTGCCTTCGCGGAAACCTTCCAGGGTCTTGATGCGCTTGTGTTGCGGCACGTCGCCGGACAGTTGCGCAGCATTCACACCATCGCGCACCAGACGTTCTTCGATGCGGCGGACTTCGTCCTTGCGGTTGGCGAAAACCATTACCCGCTCCCAGCCATTATCGTTGACCAGGTTGTAGAGCAGTTTGTACTTGTCGGCACCGGCCACGGCGTAGATGTGTTGCTCGACGTTTTCGCTGGCGACGTTGGTGACTTCAATTTCGACGATGGACGGATCGGTCGTCCATTGTTTGGCGAGGTTCATCACGTCTTCGGTGAAGGTCGCAGAGAACAGCAGCGTCTGACGTTCGCTTTTCGGTGGCGTCTGACGAATGATCTGCCGCACTTGCGGGATGAAGCCCATGTCGAGCATGCGGTCGGCTTCGTCCAGCACCATCACTTCGACCATGTCCAGGTGCACGTCGCCGCGCTGGTTGAAGTCGAGCAGACGGCCCGGGGTCGCGACGAGGATGTCGCAGTGGCGCGCTTCGAGGTGCTTGAGTTGCTTGTCGAAATCCATGCCACCGACGAACGTCATCACGTTGAGGCCGGTGTACTTGGTCAGGTCGGCGGCGTCCTTGGCGATCTGCACCACCAGCTCACGGGTCGGCGCGATGATCAGCGCACGGGGTTCACCCATGTAGCGCTCTTTCGGCGGCGGCGTTTGCAGGAGTTGGGTGATGATCGAGATCAGGAACGCGGCGGTCTTGCCGGTGCCGGTCTGCGCGCGACCGATGGCGTCTTTGCCGGCGAGGGTGAAACCCAGCACCTGCGCCTGGATCGGCGTGCAATACGGGAAACCCAGATCCTGGATGGCGTGCATCAGTTCCGGGGAGAGCTTGAAATCGTGAAAGCGGGTTTTGCCTTCCTGCGGCTCGACGACGAAGTCTTCGAGTTTCCACGGGATAACCGCAGCCTTGGGCTTCGGTTCGCGTCGCGGTCTGGCCGGTTTCGGCGCTTCGCTGCTCGCGCTTTCGGCAACAGGAGCCGCCGTTGGAGTGGCGACGGCGGCCGGTTTTTCCTCTTGTTTCGGTGCCGCTACGGTAGCGGGGCGGTCGGCCTGGCGGGCATCGTTGCGATGGCCGGGGGCGTGCGACGGCGCACTGGGAACTGGCGCGAGCTGCTCAGCCTCGCTTTTACCGAACATCTTCTTGAGTGCTTTGAGCACGGTCATCTCATCAATTGATTAAGGAATGTACGCCGGCCAGTGTAATGCAAGAATCGGGCGCGGCGTAGTGGGAGGGATCAAAGGGTGTTGCGGCGGCTGAAACCAGCCCGCGCGATCAGCGCAGGCGTTCGCTCAACCAGACACCGATGTCGCGGATTTCTTCGGGTAACACTTCGTGCTCCATTGGGTATTCCTGCCATGTCACGGTGACACCATGGGCCTTCAGATACTCGTAGGCGGTACGCCCCATCGAGTTCTGCACCACGTTGTCGAACTGACCGTGCAACGACAACACCGGAATGCGCTGCTGGCTGGCGGACAATTCCAGTTCATCACTGAAAGTCGGCGCATACGTCGACAGCGCCAGTACGCCACCCAACGGTCCCTGCCATTTCAAAAATGCGGTGTGAAAAACCACGGCGCCACCCTGGGAGAAACCGGCGAGGAAAATCCGCGAGGCGTCTATTCCGCTGGCGCGCTGTTCTTCGATCAATTCAATGATGCGATCTGCGGACGCTTCCAGCTCATCGCGGTCAATCGCCCGGGCCGGGCTCATGGCCTTGATGTCGTACCAGCTCGGCATGGCATATCCGCCATTAATGGTGACCGGGCGGGTCGGCGCCTGTGGCAGAACGAAGCGCGTGCTCAGCAGGCTTTCCTGCAACGCTTCAGCCACTGGCAGAAAGTCGTAGCGGTCGGCACCCAGGCCGTGCAGCCAGATCACGCAGGCGTCTGCGGGCTTAACAGGCTGAAGAATCAAGGGCTCGGTCATGGCTGCTCCAAATATGTGCGGGCGCTCTCATTAAGTGCGTGATTGGAGTGCGCGCCCGGTTGATCCGTTAAGAAGATGTCGCAAGGGTACAAGTTTTGCTATTGACCTGTCGCTCAATCGCTTCAGCGGCCGGTGTGGTACGGGCTTTGCTATGGAGGACTGTGTACGAAGCGTCCCAAGCCTGGCGGTAACACTATCAGTGTACGACTCGCGAAGGGATAGCAACGAATCCGGTGATGGATGTTCGCCAATGGCCGCTACGGGCTTAGCGAATGTGACAGGGCTACAGCCCGTTCGGCCGATTGGTGAGAAGTGAGTTGTCCATGATGTGGATTTTCTCCTGAAAGACTCATAGCGAAGGTCTTACGTCGGTTGACCCCAAAAAAAGCCAACACGGGTCAACAACGCCTCAAAAGGGTGCGACAGGACTCAAGCTCCGACACAACAAGAGCAAAACTGGAGGTTTGAATGAAGATGTTGAAATCCACTCTGGCAGTCGTGACTGCAGCAGCAGTACTCGGCGTCAGCGGGTTCGCTCAGGCGGGTGCAACCCTGGATGCCGTACAGAAGAAAGGTTTCGTGCAGTGTGGCGTGAGCGACGGTCTGCCAGGCTTCTCGGTTCCGGACGCTACCGGCAAGATCCTCGGCATCGACGCTGACGTCTGCCGTGCCGTAGCCGCTGCCGTATTCGGCGACGCGACCAAGGTCAAGTTCAGTCAGTTGAACGCCAAGGAGCGCTTCACCGCGCTGCAATCCGGCGAGATCGACATTCTGTCGCGCAACACCACCATGACCAGCTCCCGTGACGCGGGCATGGGCCTGAAATTCCCGGGCTTCATTACCTACTATGACGGCATCGGCTTCCTGGTAAACAACAAGCTGGGCGTGAAGAGTGCCAAGGAGCTGGACGGTGCAACCATCTGCATCCAGGCCGGTACCACCACCGAACTGAACGTTTCCGACTACTTCCGCGGCAACGGTCTGAAATACACCCCGATCACTTTCGACACCTCCGATGAAAGCGCCAAGTCGCTGGAATCCGGTCGTTGCGACGTGCTGACCTCGGACAAATCGCAACTGTTCGCCCAGCGCAGCAAACTGGCTTCGCCAAAAGACTACGTGGTTCTGCCGGAAACCATTTCCAAAGAGCCTCTGGGTCCGGTCGTGCGTAACGGCGACGACGAGTGGCTGGCGATCATTCGCTGGGTTGGCTACGCCATGCTCAACGCTGAAGAAGCCGGCATCACCTCGAAAAACGTTGAAGCAGAAGCCAAGTCGACCAAGAACCCGGACGTTGCTCGTCTGCTCGGCGGTGACGGTGAATACGGCAAGGATCTGAAACTGCCGAAAGACTGGGTTGTACAGATCGTCAAGCAAGTCGGCAACTACGGTGAAGTGTTCGAGAAAAACCTCGGCAAGAGCACTCCGCTGGAAATCGACCGCGGCCTGAACGCGCTGTGGAACGCTGGCGGCATTCAATACGCACCACCAGTGCGCTAATGGTTCTATCGCCCGGCGGGCCAACCGCCGGGTGATGTTCTTGTTCCATTAATTCCGGGGCACTTCATGCAAAAATCAATCGGCGCACCAAAGCAGAGGCTCAGCCTCAGCGATCCACGAGTGCGTGCGTGGCTATTCCAGATCATCACCGTTGTCGCGGTGGTCTCGCTGGGCTGGTACTTGTTCGACAACACGCAAACCAACCTTCAGCACCGGGGCATTACTTCCGGTTTCGGCTTTCTGGAGCGCAGTGCCGGGTTCGGCATCGCTCAACACCTGATCGACTACACCGAAGCGGACAGCTATGCCCGCGTCTTTGTCATCGGTCTGCTCAATACGCTGTTGGTGACAGTGATCGGCGTGATTCTGGCGACGATTCTCGGCTTCATCATCGGCGTGGCGCGGCTGTCGCAGAACTGGATCATCAGCAAACTGGCGACGGTGTACGTGGAAGTCTTCCGCAACATTCCACCGCTGCTGCAAATCCTGTTCTGGTACTTCGCGGTGTTCCTGACCATGCCGGGGCCGCGCAACAGCCATAACTTCGGCGACATCTTCTTTGTCAGCAGCCGAGGCCTGAACATGCCGGCGGCGCTGGCGGCTGATGGCTTCTGGGCTTTTTTCGGCAGCGTCGTGGTGGCGATCATCGCTACCGTGCTGATGTGTCGCTGGGCCAACAAGCGTTTTGAAGAAACCGGCGTACCGTTCCACAAGTTCTGGACCGGGCTGGCGATCATGCTGCTGATCCCGACCTTGTGTGCACTGATCTTCGGCGCACCGCTGCATTGGGAAATGCCCAAGTTGCAGGGCTTCAATTTCGTCGGCGGTTGGGTGCTGATCCCGGAACTGCTCGCGTTGACCCTGGCCCTGACTGTTTACACGGCAGCGTTTATCGCCGAAATCGTCCGTTCGGGGATCAAGTCGGTCAGCCACGGCCAGACCGAAGCGGCCCGTTCCCTCGGCCTGCGCAACGGCCCGACCCTGCGCAAGGTGATCATCCCGCAAGCCCTGCGCGTGATCATTCCGCCGCTGACCAGCCAATACCTCAACCTGGCGAAAAACTCCTCGCTGGCGGCCGGTATCGGTTACCCGGAAATGGTGTCGTTGTTCGCCGGTACGGTGCTCAACCAGACCGGTCAGGCGATCGAGGTGATTGCCATCACCATGAGCGTGTACCTGGCGATCAGTATCAGCATTTCCCTGCTGATGAACTGGTACAACAAGCGCATTGCGCTGATCGAGCGGTAAGGAAAAGCGCATGAGTACTCATACTTTCAAACCCGACATGCCGCCGCCGGCCAAGGTCTTCGGTCCGATGGCGTGGATACGCGCGAACATGTTCTCCAGTTGGCTCAACACCCTGCTGACGCTGTTTGCGTTCTATCTGATCTATCTCGTGGTGCCACCGATCCTCAGCTGGGCCATCCTCGATGCCAACTGGGTCGGCACCACTCGCGCCGACTGCACCAAGGACGGCGCCTGCTGGGTGTTCATTCAGCAGCGGTTCGGCCAGTTCATGTACGGCTACTACCCGCCGGAACTGCGCTGGCGCGTGGACCTGACCGTGTGGCTCGCGGTCCTCGGTGCAGCGCCTTTGTTCATCTCGCGTGTGCCGCATAAAGCGATCTACGGGCTGAGCTTCCTGGTGCTGTACCCGATCATTGCATTCATCCTCCTGCACGGCGGCTTCGGCCTGACCAACGTGGCGACCAGCCAATGGGGCGGCCTGATGCTGACCCTGGTGATCGCCACGGTCGGTATCGCCGGTGCCTTGCCGCTGGGGATTGTGCTGGCGCTGGGACGGCGCTCGAACATGCCGGCGATTCGCGTGGTCTGCGTGACCTTCATCGAGTTCTGGCGCGGCGTGCCGTTGATCACGGTGCTGTTCATGTCCTCGGTGATGCTGCCGTTGTTCCTGCCCGAAGGCATGAACTTCGACAAGCTGCTGCGGGCGCTGATCGGCGTGATTCTGTTCCAGTCGGCCTATGTGGCTGAGGTGGTGCGCGGCGGTCTGCAAGCGATCCCCAAAGGTCAGTACGAAGCGGCGGCGGCGATGGGTCTCGGTTACTGGCGTTCGATGGGCCTGGTGATTCTGCCGCAAGCCCTGAAGCTGGTGATTCCCGGCATCGTCAACACCTTCATTGCGCTGTTCAAGGACACCAGTCTGGTGATCATCATCGGTTTGTTTGACCTGCTCAACAGCGTTAAGCAAGCCGCTGCCGATCCGAAATGGCTGGGCATGGCCACCGAAGGCTACGTGTTCGCCGCCCTGGTGTTCTGGATTTTCTGTTTTGGTATGTCGCGCTATTCCATGCATCTGGAACGCAAGCTCGACACTGGCCACAAGCGTTAGGAGTTCTCTGTAAATGAGCGAAGCAATCAAAAAGCCAGTGGGCCCTGAAGGCATTATTCAGATGCAGGGCGTCAACAAGTGGTACGGCCAGTTCCACGTACTGAAAGACATCAACCTCAACGTCAAACAGGGCGAGCGTATCGTTCTGTGCGGCCCGTCGGGCTCCGGCAAGTCGACCACCATTCGTTGCCTCAATCGTCTGGAGGAACACCAGCAGGGCCGCATCGTCGTCGATGGCGTGGAACTGACCAACGACCTCAAGCAGATCGAAGCGATCCGCCGCGAAGTCGGCATGGTGTTCCAGCACTTCAACCTGTTCCCGCACCTGACCATTTTGCAGAACTGCACCCTGGCGCCGATGTGGGTGCGCAAGATGCCCAAGCGCAAGGCCGAGGAAATCGCCATGCATTACCTGGAGCGCGTACGCATTCCGGAGCAGGCGCACAAATTCCCGGGGCAACTGTCCGGTGGCCAGCAGCAGCGCGTAGCGATTGCCCGCGCACTGTGCATGAAACCGAAAATCATGCTGTTCGACGAACCGACTTCAGCGCTCGATCCGGAAATGGTGAAGGAAGTGCTCGACACCATGATCGGTCTGGCTGAAGACGGCATGACCATGCTCTGCGTGACCCACGAAATGGGCTTTGCCCGCACCGTGGCGAACCGCGTGATCTTCATGGACAAAGGTGAAATCGTTGAGCAGGCGGCGCCGAATGACTTCTTCGACAATCCGCAGAATGAGCGGACGAAGTTGTTCCTGAGTCAGATTTTGCATTGATGGTTTTTGTGTAAAACAAACCCGGCCTTGTGCCGGGTTTTTTACAATGGATGCTTCAAGACACGGTGAGCGTTTCGTGTTCTCTGTGAACGTTATCCTTGAATCCTCTCAAATCTGCCCCTTCAGCCAAGGCGCGCGCATCGGTGAGTAGATGGGGGTGACGATCAAGCAGGCGCATCAGCACTATCAGGGCTTTCGGTGGAAGCGAGTCGCCGCGTTCATATCGTGAAAACGCATTGTGCCCGCCACCCGACAACAACAGCACCGCTTCCTTCTGTGACAGATGCAGCTTGCGGCGGATGCGCTTCATCTCGTTACCGATCATCTGTCGGCCGGCAATGACGAGTTCGTCACTCGCATTCGAGTAGCGTAATGCGCTATCGGGGTCGAATATGACTTCCCCGCATGCCTGACACTCCCATCCAGACAAATCATCAAGACGGCGCTCCATGCCTTTGACGCTCATGGTTTCAGCACGACCTTCGAAGTGCCGCATTCCTTCAGGTGCTCCGCAACTGAAGCATTGTTTAGTGTTCATGGGTTTTTCTCCTTGAAGGAGATCACCGGAGGCTCACCGCCTGAGCAATAAGTGACCTTGATGTAAATCTCCAGATCATGCGAAGTGATGTGATACACGTCTTGCCAAACCCGATGGTCGCCATAAGTCGTCATCGATTTGTACAACAACCTGTTTTGCAGTTCGAAAACGACGTCCTGCATTTCCTTGAGGCTCAGGCCCATGTCCCGACCGCTTTTGCGTGCAGTCTTGGTAAACGCGTTTATCCCGAGCCTTCTGACATCCTCCTTGATCACCGCCAAGTCGTAATGGGGCGTGTTCTTCTCCATAAGAAACCAAAACCCTGTCCCTGAAATTACCCTTAAAGGGTAATTTTGACCAATCGAAAATGCCGCTCCATGTGTCTCTGATTGACCCTAGGTGGTTGCCGTCCTACACGGGTCTGACTAACATGTCAGAAAATTCATCCTATGATTGGATGAAAGGGCGAATCCTATGTCAGAAACTTCTCCACTTATTAAACGATCCCTGGTCGACCAGGCCTTGGATCAACTGCGTCAGCGCATCAACAGCGGTGCCTGGCAGGTTGGCGAGCGTTTGCCGACCGAACCCGAGCTGTGCGCCGAGCTGGGCATCAGCCGCAACACCGTGCGCGAGGCCATGCGCGTGTTGGCGTTTTCCGGGTTGATCGAGATTCGCCAGGGCGACGGCAGTTACTTGCGCGCTCTGGTCGACCCGCTGGACACGCTCAAGGCGTTGTCCCGCTGCTCGCTGGATCAAGCGCGAGAAACCCGGCACATCCTCGAAGTCGAGGCCATCGGCCTGGCGGCCTTGCGCCGTACCGATGAGGACCTCACCGCATTGCGTGAGGCGCTCGGGACCAGCGGTAGCCACTACCACGGCGATCTCGACACCTACATCGCTTGCGATCTGGTGTTCCATCGTCGTTTGGTCGATGCCGCGCACAACCCGACCCTCAGCGAGCTCTATCGCTATTTCTCCAGCATCGTCGGCGCGCAATTGCGTCAGACCCTGAACATCGTCCCGCGCCGTCAGGAAGTGTTCGACCTGCACATCGATTTGCTCGATGCGGTCGAACAACGCGACCCGGAACGGGCCAAAGCCTTGTCGAGGCAGTTGATCAATGAACCTTGAAACCGAGAAATCCATGTCCCGCAACGAGATATCCACACCCCCGAAACTTGAAGAGCTGCTGATCGATGCCGAGGCCGATGACGAGCAGGTGCAGCAAAGCCACCCGCTGGTGCGCCGTCCGTGGCTGCTGCTGTTGGGGTTGATTCTGGTGGCGCTGAACCTGCGTCCGGCGCTGTCGAGCATGGCGCCGCTGCTCAGTGACGTGTCGAAAAGTCTGGGGCTGTCCGCCGCTCAGGCCGGATTGCTGACCACGCTGCCGGTGCTTTGCCTGGGGTTGTTCGCCCCGCTGGCGCCGATTCTGGCTCGGCGTTTCGGTGCCGAGCGCGTGGTACTGGGCATTCTGCTGACCCTCGCTGGCGGCATTATCCTGCGCAGCAACTTCGGTGAAATCGGCCTGTTTGCCGGCAGCGTCCTGGGCGGCGCGAGCATCGGCATCATCGGCGTATTGCTGCCGGGCATTGTCAAACGCGACTTTGCCAAACACGCCGGCACCATGACCGGTGTCTACACCATGGCCTTGTGTCTGGGCGCGGCCATGGCGGCGGGTTCGAGCGTGCCGCTGAGCGAACATTTCGATCACAGCTGGGCCATGGGGCTCGGTTTCTGGGTAATTCCGGCACTGGTGGCGGCGGTGTTCTGGTTGCCGCAAGTCGGGCAGAAACACGGTGCACACAATGTTGCTTATCGCGTGCGCGGTCTGCTGCGTGATCCGCTGGCCTGGCAGGTGACCTTGTACATGGGCCTGCAATCGTCGCTGGCCTACATCGTGTTCGGCTGGTTGCCGTCGATCCTGATCGGTCGTGGTCTGACGCCGACTCAAGCGGGTCTAGTGCTGTCCGGCTCGGTGATCATCCAGCTCGCCAGTTCGCTCGCCGCACCGTGGCTGGCGACACGCGGCAAGGATCAGCGTCTGGCGATCGTGGTGGTGATGGCGTTGACCCTTGGCGGCCTGTTCGGTTGCCTGTACGCGCCGATCGAAGGTCTGTGGGGCTGGGCGATTCTGCTGGGTCTGGGGCAGGGCGGTACGTTCAGCCTGGCGCTGACCCTGATCGTGCTGCGCTCGCGGGATTCGCACGTTGCGGCGAACCTGTCGAGCATGTCACAGGGGTTCGGTTACACGCTGGCATCGATGGGGCCGTTCGCGGTTGGCATCGTGCATGACTGGACCGGTGGCTGGAATGCGGTGGGCTGGATTTTTGGCATCATCGGAACCGGTGCGATCATCGCCGGCCTCGGCGCCGGGCGTGCGTTGTACGTGCAAGTGCAAAGCGAGAAGATCTGACGCCATTCAAACTGTAGGAGTGAGCCTGCTCGCGATAGCGGTGTGTCAGTCTGCGCAATGTTGGCTGGAAAGACGCCATCGCGAGCAGGCTCACTCCTACGAGGTTTTGTGTACTGCGGGTATTCGGCAGGCGAATGCCGATAGTGTTTCGGGACGTTGCAGATTATCGTGATGGCCATCTGTACATTTCCCGGAGACTGTCCATGAGTGAAGCCCACGCCGCGTTGATCACCCGCTTCTACCAAGCCTTCCAGCGTCTCGATGCCGAAGGCATGGCCGCGTGCTACACCGATGACGTGGTCTTCAGCGATCCGGCCTTCGGCGAATTGCGCGGCCGTGATGCCGGCGACATGTGGCGCATGCTCACCACCCGGGCAAAAGACTTCTCACTGACCTTCGACAACGTCCGCGCCGACGAGCGCAGCGGTGGCGCCCATTGGGTGGCGACGTATCTGTTCAGCCAGACCGGCAACGTCGTTATCAACGATATCCAGGCGCGTTTCGTCTTCCGCGACGGCAAGATCTGCGAGCATCACGACCACTTCGACCTGTGGCGCTGGTCGCGTCAGGCCCTGGGTTTCAAAGGCCTGCTGCTCGGCTGGACGCCGCTGGTGCGCAACGCCGTGCGGGCGCAGGCACTGAAGGGACTGAAGGCATTTCAGGCCGGTCGCTGATAAGATCGCGACCTGTTTCCTACACGCCTTGATCCCAAAGTGACGAGCCTTAGCGAAAAATCTGTCGATGTTGCCGAACCGGTGAGCAAGTCCTGGTTCGTTTACCTCGTTCGTGCGGCCAACGGCTCGTTGTACTGCGGGATCAGCGACGATCCCGTGCGTCGTTTCGCCAAGCATCAGAGCGGCAAAGGCGCGCGATTCTTCCTTTCCAGCCCGGCCATGGCATTGGTCTATACCGAGTTGTGCCGAGATAAAAGCGACGCCTTGCGCCAGGAACGGTTGATCAAGAAACTGCGCAAAAGCGCCAAGGAATGCCTGGTCGCGTCTTATCAATCTGACTGATCGGTTCCCATCAGCCAGATCTGTAGGCTGCTAACAAAATGCGCGCTAAGCTGCCGATTCACTATCTGAGCGGCGGAGCCGAGCATGTCCGAGTTGATTCTCCATCATTACCCGACCTCTCCATTTGCCGAGAAGGCCCGCCTGTTGTTGGGGTTCAAGGGCTTGTCCTGGCGCTCGGTGTACATTTCGCCGGTGATGCCAAAACCTGATCTGACGGCGCTGACGGGCGGCTACCGCAAAACGCCGGTGCTGCAGATCGGCGCCGATATTTATTGCGACACTTCGTTGATCGCGCGACGTCTGGAGCAGGAAAAGGCGCTGCCGTCGTTCTTTCCCGAAGGTCGGGAAATGATTACCGCGAGTTTCGCGACCTGGGTCGACTCGGTGGTGTTCCAGCATGCCGTCAGCCTGGTGTTTCAGCCTGAGTCGGTGGCGGTGCGTTTCGGCAAGTTACCGCCGGAAGCAATCAAAGCGTTTCTCGCAGACCGCGCCGGGCTGTTCAGCGGTGGCAGTGCAACCCGCTTGTCTGCCGAGCAGGCCAAGCATCAATGGCCGACGATCATGGCCCGTCTGGAGCAGCAGCTACAGCGTGAGCAGGGTGACTTCCTGTTCGGTGAGCCGTCGATTGCCGACTTTGCACTGGCGCACCCACTGTGGTTCCTCAAGGCGACCCATGTGACCGCACCGCTGGTGGACGACTATCCGGCAGTCGCCGCGTGGCTGGGGCGCGTGTTGGGTTTTGGGCATGGCGCGGCGAGCGCGATGACGGCCGAGGAGGCGCTGGAGGTGGCGCGGAATGCGACGCCGGCGGCGTTGCCGGATGAGCAATTCGTTGATCCGAACGGCTTCAAGGCTGGGCAGCAAGTGGCGATTGCCGCGACAGATTACGGCGTTGATCCGGTGGTGGGAGAGTTGGTGTTTGCCGGTCGCGAGGATTTGATCCTGCGCCGTGAAGACGAGCGTGGTGGCGTGGTGCATGTGCACTTCCCGCGCTTTGGATTCCGTATCGAAGCACGCTGATCAACAAGTCGCACCTGACTTGGTGGTGAGAGGAGTAATTGTGGCGAGGGGATTTATCCCCGATCGGCTGCGCAGCAGGCGCTAATCCTGTAAATGCGCATTGCGGCTGAAAACTGGGGCCGCTTTGCTGCCCATCGGGGATAAATCCCCTCGCCACAGGGGAGTGCATTACTTGAGGGCTGCGAGGATTTCGTCCGGATCAAATCCGCGAATCAACGTGCCGTTGACGTCGATCAACGGGATCCCGCGTCCACCCAGCGCTTCATACGCCTTGCGCGCTTCGGCATCCTTCTCGATATCGAACTCCTTGAAAGGAATCCCCTTGCTGTCGAGAAAACGCTTGGTCTGCTTGCAGTAGCCGCACCAGTCGGTGGCATAGAGCACGACATTGGCCTGCGCCCGCGTCTGTTCTGCGACCATCTGCGACGGATTGAACACCCGCTCGATCTTGCCCCAATTCTGATAGACCACGACCACCAGCAGAACCAGCGCGACTTTCTTCAGCACATTGCCGAGCATCAGTTGCGCCGCTTCAGCTGATCGGTGAGCGAGGTCGGCAGGCCTTTGATCACCAGGGTGCCAGCCTCTTCGTCGTACTCGATTTTCGAGCCCAGCAGATGCGCTTCGAAGCTGATCGACAGGCCTTCGGCGCGGCCGGTGAAGCGACGGAACTGGTTGAGCGTGCGTTTATCCGCCGGAATCTCTGGCGACAAGCCGTAGTCCTTGTTGCGGATGTGATCGTAGAAGGCTTTCGGGCGCTCCTCGTCGATCAGCTCCGAGAGCTCTTCCAGGCCCATCGGCTCGCCGAGTTTGGCCTGGCTGCTGGCGTAATCCACCAGGGTCTTGGTTTTCTCGCGGGCGGATTCTTCCGGCAGGTCTTCGCTTTCGACGAAGTCGCTGAAAGCCTTAAGCAGGGTGCGGGTCTCGCCCGGGCCGTCGACGCCTTCCTGGCAGCCGATGAAGTCGCGGAAATACTCCGAAACCTTCTTGCCGTTCTTGCCCTTGATGAACGAAATGTACTGCTTGGACTGCTTGTTGTTCTGCCACTCGGAAACGTTGATCCGTGCCGCCAGGTGCAGCTGGCCGAGATCGAGGTGGCGCGACGGGGTCACATCCAGCTCATCGGTCACCGCCACGCCTTCGCTGTGATGCAGCAGGGCGATGGCCAGGTAATCGGTCATGCCTTGTTGGTAGTGGGCGAACAGCACGTGACCACCGACCGAGAGGTTCGACTCTTCCATCAGCTTCTGCAGATGCTCGACCGCCACCTTGCTGAACGCGGTGAAGTCTTTGCCACCTTCCATGTATTCCTTCAGCCAGCCGCTGAACGGGAACGCGCCGGATTCCGCATGGAATAGGCCCCAGGCTTTGCCCTGTTTGGCGTTATAGCTCTCGTTGAGGTCGGCGAGCATGTTCTCGATGGCTGCAGACTCGGCCAGTTCCGTGTCACGGGCGTGCAGAACTGCGGGCGTGCCGTCGGGTTTTTTGTCGATCAGGTGGACGATGCAATGACGGATCGGCATGGGCTTCTCGGCTGTTGGAAGGGAGGAGGGCAGGCTCCCCCGAAAAAGCGCCCAGTGTACCGCAACCACTGGTTTTGGCGGGTGCTGAACGGCAAATCCGGGTCGTGCGGCAGGCCTTATGCAGTTTTTTACCGATTTAGAGCAATAAAGCTGACCAAATGGGTAGCTAGAGGCGGATATTTCCCCGTCTCTGTGCTAGTTTTGCCCGGTCTTACGCGAAGTCACTGCGTTAAGCGTGCAATCAGCATTTGTCAGGTCGAACCAAACCCTGATTTCGGTATCTATAACCCGACTCGTCGTGGTTATCGCCGAGGGTGCCAGATCCAGAAGATCGGGCTCGATGGCTGACACTGCACTCTGCAATCCATATGAATTTGATAGGGAAGGAACACTACATGGCTCTTACTAAAGACCAACTGATCGCCGACATCGCTGAAGCTATCGACGCGCCGAAAACCACCGCGCGTAACGCTCTGGACCAACTGGGCCAAATCGTTGCTGATCAGCTGGAAAACGGCGGCGAAATCACCTTGCCAGGTATCGGCAAGCTGAAAGTGACCGAGCGTCCTGCCCGCACTGGCCGTAACCCTTCGACTGGCGCTGCCATCGAAATCCCTGCAAAGAAAGTGATCAAGCTGGTTGTGGCCAAAGGCCTGACCGACGCTGTGAACAAGTAAGACGCAGCGATAAAAAAACCGTGCTCCGGAGCGATCCGGGCACGGTTTTTTTGTGCCTGCAATTTGGCGGTGCACGCTAAAACTTTGTAGGAGCGAGCCTGCTCGCGAAAGCGGTGGGTCAGTCACCATGAATGTCGACTGATATATCGCTATCGCGAGCAGGCTCGCTCCTACAGGGGGCTGCGCTGCGTTAGCGGGTCCAGCGCTCGCGGCGCCAGATCTGCTGTTCGGACTTGGTCTGGAAGGTCCAGGCGACGAAACGGCTCTGCTTCTGCCCCTGCGACATCTCCACAACCTGACTTTCCAGTACGCCGGCCTTTTTCAGTGCGGTTTCGATGGCTGGCAGGTTCGAGGCTTTCGACACCAGGGTGCTGAACCACAGCACTTTGTGCTGGAAATTCGCGCTCTCGGCGATCAATTGCGTCACGAAACGTGCTTCGCCACCTTCACACCACAGCTCGGCCGACTGCCCGCCGAAGTTCAGCACCGGCAGTTTGCGTTTCGGATCAGCCTTGCCCAAGGCGCGCCATTTACGCTCGCTGCCCTTGGTCGCTTCGTCCATCGAGGCGTGGAACGGCGGGTTGCACATGGTCAGGTCAAAGCGCTCGCCCGGTTCCAACAGACCAATCAGGATGTGCTTGCGGTTCTCCTGCTGGCGCAGCTTGATGACCTTGTTCAGATCGTTGGACTGGACGATGGCCGTGGCAGCCGCAACGGCCGTCGGGTCGATCTCCGAGCCGAGGAAGTGCCAGCGGTATTCGCTGTTACCGATCAGCGGATAAACGCAGTTGGCGCCCATGCCGATGTCCAGCACGTTGACGATCGCACCACGCGGGACCTTGCCATCATTCATGCTGGCCAGCAGGTCAGCGAGGAAGTGCACGTAATCGGCACGCCCCGGGACCGGTGGGCAGAGATAATCGGCCGGAATGTCCCAATGCTGAATGCCATAAAACGACTTGAGCAGCGCCCGGTTGAACACCCGTACCGCGTCGGGGCTGGCGAAGTCGATGCTTTCCTTGCCGTACGGATTGATGATCACGAACTTCGCCAGTTCTGGCGTGGTCTTGATCAGCGCCGGGAAGTCGTAACGACCCTGATGGCGATTGCGCGGGTGCAGGCTGGCCTCTTTACGCGGTTCAACGGCTTTGGCCGGGGTCGCGGAGTCAGGCTTTTTGCGCGCAGGTTTCGGTGTGCGGGGGGCGTTCATGGGCGTGGTCGATTCGGGTATGGCTGAAAGTGGCGGGTATTGTCCCACATCTAAGGGCAACTCCGACCAATTGTAGGAGTGAGCCTGCTCGCGATGACGGATTGTCAGTCAAAAATCAGCTGACTGATCCACCGCTATCGCGAGCAGGCTCACTCCTACAGGGGATTTGTGGTGTGGCAGGCACAAAAAAGGGAGGCCATTGTGGCCTCCCTTTTTCATTGCGAATTGCCCTTACAGGCTGGAAATCCGCGCGTGTTGCTCGGCCAGTTTGCTCAGGGCCTGTTCAGCCTCGGCCAGTTTGGCGCGCTCCTTCTCGATGACTTCGGCCGGGGCCTTGTCGACGAAACCGGCGTTGGACAGTTTGCCGCCAACACGCTGGACTTCGCCCTGCAGACGCAGGATTTCCTTGTCCAGACGCGCCAGTTCAGCGCCCTTGTCGATCAGACCGGCCATCGGCACCAGCACCTCCATCTCGCCGACCAGAGCGGTGGCGGACAGCGGCGCTTCTTCGCCAGCCTTCAGAACGGTGATCGATTCCAGACGCGCGAGCTTCTTCAGCAGCGCTTCGTTCTCGGTCAGACGACGCTGGTCTTCAGCGCTGACGTTCTTCAGGTATATCGGCAGTGGCTTGCCCGGACCGATGTTCATTTCGCCACGGATGTTGCGCGTGCCGAGCATCAGTTCCTTGAGCCATTCGATGTCGTTTTCGGCGGCCGGATCGATGCGCTCTTCGTTGGCCACTGGCCAAGGTTGCAGCATGATCGTCTTGCCCTGAATACCGGCCAGCGGCGCGATGCGCTGCCAGATTTCTTCAGTGATGAACGGCATGAACGGATGCGCCAGACGCAGCGCCACTTCCAGTACGCGAACCAGCGTGCGACGGGTGCCGCGCTGACGTTCGATCGGCGCGTTTTCGTCCCACAGCACAGGCTTGGACAATTCCAGGTACCAGTCGCAGTACTGGTTCCAGATGAACTCGTACAGCGCTTGTGCGGCGAGGTCGAAACGGAACTGATCGAGTTGACGGGTCACTTCGGCTTCGGTGCGTTGCAACTGCGAGATGATCCAGCGATCCGCCAGCGACAGCTCGTAGGCTTCGCCGTTCTGGCCGCAGTCCTCGCCCTTGTCCAGAACATAACGCGCGGCGTTCCAGATCTTGTTGCAGAAGTTGCGATAGCCTTCAACGCGGCCCATGTCGAACTTGATGTCGCGGCCGGTCGAGGCCAGCGAGCAGAAAGTGAAGCGCAGGGCGTCGGTGCCGTAGCTGGCGATGCCGTCGGCGAACTCGTCGCGGGTCTGCTTCTCGATCTTCTTCGCCAGTTTCGGCTGCATCAGGCCGGAAGTGCGTTTCTGCACCAGCTCTTCCAGTTCGATACCGTCGATGATGTCCAGCGGGTCAAGGACGTTGCCCTTGGACTTGGACATCTTCTGGCCCTGGCCATCACGTACCAGACCGTGCACATAAACGGTCTTGAACGGAACCTGCGGCGTGCCGTCCTCGTTCTTGATCAGGTGCATCGTCAGCATGATCATCCGGGCAACCCAGAAGAAGATGATGTCGAAACCGGTGACCAGAACGTCGGTGGAGTGGAATTTTTTCAGGAATTCGGTTTTTTCCGGCCAGCCGAGGGTGGAGAACGTCCACAGACCCGAACTGAACCAGGTGTCGAGTACGTCGTTGTCCTGTTGCAGCGCAACGTCCGGGCCGAGGTTGTGCTTGGCACGTACTTCGGCTTCATCGCGGCCGACGTAGACCTTGCCCGACTCGTCGTACCAGGCCGGAATCCGGTGGCCCCACCACAGCTGACGGCTGATGCACCAATCCTGGATGTCGCGCATCCACGAGAAGTACATGTTTTCGTACTGCTTCGGCACGAACTGGATGCGGCCGTCTTCAACGGCGGCAATCGCAGGCTCGGCCAACGGCTTGGTGGAAACGTACCACTGGTCGGTCAGCCACGGCTCGATGATGGTCCCGGAGCGGTCGCCCTTCGGCACTTTCAGGGCGTGATCGTTGACGCTGACCAGCAGGCAGGCGGCATCGAAGGCCGCGACGATTTGCTTGCGCGCTTCGAAACGCTCAAGGCCGGCGAACTCCGCCGGGATCTTGCCGTCGATGCTCTCGTTCAGCGTGCCGTCGAGGTTGAACACCTGGGCGGCTGGCAGCACGTTGGCGTTCTTGTCGAAGATGTTCATCAGCGGCAGGTTGTGACGCTTGCCAACTTCGTAGTCGTTGAAGTCGTGGGCCGGGGTGATTTTCACGCAACCGGTGCCGAATTCTGGATCGCAGTAATCGTCGGCGATGATCGGGATGCGGCGGCCAACCAGCGGCAGCTCGACAAATTTGCCGATCAAGGCTTTGTAGCGTTCATCGTTCGGGTTAACCGCGACGGCAGAGTCGCCGAGCATGGTTTCCGGACGAGTGGTCGCGACGATCAGGAAATCGTTGCCTTCAGCGGTTTTCGCGCCGTCAGCCAAGGGGTACTTCAGGTTCCACAGGAAACCTTTCTCGTCGTGGTTTTCCACTTCGAGGTCGGAAATCGCCGTGTGCAGTTTGGTGTCCCAGTTGACCAGACGCTTGCCGCGATAGATCAGGCCGTCTTCGTGCAGGCGCACGAACGCTTCTTTAACGGCTTCCGAGAGGCCGTCGTCCATGGTGAAGCGCTCGCGGCTCCAGTCGACGGACGAGCCGAGGCGACGGATCTGACGGCTGATGTTGCCGCCCGACTGATCCTTCCACTCCCAGACTTTTTCGAGGAATTTCTCGCGGCCCAGATCGTGGCGATTCTGGCCTTGGGCTTCGAGTTGACGCTCCACCAGCATCTGCGTGGCGATACCGGCGTGGTCGGTGCCCGGCTGCCACAGGGTGTTGCGACCCTGCATGCGGCGGAAACGGATCAGGGCGTCCATGATCGCGTTGTTGAAACCGTGACCCATGTGCAGGCTGCCGGTGACGTTCGGCGGCGGGATCATGATGGTGTAGGAATCGCCCGCGCCTTGCGGTGCGAAGTAGTTCTCGGACTCCCAGGTGTTGTACCAGGAAGTTTCAATGGCGTGCGGCTGGTAGGTCTTATCCATGCGCGGCGGGACCCTATTGGCATTTATTCAGGAAAAGCCGGGAAGTATAGCGGGGCATGGGGCCGAGGGCGAGCGGGGGAGGCTGGGTGGACCCTAATGTTGGGGGATGTACCTTTGTGGTGAGGGGATTTATCCCCGATGGACTGCGCAGCAGCCCCAATATTTCAATCTCGCTGCGCATTTGCAGGGTTCACGACTGCTGCGCAGCCGATCGGGGATAAATCCCCTCGCCACAGGGGATCCAGCCGGTTATTCGTACTGGCTGAGTAGCCGTTCCATCCGCGCCTCGAGGCGGCGTTTGATTTCGGTTTCGATGTGCGGGGCGAAGTCGTCGATCACGTCTTGCATGATCAATTGCGCGGCGGCGCGCAGTTCGCTGTCCAGATGCAGCAGGGCGTCCGGACCTTTATCCACAGGGGGCGCCGGTTTCGCAGCGGGTGTCGGGGCGGGAGCGGGTGGCGGTTCGACAGCCGGCGGCTCGTTGCCAACCGAGTCGAACAGCATCGGAATCTGTTCCTGTTCACCGTCATCGACCGTATCGGTCAGCAGTGGCGGTTGCAGGTTGTCGTCGCCGAGCAACTGACGGATCGATTCGAGATCGTCCAGCAGGTGAGCGGACTTTTGCTGCGGTTTCGGAGTGTCCATTGGAGTGCTCAGAGTCGCTGTAAACGGTGATCTTGCAGAGGATAGCCCTGTTCGCGGTAGAAGCGAAAACTCTCCCGCGCCGCGGCTCGAATGGTCGGGTCTTCAACCACCACTTCCGCCACCCGGGCGAACTTGTTGGCGAAGGCCGGGACTTTCAGGTCGAGATTGACCAGCAAATCCTGATGCTCGCCGCAGTCATCGCCCAAACCCAACACAATCAAACCGTCCGGTTCGCTGTCGGCAGGGCCGTGGGGCACGAAGCTTTCGCCCTTGAAGGCCCACAGGCGCGCATCGAGTTCATCACGCTGGGCCGCGTCGCTGCAATGCAGGTAGATGCGGTGGCCCATGCGCCAGGCTTTTTCGGTGAGCTTGCAGGCAAAATCCAGGCGTGCCGACGGATCGGCGCTGGGCAGGATATAGAAGTCGACTTTGGTCATTGCGGTTCCTGAGCCTTGAACGGCGACGCCCGAAGGCAGCGCCGCCCAGGTTCATCGGTTTCAGGCTTTGGCGCGATCCAGCAGGTATTGAGTCAGCAACGGAACCGGACGGCCAGTGGCGCCCTTGTCCTTGCCGCCGCTGGTCCATGCGGTACCGGCGATATCCAGGTGCGCCCAGTTGAGGTTCTTGGTGAAGCGAGACAGGAAGCAGGCAGCGGTGATGGTGCCGGCCTTCGGCCCGCCGATGTTGGCGATGTCGGCAAACGGGCTATCCAGTTGTTCCTGGTACTCGTCGAACAGCGGCAGTTGCCAGGCGCGGTCATCGGCGGTCTTGCCGGCGCTGAGCAGTTGATTGATCAGTTCGTCATTGTTGCCCAGCAGGCCCGAGGTGTGGGCGCCCAGGGCAACCACGCAGGCACCGGTCAGGGTGGCGATGTCGATCACTGCTTGTGGCTTGAAGCGCTCGGAGTAGGTCAGCGCATCGCACAGCACCAGACGGCCTTCGGCGTCGGTGTTGAGGATTTCCACGGTCTGGCCGCTCATGGTGGTGACGATGTCGCCGGGACGGGTCGCATTGCCGCTCGGCATGTTTTCCGCGCAGGCAAGGATGCACACCAGATTGATTGGCAGTTTCAGCTCAAGCACAGCGCGCAGGGTGCCGAACACGGAGGCAGCGCCGCCCATGTCGTATTTCATTTCGTCCATGCCGGCGCCCGGCTTCAGGCTGATGCCGCCAGTGTCGAAGGTGATGCCTTTACCGACCAGTGCGTAAGGCTTCTCGGACTTCTTGCCGCCGTTGTATTGCATGACGATCAGGCGCGGCGGCTGGGCGCTGCCCTGGCCGACAGCGTAGAACGAGCCCATGCCCAGCGACTTGATCTTCTTCTCGTCGAGCACTTCGACTTTCAGATCCTTGAACTCTTTACCGAGGTTCTTCGCTTGTTCGCCAAGGAAAGTCGGGTGGCAGATGTTCGGCGGCAGGTTACCCAGATCGCGGGTGAAAGCCATGCCGTTGGCGATCGCAGTGGCGTGATTCACAGCGCGTTGCACTTCGGCTTGTGCAGCCTTGATGGTCAGCAGGGTGATTTTCTTCAGTGCACGCGGCTCGGCTTTCTGGCTCTTGAACTGGTCGAAGGTGTATTCGCCATCCACCAAGGTTTCCGCCAGCAGACGTGTCTTGCCGTAGCTGTCGCGGTTTTTGACAATAATTTCATCCAGCGCCAAAACGGCATCGCTGCCGCCCAGGCCTTTCAGCGTGTTGAGGATGCCGGCAACGATTTTGCGGAACGGACGGTCGCCCAGTTCTTCATCCTTGCCCACGCCGACCAGCAGCACGCGTTCGGCTTTCAGGTTCGGCAGGCTGTGCAGCAGCAGGCTTTGGCCGACTTTGCCGGCCAGATCGCCACGCTTGAGTACCGCGCTGATCGCGCCGCCGCTCAGTTCGTCGACTTGCTTGGCGGCGACACCGAGTTTGCGGCCTTCGCCGACGGCAACCACCAGGGTGGCGGTTTTCAACGTTTCTGGGCTAACGCTTTTTACAACCAGTTCCATGTCCGGATCCCTGAATGAATGGTCAACATGCAGGCGTTCGACGGTGTCCGCAGTCGCCTGCTTATAGATAGAAGAGGCGCAGGCCAAAGCCTGCGACAAGGGCCGCAGTTTGAACCTCGCTCCCCGCGCCTGACAACCCTCGGTTGTACGATCTTCAACGTAATGCACACGCCGATGAGTGTGCGCAGTGACAGGCGCCCCCAATCACAGGATAATGCCGCATCTTTTTTCGACGGCTCTGCGTTGCGGGCCGGTCGATGTGTTTGCTTGTTTGGCCGCCTTAGCCTGACAACCCTGGAGTGTCTGGTTTGATCGTCTTCCGTTATCTGTCCCGCGAAGTCCTGTTGACCCTCAGCGCCGTGAGTGCCGTGCTGCTGGTCATCATCATGAGCGGTCGCTTCATCAAATACCTCGCTCAGGCCGCCGCCGGCCAGCTCGATCCGGGTTCGTTGTTCCTGATCATGGGCTTTCGCCTGCCGGGCTTCCTGCAACTGATTCTGCCGCTGGGTCTGTTCCTCGGGATCCTGCTGGCCTACGGTCGCCTGTACCTCGAAAGCGAGATGACCGTGCTCTCGGCCACCGGCATGAGTCAGCAGAAGCTGTTTCGCATGACCCTGTTCCCGGCGACGCTGGTGGCATTGGTCGTGGCATGGCTGAGCCTGGGGCTGGCCCCGCAAGGCGCCAATCAGTTCCAGCTGCTGCTGAACAAGCAGGACGCGCTGACCGAGTTCGACACCCTTGAACCCGGTCGCTTCCAGGCCCTGCGTGACGGCACCCGGGTGACGTACACCGAGACCCTGAGCGACGATCGCGTCAACCTGGGTAGCGTGTTCATCTCGCAGAAGAACCTCGGCGCCGATCAGAAGGACCGCGGGATTTCTGTGCTGGTGGCCGAAAAGGGCCGTCAGGAAGTCCGCCCCGACGGCAATCGCTACCTGATTCTCGACAACGGCTACCGCTACGACGGCAGCCCGGGGCTGGCCGACTACCGCGCCATCCATTACGAAACCTACGGTGTGCTGCTACCCAAGCCGGACGTCAGCGAAGAAGTCACCGACCGTGACGCCATGCCGACCTCGTCTTTGCTGGGCAGTGATGACATTCGCTCGAAAACCGAACTGCAATGGCGTCTGTCCCTGCCATTGCTGGTGTTTATCGTGACCCTGATGGCGGTACCGCTGTCGCGAGTCAATCCGCGTCAAGGGCGTTTCCTCAAGCTGCTGCCGGCGATTCTTCTTTATATGGCTTACCTGACCATCCTGATTGCCGCCCGCGGCGCCCTTGAAAAAGGCAAGATCCCCCCGGCGCTCGGCTTGTGGTGGGTGCATGCGATCTTCCTGTTCATCGGCCTCGGCCTGCTTTACTGGGAGCCTTTGCGTCTGAAGATGGCCAGCCGTCGCGCCGCTGCGCTGGAGGTGGCCCGTGGTTAAACTCGACCGCTACATCGGCAGCAGCGTGTTCATGGCGATCATCGCCGTGCTGGCAATCATCCTCGGTCTGGCAACCCTGTTTGCCTTCATCGATGAGATGGGTGACGTCAGCGACACCTACACCTTGATGGATGTCCTGAGTTTCGTCTTGCTGACCGCGCCACGCCGGCTCTATGAAATGCTGCCGATGGCGGCGTTGATTGGCTGCCTGATCGGCCTCGGCAGTCTGGCCAGTAGCAGCGAACTGACCGTGATGCGTGCCGCTGGCGTGTCTATCGGCCGTATCGTCTGGGCCGTAATGAAACCGATGCTGGTGCTGATGCTGGCCGGTGTGTTGATCGGCGAATACGTCGCCCCGGCCACTGAAAGCATGGCTCAGGCCAATCGCTCGCTGGCTCAGGGCAGCGGCGACGCCCAAAGTGCCAAGCACGGTATGTGGCATCGTCAGGGTGAGGAGTTCATCCACATCAACGCCGTTCAGCCGAACGGTCTGTTGTATGGCGTGACCCGCTATCACTTCGACAAGGAGCGCCATCTGTTGAGTTCGAGTTTCGCCAAAAAGGCTGAATTCGACGGCACCAAATGGCAGCTTACCGACGTTGCCACCACGCTGTTTCATGAACGCAGCACTGAAGTCGTCAATACCCCGAGCGAGCAGTGGGACGTGGCGTTGAGCCCGCAACTGCTGAGCACTGTGGTCATGGCCCCGGAATCGCTGTCGATCAGCGGTCTGTGGGGTTACATCCACTATCTCTCCGAGCAGGGCTTGAGCAACGGCCGTTACTGGCTGGCATTTTGGGTCAAGGTGTTGCAGCCGTTGGTGACTGCGGCGCTGGTGCTGATGGCCATTTCGTTCATCTTCGGTCCGCTACGTTCGGTGACCCTCGGTCAGCGGGTGTTCACCGGCGTATTGGTGGGCTTCACCTTCCGTATCGTCCAGGATTTGCTCGGCCCTTCGAGCCTGGTGTTCGGTTTCTCGCCGCTGTTTGCGGTGCTGGTGCCGGCCGGTGTCTGTGCGCTCGCGGGTGTCTGGTTGCTGCGACGAGCCGGTTGATGAACAAGCTTTCATCCATCGTTTAAACCCTGAAAACGCCTCGGTCGACAGATCGGGGCGTTTTTGCATGCCATCCGGGTGACAGGCGAACGTGACGCTTGCGCCGTGTATCAGGTACAATTCCCGGCTATTTTTCGGCGGGCCATGCCTGCAGCCTTTTTGAGTGTTGATCCGTGAGTGATTTGAGTCATATCCGCAATTTCTCCATCATCGCCCACATTGACCATGGCAAGTCGACGCTGGCCGATCGTTTCATCCAGATGTGCGGCGGCCTGGCCGAGCGTGAAATGGAAGCCCAGGTACTGGATTCCATGGATCTGGAGCGTGAACGCGGGATCACCATCAAAGCCCACAGCGTCACCCTTTATTACACTGCCAAAGACGGCATCAAGTATCAGCTGAACTTCATTGACACCCCGGGCCACGTCGACTTCACCTACGAAGTCAGCCGTTCCCTGGCCGCGTGTGAAGGTGCGTTGCTGGTGGTCGATGCCGGTCAGGGTGTTGAAGCCCAGTCCGTGGCCAACTGCTACACCGCTATCGAGCAAGGCCTCGAGGTCATGCCGGTGCTGAACAAGATCGACCTGCCGCAGGCCGATCCTGATCGCGTCAAGGACGAGATCGAGAAGATCATCGGCATCGACGCCACCGACGCCGTCACCTGCAGCGCCAAAACCGGCCTGGGTGTCGACGAAGTGCTCGAACGTCTGGTGCACACCATTCCTGCGCCGACCGGCAACATCGAAGATCCGCTGCAAGCGTTGATCATCGACTCCTGGTTCGACAACTACCTGGGCGTTGTCTCCCTGGTGCGCGTGCGTCATGGCCGCGTGAAGAAGGGCGACAAGATCCTCGTCAAGTCCACCGGCAAGATCCATCTGGTCGACAGCGTTGGCGTGTTCAATCCGAAACACACCGCCACCGCGGATCTCAAAGCCGGTGAAGTGGGCTTCATCATCGCCAGCATCAAGGACATTCACGGTGCGCCGGTCGGTGACACCCTGACCCTGAGCTCGACGCCGGACGTTGAAGTGCTGCCAGGCTTCAAACGCATCCAGCCACAGGTTTACGCCGGTCTGTTCCCGGTCAGCTCCGATGACTTCGAAGATTTCCGCGAAGCGCTGCAGAAGCTGACCCTCAACGACTCGTCGCTGCAATACACCCCGGAAAGCTCCGATGCACTGGGCTTCGGCTTCCGTTGCGGCTTCCTCGGCATGCTGCACATGGAAATCATCCAGGAGCGCCTCGAGCGCGAGTACGACCTGGACCTGATCACCACGGCGCCGACGGTAATCTTCGAACTGGTGCTGAAAACCGGTGAAACGATTTACGTCGACAACCCATCCAAGCTGCCGGATGTGTCGTCGATCGAAGACATGCGCGAGCCGATCGTGCGCGCCAACATTCTTGTGCCGCAAGAGCACCTGGGCAACGTCATTACCCTGTGCATCGAGAAGCGTGGCGTTCAAGTCGACATGCTGTTCCTCGGCAACCAGGTGCAGGTCACTTACGACTTGCCGATGAACGAAGTGGTCCTCGACTTCTTCGACCGTCTCAAATCCACCAGCCGCGGCTATGCTTCGCTGGACTACCACTTCGATCGTTACCAATCGGCTAATCTGGTGAAACTGGACGTGCTGATCAACGGCGACAAGGTCGATGCTCTCGCATTGATCGTGCACCGTGACAACTCGCACTACAAAGGTCGCCAGTTGACCGAGAAGATGAAAGAACTGATTCCTCGTCAGATGTTCGACGTGGCTATCCAGGCTGCCATTGGTGGTCAGATCGTTGCACGGACAACCGTCAAGGCACTCAGAAAGAACGTATTGGCCAAATGCTACGGTGGTGACGTCAGCCGTAAGAAGAAACTGCTCGAGAAGCAAAAGGCCGGTAAGAAACGCATGAAGCAAGTCGGTAACGTGGAAATTCCACAAGAAGCCTTCCTTGCAGTGCTCAGGTTGGATAGTTAGGTCCTATGTCACTAAATTTCCCGCTGTTGCTGGTCATCGCCGTGTTCGTCTGCGGCCTGTTGGCGTTGCTCGATCTGCTGATTCTGGCGCCGCGTCGGCGTGCTGCCATTGCCTCTTATCAAGGCAGTGTCAGCCAGCCCGATATCGTGGTGGTCGAGAAACTGAACAAAGAGCCGCTGCTGGTTGAATACGGCAAGTCGTTCTTCCCGGTGTTGTTCATCGTACTGGTTCTGCGTTCGTTCCTCGTGGAACCGTTCCAGATCCCGTCCGGCTCGATGAAACCGACCCTGGACGTCGGCGACTTCATTCTGGTGAACAAGTTTTCTTACGGGATCCGCCTGCCGGTGATCGACAAGAAAATCATCGAAGTCGGTGATCCGCAGCGCGGCGATGTGATGGTGTTTCGCTACCCGAGCGACCCGAACGTCAACTACATCAAGCGTGTAGTCGGCCTGCCGGGCGACACCGTGCGTTACACCGCCGACAAGCGTCTGTTCGTCAATGGCGAGTCGGTTGCCGAACAGTTGGCCGGTTCCGAGCCGGGCATGCTCGGCACTGCCGAGTTGTACAAAGAGAAACTCGGCGCCGCCGAGCATCTGATTCGCAAGGAAATGAACCGCAACCGCGCCATTCCTGACCATTCCTGGACCGTGCCTGCCGGGCACTACTTCATGATGGGCGACAACCGCGACAACTCGAACGACAGTCGCTTCTGGGATGATCCGAACATTCCCAAGGATCTGCTGGGCATGGTTCCCGACCAGAATATCGTCGGCAAGGCCTTCGCGGTCTGGATGAGCTGGCCGGATCCGAAATTCAGTCATCTACCGAATTTCTCTCGGGTTGGCCTTATCAAGTAATCACACACGGCGCTGTTGACCACAGCGCCGAATGCATTTCTGGAGCCGGCACAATCGGCTTCGCTACAGCCAGGATTTAATTTTTGAACACAGCGTTAATTGTCCCAGGCCTGCGCCGTATCCCGGCGATGGCGGTGGAATCCAGCTTTGATCTCAGCGTGGGTAAACCGTGAGCGCCTCATTAAGCCGTCTCGAGCGTCAGCTCGGTTACACCTTCAAGGATCAGGAGCTGATGCTTCTGGCCCTCACGCACCGCAGTTTTGCCGGGCGCAACAATGAGCGTCTGGAGTTTCTCGGCGATGCCATCCTCAACTTCGTTGCGGGTGAGGCGCTGTTCGATCGTTTTCCGCTGGCCCGCGAAGGCCAGTTGTCGCGTTTGCGCGCACGTTTGGTAAAAGGTGAGACGCTGGCCGTACTGGCGCGTGGTTTCGACCTTGGTGATTACCTGCGTCTGGGCTCAGGTGAACTGAAGAGCGGCGGTTTTCGTCGCGAGTCGATCCTGGCCGATGCCCTCGAAGCGTTGATCGGTGCCATCTACCTCGACGCGGGTATGGATGTCGCTCGCGAACGCGTTCTGGCCTGGCTGGCCGGCGAGTTCGAAGGGCTGACGCTGGTCGACACCAACAAGGATCCCAAGACCCGTCTGCAGGAACACCTGCAATCGCGTGGCTGCGAACTGCCTCGTTACGAAGTGGTGGATATCCAGGGTGAACCGCACTGCCGAACCTTCTTCGTCGAGTGCGAAGTTGTCTTACTGAATGAAAAAAGCCGAGGTCAGGGTGTGAGCCGTCGTATTGCCGAACAGGTAGCGGCCGCCGCAGCACTGATTGCCCTGGGCGTGGAGAATGGCAATGACTGATACAAACGCAACTCGCTGTGGCTATGTTGCCATCGTCGGCCGTCCCAACGTCGGCAAGTCGACGTTGTTGAACCACATCCTCGGCCAGAAGCTCGCGATCACCTCGCGCAAGCCGCAGACCACTCGTCACAACATGCTCGGGATCAAGACCGAAGGTGACGTGCAGGCGATCTACGTCGACACCCCCGGCATGCACAAGGGTGGCGAAAAGGCCCTGAACCGTTACATGAACAAAACCGCTTCGGCAGCGTTGAAAGACGTCGACGTGGTGATCTTCGTGGTCGACCGCACCAAGTGGACCGAAGAAGACCAGATGGTTCTGGAGCGCGTGCAATACGTAACAGGCCCGCTGATCGTCGCGCTGAACAAGACTGATCGCATCGAAGACAAGGCCGAGCTGATGCCACACTTGTCGTGGTTGCAGGAACAGTTGCCGAACGCCCAGATCATTCCGATTTCGGCGCAGCACGGGCACAACCTCGACGCGCTGGAAAAGGTCATTGCCGATCACCTGCCGGAGAACGATCACTTCTTCCCGGAAGACCAGATCACCGATCGCAGCAGCCGTTTCCTCGCCGCTGAACTGGTACGCGAGAAAATCATGCGTCAGATGGGCGCCGAACTGCCGTACCAGATCACGGTCGAGATTGAAGAGTTCAAGCAGCAGGGCAAGACGCTGCACATCCACGCGCTGATTCTCGTCGAGCGTGATGGCCAGAAGAAGATCATCATTGGCGACAAGGGCGAGCGGATCAAACGCATCGGCACCGAAGCGCGCAAGGACATGGAGCTGCTGTTCGACTCCAAGATCATGCTCAACCTGTGGGTCAAGGTGAAGGGCGGCTGGTCCGACGACGAGCGTGCACTGCGTTCGCTGGGTTACGGCGACTTGTAATACACGTTTTCACGGTGTGGGCGGGCTTCTGTGGCGAGGGAGCTTGCTCCCGCTCGGCTGCGAAGCAGTCGTAAAATCAGGCGCCTCGGTATGCCTGATAAATCAAGTCGCTAAACTTGGGGCTGCTTCGCAACCCAGCGGGAGCAAGCTCCCTCGCCACAAATAATGATCTTCAGAGATCTTTCGGCTCATGTCGCAAAACCCACCCCCCGCACAACCTGCCTACGTTCTGCATTCGCGCGCCTATCGCGAAACCAGCGCGCTGGTCGACTTCCTCACGCCGCAAGGTCGGCTGCGGGCGGTATTGCGCAGTGCGCGGGGCAAGGCCGGGACCTTGGCGCGACCGTTCGTGCCGCTGGAAGTGGAGTTTCGTGGCAAGGGTGAGCTGAAGAACGTCGGGCGCATGGAAAGTGCCGGTAACGCGACATGGATGGTTGGCGAGGCGCTGTTCAGCGGTCTCTACCTCAATGAGTTGCTGATTCGTTTGCTCCCCGCTGAAGATCCGCACCCGGCGGTGTTCGATCATTACGCCGCGACGTTGTTGGCACTGGCCGAGGGCCGGCCGCTGGAGCCGTTATTGCGCTCCTTCGAATGGCGCCTGCTGGATGATCTCGGTTACGGCTTTTCCCTGAACACCGATATTCATGGCGAACCGATTGCCGCAGACGGCCTCTATCGCCTGCAAGTGGACGCAGGACTCGAGCGCGTCTTCCTGTTGCAGCCGGGCCTGTTCAACGGCGTCGAGTTGCTGGCCATGGCCGAAGCCGACTGGTCGGCGCCCGGCGCACTGTCCGCGGCCAAACGCCTGATGCGTCAGGCACTGGCCGTTCATCTGGGCGGTCGTCCCCTCGTTAGCCGGGAGCTGTTTCGCAAGCCCTGATCTCACCGTATGCTGTGCGCCGAATCTTTTTCTTCAGGAGCGCGCATCCGTGACCACCAGCAATCGCATTCTTCTTGGCGTGAACATCGACCACGTCGCCACCCTGCGTCAGGCCCGTGGTACGCGCTACCCGGATCCGGTCAAGGCTGCGCTCGACGCGGAAGAGGCGGGCGCCGATGGCATCACTGTGCACCTGCGTGAAGACCGCCGACACATTCAAGAGCGTGACGTACTGCTGCTCAAGGATGTGCTGCAAACACGTATGAACTTCGAAATGGGCATCACCGAAGAAATGATGGCGTTCGCCGAGCGCATCCGCCCGGCGCACATTTGCCTGGTGCCGGAAACCCGCCAGGAACTGACCACCGAGGGCGGTCTGGACGTAGCAGGGCAGGAAGAGCGCATCAGGGCAGCGGTTGAGCGTCTGTCGAAGATCGGCAGCGAAGTGTCGCTGTTCATCGACGCCGATGAGCGCCAGATTGCGGCGTCGAAACGTGTCGGCGCTCCAGCAATCGAGCTGCACACCGGGCGTTATGCCGATGCCGAAACCCCGACTGAAGTGGCTGAAGAACTCAAGCGTGTGGCGGACGGTGTGGCGTTTGGTCTGGCGCAGGGGCTGATCGTCAATGCCGGTCATGGCCTGCATTACCACAACGTTGAAGCGGTGGCGGCGATCAAGGGTATCAACGAACTGAACATCGGCCATGCGCTTGTGGCGCATGCTCTGTTCGTGGGCTTCAAGTCGGCTGTATCCGAAATGAAAGCGCTGATTCTGGCTGCTGCCAAACACTAAGCAACCACACAAAAAAACCTGTAGGAGTGAGCCTGCTCGCGATAGCGGTGTGTCAAGCAACATCAAATTGACTGACACACCGCTATCGCGAGCAGGCTCACTCCTACATTTGATTTGGGGTGTTTGTTAGAGCGGGGCGGGTTCTTGGGCTGGTTTCGACTTGTCGATCCCTGGCACATGCAGATTGCCTTCAGCGATCTGATCGCCCTCAAGCTGCGGCTGGGTCACCCAGGTCAAAATATCGTAGTAACGACGGATGTTCGCCACAAAGTGCACTGGCTCGCCGCCCCGGGCGTAGCCGTAGCGGGTCTTGCTGTACCACTGCTTCTGCGACAGGCGTGGCAGCATCTTCTTCACATCCAGCCACTTGTCCGGATTCAGGCCTTCGCGGGACGCCAGTTTGCGCGCGTCATCCAGGTGACCGCTGCCGACGTTATACGCCGCCAGGGCAAACCAGGTGCGGTCCGGCTCCTGAATCGAATCGTCGAGCTGATCCTTCATATAAGCGAGGTACTTGGCGCCGCCCATGATGCTTTGCTTCGGATCAAGACGGTTGGATACACCCATCGCCTGAGCGGTGTTCTGCGTCAGCATCATCAATCCGCGTACGCCGGTTTTCGAGGTGACGGTCGGTTGCCACAGCGATTCCTGATAACCGATCGCGGCGAGCAGGCGCCAGTCGACTTTTTCTTTCTTGGCGTAGGTCTTGAAGTGCTGTTCGTATTTGGGCAGACGCTGCTGCAAGTGCTGGGCAAACGTCGTGGCGCCCATATAGCCGAGAACGTCGACATGCCCGTAATAGCGATCTTTCAGGCGTTGCAGGGTGCCGTTTTTCTGCACCTTGTCGAGGTAGGCGTTGATCTCGTTGAGCAGGCTGTTGTCTTCACCAGGGCCCACGGCCCAGCTCTGGCTGCGCGCGTCACCGAGGTCGAAGGCCACCCGGATGTTGGTGAAGTACACCTGGTTCATCGCCACTTCGTTGGAGTCGACCAGTGTCAGATCGATCTGACCTTCGTCGACCATGCGCAGCAGGTCGACTACCTCGACGGCGTCGGATTCTTCGTATTCGATGCCCGGATATTTCTTTTTCAGCTCGGCCAGTTGTTCGGCGTGGGTGCTGCCCTTGAGCACCATGATCTTCTTGCCGACCAGATCACCGGGATCCGTCGGCCGTGACTGGCCATTGCGATAAATGATCTGTGGAGTGACTTCCAGGTAGGAGTGGGAGAACCGCACCTGTTTCTTGCGTTGTTCGCTGCTGACGAGGCCGGCAGCAGCCAGGACCGGGCCGTTCGGTTTACCGATCTGGTCAAATAGGTCGTCGAGGTTGTCGGCGGTCTCGATCTTCAGTTCCACACCCAAATCGTCGGCGAAACGCTTCACCAGCTCGTATTCGAAGCCGGTTTCACCGCTGCGATCCTGAAAGTAGGTGGCGGGGCTGTTACGGGTAATCACCCGCAGCACACCATCCTCCTTTACGCGCTCGAGTGTGTTGGGTTTATCAACACAGCCACCGAGCATCAGGAAGAGTCCGGTTGCGATCAGCCATTTGGCGTACCGCGGACGCAAAGCCGTTGGGAAAAACATTTGCGCAGTATACGCAAAGGACCACGGGCGCCATATCTCGACAGTTGCGGGCAGGTCTGCTAGAGATCACAAAACCGAGCGAAACCCCGTAGGAATGGGGCCGTAGGGCATTTTGTTACAGTAAAAATAAGCCGTCGTCACCCGCCGGGTAAATTTGACTCTCAAGGCAGAAACACATATCGACATCGCAGTGCAACCGTGCGTAGCGTTTCGGGTGATGTTGAGGGCGGTTTAGGCTAGAATGCACGGCCTCAAAGCACACCCCTTCCCGAGGCTGTCCCGAAGATGTTGATCCTGCGCGGCGCTCCTGCCCTTTCTGCCTTTCGCCACAGCAAACTCCTTGAGCAACTGAGCCAGAAGGTTCCGGCTGTCAGCGGCTTGTATGCTGAATTCGCTCACTTCGCCGAAGTTACCGGCGTCCTGACCGGCGACGAACAGCAGGTGCTTGCGCGCCTTCTGAAGTACGGCCCAAGTGTTCCGGTACAAGAGCCGACCGGCCGTCTGTTCCTGGTGTTGCCGCGTTTCGGCACCATCTCGCCATGGTCGAGCAAGGCCAGCGACATCGCTCGCAACTGCGGCCTGAGCAAGATCCAGCGTCTGGAGCGCGGTATCGCGTTCTACGTTGCCGGTCAGTTCAGCGAAGCCGAAGCCCGGCAGATTGCCGATGTCTTGCATGACCGCATGACGCAAATCGTTCTGGCCAACCTGGAACAGGCCGCCGGTCTGTTCAGCCACGCCGAACCGAAGCCGCTGACCGCGATTGACATCCTCGGTGGCGGTCGTGCTGCGCTGGAAAAGGCCAACACCGAACTGGGCCTGGCCCTGGCCGAAGACGAGATCGACTACCTGGTCGACGCCTTCAACGGTTTGAAGCGCAACCCGCACGACATCGAACTGATGATGTTCGCCCAGGCCAACTCCGAGCACTGCCGCCACAAGATCTTCAACGCCAGTTGGGATATTGATGGTCAGAGCCAGGAAAAAAGCCTGTTCGGCATGATCAAGAACACCTATCAGATGCACAGCGAAGGCGTGCTGTCCGCTTATAAGGACAACGCTTCGGTGATCGTCGGCAACGTCGCCGGCCGCTTCTTCCCGGACCCTGAAACCCGCCAGTACGGCGCGGTGCAGGAGCCGGTGCACATCCTGATGAAGGTTGAAACCCACAACCACCCGACCGCGATTGCCCCGTTCCCGGGCGCGTCTACCGGTTCCGGTGGCGAAATCCGTGACGAAGGCGCAACCGGTCGTGGCGCCAAGCCAAAGGCTGGCCTGACCGGTTTCACCGTGTCCAACCTGCAGATCCCGGGCTTTGAACAGCCATGGGAAGTGCCGTACGGCAAGCCTGAGCGCATCGTCACCGCGCTGGACATCATGATCGAAGGCCCGCTCGGCGGCGCCGCGTTCAACAACGAATTCGGTCGCCCGGCCCTGACCGGTTACTTCCGTACCTTCGAACAGTCGATCACCACCCCGCACGGTGACGAAGTTCGCGGTTACCACAAGCCGATCATGCTGGCCGGCGGCATGGGCAACATTCGCGAAGAACACGTCAAGAAAGGCGAGATCGTCGTTGGCTCCAAGCTGATCGTCCTCGGCGGCCCGGCGATGCTGATTGGTCTGGGTGGCGGCGCCGCTTCCTCCATGGCCACCGGCACCAGCTCGGCGGATCTCGACTTCGCTTCCGTGCAGCGTGAAAACCCTGAAATGGAGCGTCGCTGCCAGGAAGTCATCGACCGTTGCTGGCAACTGGGTGACAAGAACCCGATCAGCTTCATCCACGACGTTGGCGCGGGCGGTCTGTCCAACGCCTTCCCGGAACTGGTCAACGACGGCGACCGCGGTGGCCGTTTCGAACTGCGCAACATTCCAAACGACGAGCCGGGCATGGCCCCGCACGAAATCTGGTCCAACGAATCCCAGGAACGTTACGTTCTGGCCGTCGGCCCGGAAGACTTCGCGCGCTTCCAGGCCATCTGCGAACGTGAGCGTTGCCCGTTTGCCGTCGTCGGTGAAGCCACCGCCGAACCGCAACTGACCGTGACCGACAGCCACTTCGGCAACAACCCGGTGGATATGCCACTGGAAGTGTTGCTGGGTAAAGCTCCGCGCATGCACCGTTCGGTAACCCGTGAAGCCGAACTGGGTGATGACTTCGATCCGTCGAACCTCGACATCAGCGAGTCCATCGAACGCGTTCTGCATCACCCGGCAGTCGCGAGCAAAAGCTTCCTGATCACCATCGGCGACCGCACCATCACCGGTCTTGTTGCCCGTGACCAAATGGTCGGCCCGTGGCAGGTTCCGGTGGCCGACGTTGCCGTCACCGCCACCAGTTTCGACGTCTACACCGGTGAAGCGATGGCAATGGGCGAGCGTACTCCGCTGGCACTGCTGGACGCTCCGGCGTCGGGCCGCATGGCCATCGGCGAAACCCTGACCAACATTGCCGCGTCGCGCATCAACAAGATCTCCGACATCAAACTGTCGGCGAACTGGATGTCGGCTGCCGGCCACCCGGGCGAAGACGCGCGTCTGTACGACACCGTGAAAGCGGTCGGTATGGAACTGTGCCCTGAGCTGGGCATCACCATTCCGGTGGGCAAGGACTCGATGTCCATGGCCACTCGTTGGAACGACAACGGCGAAGAAAAAACCGTGACCTCGCCGATGTCGCTGATCGTGACCGGTTTCGCGCCAGTGGCTGACATCCGTCAGACCCTGACCCCGGAACTGCGCATGGACAAGGGCACCACCGACCTGATCCTGATCGACCTCGGTCGCGGTCAGAATCGCATGGGCGCTTCGATCCTCGCTCAGGTTCACGGCAAGCTCGGCAAACATGCTCCGGACGTTGATGACGCCGAAGACCTGAAAGCCTTTTTCGCAGTGATCCAGGGCCTCAACGCCGACGGTCATCTGCTGGCTTACCACGACCGTTCCGACGGTGGTCTGCTGACTTCCGTGGTGGAAATGGCTTTCGCCGGTCACTGCGGTCTGAGCCTGAACCTGGACAGCGTTGCCGAGTCCTCGGCGGAAATCGCCGCGATCCTGTTCAACGAAGAACTGGGTGCCGTCATCCAGGTTCGTCAGGACGCCACGCCAGACATCCTCGCGCAATTCAGCGCCGCCGGTCTGGGCGACTGCGTTTCCGTGATCGGTCAGCCGATCAACAATGGCCAGATCAACATCACCTTCAACGGTGACACCGTGTTCGAAGGCCAGCGTCGTCTGCTGCAACGTCAGTGGGCCGAGACCAGCTACCAGATCCAGCGTCTGCGCGACAACGCCGACTGCGCCGAGCAAGAGTTCGACGTGCTGCTGGAAGAAGACAACCCGGGCCTGAGCGTCAAGCTGAGCTACGACGTCAACCAGGACATCGCTGCGCCTTACATCAAGAAAGGCATCCGCCCACAGGTTGCCGTGCTGCGTGAGCAGGGCGTCAACGGTCAGGTGGAAATGGCCGCCGCATTCGACCGCGCCGGCTTCAACGCAATCGACGTGCACATGAGCGACATCCTCGCCGGCCGTGTCGACCTGAACGAGTTCAAAGGTCTGGTGGCTTGCGGTGGTTTCTCCTACGGCGACGTTCTCGGCGCCGGTGAAGGCTGGGCCAAGTCGGCACTGTTCAACAGCCGTGCCCGCGATGCGTTCCAGGGCTTCTTCGAACGTAACGACAGCTTCACCCTCGGCGTGTGCAACGGTTGCCAAATGATGTCCAACCTGCACGAGCTGATCCCGGGCAGCGAGTTCTGGCCGCACTTCGTGCGCAACCGCTCCGAGCAGTTCGAAGCACGCGTGGCGATGGTGCAGATCCAGGAATCGAACTCGATCTTCCTGCAGGGCATGGCCGGTTCGCGTATGCCGATCGCCATTGCTCACGGTGAAGGTCACGCCGAGTTCTCCAGCGAAGAGGCACTGCTGGAAGCCGATCTGTCGGGTTGCGTGGCGATGCGTTTCGTCGACAACCATGGCAAGGTCACCGAGCGTTATCCGGCTAACCCGAACGGTTCGCCGCGCGGGATTACCGGTCTCACCAGCCGTGATGGCCGTGTGACGATCATGATGCCGCATCCGGAGCGTGTGTTCCGTGCCGTGCAGAACTCGTGGCGTTCGGAAGACTGGACCGAGGACGCACCTTGGATGCGTATGTTCCGTAATGCGCGTGTGTGGGTGAACTAAGCGTCGTGTACAAGCTCGGGTTTTTTGTTCCTGACAGTCATGTCGAGGTGGTCAAAGGGGCTGTGTTCGCTGCCGGTGGTGGGCGGATCGGTGACTATGACCACTGTGCGTGGCAGGTGCTTGGTTTGGGCCAGTTTCGGCCTTTGGACGGGAGTCAGCCGTTCATTGGTGAGGCGGGGCAGGTTGAGCGGGTTGAGGAATGGAAGGTTGAGCTTGTGGTGGCGGATGAGTTGATTCGCGCTGTGGTGGCGGCTCTTAAGTTGAGCCATCCCTATGAGACGCCGGCTTATGAGGTGTGGCGGCTGGAAGAGTTCTGATCTTTCTTGCTGCTGAAACGGGAAACCCGCGGATGAGTGATTGTCTGCGGGTTTTTTGTTGTCCCCAATTTGCTTTTCTGTAGGAGTGAGCCTGCTCGCGATGGCGCCCTGAAAGGCGACCATGCTCTGGCTGACTGAGTGAATATCCGTTTCTTCGGGCGTTGCCGTTGACGGTTTCGCTCTTACAGCGAGTCCCTTTGGCAAACGCCCCAAAGGAACCAAAGGTCTATGCCCCAACGTTCGGCCCACTCGCTAAAGCTCGGGGTTCCTTCGCTCCGGAATTGATCCGGGGGCATCGCCTACGGTTTGCTTCGCTGCACCTCCTCTCGATGCATTTGGCTGCGCCAAACGGTCGCTGCGCTCCCACCCCCGGATAAATCCCTCCGCTCAGCCTGCCGACGGGGCCGGTGAATCAAGATCAAGGGCAGCAGCCGAGCTAACGCTCGGCCTGTTGAGTGGGGCGGCTTTGCCGCCGGGTGTTCGCAGATCGAAACTGTGGGAGCTGGCCTTAGTGCCGACCAGTTTCTTGCAGATGTACTCAATCCAATTGTAGGAGTGAGCCTGCTCGCGATAGCGACCTCACAGCCAACAAATCACCCGCAGATGTACCCAATCCCTGTGGGAGTCTGGCTTGCCAGCGATGTCGGCTTGGTAGTAACTATTCAGTGGGTTTTGTGTTTTCGCTATCCAGATATTCGTCCAGGCTGAGGCTGTCATCTTTATTCTCATTGAATTCATTCCAGACTGATTCTCTGAGTATCTTGCCGTAGCCCTTGGTTCCTTTGGTGAATTCCTCGATGGTTAAGCTTCCGTCCTGGTTTGCATCGAGTTCTCTGTAGGTTTTTATCAGGTGTTCTCGTTGTTCTGCATCCGTCATTTTCTTTGCCATGTCGCAGTCATCCTTTATGAATTGAGTGCAGGGTCATCGAGGCTACGACTTGAAAACGACCTGATTGCATCAACGTATTAACTTCAGTCCAGGCGGTCAACTGTCAGACCTGACAGTTGACAGTACCGACATTGTGGGGGGCGATTGCATTCCTGAATGCACCCGCTCACCTGTAGGAGCTGCCGAAGGCTGCGATCTGTTGATCTTGCTTTTGATGTTGAAAGGACGAAGTCAAAAGATCGCAGCCTGCGGCAGCTCCTACACAGGGTGTATTTCAATTCGGGATGTTTAATTGTGTGTGAAAAGACCAGAACCTTCCCACGATGTTTTCGGGTTGTCCGTCGGACGCCTGCTCTCTAGGTTCTGTCTGTCGCTGCCAATTCAGCGACCGGGCGTGAGATCCCCGGAATGCTTGCAACTAGCGCCAACAGCACGATAATTGGCGCCAGCTCAATCTGCTGCCTGTTTTATGGCGGCTGTGTGCGGGCAGACTTCGGTCTGGCCGGTTGCCTGCTCCGGTGGATCTCACCCTGCACATAGCTGCCACCTTTTCGCCCTCGACTTTTACCTCTGTCCCGAACCCGCAAAACCTCGCCGACCCAGCACGATGTTCCTCGTCCATCCCTGCGTCGATACCGAAAGTCTGCTCGCCCACGCCTGCGAATCGCTGGCCTCGGCTAGCACCGCCGCCAGCAACTTTGCCAACGAGTTGACCGGTGTGCAGCGCAGCACGGCACTGGGCATCCAGCAAATCGTCATGCTTGCCGAACTGGCAGTAAACCGAGCACTGGACCGCGTCGACCCACAAACCTGATTCATCAGGCTCACCGCGTCAACGCCCTTCGCGAGTAAGCCCGCTCTCACGGGGTGATTGCATTTCTGGTGTGGGATTTGGCTTGCCAGCGATGGCGCCTGTTCAGGTAATGATGTTCTGACTGACCGGGTACATATCCATTTCTGCGGTAACGGCCGCTCAGGGTTCCGCCCTTACGGCGGGTCACCTTTTCCAAACGCCGAAAAGGTAACCCAAAAGGCTTTACCCTGACGTACGGCCCTCGCTGGGGCTCGGGTTCCTTCGCTGCGGGATTGATCCGGGCGCATCGCCTACGGTTTGCTGCGCTGCACCTCCTCTCGATGTGTTTGGCTGCGCCAAACGTCGCTTCGCTCCCACCCCCGGATCAATCCCTCCACTCAGCCTTCCGACGGGCTCTGAGATCAAGAGCTACAGCCGAGCTAACGCTCATCCTGTTGAGTGGGGCGGCTTTGCCGCGGGGTGTTCGCAAATCGAAACTTTGGGAGCAGGCCTTACTGCCGACCTGTTTCTTGCAGAGGCACTCAGTCCAACATGTAGGAGTGAGCCTGCTCGCGATAGCGACCTTACAGCCGACCAAAAAATCGCAGATGTACCCAATCCCTGTGGGAGTCTGGCTTGCCGGCGATGGCGCTCTGACAGCCGCCCTTTTTCTAGCTGAATGCACACAAAACTCACTGTGGGAGCTAGCCTGCTGGCGATGGGGCCAATCCAGCCAACATAGAGATTTGGTCTGTTTAAATCTGTGTCGAAATAGCAGAACCTTCCCACGATGTTTTCAGGTTGTCCGTCGGACGTCCGCTCTCTAGGCTCTGTCTGTCGCTGAAGGTTCAGTGATCGGGTGTGAGAACCCGCCGAGCTTGAAACTAGCATCAGTACGATCATAATTGCCGCCGGCTAATTAGCTGTCGCAATGCTCTATGGCGGCTGTGTGCGGGCAGACTTTGGTCTGGCCGGTTTTCTGCTCACCGGTTTTTCACTCCGCACATAGCTGCCACCCTTTGCCACGTGAGAAATGGTTACGGATGGCTCCAATTGCGAGCAGAGTTTTTATGTCCGATAAAGTTGTTCCAGATCCACCCCACGAAACCACAACCCCACTCGAAGAAATCCTCCGCGCTGAAGAAATGGTCCGAAACCGCGAAGCCATCAAACGCGCCCTCGATTTCTACCTCTGTCCCGAACCCGCAAAACCTCGCCGACCCAGCGCGATGTTCCTCGTCCATCCCGGCGTCGATACCGAAGCCTGCTTGCCCACGCCTGCGAATCGCTGGCCTCGGCTAGCACCGCCGCCAGCAACTTTGCCAACGAGTTAACCGGTGTGCAGCGCAGCACGGCACTGGGCATCCAGCAAATCGTCATGCTTGCCGAACTGGCGGTAAACCGAGCACTGGATCGGGTCGACCCACAAATCTGAGCCATCAGCCAGCCACATCGTCGTTCTTCGCGAGCAAGCTCGCTCCCGCAGTTTGAAATTCATTCTCCTGTGGGACAGGTTTGCTGGCGAAGCGCATTTACGAACGTGACAGAAGTGCCGCAGGTAACGGGGCTTTCTACTTGCCCCTCATAGGGGGGCTCTGAATTGCCACCGGTTGTGTATTTGCGACTACTGCACGGGAGTCCTCGCTACCATGCTGGCCGGCTTGCTGTTTCCAGCTCATTAGCCGGGCAGGAAGTTCTTGTAAGGACGGGTTTTGATTGATGGCCGTTGAGTCGGTCATTCACGTGTGCCCGATATTCGATTGGACTAAGGATGGAACAGTGAAAAAACTTCTATGGATGGCAGTCAGCGTTTTAGCGGTGACGTTGACGGGATGTGCGGACGCGGGACGGGGGAATTCCGGCGCCGGAGGCAATGTTCAATTCTATGATTCCGGGCGTTTCAATCTGCCGTTTTCCGATGGTGTGCGTGCAGGCAATGTGTTCTACACCTCGGGGGAAATCGGCGACAAGGCAGGGTCTGACAAAGTGGTCCCTGGCGGCATCGAAGCTGAATCGCGCCAGGCACTGGATAACATCAAGCACACGCTTCAAGTTAATGGTTATGAATTGAAAGACGTGATCAAGTGCACGGTGATGTTGGCTGATATCAAGGAATGGCCAGCGTTCAATGAGGTGTACAAGGACTACTTCAAGAAACCGTACCCCGCGCGCAGTGCATTTGGCGGTAATCAACTGGCCTACGATGCTCGAATGGAAATTGAGTGTATCGCCGCCAAGTAAGCTGAATCCTCTATAGGCGCTGTCGACTGAAACGAGGCTGCGATCTTTTGGTTTGCTTCTAAAGATCAACAGATCGCAGCCTTCGGCAGCTCCTACAGAGGGGGCTCTGATTTAAACCTTGGCGCTGACTTCGCTGCGATTGACCAGCGCTTCAAGAGCTCCGCTCAAGTTTGCAGCCTTGGCACCCACCAACAGATGCCAGACCCCACCTTCCAACTGGCTGACACCCTGGCAGCCCAGCTCTTTCAACTGAGCCTCGGACAACGCCTTGCCATCCGCCAGCAGCAAGCGAATCCGGCTCATCGCAATGCAGTCCAGTTGCAGCACGTTGTCGCCACCGCCCAGCGCATTCAACCACTGCTGAGCTTCAGAACCCGCGACCACAACCGTCTTCGGTTCATCGATAACCACTGCTGATGCAGCTACCAGCGCAAGCCCCAACGCCGGCATCGCCAGGCGAATCTCATCAGCAATGCTGTCCGCCATTGGCCCGACGACAACCTGCAAACTGCCGCCCTTGCCCGGGCGCACAACTGCCATTGCCCCCAGCGCTTTCAGATCTGCATCCGACGCTTTGTTGCGATCAACCATCTCCAGACGCAGACGCGTTGTGCACGCGCCGACAGTCAGCAGATTCTCTGCACCACCGAGTGCCTTGATGTAGGCACTGGCGCGTTCGTTTTCAGTCAGTACGGCTTTTTCACTAACCGCCACATCCTCACGCCCCGGCGTCTTCAAATTGAAACGACGGATGCAGAAATCAAACACCACGTAATAGATGACCGCATAAGCCAGCCCCACCGGAATCACCAGCCAGCCATTGGTCGAGCGTCCCCAGCCGAGGACCATGTCGATAAAACCGCCAGAGAACGTGAAGCCCAAATGGATGTTCAGCGCATTGGTGATCGCCATCGACAGCCCGGTCAGCAGGGCGTGCAGCAGGTACAACAGCGGCGCCAGAAACATGAAAGCGAATTCGATGGGCTCAGTCACCCCGGTCAGGAAAGACGTCAGTGCCATCGACAGAAAGATCCCGCCCATGACCTTGCGGCGTTCCGGCAGGGCGTTGCGGTACATCGCCAGACACGCAGCCGGCAGGCCGAAGATCATCATCGGGAACATGCCGGTCATGAACTGGCCACCCTTGGGATCACCGGCGAAGTAGCGCGACAGATCGCCAGTCACCAGTGCACCTGTGGTTGGATCGGTAAAGTTTCCGAACACGAACCATGCCATGTTGTTGAGGATGTGGTGCAGGCCGGTGACGATCAGCAGGCGGTTGAACACGCCGAAGACGAAGGCGCCAAGGCTGCCGCTTTCCATCATCAACGCGCCGAAGCTGTTGATGCCGTGCTGGATCGGCGGCCATATGTAGCCGAACACCACGCCGAGACCGACCGCAGCGAACCCGGTGACGATCGGCACAAAACGCCGGCCACCGAAGAAGGCGAGGTACTCCGGCAGCTTGATGTCCTTGAAGCGGTTGTACAGCGCGCCGGCCATCAGGCCGCTGACGATACCGGCGAGCATGCCCATGTTGATGCTCGCGTCGAGCACCTTGAGCGTGGAGATCATCACCAGGTAACCGATCACCCCGGCCAGCCCTGCGGTGCCGTTGTTGTCCTTGGCGAAACCGACGGCGATGCCGATGGCGAAGATCATTGCCAGGTTGGCGAAGATCACTTGGCCGGCATCGTGAATGATCGCGATGTTCAGCAGGTCGGTGTCACCCAGACGCAGCAGCAGGCCGGCAATCGGCAGGATCGCGATCGGCAGCATCAGCGCACGGCCGAGGCGTTGCAGGCCTTCGATGAAGAGTTGGTACATGGTGGTTCTCCCTGCTCTGTTTATAGAGAGCTTTTTGTTAGCGCAGAGGCCAATGTTGATGGCAGGCGTGACGCACCGCAGAGGCGCTGCTCAGCTTGAGCAGGTCGAGGGCGAGGCGTTGGCATTCGGCTTCGTGCAACTGGCGCACGCGATCCTTGATTTCACCGATCTGCACCGGGCTCACCGACAGTTCGGTCACGCCTAGGCCAATCAGTACCGGCGTCGCCAGCGGATCCGAGGCGAGGGCGCCGCAGACGCCGACCCAACGTTTGTGCACCGCCGCGCCTTCGCAGGTCATGGCGATCAGGCGCAGCAGCGCCGGGTGAAGGGCGTCGACGCGGGCGGCCAGACCGGCGTGATCGCGGTCCATGGCCAGGGTGTATTGCGACAGATCGTTGGTGCCGATCGAGAGGAAGTCGGCGTGTTCGGCCAGTTGCTCGGCTTGCAGCGCGGCAGCGGGGACTTCGATCATCACGCCGATTTCCGGACGCTGAGTGATGTTCAGTTCAAGGCACAAGGCATCGACGCGCTGACGGATGTGCAGCAACTCGTCGACTTCGGTGACCATCGGCAAGAGAATCCGGCAGCGCTGCAACGGGCTGACTTGCAGCAGCGCACGCAGTTGCTGGTCGAGGATTTCCGGACGGGCCTGAGCCAGCCGAATGCCGCGCAAGCCGAGCACCGGGTTGGCTTCGGCGGGCAGCGGCAGATAGTCGAGTTGCTTGTCGCCGCCGACGTCGATGGTGCGGATAATCACCGATTTGTCGCCCATCGCATCAATGACGGCTTGATAGGCGCTGCGCTGTTCTTCGACGTCCGGCGCGGTCTGGCGATCAACGAACAGAAACTCGGTGCGCAACAGGCCGACGCCGTCGGCGCCGTTGGCAAAGGCGTCCGCCGCCTCGCTGCTTGAGGCAACGTTGGCGACCACTTCGATGTGCACGCCATTCCGGGTTTCGGCCGGCAGATGAGCTTTGGCTTGTTGAGCATCGCGGCGCTGCCGGCGGTCAATTTGCGCTTGCTGAACTTCGGCCAGGCGTTCGGTATTCGGTGCCAGCTCGAGGCGCCCACCATCGGCATCAAGCACCACCGCATGGCCCTGGGGTTGATCGAGTAACACCGAACCCAACGCCACCATGCACGGCAAACCTTTACCGCGCGCCAGAATCGCCACATGCGAAGTTGCGCCACCTTCAGCCATGCACAGACCCGCAACACCTTGCGCGCTCAGTTGCAGCAGATCCGACGGCGTCAGTTCATGAGCGGCGACGATTGCACCGGCCGGCACGTCGTAATGCCAGGCTTCGCCGAGCAGGGCACGCAGCACCCGTTGTTTGAGATCGCGCAAGTCGTTGGCGCGTTCGGCCAGCAGCGCGCTGCCGGTGTGCTGGAGCACTTCGCACTGGACATCAATCGACTGACTCCAGGCGTGAGTCGCTGCGGTGCCTTGCTCGATGGATTGTTGTGCGGCATCGAGCAGGGCAGGGTCTTCGAGCAGCGCCAGATGCGCGGCGAAGATCGCTTCTTCGTCGGCATTCTTCTGCTTTTTGGCTTGGGTGAGGGTGCTGTCGATTTCGCAGCGAACCTGATTCAGTGCGGTGTCGAGGTTTTGCAGTTGCTGTACCGGGTCATGATTGCCTGCATCCACTGGCAAACTGATCGCGTTCAAGCGAAACAACGGTCCACCGACCAGACCCGGCGCAGCGCACACGCCGTGCAATACCCCGGCTTCGGCCGGACGCTTCAGCGGCGCGACACTGACCGGCGCCGCAGCGTGATGATCGTCGGGCAACGCCGTGGCCAATGCCGTGAGCAGGGCTTGCAGCGCGGCTTCGGCGTCCGAGCCCTGACAGCTGACTTGCACTTCGTCCTGCTCGCCAATCGCCAACCCCATCAATCCGATCAGGCTGTTGCACGGCGCTGATTTACCGGCGAAGTGCAGTTGCGACTGGCTCTTGAAGCCCTGTGCGGTTTGCCGAATCAATGCGGCGGGGCGCGCGTGCAGACCACCGCGATGAGCAACCAATACATGCCCATGAACTTCAGGCCCGCCGAGTTCTTCAACATTCGCCGCCGAACTGTTGCGCGCAACAATGTGCAGCAACGGTTCGCCGACTTTCACCGCTTTGAGCGTGATCGGCCGTACCTGAAAATCCTGACTGTTGGTCAGGATCAACAGGCTGACCAGGCTTTTGCATTGTTGGCCGACCTTGTCCAGGTCATAGCGCAACAGCGGCTGGCCTTTGCTCACCCGCAAGCCTTCCTTGACCAGCATCGAGAAGCCTTCGCCGTTCAACTCAACCGTGTCGAGGCCCAGGTGCAGAAGGATTTCCGCACCGTTGTCAGCGCGCACGGTCAGTGCATGGCCGGTGCGCGCGACATGGATGATCACGCCGGCACACGGCGAGTAAAGGGTGTCGTTGATCGGGTCGATGGCAATGCCGTCACCCATTGCGCCGCTGGCGAACACCGCGTCCGGAACTTTGGCGAGCGTGAGCACCGGGCCGCTGAGCGGGGCGCTGAGGGTCAGCTCTTTATTGTTGTTGTGCATGGCTCGGTCTCATCAGGTGTGCAGTCATTCGGGCTTAGTGCGTACGCGTAACTTTGCTCAGGTGGCGCGGTTGATCCGGGTCCATGCCTCGGGCCACGGCCAGGCCGGCGGCCATTACGTAGAAGCTCTGGATCGCCAGAATCGGATCGAGGGCCGGGTGTTCGGCGCGGATCAGGGTCAGGTCGCGTTCGCTGATGTCATCCGGTGCCGCCAGCAACACACGGGCGCCGCGTTGACGCATTTCTGCCGCGAGGCTCAACAGGCCGGCCTGTTCGGCACCGCGTGGGGCGAAGACCAGCAGCGGATAGTGTTCGTCGATCAGCGCCATCGGGCCGTGACGGACTTCGGCGCTGCTGAACGCTTCAGCCTGAATGGCCGAGGTTTCCTTGAACTTCAGCGCCGCTTCCTGAGCGATGGCAAAACCGGCGCCACGACCAATGACCATCAGGCGTTCGCAGTCGCGCAGCGCTTCGATGGCCACGCTCCAGTCCTGTTTCGCCGCTTCGCGCAGACCGTCGGGCAAGGCGTTGTGCGCCTCCAACAGTTCGTTGTCCTCTTTCCAGTGCGCGATCAAACGGGCGCTGGCGCTGAGGGTGGCGATGAAACTTTTGGTCGCGGCCACGCTGCTTTCAGTACCGGCGAGCAGCGGCACGCTGAATTCACACGCCGCTTCCAATGGTGAGTCGGCGGCGTTGACCATCGACACGCTCAGTGCGCCGCGTTTGCGCAACAGACGCAGGCTGTTGACCAGATCCGGGCTCTGACCCGACTGCGAAAAGGCGAACGCGACCTGACCGCTGACCTTCAACGGCGCTTGCTGCATGGTCACCACCGACATCGGCAACGACGCCACCGGCACACCTAGCTGTTGCATGGTCAGGTAAGCGAAGTAACTCGCCGCGTGGTCGGAGCTGCCGCGTGCGACAGTCATTGCCACTTGCGGTGGCTGACGGCGCAGACGCCCGGCGATCTCGATCATTTGCGGGTCGAGTTGTTGCAGTTGGGCTTGCACGGCCTCGAACGAGGACAGCGCCTCTTCAAGCATTTTTGAAGTCAATGTCTTCTCCTTCGACCATGACGGCGGTCAGTGTGAGTGAGCGATCCAGCCGCACGCAGTCGGCCCAGGCACCCGGTTCGAGGCGCCCACGTTCGTTGATGCCGAGGTAGTCGGCGGGGAATTGCGAAAGACGTTGCGAGGCTTCGGCGATCGGCAGACCGATCTTCACCAGATTGCGCAGGGCCTGATCCATGGTCAGGGTGCTGCCGGCCAGGGTGCCGTCGGGCAGACGCACGCCGCCCAGGCATTTGGTCACGGTGTGGCTGCCGAGTTTGTACTCGCCGTCGGGCATGCCGGCGGCGGCGGTCGAATCGGTGACGCAATACAGGCACGGGATCGAGCGCAGGGCCACGCGGATTGCGCCGGGGTGCACATGCAGCAAATCGGGAATCAGCTCGGCGAATTTGGCGTGGGCCAGCGCCGCGCCAACGATGCCCGGCTCGCGGTGATGCAGCGGGCTCATGGCGTTGTAGAGGTGAGTGAAACTGGTCGCGCCGGCATCCAGTGCGGCAACACCTTCCTCGTAGCTGCCGAGGGTGTGGCCGATCTGCATGCGCACGCCTCGGCTGCTCAGTTCGCGGATCAAACCGTCGTGGCCGGCGATTTCCGGGGCGATGGTGATCACGCGGATCGGTGCCAGCGCCAGATATTCTTCGACTTCGGCCATCAGCGCGGTGTGAGCAAAGTTCGGTTGTGCGCCGAGTTTTCCGGGATTGATGTACGGGCCTTCGAGGTGCACGCCGAGCACTCGGGCGGCGCCTTTCGGACGCTGTTCGCAGAATTCTCCTACTTCCTTCAGGACGCTGGAGATCTCGGCGCTCGGTGCGGTCATGGTGGTGGCCAGCAGCGAGGTGGTGCCAAAACGCACGTGGGTTTTGGTGATGGTCTCGAAGGCGCTGGCGCCTTCCATGATGTCTTTGCCGCCACCTCCATGGACGTGCAGGTCAATGAAGCCTGGCAGCAGATACGGCAGGTCATTGTCGGCCGGATCACACGGTACGCCTTCGATCGACACGACTTTGCCGTGTTCGTGGATCAGCCGGCCGCGAACCCAGCCGTTAGCGGTGAGGATGTTGTCTTCAGACATTTCGGTTCTCGCTGTTTGACGGCTTCGTCGGATTAACGACGCAGCTCTTTATCTACGCAGCTCTGCAACAAAGTCGTAGTAGTCGTTGCGGCAATAGGTGTCGGTGACTTCGATCGGCGTGTTGTCTTCCAGGTAGCCGACCCGGGTCATCAGCAGCATGGCGGTGCCGGGGGCGATGCCGACCAGTGCGGCGAACTCGTCCGAGGCATTGATCGCCTGAATGTGCTGGAGGGCGCGGACAATCGGTTTGCCGATGCCGTCGAGGTATTCGTAGAGCGAATCGCCGACCAGTTGCGGCTTGGGCATGATCGAGGCGGGCAGGGTGCTCATCTCGATGGCCATCACGGTGTCGTCGGCCTTGCGCAGGCGTTTCATGCGCGCGACCTTGTCGTTCGGCGACAGGCTGAGGCGGATCAATTCTTCGTGGGTCGGCAGGGTGACTTCACGCTCCAGCCACTGCGAGCTGGGCACAAAACCCTTGAGGCGGAGCATTTCGCTGAAACCCGAGAGGCGTGACAGCGGTTGTTCCAGACGTGGCGTGATGAACGTGCCGGAACCTTGCAGGCGCCGGATCAGACCTTGATCGAGCAAGACCTCCAGCGCTTTGCGCGCGGTGACCCGAGAAATGCCCAGTTGCTCGCTGAGATTGCGCTCGGACGGCATCGCCTGCTCGGCTTTCCACTGCCCGGCATGAATCGCCGCTTCCAGGTTGCGCGCCAGTTGCAGGTACAGCGGCGTCGGCTGGGAGTCATCTGGACGTAGGGCGTGGAAGTCGTTCATGTAGGTCATTTCCGGCGCGAGTATAGGATTGTTGTGGCTCGCTTGTGAGGCGGAAATTAATACCACTTGAATACCATGTCAACGTAGAGAAATGGCTGTATACCCAATGAAATAGCGGGTCAGGAAGGGTGTGGTCTTAAGTGGTATTAAAGGTTGGCTATAAAAAGCAAAAGATCGCAGCCTGCGGCAGCTCCTACAGTTGAGAGTGGTATCACCCGTGTAGGAGCTGCCGCAGGCTGCGATCTTTTGATTTATTTTTTAATGCCGACCGGTGGTAAGGGCTGGATGAGCACTTTGTGGCGAGGGGATTTAGCGAAACGTCGCACCGCCCCGATCGGCTGCGCAGCAGTCGCAAACCCTGCCAACTCAGTCTGGCAGTAGGAAAGCGGGGGGCGGCTTCGCCACCCATCGGGGCGGTGCGACGTTTCGCTAAATCCCCCCGCCACAGATCAAGGGCGGATCTCGACCATCGTGCCGTCCGGCACCATGTTCCACACTTCGCGCATGTCGACGTTGCGCATGGCGACACAACCATCGGTCCAGTCGAGGGTGTGGAACAGGTCTTCGGGGGTTTCTTCCGAATCCGGCGTGCCGTGGATCATGATCATCCCGCCAGGTTCGACGCCTTCACGTCGGGCGCGGGCAGAGTCGGCGATGTTCGGGTAGGAGATGTGCATCGACAGGTTGAATTTGTCGCTGGTCTTGCGCCAATCGATCCAATAGAAACCTTCCGGTGTGCGTTTGTCGCCTTCAATCAGTTTCGGGCCTTTTTTCGCGCCCTTGCCCAGAGAGATGCGATAGGTCTTGAGTGGCTTGCCGTCGGCGATCAACTGCAGTTGATGAGCGGATTTGAGCACCAGCACTTTTTCGATCAAAGGCTTATTGGAGGGCGTCACGGTGGTCACGAATGACGCTTGCGATACCGCAACGAACGACAGGCAGAACAGGGCAAGCAACCAGCGCATTGAAACGATTCCCCAAAGAGTGACGCAAACAGGTTTTATGTAGGAGCTGCCGCAGGCTGCGATCTTTTGATCTTCTAGCCGGTGCCTTCACCGAATCAAATAATGACCGGCTGCGCCAACGGCGGAATCGATTCCGAACGAACCGGATACTCCTCAACGCGCCGATCAGCGAAGAAGCATTCTAAGGTACGGCCCACCGTGCGGAAAGCCAGCTCGTCCCAAGGGATGTCGGCTTCGTCGAATAATTGCACTTCGAGGCTCTCGGGGCCGGCAGCAAAATCCAGGTCGACCAGTTCGGCACGGAAGAACACATGCACCTGGCTGATATGCGGCACGTCGATCAACGTATAGATGCTCAGGTTACGCACCCGGGCGCAGGCTTCCTCGGCGGTTTCGCGGATCGCTGCCTGCTCGATGGTCTCGCCGTTTTCCATGAAGCCTGCGGGCAGTGTCCAGTAGCCGAGGCGCGGCTCTATGGCACGGCGGCAGAGCAGCACTTTAGTGCCCCAGGTCGGCACGCATCCGGCGACGATATTGGGATTTTGGTAGTGAATGGTCTGACAGCTGTCACAGACAAATCGCAGTCGCGAATCGCCTTCGGGGATGCGCTGGGTCACCGGGTTGCCGCACTGGCTGCAAAATTTCATGCTGGGGTTCCTGAATGCTGCGCCTATCTTGGCGTGCAGCGGTGCCGGTCGGCAAGTTGTCGTTTCGCGACATGCTCCGGCGAGGGGCTTGGGCGACTGCAATGATTGGTGCATGATGCCGGGTAAGGCACAGATCGAGAACACTCATGCTGGACGAGCTACTGCATCGGGTAAGCAACCACACACCGCGCACGCTGGAGACCGACAAACGTTTCCCCGAGGCCGCCGTTCTGGTGCCGATCACCCGCAGTGCCGAGCCTGAGCTGGTACTGACCCTGCGCGCCAGCGGTCTCTCGACCCATGGCGGCGAAGTCGCTTTCCCGGGTGGACGCCGCGATCCGGAAGACCCTGACCTGATTTTCACCGCCCTGCGCGAAGCTGAAGAAGAAATCGGCCTGCCGCCGGGACTGGTCGAAGTGATCGGCCCGCTGAGCCCGCTGATCTCGCTGCATGGGATCAAGGTCACACCTTATGTCGGCGTGATCCCCGATTTTGTCGAGTACCAGCCCAACGACGCGGAAATCGCCGCCGTGTTTAGCGTCCCTCTCGAGTTTTTCCGCAAGGATCCTCGCGAACACACTCATCGCATCGACTATCAGGGCCGCAGTTGGTACGTACCGAGTTATCGTTACGGCGAATTCAAGATCTGGGGGCTGACGGCGATCATGATCGTCGAGTTGATCAACTTGCTCTATGACGCCAGGATCAGTCTGCACCAACCCCCTAAAAGCTTTATCAACACGTAAGCCATCGTTCGAATGGCCAAGCACCGTGAGCCCTGAGGAAAACAAGATGAAATACCGCCTGGGCGACGCCCGCGTCGAAACCCACCCACAGAGCTGGGTCGCCCCCAATGCCGTACTGGTGGGCAAGGTCAAACTGGAAGAGGGCGCCAACGTCTGGTTCAACGCCGTGCTGCGTGGCGACAACGAATTGATCCTGATCGGCAAGAACAGCAATGTGCAGGATGGCACGGTGATGCACACCGACATGGGTTACCCGCTGACCATCGGTACCGGCGTGACCATTGGCCACAACGCCATGCTCCATGGCTGTACGGTCGGCGATTACAGCCTGATCGGTATCAACGCAGTGATTCTCAACGGCGCGAAAATCGGCAAAAACTGCATCATTGGCGCCAACTCGCTGATTGGTGAGGGCAAGGAAATTCCGGACGGTTCGTTGGTGATGGGCTCGCCGGGCAAGGTCGTGCGCGAGCTGACCGAACCGCAGAAGAAAATGCTCGAGGCCAGCGCCGCCCACTATGTGCATAACTCCCAGCGTTATGCGCGCGATCTGGTTGAGCAGGAAGAATGACTACCCCCGAAAGACCGGTCGCCTCGCCATGCGTGAATATTTGTGCGCTGGATGAGGATGACATCTGCACCGGCTGCCAGCGTACGGTCGAGGAGATCACCCGTTGGGGCCGCATGAACAATGACGAGCGCCGGGCGGTGCTGGGGCTGTGTCATGAGCGGGCGAAGGCAAGCGGCTTGGTGTGGATGATCCCTGCCAAGCGCTGATGGTTTGGCTGGAGAGTCTTTGTGGCGAGGGAGCTTGCTCCCGCTGGGCTGCGCAGCAGACCTCGCTTTTCAGGATCAAAAGAGGGGCCGCTTCGCGCTCCAGCGGGAGCAAGCTCCCTCGCCCAGGTAAGTCGTCAGGTTTGATAGATGTATACAATTTGTTCGCCGACTTGGCCGAACTCTTCTCCTCAAGTAATCTGTGCGCCAATCTGACAGGTCGCTCCCCCCATGATTTTCCTCATCGCCTACATCAGCAGCGTTGTGCTGATCAACTTCGCCTTTTCCACCGCGCCGCACCTGGACATCATCTGGTCCGCGTGGGGCGGTTTGGTGTTCGTGCTGCGCGACATGGTGCAAACCCGCTTCGGCCACGGCGCCATCGTGGCGATGCTGGCGGCGCTGGTACTGTCTTACGTCACGTCCGATCCATCCATTGCCTTGGCCAGTGCCACGGCGTTCGCCGTCTCCGAGATCATCGATTGGCTGGTCTTCAGCATCACCAAACGGCCGTTGCGTGACCGCTTGTGGATCAGCTCGGCGCTGAGCATTCCCCTCGATACCTTCATCTTCTTCGGCATGATTGATCTGATGACGCCGCCCGTCATCATCACCGCCCTCGCCTCGAAATTTGCCGGCGTTACTGCCGTCTGGCTGATCATGGCCTGGCGCGAACGCAAACAGGCCGTCGCCAGCTGAAGCCAAACCTTCGGGTTCATGTAAAATGCCGCGCTTTCTCCCCATGGAAAGTGCGCATGGCGACGCTTTCCTCGATGATCCGCTTCTTTGAGGACCTGAGATGACCCGTATCGGAACTCCATTGTCGCCAACCGCGACCCGCGTATTGCTGTGTGGCTGTGGTGAGTTGGGCAAGGAAGTGGTGATCGAGCTGCAACGCCTGGGCGTTGAAGTGATTGCCGTCGATCGTTACGCCAACGCGCCGGCCATGCAGGTTGCCCATCGCAGCCACGTGATCAACATGCTCGACGGCGCCGCCCTGCGCGCAGTCATCGAAGCCGAGAAGCCGCATTTCATCGTGCCGGAAATCGAAGCCATCGCCACCGCCACACTGGTCGAACTGGAAGCCGAAGGCTTCACCGTGATCCCGACCGCTCGCGCTGCGCAATTGACCATGAACCGCGAAGGCATTCGTCGTCTGGCCGCCGAAGAGCTGGACCTGCCGACTTCGCCGTACCACTTTGCCGACACCTTCGAGGATTACAGCAAAGCCGTTGAAGACCTGGGTTTCCCTTGCGTCGTCAAACCGGTGATGAGTTCGTCGGGCAAAGGTCAGAGCCTGCTGCGCAGCACTGATGACGTGCAGAAAGCCTGGGATTACGCGCAAGAGGGCGGTCGTGCCGGCAAAGGTCGGGTGATCATCGAAGGCTTCATCGATTTCGACTACGAAATCACCCTGCTGACCGTGCGTCATGTCGGCGGCACCACGTTCTGCGCGCCTGTCGGCCACCGTCAGGAAAAGGGCGACTATCAGGAATCCTGGCAGCCACAAGCGATGAGCCCGATTGCCCTGGCGGAATCCGAGCGTGTGGCCAAAGCCGTGACTGAAGCGCTGGGCGGTCGTGGTCTGTTTGGCGTCGAGTTGTTCATCAAAGGCGATCAGGTGTGGTTCAGCGAAGTATCGCCGCGCCCACATGACACCGGTCTGGTGACGCTGATTTCCCAGGATCTGTCGCAGTTCGCCCTGCACGCTCGCGCAATTCTGGGCCTGCCAGTGCCGTTGATCCGTCAGTTCGGGCCTTCGGCTTCGGCGGTGATTCTGGTGGAAGGGCAGTCGACCCAGACGGCATTCGCCAATCTTGGTGCGGCGTTGAGCGAGCCGGATACCGCGCTGCGGTTGTTTGGCAAGCCAGAAGTGAATGGCCAGCGTCGTATGGGCGTGGCGCTGGCGCGGGATGAGTCGATTGAAGCGGCTCGTGCCAAAGCGACCCGTGCTGCTCAGGCTGTTGTTGTAGAGTTGTAAACCGCGTCGCGCCAATCGCGAGCAGGCTCACTCCTACAATTGGAATGCGTTCCCCTGTAGGAGTGAGCCTGCTCGCGATAGCGATCTATCAGGCAACCTGATTCAGATCGTTATTGCGCGTTTCCTTCAGGCATAGCACCGCAATCAAACTCAGCACCGCCGCCCCCGAGACATACCCGCCGACATAACTCAAACCACCCATCGCCACCAGTTTCTGCGCAAAGAACGGCGCCGCCGAGGCCCCGACAATACCGCCCAGGTTATACGCCGCCGACGCGCCGGTATAACGCACATGCGTCGGAAACAACTCCGGCAACAGCGCCCCCATCGGTGCGAACGTCACGCCCATCAAGAACAGCTCGATGCACAGAAACAGTGCCACGCCCCAGGTCGAGCCCTGAGTCAGCAATGGCTCCATCAAAAACCCGGACAGAATTGCCAGCACGCCGCCGATGATCAGCACCGGTTTGCGCCCGTAACGGTCGCTGGCCCACGCCGACAGCGGCGTGGCTGCCGCCATGAACAGCACCGCGAAACACAGCAGACCGAGGAACGTCTCACGGCTGTAACCGAGCGTTGAAACGCCATAGCTCAGGGAAAACACCGTCGAGATATAGAACAGCGCATAACACACCACCATCGCCGCCGCGCCCAGCAGGGTCGGCGCCCAGTATTGACTGAACAGTTCGACCAACGGCACTTTTACCCGCTCCTGACGGGCGATGGCGTTGGCGAATACCGGGGTTTCGTGGAGTTTCAGGCGTACGTACAGGCCCACCATCACCAACAGCGCGCTAAGCAGGAATGGAATACGCCAGCCCCAGCTGCGGAACTGCTCGTCGTCGAGGGTCATGGCCAGGGTCAGGAACAAACCGTTGGCTGCGAGAAAGCCAATCGAAGGGCCGAGCTGCGGGAACATGCCGAACCAGGCGCGTTTGCCTTTCGGCGCGTTTTCCGTGGCCAGCAGTGCCGCGCCACCCCATTCGCCGCCGAGCCCCAAACCCTGACCGAAGCGCAGCACGCACAACAAAATCGGCGCCCAGGCTCCGATGCTGTCGTAACCGGGCAGCACGCCAATCAGCGTCGTACAAACGCCCATCAGCAGCAGCGAGGCGACCAGCGTCGATTTGCGTCCAACGCGATCACCAAAGTGACCAAACAGTGCCGAGCCCAGCGGGCGGGCGAGGAAAGCGATGCCGAAGGTCAGAAACGCCGACAGCATCTGTGCAGTGCCGGAGGTCTGCGGAAAGAACACCGGTCCGATCACCAGTGCGGCGGCCGTGGCATACACATAGAAATCGTAGAACTCGATGGCCGTGCCGATAAAACTCGCCGTGGCCACGCGAGTGGCGGAGTTGGTCGGTTGGGCAGGCGCGGTGTCGCTGTAAGCGGTACTGGTCGTCATGCGGTGATCCCTGACAGTCATGAGCTCCGTTGGAGCGAATTATTATGGTCGAACACCCAGGGATGTGGGATGAGGCGCGAGCGCTGTTTCGAGTAGGAACAGTCGCCGGAGTGCAGCGGAAATAGCCGAAACCTGTCTTGTGCGGGGTAAGCACGAGGTTCGGCGACGCTTGGGTAAGCGCCTCGATTATAGGAAGGGGGCTAACAATCAAACAAGAGCAAAAGATCGCAGCCTTCGGCAACTCCTACAGGGGAGTGCATTTCAAATGTAGGAGCTGCCGAAGGCTGCGATCTTTTGATCTGCTTAACGAATCGCCGCGACGGCCGGCACCGAAGAGGTATGCCAGATCAATACCTTGCTCACCCGGTTCTCCTCGGTCTCGAGGATTTCCAGGCGATAACGGCCGATCTTCAGGCAAACCGCGCTTTCCGGAATGGTCTCCAGCGCTTCGGTCACCAACCCGTTCAGCGTCTTCGGCCCATCGCTCGGCAAATGCCAGCCCAGGCATTTATTCAGTTCGCGGATCGATGCCGCGCCATCAATCACCATGCGCCCATCGGCTTGCGGGTGAATGTGCGGGTTGTCGAGGCTGTGCTCGCTTTCGAACTCGCCGACGATCTCTTCAAGAATGTCTTCCAGGGTGACGATGCCCAGCACTTCGCCGTACTCGTCCACCACCATGCCCAACCGGCGCTGCTGCTTGTGAAAATTCAGCAGTTGCAGTTGCAACGGCGTGCTTTCCGGCACGAAGTACGGCTCGTAGCTGGCGGCCAGCAGCGCTTCACGGGTCAGACTGTCGTTGTTCAGCAGATGGCGGATCTGCCGGGTATTGAGCACTGCTTCGACCTGGTTGATGTCGCTGTGGAACACCGGCAGGCGCGTGCGTTTGTTGTGACGCAGTTGTTCGATGATGTCCTCGATCGGGTCGTCAAGGTTGATGCCGTCGACGTCACTGCGCGGTACCAGAATGTCGTTGACGGTGATGTTGTCCAGCGCATGAATGCCTGACACCGGATGCGTGCGCGTCGGATGCTCGGGATCATCGGGATGATCCGCCGGCAAGTCGTCCTCGCTTTGCTGGACCACTTGGGCTTTGCGCGCAAACGGCCGAGTCAGCAAGCCGCTGATACGGCTGAGCAGCCAGGCCAGCGGGTAAACCGCTTTCAGCGGCACTGTCAGTAAGGTATTGCCGAAGGAGAGCACCGCATCCGGGTAGCGTTTGGCGAGCGAGCGGGGGAAGTAATCGGCAAACACCAGCAAGATCACACCGGCACTCAGGCACGCGGCCCATGGGCCGTTTTCTTCGCAAAGGAAAATCGCCAGCAGCGTGGCAATGATCACCGCCAGTGCCCGGCACAAGGTATTGCAGAGGATCAGGCTGTCGAGCGGGAAGCTCAGTTTCGCCAGCGGCTTATCGCTGGCGCGTGAGGCGGTGCGTTGCGCGAGCAGGTGTTGCTGCGCGATTTCGACGGCGGTAAACAGCCCCGACCATAAAATCAGCAGGACAAATATTGCGAGCATCGGCCCTATGGGCAAACCGTCCATTTATGCCGCCCGTCAGATGTGCAGGATGTATTCACGAACCAGTTTGCTGCCGAAATACGCCAACATCAGCAGGCAGAAACCGGCGAGGGTCCAGCGAATCGCCTTGTGGCCGCGCCAGCCCAGACGATTGCGACCCCACAACAGCACGCTGAACACCACCCAGGCGAGGCACGCCAGCAGGGTTTTGTGGACCAGATGCTGAGCGAAAAGGTTTTCGACGAACAGCCAGCCGGAAATCAGCGACAGTGACAGCAACGTCCAGCCGGCCCAGAGGAAGCCGAACAGCAGGCTTTCCATGGTTTGCAGCGGCGGGAAATTTTTGATCAGGCCGGACGGGTGCTTGTGCTTGAGCTGGTGGTCTTGCACCAGCAGCAGCAAGGCCTGGAACACCGCGATGGTGAACATGCCGTAGGCCAGGATCGACAAGAGGATGTGGGCGAGGATGCCCGGCTCTTCATCGATGATCTGCACCGTGCCGGCCGGCGCGAACTGCGCCAGCAACACGGTGATCGCGCCCAGCGGAAACAACAGCACCAGCAGGTTCTCCACCGGGATCCGCGAGCAGGCAATCAGGGTCAGGGCGATCACCGCCGCCGCAATCAGGCTGGAGGCACTGAAGAAATCCAGACCCAGACCGATCGGCGTCAGCAAGTGTGTGAGCAGGCTGGCGCTATGGGCCACCACGGCGAGAATGCCGAGGGTAACCAGCAGGCGCTTGTTCGCCTTGGCGCCGGTGGCCAGACGAGTACCTTGATAAAGAGTCGCAGCGGCGTATAGAAGGGCGGCGGCGAGAGTGGTCAGCAAACTGGGTGACAAGGGGAGCATAAATCCTGTTAGGCAAGCCCGAAAGGGGCTGAGTTTGGCATAGAACCGCCATGACACGAAAGACTCAGGAAGCTGACAGCGAGGTGTCCGCCAGACGCAGTCTTCGCTATAATCCGCGACCTGCCCACGCCGCAGGCTCGCCGAGCACATGTTGATTCCGGTCTGGGCCGCCATTATCCCGGTCTACACAGGGCCTGAAAGGATCGCGCAATGTTTGAAAACTTAACCGACCGTCTCTCGCAGACGCTGCGCCATGTCACCGGCAAGGCGAAGCTGACTGAAGACAATATCAAAGACACCCTGCGTGAAGTGCGCATGGCGTTGCTCGAAGCCGACGTCGCCCTGCCGGTGGTCAAGGACTTCGTCAATTCGGTCAAGGAGCGCGCTGTCGGCACCGAGGTGTCGCGCAGCCTGACGCCGGGCCAGGCGTTCGTAAAGATCGTCCAGGCCGAACTCGAAAGCCTGATGGGCGCGGCCAACGAAGACTTGAACCTGAGCGCCGTGCCGCCCGCCGTCATTCTTATGGCCGGTTTGCAGGGCGCCGGTAAAACCACCACCGCCGGCAAACTCGCGCGCTTCCTTAAAGAGCGCAAGAAGAAGTCGGTCATGGTCGTGTCGGCGGACGTTTATCGTCCGGCGGCTATTAAACAGCTGGAAACCCTGGCCAACGACATCGGCGTGACGTTCTTCCCGTCCGACCTGAGCCAGAAACCGGTGGACATCGCCACCGCGGCTATTAAAGAAGCAAAACTGAAATTCATCGACGTGGTCATCGTCGATACCGCCGGTCGTCTGCACATCGACGAAGAAATGATGGGCGAGATCAAGGCGCTGCACGCCGCGATCAACCCGGTCGAAACGCTGTTCGTGGTCGACGCCATGACCGGTCAGGATGCGGCCAACACGGCCAAGGCCTTCGGCGATGCACTGCCGCTGACCGGTGTGATCCTGACCAAGGTCGACGGCGACGCCCGTGGCGGTGCCGCATTGTCGGTACGCGCAATCACTGGCAAGCCGATCAAGTTCATCGGTATGGGCGAGAAGAGCGAAGCGCTCGATCCGTTCCACCCAGAGCGTATCGCCTCGCGCATTCTCGGCATGGGCGACGTGCTCAGCCTGATCGAACAGGCTGAAGCGACGCTCGACAAGGACAAGGCCGACAAACTGGCCAAGAAGCTGAAGAAGGGCAAGGGCTTCGACCTCGAGGACTTCCGCGATCAGCTGCAACAGATGAAGAACATGGGCGGCCTTGGCGGCCTCATGGACAAACTGCCGAGCATCGGTGGCGTCAACCTGTCGCAAATGGGCAATGCCCAGAACGCCGCAGAGAAGCAATTCAAGCAGATGGAAGCCATCATCAATTCCATGACCCCGGCCGAGCGCCGCGACCCTGAGCTGATCAGCGGTTCGCGCAAGCGCCGGATCGCCATGGGTTCCGGCACTCAGGTGCAGGACATCGGTCGCTTGATCAAGCAGCACAAGCAGATGCAAAAGATGATGAAGAAATTCACCGCAAAAGGCGGAATGGCGAAAATGATGCGCGGCATGGGCGGTATGTTGCCCGGCGGCGGCATGCCAAAAATGTAAAGAACTGGCCGGTCGTCGCACCGGCGCAGGCCCCGCAAGGATGCGGGATCAACAGCAAACCCGCACTCGGCGGGAGCTGACTGGCCGTTTTCATCGACGGCTCTCTATGCAAATCTGCACGGCATGCCATAGGCGCCGGAAAAAGTCATTTGCAAAAGTCCGGATATTCCTTAGAATATGCGGCCTTTCGGGCACCCATGCCCGCTGTGCATTTAGATTTGCAGCACCGACTACAGGAACGATGTTCACATGCTAACAATCCGTCTTGCCCTTGGCGGCTCCAAAAAGCGCCCGTTTTACCACCTGACCGTAACCGACTCGCGTAACCCGCGTGACGGCTCCCACAAAGAACAGGTTGGTTTCTTCAACCCTGTTGCCCGTGGTCAGGAAGTTCGTCTGTCCGTGAACCAAGAGCGCGTAGCCTACTGGCTGAGCGTTGGTGCACAGCCTTCTGAGCGTGTTGCTCAGTTGCTGAAGGAATCTGCAAAGGCTGCGGCCTGAGCAATATGAACGCGACGCCTGCTGTTGCCGATGATTTGATCGTTATTGGCAAAATTTATTCTGTTCATGGCGTTCGCGGCGAAGTGAAGGTTTATTCCTTTACTGATCCGACTGAAAACCTGTTGCAGTACAAAACCTGGACGCTCAAGCGCGAAGGCAATGTCAAACAGGTCGAGCTGGTCAGTGGACGCGGGAGCGACAAGTTCCTGGTCGCAAAGCTCAAGGGTCTTGATGATCGTGAAGAAGCTCGTCTTCTGGCCGGTTACGAGATCTGCGTGCAGCGCAACCTGTTCCCTGAATTGACCGACGGCGAGTACTACTGGTACCAGCTGGAAGGTCTGAAGGTTATCGATCAACTGGGGCAATTGCTCGGGAAAGTCGATCATCTTCTGGAAACCGGCGCCAATGATGTAATGGTCGTCAAGCCTTGCGCTGGCAGCCTGGATGATCGCGAACGCTTGTTGCCCTATACGGAGCAATGCGTGTTAGCCGTCGACCTGGCAGCGGGCGAGATGAAGGTGGATTGGGACGCGGACTTCTAAGCGTGGCTAACTTGCGCGTAGAAGTGATCAGTTTGTTTCCCGAGATGTTTTCCGCCATCGGCGACTACGGCATCACCAGTCGAGCGGTCAAACAGGGGCTCTTGCAGCTGACCTGTTGGAACCCGCGGGATTACACGACGGATCGGCATCACACTGTGGACGATCGCCCGTTTGGCGGTGGTCCGGGCATGGTGATGAAGATCAAGCCCCTGGAAGATGCTCTGGTTCAGGCCAAGGCAGCAGCCGGGGAGGCGGCGAAGGTTATTTACCTGTCCCCCCAAGGCCGTCAACTGAATCAGTCGGCGGTACGCGAGTTGGCGAAATCGGATGCATTGATCCTGATTGCCGGCCGCTATGAAGGCATTGACGAGCGCTTTATTGAGGCTCATGTCGATGAAGAGTGGTCGATTGGCGACTATGTACTGTCTGGCGGCGAGCTGCCGGCCATGGTCCTGATCGATGCGGTTACACGACTGCTGCCTGGAGCTTTAGGGCATGCAGACTCCGCCGAGGAAGATTCCTTTACGGATGGTCTGCTGGATTGCCCGCACTACACCCGACCTGAGGTGTATGCGGATCAGCGTGTACCCGACGTGTTGCTGAGTGGCAACCACGCGCATATCCGGCGTTGGCGTTTACAGCAGTCCCTTGGTAGGACCTTTGAACGACGCGCCGATCTTCTGGAAAGCCGCTCGCTTTCTGGAGAAGAGAAGAAGCTGCTCGAGGAATACATCCGCGAGCGGGACGATAGTTAACAACGTATCGATGGTAGATCAGTTGATTTACCTTAGGAGCACAGCATGACCAACAAAATCATCCTTGCACTCGAAGCAGAGCAGATGACCAAAGAAATCCCTACCTTCGCTCCAGGCGACACTATTGTCGTTCAGGTGAAAGTGAAGGAAGGCGATCGTTCCCGTCTGCAAGCGTTCGAAGGCGTTGTAATCGCCAAGCGTAACCGCGGCGTGAACAGTGCGTTCACCGTTCGTAAAATCTCCAACGGTGTTGGCGTAGAACGTACTTTCCAGACCTACTCCCCGCAGATCGACAGCATGGCTGTTAAACGTCGCGGTGACGTACGTAAAGCCAAGCTGTACTACCTGCGCGACCTGTCGGGTAAAGCAGCTCGCATCAAGGAAAAACTGGCTTAAGTCCAGCTTCCGATGCAGAAAAAAGCAGCCTACGGGCTGCTTTTTTGTTGCCTGAAATTAACTGCCCTTATCCTGTAGGAGCTGCCGAAGGCTGCGATCTTTTGATCTTGTTTTCGATTTGCTGTCTGCTCTTTACGAGTCATCTCTCATGTCTACCCGTGACCAGGAAATCGAACGCCGCACCGAGCTCTCGGTGACCCGCGTAACCAAAGCCGTTTTCCCACCGACCACCAACCACCACAACACCCTGTTCGGCGGCACTGCGCTGGCGTGGATGGACGAAGTGTCGTTCATCACCGCTACGCGTTTTTGCCGTTTGCCACTGGTGACGGTTTCCACTGATCGCATCGACTTCAACCACGCGATTCCGGCCGGCTCGATCGTCGAGTTGGTGGGGAAAGTGATCAAGGTCGGCAACACCAGCCTCAAGGTCGAGGTGGAAGTGTTTGTTGAAAGCATGAGCTGTGATGGGCGCGAAAAGGCGATTCACGGTCAGTTCAGCTTTGTCGCTATCGATGATGACAAGCGGCCAGTGCCGGTGCTGCCAGGGTTCTCTGCCTGATCTGAAACCGAATGACGGCCATCGCGAGCAGGCTCACTCCTGCAGTTGGAATGCGTTCCCTTGTAGGAGTGAGCCTGCTCGCGATTCTGTTTAAGAAGCGCTGCTGGCCTCAGGCAGAATCAACGCCAGCAACGTCCACCCCGATCCAGGCTTCACCGTAGTCTCCGGCGTCACCACATGCACCCAGCCACTGTCATCGCGCATGAATAGCAGGGTCGCCCGATTGCCATGCAACGCCCGGTAATCCTCCCAGCCAAAACCATCCGTCAATGTCGTGCTGTACAACTCGGCACCCTGGCCCATCTGGCTGGCCAGTTTCGAGTAAGTGAACGCGTCGCTGCCCAACTGGTTGCCGCGATGCTCAAGGCTTGCGCGGTGTTTGTCGCTGCGGCGGCTTTCATGACCGCTGGCCAACCCAAACAAACGTTGATGCCCGAAGTCATGACGAAAGCGCATTGCCGCCAATGTGTTTAGCTCACCCGACGGTGACAGCGCCAGCAGATGCCCCAGCCCGACCAGATCCAGATGCGCATCGGCATGCTGCGAAGCCGGATTGCCGAAGTAGGTTGGTAGCCCTTCCATACGCGCCGCACGAATGTTTTCCCAGCTCGAATCAGTCAGCAGCACGCGGCTGCCCAGTTGTTGCAGCGACTTGCCCAGCTCTCGCGCCGGACCGTTCGCTCCCACGATCAGGAAGCCGCTGGGCGCAGGCTCCGCGACCTTCAGCAGTCGCGCCAACGGTCGTGCGGTCGCGCTTTGCAGCACCACCGTGCCGATGATCACCGCAAAGGTCAGTGGCACCAGCAGCAGCGCGCCTTCATGGCCGGCCTCATCCAGGCGAATGGCGAAAATCGCCGACACCGCCGCCGCGACAATCCCTCGTGGTGCGATCCAGCACAGCAAGGCACGCTCACGCCAGCTCAGGCTGGAGCCCGCCGTGCTCAGCACCACGTTCAGCGGCCGGGCGATCAATTGAATCACCAGCAGCAAAATCAGCACCAGCGGACCCAGACCAATCAAGGCGTTCAAGTCCAGGCGAGCCGCCAACAGAATGAACAGCCCGGAAATCAGCAGCACGCTGAGGTTTTCCTTGAAGTGCAGGATGTGCCGCACATCCACGCCTTTCATGTTGGCCAGCCACATGCCCATCAGCGTCACCGCCAGCAGGCCGGACTCATGCATGACCTCGTTGGAGGCAATGAAAATCCCCAGCACCGCCGCCAGGGAGGCGAGGTTATGCAGGTACTCCGGCAGCCACTGCCGGCGGATCACTGTTCCCAGCAGCCAGCCGCCGACAATGCCGAACACCGCACCACACAGAATCACCCCGCCGAAGGTGAACAGACTCTGTTTGAGACCATGCCCCTCAGCACTGGCAATGATGAAGCTGTAAACCACGACAGCGAGGAGGGCGCCGATCGGGTCGATGACAATGCCTTCCCAGCGCAGAATATTGGCGATCGAGGCTTTCGGCCGCACCACCCGCAGCATCGGCACGATCACTGTCGGACCGGTCACCAGCGTCAAACTGCCGAAGAGGATGGCCAGCATCCAGTCAAAGCCGAGCAAATAATGCGTGGCGACCGCGATGACGATCCAGGTGGAGATCGCGCCAATGGTCACCAGCCGATGCACAACGCTGCCAATCTCTTTCCATTCCGACAAGTGCAGCGTCAGGCTGCCTTCGAACAGAATCAGCGCCACTGCCAGCGACACCAGCGGCATCAGCAACGGCCCGAACATTTCCTGTGGATCGAGCCAGCCCAGTACCGGGCCGACCAGAATGCCGGTCAACAACAGAAACAGAATCGCCGGCAATTTCAGGCGCCAGGCCAACCACTGACAACCCAGCGCCGCCACGCCAATCCCGCCAAATGCCAAGAGGATTTGCTGTTCGTTCATTGATGCTCCCTGTTCCTTGAAATAGCGGGCTATGAAAGACTAGCGCCCATTCCTACAGTTCACTCTACATTTGCGCACGGCCCTGAGGCTGTGTGTCTTGAGCGCCCATGCCTGCCATCGACCATCCGCTGATTGACCAATTCCTCGACGCCCTGTGGCTGGAAAAAGGCCTGTCCGACAACACCCGCGACGCTTATCGCAGCGATCTGGCGCTGTTCAATGGCTGGTTGCAGGAGAAAAACCTCGAGCTGGCCAACGCCGGCCGCGAGTTGATCCTCGATCATCTGGCCTGGCGTCTGGAGCAGAACTACAAACCACGTTCCACCGCGAGATTTCTCTCCGGTGTGCGTGGGTTTTATCGCTATCTGCTGCGGGAAAAGCTGATCAGTGTCGATCCGACATTGCGTGTCGACATGCCGCAGTTGGGTAGGCCGCTGCCTAAATCCCTATCGGAGGCGGATGTGGAAGCGCTGTTGAAGGCGCCGGATCTGAGTGAAGCAATCGGCCAGCGTGACCGCGCCATGCTCGAAGTGTTGTACGCCTGCGGCTTGCGGGTGACCGAACTGATCAGCCTGACTCTGGAGCAGGTCAACCTGCGTCAGGGCGTTTTGCGGGTGATGGGCAAGGGCAGCAAGGAGCGACTGGTGCCGATGGGCGAGGAGGCGATTGTCTGGATCGAGCGTTATATGCGCGATGGCCGTGGCGAACTGCTCGGCGGTCGCCCCAGCGATGTGCTGTTCCCCAGTCAGCGCGGCGAGCAGATGACTCGCCAGACCTTCTGGCACCGCATCAAGCATCAGGCCAAGGTCGCCGGAATCGGCAAATCGCTGTCGCCGCATACCTTGCGCCATGCGTTTGCCACGCACCTGCTCAACCATGGCGCCGACCTGCGCGTGGTGCAAATGCTGCTCGGGCACAGTGACCTCTCGACCACCCAGATCTACACCCACGTCGCCCGCGCCCGATTGCAGGACCTGCACGCCAAACACCACCCAAGAGGCTGAATACACACAACTCTCCCTGTAGGAGCTGCCGAAGGCTGCGATCTTTTGATCTTGCTTTTGATTCAATGAAAAACAAAGTCAACAGATTGCAGCCTTCGGCAGTTCCTACATGGGGTGGGTGTAATGAGCGACGACAGGCGCATTCGGCCACCGTCACCTTATGTGTTAGGCTTTGCCGGTTTGCACGATGGACGGTTATGACCCGGTGTTTCCCCACGGGCGTTCTGACCGATCCATTTGTCCGCCTTCAGGAGTTCTCATGCGTCTGACCCAGATTTTCGCCGCCGCAGCCATTGCGTTGGTCAGCACCTTTGCCGTCGCCGATGACGCGGCCGACAAAGCGATTCGTCAAAGCCTGGAAAAACTCGAACTCGAGGTTCCGGTAGAAAGCATCAGCGCCAGTCCGTTGCCGGGCATGTACGAAGTCAAGCTCAAGGGCAGCCGCGTGCTGTACGCCAGCGCCGACGGCCAGTACATCGTTCAGGGTTATCTGTTCCAGCTCAAGGACGGCAAACCGGTGAACCTGACCGAGAAAGCCGAGCGCGTCGGCATCTCCAAGCTGATCAACGCCATCCCGGTGGCCGAAACCGTGGTCTACCCGGCCGTGGGCGAGACCAAATCGTTCATCACCGTGTTTACCGACACCACCTGCCCGTACTGCCACAAACTGCACGCCGAAGTGCCTGAGCTGAACAAGCGCGGCATTGAAGTGCGTTATGTAGCGTTCCCGCGTCAGGGCCTCGGCTCGCCGGGTGACGAGCAACTGCAAGCGGTGTGGTGCTCGAAAGACAAGAAAGCCGCCATGGACAAAATGGTCGATGGCAAGGAAATCAAGGCCGCCAAGTGCGATAACCCGGTTTCCAAGCAGTTCGCCCTCGGTCAGTCGATCGGCGTGAACGGCACACCGGCCATCGTTTTGGCCGACGGACAAGTCATTCCGGGCTACCAGCCTGCGCCACAAGTCGCCAAACTGGCGCTGGGCGCGAAGTAATTCGCATCGTCACGGTCAGCCTTTGACGATCATGGTCCGGTGGCAACAACGCCGGGCCATTAATAGAGAACCGCGAGCACGCGGTTGTTTTCCGGCCGACCCTGCGTCGGCCGTTTTATGGGGAGTTCACAGTGAATCCGGTCAAAGTAGGCATCTGTGGGTTAGGGACCGTCGGTGGCGGTACCTTCAACGTACTTCAGCGCAACGCCGAGGAAATTGCTCGTCGTGCCGGGCGTGGGATCGAAGTGGCACAAATTGCCATGCGCACGCCAAAGCCTCAGTTCCAGACGACCGGTATTGCGATTACCAACGATGTCTTCGAAGTGGCCACGAACCCTGAGATCGACATCGTCATAGAGCTGATGGGCGGCTACACCGTTGCCCGCGAGCTGGTACTCAAGGCCATCGAGAATGGCAAGCATGTGGTCACCGCGAACAAGGCTCTGATTGCCGTTCACGGTAATGAAATTTTCGCCAAGGCACGCGAGAAAGGCGTGATCGTGGCGTTCGAAGCGGCCGTGGCCGGTGGCATTCCGGTGATCAAGGCGATCCGCGAAGGCCTGTCCGCCAACCGCATCAACTGGGTCGCCGGGATCATCAACGGCACCGGTAACTTCATCCTCACCGAGATGCGCGAGAAGGGCCGCACGTTTGAAGACGTGCTGGTCGAAGCGCAGGCACTGGGTTACGCCGAAGCCGATCCGACCTTCGACGTCGAAGGCATCGACGCGGCGCACAAGCTGACGATTCTAGCGTCCATCGCGTTCGGCATTCCGTTGCAGTTCGACAAGGCCTACACCGAAGGCATCACCAAGCTGACCACCGCCGACGTGAACTACGCCGAAGCGCTGGGCTATCGCATCAAGCACCTTGGTGTGGCCCGCAGCACCGCTGCCGGTATCGAGCTGCGCGTACACCCGACGCTGATCCCGGCCGATCGTCTGATCGCCAACGTCAACGGCGTGATGAACGCCGTGATGGTCAACGGTGACGCCGCCGGTTCGACGCTGTTCTACGGTGCTGGCGCCGGCATGGAGCCAACCGCGTCGTCGGTGATCGCCGACCTGGTGGACGTGGTTCGCGCCATGACTTCCGATCCGGAAAACCGTGTGCCGCACCTGGCCTTCCAGCCGGACTCGCTGTCGGCCCATCCGATCCTGCCGATCGAAGCCTGCGAAAGCGCTTACTACCTGCGCATTCAGGCCAAGGACCATCCGGGCGTACTCGCTCAGGTGGCGAGCATCCTCTCGGAGCGCGGCATTAACATCGAGTCGATCATGCAGAAGGAAGTCGAGGAACACGACGGTCTGGTGCCAATGATCCTGCTGACCCACCGCGTGGTCGAGCAGCGCATCAACGATGCCATCGCCGCCCTCGAAGCCCTGGCCGGCGTGAATGGTCCGGTCGTACGGATCCGCGTCGAACACTTGAATTAACACCAGCGGCAAGTTTCAAGCTTCAAGCTGCACGTAAAAGCAGAGCCGCTTTTCACTTGTAGCTTGCAGCTCAAAGCTTGTAGCTCAAACCGAAGGTTTGCCCCTATGCGTTACATCAGTACCCGCGGCCAGGCACCGGCCCTGAATTTCGAAGACGTCCTGCTGGCCGGTCTCGCCACCGACGGCGGTCTGTACGTCCCGGAAAACCTGCCACGTTTCACCCAGGAAGAAATCGCTTCCTGGGCCGGCCTGCCGTATCACGAACTGGCCTTCCGCGTCATGCGCCCGTTTGTCACCGGCAGCATCCCTGACGCCGATTTCAAAAAGATCCTCGAAGAAACCTACGGCGTGTTCTCGCACAGCGCCGTCGCGCCGTTGCGTCAACTGAACGGCAACGAATGGGTGCTGGAGCTGTTCCACGGCCCGACCCTGGCGTTCAAGGATTTCGCCCTGCAACTGCTCGGTCGCCTGCTTGATTACGTGCTGGAAAAACGCGGCGAGCGCGTGGTCATCGTTGGTGCCACTTCCGGTGATACCGGTTCGGCCGCCATTGAAGGCTGCAAGCACTGCGAAAACGTCGACATCTTCATCCTGCACCCGCACAACCGTGTGTCCGAAGTGCAGCGTCGCCAGATGACCACGATTTTCGGCGAGAACGTCCACAACATCGCCATCGAAGGCAACTTCGATGACTGCCAGGAAATGGTCAAGGCCAGCTTCGCCGATCAGAGCTTCCTCAAAGGCACGCGTCTGGTCGCCGTGAACTCGATCAACTGGGCGCGGATCATGGCCCAGATCGTTTACTACTTCCACGCAGCCCTGCAGTTGGGCGGTCCGGCACGTTCGGTGTCGTTCTCGGTGCCAACCGGCAACTTCGGCGACATCTTCGCCGGCTACCTGGCGCGCAACATGGGCCTGCCGATCAACCAGTTGATCGTCGCCACCAACCGCAACGACATCCTGCACCGCTTCATGAGCGGCAACCAGTACGTCAAGGAAACCTTGCACGCCACGCTGTCGCCGTCGATGGACATCATGGTCTCGTCGAACTTCGAACGTCTGCTGTTCGACCTGCACGGTCGCAACGGGGCGGCGATTGCCGGCCTGATGGACTCGTTCAAGAAGGACGGCAGTTTCAGCGTCGAGCAAGAGCGCTGGACCGAGGCGCGCAAACTGTTCGATTCGCTGGCCGTGGACGATGCGCAAACCTGCGAGACCATCGCCGAAGTCTTCGAGCAGACTGGCGAAGTGCTGGACCCGCACACTGCGATCGGCGTCAAGGCCGCGCGCGAATGCCGTCGCAGTCTGGACATCCCGATGGTGATCCTGGGAACTGCTCACCCGGTGAAATTCCCTGACGCGGTGGAAAAAGCCGGTGTAGGAAAAGCTCTCGAACTACCTGCACATCTTTCTGATTTGTTTGAGCGAAACGAGCGCTGCACCGTTCTGCCAAACGAGCTGAAAGCCGTGCAAGCCTTTGTCAGCCAGCATGGCAACCGTGGCAAGCCGCTTTAAGCCTGCAAAAGCTGTCACATTTTGAAGCCCGTCTCCTGACGGGCTTTTTTGTTTCTGCTGCCACACTGCTCGGGTTTTCACCCATGAAGGACGGGTGAGTCGATCACGAAGGATGTGGCAATGCTGTTTTATAGAGGTTTCAAACCAGCACTGGGCTGGTTGTTAGTGTTGGCAATGCTGACGGGAATGGGCAGCAGTGTGGCGGCGCAACTGGCGCTGCGTGACGATGCCCGGACACACAATGTTCAGCCTGTCGAACTCGATGAGCATGAGCGTCAATGGATTCGCGATAACCCGAAGGTGACGGTGGCTTCGGTGCAGTACCCGCTGTACCTGTTTCAGGATGAGCACGCGCAGTGGAGCGGGTTGAACAATGATGTGCTCAAGCAAATCAGTGCCATGACCGGCCTGCAGTTTGTGCACCATGAATCGTTTTCCACCGATCACATGCTCGAGCGCCTTGAGAGTGGCGCTGCGGACATCAGTACTACGCTGGCGATGAGTGACGAGCGCAAGGTGTTTCTGGATTTCAGCCATGCCTTTGGCGGCGCAGGCTGGGTGTTCGTCGGGCGTGCGGGAGCGCCATCGGTAGAGTCGCTGGAACAACTGACCAAGCGCGTCGTGGTGCTGCCGGCCCGGCATGCGCTGGAAGATCTGATTCGGCGTGATTACCCGTCGATCGAAATTCGCTCGGTGAAAACCTACGCCGAAGCGCGGGCATTGGTCGAGAGTGGCGAGGCTTACGCCACGATCGAAAACGAGATCGGTGCGCAGCTCTATCCGTTGGGGTTGCTCAAGGTCGGCGGGCTGGTGGAAGGCAAGTGGGAGGCTGATCATCTGGCCGTGCGCAAGGGCATGCCGGAACTCTTGAGCATTCTCAACAAAGCATTGGAGGCGTTTCCCGCTGCCGAGCTACGCGCCATTCGCCTGAAATGGCTGGAGGGCATCTCACCGCCTCCCGTGCCCTCGGTCTGGCGGCGGCTGGTCGGGTGGGGCTGTTGGGCAATGGCAGTCCTTGGCGTGTTCGGCCTGCTGTCGCTAGTGTGGAATCGTCGCCTGGCCGCAGTGATCAAGCAGCGCGGTGCTGCCGAGCAGAGCCTGGGCGACCAATTGGCCTTTCAGCACGCGCTGATCGATTCCATGCCCGATCCCGTGTTCGTTCGGGATCTGCAAGGACGCCTGGTCATGTGCAACCGCAGTTATGAGGAGGCGCTTTCAGTGCGCCAGGATCAAGTGCAGGGGCGGCTGCTGATCGAGATCGATGCGCTGCCCGAGGCCACGGCCGTGTTGCTCCATGAAGAGTTCATGGTGCAGTTGCGCACGCGCACCTCGCGCTTCATTAAGCGGCAATTGCAATTCAAGAGTGGCCCGCGCGAGGTCTACCAATGGACGGTGCCGTTCTACAGTGTCGACGGCAAGTTGCGCGGGCTACTGGGGGGCTGGACGGACATAACTCAGCGTCGGACGGAGAGTGGCTGCCGTTGTCTGCATTGAAGTTGGGAAATGTCCTATAAGACGCGGCTACTTTTCCGATGGGAGGCTTAAGACGGCTGCCCTACAGTGAACGGCAACTGCGGTGAGAGTCCGCGATTGTCGTTTCAGAGGTCGCCCATGCGCTCGCTTAAAGTCCTGATTCTTGAACCCAATCCGTTTCAGTTGATGGCATTGCATCAAATGCTCAACGCCATTGGCATCTATGACGTCCTGACCGCGCCATCGCTGCCAGCGGCTTTATGTTCACTGGGGCATCGCGGCGCGGTCGATATTGCCATTTGCGATCCGCAACTCAAGGGCGGTGACGGCCTCGCCCTGATCCGGCATCTGGCGCTGCAGCGTGAAGCGCGAGCGCTGATTCTGCTGGGGGCGGTGGCGTCGAGTCTGCTGAACGATCTCGAACCGCTGCTCTGCGAGCATGGGCTGCGATTGCTGGGGTGCCTGCAAACGCCGGTTTCGGCGGTGCTGATGAGAGGATTGCTGGACAGCTACCTGATCGCACCTTTGCAGCCTGTCGAGGCTTGAAGTGCACGGTTATTTTTCTGTCATCTTCGCGGTGCATGCTCTGAAAGACCGGTGACCCTCCAGTGCTTGCGGCCGGGATGACGCAGAACTTTCTTCTCGGGCCGGTGGTCATTTACTGTGGACATGCCCCAGACACAATGTTTTCGGACGATTGAGTGGAGATCGAGATGGAAAGTATCAGTCTATTGCTCGGTGAGGCTCTGAGCCCGTATCAGGTTTCGTTGTCTCCAAGCGGCGCTCACGGTGAATGCCTGGTGACCTTGAAGAACAGCAGCGGTGCAATTGTGGTGGAACGCGAATTCAATCAGGCGCAACTGACCGACAAGCGTCAGTTGACCGATGTCGTTGATGGCTTGCACCGAGACATCCTGATCGCCGAAGGGCGACTGGAGCCCTGTGTCATCGCGGCATTGCGCAATGCGGCCCTGGACAAGCGTCCGGCGCTCTGAAAATGAAATATCTTTTGTGGGAACCTTCCTGCATCCCTGTCAGTCAGACCCAGTAACAGCAGGATCAAGCATTGTGCTCCGGTGCTTGTCGCTTGCTGCTACGGGTCTTTAGGTAGGCCACGTTTAACCCCGAGTCGTCTCCCCACTTCTCGGGGTTTCTTTTGTCTGTCATTTGCTCATTGCGCCGCCTGCTGTTCGAAGAACGCCCGGGCCTGTTCGAGGTAATCGGCACGCCTGTCGGGATCCAGCCAGTCGGCATAGAGCTGGTTCAGTTGATCGTGGGGCAGGGTACGCAGCAACTGGTTGATCTCGCTGATTGCCTGGCGGCCCTGAGGGGTGTCGGAGCAACCAATGTAACCCGACAGGTATTTACCGTTGCCGCGGATTGGATAGAACAGCAATTCGTCTTCGGCAATTTGCGCCAGATGCGCCTGATAACGGATCTCCGGCCAATAGCCCAATACCAGCTGTAACCGACCCAGGCGCTGCATCGATAGAAGACTGTTCAGCGCGTCGTTGCCGTAATGCGATGTCAGTACGTCCTTCGGTGCCTGTTGCAACAGGTTGTCGACCCGCTCACCGTAACTGCGCTCCGCCACGACGCCGATTTTCTCTTTGCCATTGGCTAACAGTGCCGCCAGATCGATTTCACCGTCCACCAGAAATGGCGCCAGTACCTCGCGATCTTTCTGACGCACCACCAGGCCATTGCTGACAGCGCGGAAGGCGGGAATAGAAAACGCGATCCATTGCGCCCGCTGTTTGCTCCAGATCAGCGACGGGTCACAGGTGAAGGACGCTTCATGGAGCATCTGAATGCCGCGGGCACGATTGACCCGCATCAGCGTGTGTTCGTATTGCGGCATGCCGGCGATCAGCATCGGCATCAGTTGATCGATCACGCCCTGGCCCTTTTTCGGACCTTCGTAAATCGTTAATGGCGGCAGGTCGCGCAGCAACCAGATCAGCGTCGGTTTGGCCTGCGCCCATGTCGGCAGTACCAGCAGAAACAATAAGCCGAACAGCCGCCACGTCCACCAGTGGTGGGCGCGGTTGGCGTTCGATGTCGGCTGGCGTTTCAGCTCAAATGGCTCCGTCTTCGCGCAGTCGGGCGATCTGCTGTTCGTCATAGCCAAGATCGTGGAGTACCTGCGCATTGTGTTCACCAAGCTGCGGTCCGACCCATTCAGACGAGCCTGGCGTCTCAGAGAGTTTCGGCACGATGCCCGGCATCTTGAAGGGTTTGCCGTCGGGCAGCTTGGCGTGCAAGAACATTTCCCGGGACAGGTATTGCGGATCGCTGAACATGTCCTCGGCGCTGAAGATTCGGCTGACCGGTACGTCGGCCTGATTGAGCAGGTCGAGCACGCTTTGCAGCGGCAGCGAATTGACCCAGCGATCGATTACGCCATACAGCTCGTCTCGGCGAACGTCACGCCCGTCGTTACTGGCCAGCGTCGGGTCGTTGGCCAGGTCTTCGCGACCAATCACCAGCATGAAACGTTTGAAAATCGCATCACCGTTGGCGCCGATCTGCACATGCTTGCCGTCGGCGCTGGTGTGAATAGAGGAGGGCGTGATGCCGGGCATGATGTTGCCGGTGCGCTCGCGGATGAACCCGAACACATCGAACTCCGGGACCATGCTTTCCATCATCGCGAAAATCGCTTCATACAGAGCCACGTCGACCACTTGGCCCACGCCGCCGTTGACCTCGCGGTGACGCAGCGCCATCAATGCACCGATCACGCCCCACAGTGCGGCAATCGAATCACCGATGGAAATACCCGTGCGCACCGGTGGCCGGTCTTCGAAACCGGTGATGTAGCGCAGGCCGCCCATGGATTCGCCGACTGCACCGAAGCCTGGCTGATCTTTCATTGGCCCGGTCTGGCCGAAACCCGATAGACGCACCATTACCAGTTTCGGGTTCAAGGCGTGCAGGGTTTCCCAGCTCAGGCCGAGCTTCTCCAGCACACCGGGGCGGAAGTTTTCGATGAGGATGTCGGCCTCACTGAGCAGTTTTTTCAGGATGGCCAAACCATCGGGGTGCTTGAGATTCAGCGTCAGCGACTTTTTGTTGCGTGCCTGAACGAACCACCACAAGGAGGTGCCTTCGTACAATTTGCGCCACTTGCGCAGTGGGTCGCCGCCGTCCGGCGACTCGATCTTGATCACTTCGGCGCCGAACTCGCCGCAAATGCGCGAGGCAAACGGCCCGGCAATCAACGTACCCAATTCAATGACTTTCACACCGCTGAGCGGCTTATTGGCGAACGGCATACTGAATCCTGTAGGACAAGGCTGAGCGGATACAGCGTTTTAACATAGCCGGCTGTCAGGCGCCCAAGGTTGATCGCCATCAATTCGATGATTGCCTACCGCATCGGTTAGACTTGCCGACTTTCCTCGTATCAAGAAGCCCGTTCATGGCCCAGCCGTCCACTACCTATAAATTCGAACTGAACCTCACCGACCTCGACCGCAGTGTCTACGAGAGCGTCAAGCAGACGATCGCCCGTCATCCTTCGGAGACCGAAGAGCGCATGACCGTGCGACTGCTGGCCTACGCCCTCTGGTACAACGAGCAGTTGTCGTTTGGCCGTGGTCTGTCGGATGTGGATGAACCTGCGTTGTGGGAAAAGAGTCTGGACGACCGTGTCCTGCACTGGATCGAAGTCGGCCAGCCGGACGCCGATCGCCTGACCTGGTGCTCGCGCCGCACCGAACGCACCAGCCTGCTGGCCTACGGCAGCCTGCGCGTGTGGGAAACCAAAGTGATCCCGGCGATCAAGAACCTGAAAAACGTCAACATCGCCGCGGTTCCGCAAGAAGTGCTGGAAACCCTGGCCAAGGACATGCCCCGCGTCATCAAGTGGGACGTGATGATCAGCGAAGGGACGATCTTCGTCACCGACGACCGTGGTCAGCACGAAGTCCAGTTGCAATGGTTGCAAGGCGAGCGCGGCTGATCCGCGCCACTGCTGATTAATCCTACGTATTCAAGAGAAGTCTCCGTCACCTCATGCGCATCGAACCTCGCCAACTGCCTGCCACTCTGCCATTTCTCGGTGATCTGCCGCCGCTGCTGACCCGCTTGTACGCGGCGCGGGGCGTGCAGTCGGAGGCAGAACTGGACAAAAGCCTGGCTCGCTTGATCCCGTTCCAGCAGCTTAAAGGTATCGATGCCGCAGTAGACCTGTTGGTGACGGCGCTGGAACAGCGTCAGCGCATCCTGATCGTCGGCGACTTCGACGCGGACGGCGCGACCGCCAGCACCGTCGGCATGCTCGGCCTGCGCCTGCTGGGCGCGGCGCACGTCGACTATCTGGTACCCAACCGCTTCGAATACGGCTACGGCCTGACTCCGGAAATCGTCGAAGTCGCCATGACCCGTGAGCCGCAGTTGCTGATCACGGTCGACAACGGTATCTCCAGCGTCGAAGGCGTCGCCGCCGCCAAGCGCCATGGCCTCAAAGTGCTGATTACTGACCACCACTTGCCCGGCGACGAACTGCCGCTGGCCGATGCGCTGGTCAATCCGAATCAGCCGGGCTGCGAATTCCCGAGCAAGGCGCTGGCCGGGGTCGGGGTGATTTTCTATGTGTTGATGGCCTTGCGAGCACGCCTGCGCAGCCTCGGTTGGTACGAGAACAAGCCGCAGCCGAATATCGGCGAACTGCTGGATCTGGTGGCACTGGGCAGCGTCGCCGACGTGGTGCCATTGGACGCCAACAACCGGATTCTGGTGCATCAAGGCCTGGAACGGATTCGTGCCGGGCGCGCGCGACCGGGGATCAAGGCGATCCTCGAAGTCGCCAAACGTGACGCTGCGCGTATTACCTCCACGGATCTGGGTTTTATCGTCGGACCTCGTCTGAACGCCGCCGGGCGTCTGGATGACATGAGCCTGGGCATCGAATGCCTGCTTACTGCCGACGCCAATCTGGCCCGGGAGATGGCCGCGCAATTGGACGGCATGAACCAGGATCGCAAATCCATCGAGCAGGGCATGCAGCGTGAAGCGCTGGCGCAGCTCAAGGACTTGCCGGTCGAATCGATGCCGTTTGGCCTGTGCCTGTTCGATCCGGAATGGCACCAAGGCGTTATCGGTATTCTCGCCTCGCGGATGAAAGAGCGTTATTTTCGCCCGACCATTGCTTTTGCCGATGCTGGCGATGGCTTGCTCAAGGGCTCGGGGCGTTCGGTTCAGGGCTTTCATATTCGCGATGCCTTGAGCGTGGTAGCGGCGCAGCATCCGGATCTGATCAGCAAGTACGGCGGCCATGCGATGGCGGCGGGTCTGACTTTGCCGCAGGAGAATTTTCCGCTGTTTGCCGAGGCATTCGACGCTGAAGTCCGTCGGCAACTTCGCGAAGAAGACCTGACCGGGCGCTTGCTATCGGATGGCACGCTGGCGGTTGAAGAGTTTCACCTCGAACTGGCCCGCGCCCTGCGCCATGCCGGACCTTGGGGGCAACACTTCCCGGAGCCGCTGTTTCACGGCGTGTTCCAGTTGGTAGAACAGCGGGTCGTGGGCGAACGGCACCTGAAAGTGGTGCTGAAAAGCGAGTGCGGGTCAGTGAAGCTCGACGGTATTGCGTTCGGTATCGACCGCGAGGTCTGGCCGAATCCGACCATTCAGTGGGTTGAACTGGCCTACAAACTTGATGTGAACGAGTTCCGTGGCAACGAGACCGTGCAATTGATGATTGCCCACATCGAACCACGCTAAATACTGAGTGCTTTTGTGGCGAGGGAGCTTGCTCCCGCTGGGCTGCGAAGCGGCCCCGAACCCTGCAACCACGTTGCTACAGGAAAATCACACCCGCAGATTTTACGGCTGCTGCGCAACCGAGCGGGAGCAAGCTCCCTCGCCACAGGTTCGGTGGCGCACACAGAAAACGTCTTGAACCCTCCCTCATCCCCGGTTGTCGACTAGGCTCTAAGCACTGCTTGATTGGCCTTGTGACGTCTTGTCGAATTTTTTGCCCGCGGGGGCGGGTGCTGTACCTTTCCTGTCACTCGTCGACTTTTCAAACAGAACCCTGGAGCCTGCCCACTGATTTGAGAGGTGCCCCATGAGTCTGCTGCTTGAACCCTTTACCCTTCGCCAACTGACCCTGCCCAACCGCATCGCCGTTTCCCCGATGTGCCAATACTCCAGCGTCGACGGTCTGGCCAACGACTGGCATCTGGTGCACCTCGGCAGCCGCGCAGTGGGCGGTGCCGGGCTGGTTTTTACCGAGGCCACGGCCGTCACGGCCGACGGGCGGATCACCGCCGAAGACCTCGGCCTGTGGAACGACGAACAGATCGAACCGCTGCAACGCATCACCCGCTTCATCACGTCTCAGGGCGCCGTCGCCGGCATCCAGCTCGCCCACGCCGGGCGCAAGGCCAGCACCCATCGGCCGTGGATCGGCAAGCATGGCAGCGTCAAACCCGACGATGGCGGCTGGACCCCGGTCGGGCCTTCGCCAATTGCCTTCGACCCGCAACACACCCAACCGAAACAGCTCGATGAAGGGCAGATCGCCGAGGTCATTCAGGCGTTTGTCGATGCCGCCAAACGTGCGCTGACGGCGGGTTTCAGTGTGGTTGAGGTGCACGCGGCGCACGGTTATCTGCTGCATCAGTTTCTCTCGCCGTTGAGCAATCAACGTCGCGATCAGTACGGCGGTTCATTTGAAAATCGCATTCGACTGGTGCTGCAAGTCACCGAAGCCGTCCGCGCTGTCTGGCCGGAGGAATTGCCGGTTTTTGTCCGTGTGTCGGCCACCGACTGGGTCGAAGACGGCTGGAATCCTGATGAAACCGTGGAGCTGGCGCGACGCCTGCACACCCTTGGCGTGGATCTGATCGACGTTTCCTCGGGCGGGACGGCAGCCAATGCAGAGATTCCTGTCGGGCCGGGTTACCAGACGCGTTTTGCCGAACGGGTACGCAAAGAGTCAGGCATCGCCACCGGCACTGTCGGAATGATTACCGAACCTGCGCAAGCCGAGCATATTCTGCGCACCTGTCAGGCCGATATCATCTTTCTCGCTCGGGAGTTGTTGCGTGATCCGTACTGGCCGCTGCACGCCGATGATGATCTGGGCGGACGCAAAGCGGTGTGGCCGGCGCAGTATCAGCGTGCGACCCATCGTGATCAGCCGATTCACGAGTCTGACCTGCGCGATTAAGTGAACCGCTGAAAAGCAAAAAGCCCCGGTCAGTGATGGCCGGGGCTTTGTTTTGTCTGATTGTCTTTGCGCTGCCTGGGCGGACGCTATCGCGAGCAGGCTCACTCCTACAGGGGTTTCGCCATACACAAAATCTGTGTTCGACGCAGATTAAATGTAGGAGTGAGCCTGCTCGCGATGAGGCCCAATCAGACCCTAGAGAAACATCAAGGATATTTGCGCTTGTCCGGCGCCGGCGGGAAGTATTGATACAACCAGGTTTCACTCAACGTGCGGTCATTGGTGCGGATAAACAAACGCAGCTCCACCGGCTCGACGCTGTCACTGGTCGGGTACCAGTCAAACAGGATCCGGTAACCCTTGATGTCATCCAGCATCAGCACGCTGAAGTCCTGCACCTTGCCGTTCGAGCAAGTCACTACCGGCTCAATTCCGGTACCCTGTGGCAGACGATCCAGGCCGCCACCCGTGAAGTCCACCGCAAAGCGACGCGCCCACACCGGCGGATAATGCTCGCCCGGTGCCCAGCCTTCGACGAAGCCACCCATGCCCGAGCGCGTAGCATGCACCCGCGCCAACGGCGTACTCACTGGCGGCAATGCGCTCCAGTACAGCTTGTAGCCGTAGTTCAGCGAATCCCCGGCAGCCACTGGTTTCTTCGGTGTCCAGAACGCCACGATGTTATCGAGGGTCTCGCCTGTTGTAGGAATTTCCAGCAGATCGATAGAGCCTTCGCCCCACGCGGTTGTAGGTTCTACCCACAGGCTCGGGCGCTTGCTGTACCAGTCGACGGTGTCCTGGTAGTTGGCAAACTCATGATCGGTCTGCACCAGGCCGAAACCCTTTGGATCGGTATCGGCAAACGCGTTGAACTGCAGAGTCGCCGGGTTGTTCAGCGGACGGCAGATCCACTCGCCGTTACCGCGCCACATCGCCAGACGATCCGAATCATGGATTTGCGGGTGAATGGTGTCGCACATACGGCGTTCGTGGGTGCCGCAGCTGAACATGCTGGTCATCGGCGAGATACCGAGTTGTTCAATGGCGGTACGCGCATTGATGTGCGCGTCGACTTCCATCACCACGCGCTCGGCCTGGCAATCGATGTCGAAGCGATACGCGCCAGTGGCGCTCGGCGAGTCGAGCAGGGCGTAGACCACAAACCGTGTGGCGTTCTGATCCGGCGTCTCGAACCAGAATTTGGTGAAGTCGGGGAATTCTTCGCGTTTCTTCGCGTAAGTGTCGATGGCCAGACCGCGCGCGGAGAGGCCATATTGGCCAGTCGCATCGACCGCACGGAAATAGCTGGCGCCGAGGAATGACAGCACGTCATGCCTATCCAGTTCCGGCGCCTTGAACAGCTTGAAGCCGGCAAAACCCAGGTCGCCCTTGAGCTGCTGGGTGTCGACCGAGGTGTTCTCATAGTTGAAGAGCGCCGGACGGAAATGCACCTCACGGGCGGTACGGGTCTTGGCATCGACGCTGTACATGCGCACCGGCTGACGGAACCCCATGCCGACGTGGAAGAACTGCACGTCGAGCTGACCCTTGTTCTCCCTCCACAACGAATGCTCGCCGTCGTAGCGGATCGCATTGAAATTTTGCGGGGTCATGGTCGCCAGCGTCGGCGGCAATACCTGCTTGGTGTCCTGATAGCCACTGCCGGCCAACTGCTTGGCCTGACGCTTCAGCGCTTCAAAGTCGAAGGCCTGCGCCTCGCCATCAGCCGCGCCACCATTGGCAGCCCAGGCGCGGCTGCCCAGCAGGCCGGTGGCCGACAGACCGGTGTAAGCCGCAATGGCCATGGACGCTTTGAGCAAATTCCTGCGGTGCATAAATACAACCTGTCGTGTGCAATCCCGCGCCTTTCCTGGCACGTGCTGGATCAGAAATAACGGTTCGGACAAGCCTTCGGCCAAACGCAACGGACTATAAACAGATGCCGGCTAGCTTAAACCGTTCGATTGTCGAGCAGAAATGATTGATTACGAGGCTCGATCTGGCAATGAAACAAGACATGTCAGTATTTTTTCCGACAGTGCTTTCTGATTTACACGGCATATCTGCTTTTTTCGACTAATTACTCTAAACAACCCTTTTCAGCGCCGATTTAATTCCTATTCTATGCGCATGACCGGTCGCGAATCCCAAGACCGGTGGGGCACACGACACTGCTGAAAGGGGCAGGGCGATGTGGTGGTTCAGCAGTTCTTTGACGTATTAGAGAAGGACATCGTCCATGGCAAAAATACAAGGCATCACCGACATGTTGGGCATCTTTCCCTGCCTCGGCAGTGGTCGCAAAAGACGGCGGCTCAGCTCTGATGAGCTGAAACTGGTGGAGCGTTATCGAGAGCTTTCGGAGAGTGACCGGATTGCGATGCGCTATCTGGTGGATGCGATGCGGAGTGTTTCGCGGTTTTAACGCTGGGATTGCGATCGTGAAAGCCATTTGGCTTTTACGGTCGCCAAGTCAATCAACTTGCCTGCGTCGGCATCAGCGATGCCGACTTTTATTGCTTCCTGGCGCATGGCTACGCTGATTTGCTTTAGGTAACACTCTGCGAAGAACTCATCGCTTGGGATGACTTCCAGAACGTAGGGCATTTCAACGATTGGCGCTTTCATCTGCAAACAACTCGGTTAGAGGTTTGAAGCGCGGAACCTGTGGCGAGGGAGCAAGCTCCCTCGCCACAGGTTTTTTGCTGGATGGACTTCAGCTACAGGTTCCCAAAACCGGATACGGCTGCTGGCCGTGCATCAACTCCGGCACGTCTCGCCATTTGACCCACGCCTGCTGCTGCCAGTGCAGCAGAGGGACGGTGACCCCAGCCCAGTTCACCGAACTCAGGCTCGGGCAGTTATCCACAGGTACCGCGTTGGTTTCGCGCAACATCGGAATCACTTCATGGCTCAACCATTGGCGCAAGTTGCGGTTTTCCGGCACGAAGTGATGGACGAGCAGGGCATACAGGCCGGACTCGCTGACCGTCGCGCAATCGACGATTTCGCCGTCCTTGCGCATGAGGACGTTGCGACGCTGGTCGGGATCGAGTTTCAGGGTGAGGCGTTCGTTCAGCGGATAACCCATCAGGCGACCGAGATCCTGAACACAGAACCAGGCTTCGTGGTCTTGCATGAACGCGTGGAGAAAGCGGTTGTGGCGGGTGAAGACGGTGGGGGTGAAGAAAGCGGAGCTTTCAGAAGGAATTTGTACGTGGTTAGGCATTTGTCGACTCCAATTTTGAGAATAGAGCCGCCACTCAAATGAGTGCGGTCACGCCGTGTTGATATTTATTCCGGCTCCGACACCGGGCCGCTGATTTCGCCGCCGAGAGAAAGCCTATCGGCTAGCCACCCAAGACGCCAAGTCGGCTCTGTCGATACCTTCTGTAGGAAAGAGGATTTATCACTGAGGGCCTTCTCTGTAGGAAAAGCCTGTTTTTGCATTGACGCCAGCGAGACCACCCCTAACCAGTGTTTTTTCCGTTATTTGTTTGAATCTTGCGCATCGCTGCAGATGCTGGGCCCTTAGTTTCAGGGCTGAAAGGATTGTTATGAATAAAGGAGAATTCAATGAAGGTGTCTCTCAAGCAGATCAACGGCCCTTGGGATCAGGGCTGGGTGCTGGACAAACACATGGTAAGTAGTACCTTTCTTGGCAACGATGATCGCGGACATCCATGCTTCGATAATCAGCGCACCGAGATTGGCGAGGCGACCTACCAGCTCAAATACCAAAAGGATTGGACTCAAGTCAGCCCACTTGCCCAGGCGGTAGCGACAAATGTGTTCCCAAAACTGAATCAGGTCGGGTTTGTAGTGCCTATGCCGGCTTCAAATATTCGTCAGCGACAACCGGTGACTGAAGTTGCCCAAGCGTTGGGACGAATTATCGGTCGGCCGGTTTTCTCGGATTTGCTTCGAAAAGCGACCACGGGAAAGTCGCTCAAGGATTTACATTCCAAAGCCGACAAGGTTGCCGCGATTGGCGACAGTTTCAGCGTCAATGATGAAATCACCACCGATGGATGCTGGAATGTTTTGGTTGTAGATGATTTGTTTGATAGCGGGGCGTCGATGGACGCGGCCTGCGCTGTTTTGCGTAAATATCCGAAGGTAGGGAAAATTTACGTCGCAGCGCTAACTTGGAAGTGAACTCAATGACGACTGTATTTATTGCCGGCTCTATCAACATCAAGAACCTTGATCCGAAGGTTAAAGAGCGCATCAATAATATCGTGGCGTCTGAGTTCGAGGTGGTGGTGGGGGATGCGGGTGGCGCTGATACCTCTATTCAGGAGTACCTGCTGAGTCTCGAACGATCCAGAACCACGGTGTTCTGCAGCGGTTCTGCACCGAGGAATAACCTTGGGCATTGGCCCGCCAGGACAGTCGACTCCAAACATTTGAAGGGGTCGAGAGCTTTCTTCACCGAGAAAGACGTTGTCATGGCCGAAGCAGCCGACTACGGCTTGATGATCTGGGATGCAAAGAGCACCGGCACGCTCAGCAACGTCATTGAACTGTTGTCGAGGAAGAAGAAGTCGCTTGTTTTCGTCAACAAGGAAAAGGAATTCAAAGTGGTCGGAGACGTCAGTCAGCTCGAAGAATTGATTGCATTCATGTCCGATCACGCCAAGCAAAAAGCCAACGAAAAAATCAAACTGTTCGACCGTATTTCCTTGTTGAAGCACGATCAGGCAGAGCTTTCTTTTTGATGTTTTTTCTCGGCCTTCCTGAACCCCGGCACCTTGTCGGTGCCGGGATCAAACGCCCTTAGCGACTCACCTTCCAGGCATCCCCAGCCGGGGCCTTGCCATGGTCATACGGCTTGCCAATCCACATATAAACCAGCCCCAAGCCAATCACGATCGCGGTGCTCAACACCATTGCATAGTTCACATACCAAGCCGCATCCGGCGTACGTGGCCAGGCCATGTTGATGATTGCGCCAACGCCATACACCAGCGCGCCGATGTTCACTGGCCAGCCCCACGCACCGAGGGTGAATTTGCCGCTCGGTTTCCAGCCTTTGCTGCGGGCGTAGAGTGCGGCCAGGACGATCATCTGGAACGCGAGGTAGATGCCGATGGCGGCGAAGCTGACGATGGTGGCGACGGCGTCTTGCAGGAAGAAACCGAGAGCGATGATCAGGGCCGGCAGGACGCCGGACACGAACAGTGCGGCAACCGGCACTTGCGTCGTAGGAGAGATCTTCTTCAGCAGTCGGCTGCCGATGACCATTTCGTCGCGAGCGTAGGAGTACAGCAGACGGCTCGCCGCGGCTTGTAGGCTGATGACGCAAGAGATGAAGGAAATCATCACCACGCCCATCACCACTTTCGAACCGACCGGGCCGAAGGCGTTGTTGAGGATGGTGGTGACCGGGTCTTTGTCGGTGCCATTGATCACCGCTTGCATGTCCGGCACGGCGAGGATCAGCGCCAGGCAGGCGAACATTGCCGCGATGCCGCCGATGTAGATGGTCATGCGCATGGCCACCGGGATTTTCGCGCTCGGGTTCGGGGTCTCTTCGGCGACGTCGCCGCAAGCCTCGAAGCCGTAGTAGAGGAACATCCCTGCCAACGAGGCGGTGAGGAACGCCGGCAGGTACGAGCCGTCGACGCTGATGTCGAAGGTGTTGAACAGCACGCTCAGCGGTTGGTGACGTTCGAACACCAGCAGGTAAACACCGACGATCACCGCGCCAACCAGTTCGCAGAGAAAGCCGAACATGGCGATGCGTGCGAGCACTTTGGTGCCGCTGAGGTTGACCAGCGTGGCGAACAGGGTCAGCACCAAAGCGATGACAATGTTGGTGTTGTTGCTCGGCTCAAAACCGAGCATCGCGGCCAGGTACGGTCCAGCGCCGACGGCGACTGCAGCAATGGTGACGCACAGGGCGATGGAGTAGATCCAGCCGACCATCCACGCCCATTTCTTGCCCACCAAACGACGCGCCCAAGGGTAAACGCCGCCGGAGATCGGGAACTGCGAAACCACTTCGCCGAAGATCAGACACACCAGCAACTGGCCGCAACCGACCAGCAAGTAGGCCCAGAACATCGGCGGTCCGCCAGCGGCGAGGCACAGGCCGAAGAGGGTATAAACCCCTACGACCGGTGACAGATAGGTGAAGCCTAAAGCGAAGTTTTCCCACAGGCTCATGCTGCGGTTGAAGTTGGAGGTGTAACCCAGTTGGCGCAGTTGTTCGGCATCGCTGTCGGCAACTGTTGCGGCGAGATCGGGTGAGGAACTCATGTGTGTTTGCTCCGTGAAATCGGCAGATTTCGGATGGCCGAGGCCGTGGCGGAGCTTTGCGGGCGCCGCCCGGTTCGGTAGTTATTGTTTTGGGATCCTGGTGGTGCGTAGTGCCGGTTTCTGCCTTGAAGCCGGAGTTGACGCCATCGCGAGCAGGCTCACTCCTACAGGTTGAAATGCGATCCCATGTAGGAGTGAGCGTGCTCGCGATGCTTTTTCAATGCTTGAACATCACATGCCGAACCGTGGTGTAGTCCTCCAGCCCATACATGGACATGTCCTTCCCATAACCGGACAATTTCTGACCGCCATGGGGCATTTCACTCACAAGCATGAAGTGCGTATTCACCCAAGTGCAGCCGTACTGCAAACGCGCCGACATGCGATGCGCGCGTCCTACATCCGCTGTCCACACGGAGGAGGCGAGGCCGTAGTCCGAGTCGTTGGCCCACTCCAGCGCCTGTGCCTCATCAGTGAACTTGGTCACCGAGACCACCGGCCCAAACACTTCGCGGCGGACGATTTCATCGTCCTGTTGTGCATCAGCCAGCACGGTCGGTTCGAAGAAGAACCCGTTACCGTCGGCAGCCTTGCCGCCAGTGATCAAGCGAATGTGCGATTGCGCCACGGCGCGCTCGACAAACCCGGCAACGCGGTCGCGATGTTGCGCGGTGATCAGCGGCCCCACTTCGGTCGACGGATCATCCTGCAAGCCATACTTGATTGTGCTCACCGCCGCGCCGAGCTTTTCGACGAACTTGTCGTAGATGCCTTGCTGCGCGTAAATCCGGCACGCAGCCGTGCAATCCTGCCCGGCGTTGTAGAAACCGAAGGTACGAATGCCTTCAACTGCCGCATCGATATCGGCGTCATCGAAGATGATCACCGGCGCCTTACCGCCCAGTTCCATGTGCATACGTTTAACGCTGTCGGCGGTGCTGGAAATGATGTTGGCGCCGGTGGCGATGGAGCCGGTCAGCGAAACCATGCGCACTTTCGGGTGCGTGACCAACGGACTGCCAACGGTAGGACCGCGACCGAATACCAGATTGAGCACACCGGCCGGGAAGATTTCCGACGCCAGTTCGGCCAGACGCAACGCGGTCAGCGGGGTTTGTTCCGACGGCTTGAGCACCACGGTATTACCGGCCGCCAGTGCCGGGGCGATTTTCCAGGCAACCATCATCAGCGGGTAGTTCCACGGCGCGATGGAGGCGATCACGCCAACCGGGTCGCGGCGGATCATCGAGGTGTGACCGGGCAGGTATTCGCCACCCGCCGAACCGCTCATGCAACGGCTGGCGCCGGCAAAAAAACGGAACACGTCGGCAATTGCTGGAATCTCGTCGTTGAGCGCGGCGCTGTAGGGTTTGCCGCAGTTGTCGGATTCAAGTTTGGCCAGTTCTTCGCCGTGGGCTTCGATGGCGTCGGCGAGTTTGAGCAACAACAGCGAGCGATCTTTCGGCGCGGTTTGCGACCACTCGGCGAAGGCGTTGTCGGCGGCGCGCACGGCGGCATCGACCTGGGCTTCGGTGGCTTCGTTGATCTCCACCAGCACTTCGCCACGCGAAGGGTTGAGCACCGGTTGCGCCGGGCCTTCACCGTTGACCAGGTGGCCGTTGATCAAGAGTTTGGTTTGCATGGTTTTGTCCTCACTAATACTTTTATTGTTCTGCCGAAACCGAATCCAAATGTAGGAGTGAGCCTGCTCGCGATGGCTGTCTTACAGGAGACACCATTGTTGAATGACAGTCAGTCATCGCGAGCAGGCTCACTCCTACAGGGATCGGGTTTCTTCGGTTATTCGGTTATTTGCCGCCGCTGCCCGCGACGCTCTCGCCACCACGCGTCAGGTAATACGCGCCAAGGATCGGCAGCATGGTCACCATCATCACCAGCATCGCGACGACATTGGTCACCGGCACATCCCGTGGCCGGCTCAGTTGATTGAGCAGCCACAACGGCAACGTGCGCTCATGGCCTGCGGTAAACGTGGTGACGATGATTTCGTCGAACGACAGCGCAAACGCCAACATGCCGCCGGCCAGCAATGCCGAGCCGAGGTTCGGCAGGATGATGTAGCGAAAGGTCTGCCAGCCATCGGCGCCGAGGTCCATCGAGGCCTCGATCAAACTGTGCGAAGTGCGGCGCAGGCGGGCGATGACGTTGTTGTAGACGATCACCACGCAGAAGGTCGCGTGGCCGACGATGATGGTGAACATCCCCGGCTCGATCCCCAGCGTCTTGAACGTCGCCAACAGCGCGATCCCGGTGATGATTCCCGGCAGCGCGATGGGCAGGATCAGCATCAGCGAAATGCCCTGCTTGCCGAAGAACTCCCGGCGGTACAGCGCTGCCGAAGCCAACGTGCCAAGCACCATCGCAATCAACGTGGCGATGGCTGCGATCTGCAATGAAAGCTTGATCGCCTCCAGAACATCAGGCCGCGAAAACGCCACGCTGAACCAGTGCAACGTGAAGCCCTTCGGCGGAAAACTGAACGCGGCCTCTTCGGTATTGAAGGCGTAAAGGAAGATGATCAGGATCGGGAAGTGCAGAAACACCAATCCGCCCCAGGCTGCGATTTTCAAGCCGAGTGAAGCATGCCCTTGTGATGAAGAGTCAGAGTGCATCGAAGGCCCCCAGACGTTTGACGATGGACAGGTAAACCGCGATCAACACAATCGGCACCAGCGTGAACGCCGCCGCCATCGGCATGTTGCCGATCGCACCTTGCTGCGCGTACACCATGCTGCCAACGAAGTAGCCCGGCGGGCCGACCAGTTGCGGCACGATGAAGTCACCCAGGGTCAGCGAAAACGTGAAGATCGAACCGGCCGCGATGCCTGGAATCGACAGCGGCAAAATCACCTGCATATACGTCTGACGCGGCTTCGCGCCGAGGTCGGCAGAAGCCTGCAACAACGACGGCGGCAGACGCTCAAGCGACGCCTGAATTGGCAGGATCATGAACGGCAGCCAGATGTACACAAACACCATGAATCGCCCCAGATGCGAGGTCGACAAGGTGCTGCCACCGACGCCGGGAATCCCCAGAATGAACTGCAACACCGGCTCAAGTCCCAGGTGCTGCACGAACCACTGCGCCACACCGCCCTTGGCCAACAGCAACGTCCACGCGTAGGCCTTGACGATGTAACTGGCCCACATCGGCATCATCACCGCGATGTAGAAAAACGCCTTGGTCTTGCCGGTGGTATAGCGCGCCATGTAGTAGGCAATCGGGAACGCGACGATGGCGCTGGCAATCGACACGACGATGGCCATGGTCAGGGTGCGCAGGATGATGTCGAAGTTCGACGGCTGAAACAGCGCGGCAAAATTCGCCAGAGTCAGATCAGGCGTGACCGCCATGGTGAAGTCATCGAAGGTGTAGAAACCCTGCCACAACAGCACCAGCAACGAGCCCAGATAGATCGCGCCGAACCACAGCAGTGGCGGCACCAGCAGCATCGACAGATACAGATTCGGCTTGCGATAGAGCAGGTTGGAAAACCTGCGCAAGGGCGGCGATTGAGTCATCGCGAGCGTGCTCATGTCACACCCCGCTTGTTACGGTGTCGTGCAGCGGGATCATCGCTTCCCGCGCCCAGCGTGCACTGAGGCGCTGGCCGGTCTGATGTTGCGCGCTGCTGTCGATCCACTGATTGTTGGCGTGGCTGATGCTCAGGGTCTGGCCGTTTTCCAGTGTCAGTTCATAGCGCGTGGCGCTGCCTTGATACTGGATGTCGTGGAGCAGACCGCTGACTTCGATTTCGTGGCTGGCCAACGGGCCCTCGGCGAAACGCACGTGCTCCGGACGAATCGAAAACGGTTGCGGATGGCCGCTGAGCTGACGCGCCAGATCGCCACGAATCACGTTCGAGGTGCCGACGAATTCAGCCACGAATGTGGTGGTCGGTTTCATGTACAGATTGCGTGGGGTGTCGACCTGTTCGATGCGGCCCTTGTTGAATACGGCAACGCGGTCGGACATCGACAGCGCTTCGGTCTGATCGTGGGTGACGAAGATGAAGGTGATGCCGAGCTGGCGTTGTAGCTTCTTCAGTTCGCTTTGCATTTGCTCGCGCAGTTTCAGATCGAGCGCACCCAAAGGCTCATCGAGCAACAGCACACGCGGACGATTGACCAAGGCGCGGGCGAGGGCGACTCGCTGGCGCTGACCGCCGGACAATTGCACCGGTTTGCGTGCGCCGTAACCGCCTAGGGCAACCATGTCCAAGGCCTCTTCGGCGCGTTTGTGCCGTTCGGTTTTGCCGACGCCTTTGACCTTCAACCCGTAGGCGACGTTGTCGAGGACGTTCATGTGCGGGAACAGCGCGTAATCCTGAAACACCGTGTTGACGTCACGTTGGTACGGCGGCAAACCGGCCGCTTCGGCGCCGTGAATGCGGATCGAGCCGGCGCTCGGTTGTTCGAACCCGGCGATCAGGCGCAGGCAGGTGGTTTTGCCCGAGCCGGAAGGGCCGAGCATGGAAAAGAACTCGCCGTCCTGGATATCGATGGAAACCCGGTCAACGGCCTTCACTTCGCCGAACTGCCGGGAAACGTTGGTGAACTGGACTGCAAGCGTCATGGTGCGGTGCTCCAAAAAGGCGCGGGCCGTCGCAGCGGCCCTGCCTGGACTTCTGAAAAATCAGTCTTTCGAATTTCAGTTTTGCTTTTGATAAAGGTCGACGTGGCAAAGTCGTTTCGGGTGCGTAGCGAGCGGCGATTAGCCGTGTCCGGCCAGCGCGCAGCCCCCGGAGCGTACGTTAGTACGTGAGGAGGCGAGCACTGCCCGGGTGCGGCTGGTCGACGCGCAGTAGCTACCGGAATGACTTTTAGCGGCCGCCCATGATCGCGATGTAGTCCTGGGTCCAGCGGCTGTACGGCACGAACTTGCCACCTTCAGCCTGCGGGGTTTTCCAGAAGGCGATCTTGTCGAACTGATCAAAGCCGTTGGTCTTGCAGCCCTCGGCGCCGAGCAGTTCGCTCTCCTTGCACGCCGCCGGCACCGCCGGCAACGAACCAAACCACGCCGCCACATCGCCCTGGACTTTCGGTTTCAGCGACCAGTCCATCCACTTGTACGCGCAGTTCGGGTGCTTGGCCTCGGCGTGCAACATGGTGGTGTCGGCCCAGCCAGTTGCGCCTTCTTTCGGAATGGTCGAAGCAATCGGTTGTTTCTCGTTCATCAGACCGTTGACCTGATACGGCCATGCGCTGGAAGCGACCACGCCTTCGTTTTTGAAGTCGCTCATCTGCACCGTGGTGTCATGCCAGTAGCGGTGGATCAGCGGCTGCTGCGCACGCAACAGATCAAGCACGGCTTTGTACTGATCTTCGGTCAGTTGGTACGGATCCTTGATGCCCAATTCAGGCTTGGTCGATTTCAGATACAGCGCCGCGTCGGCGATGTAGATCGGGCCGTCATAGGCCTGCACGCGGCCCTTGTTCGGCTTGCCATCGGGCAAGTCCTGCGCGGCGAACACCACGTTCCAGCTGGTCGGCGCGGTCTTGAATACATTGGTGTTGTACATCAGCACGTTCGGCCCCCACTGGTACGGGGTGCCGTAAGTCTGTTTGTTGACCACGTACCATGGCGCGTCTTTCAGGCGCGGGTCGAGGGTGTTCCAGTTCGGGATCAACGCGGTGTTGATCGGTTGCACACGCTTGCCGACGATCAACCGCAGCGAGGCATCGCCCGACGCGGTGACCAGGTCGTAACCGCCCTTGGCCATCAGGCTGACCATTTCGTCGGAAGTGGCGGCGGTCTTCACATTGACCTTGCAGCCGGTTTCCTGCTCGAAACCGGTCACCCAGTCGTACGCCTTGTCGCTCTCACCACGTTCGATGTAACCCGGCCAGGCGACGATATCCAACTGACCTTCGCCGGCGCCGACAGCCTTCAACGGCTCGGCGGCTTGCAGGCTGGCGCTGGCCAGCAAGGCCGTGGTGATTGCACTGAGCAGTGCGGTCTTGTGCACGAACATGGTTGAACCCTCTTCTTTAAATTATGGTCGGGGCAGTTTTGAACGCGGTGAAGCATGCCGTTTTCGGCTTGTTATTAGCGTAGTCAGAGATGCTGGCCGTGGCGGGCCATGATGTGCCGCACCACGCTGTAGTCCTGAAGCGAATCACTGGATAAGTCTTTGCCGTAACCGGAGCGTTTCAGCCCACCGTGGGGCATTTCGCTGACCAGCATGAAATGGCTGTTGATCCACGTGCAGCCGTATTGCAGTCGCGCGGCGACCTGCATCGCCTTGTCCAGATTCTGTGTCCACACCGACGAGGCGAGGCCGTATTCGGAGTCGTTGGCCCAGTCGACGGCTTGCGCGAGTTCGTCGAAACGGGTCACGGTGACGACCGGGCCGAACACTTCGCGCTGGACGATTTCATCGCTCTGTTTGCAACCGGCCAGCAGCGTCGGCTGATAGTAGAAACCGGCACCGGAATGCACCGCCGCCCCGGTCACGCGTTCGATGTGCGGCTGACCGAGCGCACGTTCGACGAAACTGGCGACGCGGTCGCGCTGGCGGGTGCTGATCAGCGGGCCGATCTCGTTGTCGGCGTCTCGTTTGCCGGCGAAGCGCAGGCTGCTGACGGCGGCGCCGAGTTCGGCAACCAGTTTGTCGTGAATCCCGGCCTGCGCGTAGATCCGGCACGCGGCGGTGCAGTCCTGCCCGGCGTTGTAGTATCCGTAGGTGCGCACTCCTTCGACCACGGCCTGGATGTCGGCGTCGTTGCAGACGATCACCGGGGCTTTGCCGCCGAGTTCGAGGTGCGTGCGTTTGAGGGTTTTCGCGGCGGCTTGAAGAATTTTCTGCCCGGTGACGATATCGCCGGTCAGCGAGACCATGCGCACTTTGGCGTGGCCGACCAAGTGGCTGCCGACGCCTTCGCCGCCACCGCAGATGATGTTGATCACCCCGCGCGGGAGGATTTCGGCCAACGCAGGCGCCAACGCCAGAATCGACAGCGGTGTGTGTTCGGACGGTTTGAACACCAGCGTGTTGCCGGCGGCGAGGGCCGGGGCGATTTTCCACGCGGCCATCATGATCGGGTAATTCCACGGCGCGATCGAGGCGACCACGCCAATCGGATCGCGACGGACCATGCTGGTGTAGCCCGGTAGATATTCGCCGCTGAGCTGGCCGGTCTGGCAACGCACGGCGCCAGCGAAGAAACGAAACACATCGACGGTGGCAGTCAGATCGTCCTGGCGCGCCAGATGCAACGGCTTGCCACAGTTCAGCGATTCTAGGCGGGCGAGGTGATCGGCGTGCTTTTCGACGGCGTTGGCGATGTCGAGCAACAGGTTGGAGCGTTGCTGCGGCGTGGTGCGCGACCAGCCGTCAAAGGCGTGATGGGCGGCAAGGATGGCGGCTTCGACTTGCTCGGTGCTGGCCTCGGCGATGTGCGTAAGGACTTCACCGGTGGCCGGGTTGAGAATCGGCTCGACAAAGCCCTCACCAGCGACCAGTTCGCCGTTGATCAACAACGCGGTACACATCGGGGTCTGCGCGCCAGCCATTTTTCGCGTTCTCTTTTCTTGTGTGTTCATGACACTCCCTGTGACCGGGAGCCGAACGTCTTATAGATGCAGCAAGACTAGTGCGCGGCTCCGAGGTCGACAAATTCTAAATACTGAAGGCAGCATTCGATTAAATAGATGGCTTGCGTCCACCGTGGGGTTGCTCACGGGCGACGGTCAGGAACGGATCGACCAGCGCCGGGCGCGCAGTGCCACGGCGCCAGGCCAGACCGACATCCAGGGTTTGATTGAGATCGGCGATGGGCCGCGCTTCGATGATGTCGCCCTCCAGTGACCATGGGCGATAGGTCATGTCCGGCTGAATCGAAACGCCCAGTCCCGCCGCAACAAGGCTTCGCACGGCTTCGGTGGAAGCGGTTCTCAGGGTGATTTTCGGTTGCAGCCCGGCGCCGCGCCACAGGCGTTGGGCATTGCGATCCATTTCGTCGACGTTCAGCTGGATCAACGGCTCACGGGCAACATCGGCAAGGTTGATGCTGTCGTGTTCCAGCAACGGATGTTGGGCCGGCAGCCATAAACGGTGCGGGGAGTGGGTCAGCACTTCCGTCTGCAAGGCATGACGGTCTTCGAGGTTGGAGAGGATCAACACGCCGACATCGATCTCGCCGCTGACCAGCAAATGCTCGATATAGGGGCGTTCATCCTCCATCACCCTTATTTCAACGTTGGGGTAGGCCCGTTGAAATCGAGTCAGTAGATCCGCGAGGTAATAACCGGCGACAAGACTGGTCACCCCGACGATCAACTGCCCGGCAACCTGATCGGTACTTTGTTGCAGGCTGCGCTTGGCGTTGTCGACGGTTGCCAGAATCAGGTGCGCCTGGCGCAGGAATTGATGACCTTGGTGTGTCAGCGTCATGCCCTTGGCGTGACGGCTGAACAGGCTGACACCGATTTCTTCTTCCAATTGCTGGATCGCCAACGTCAGGGTCGACTGGGAAATAAAAGCGGTTTGCGCGGCGGCGGAGATCGAGCCGGTCTCGGCCACGGCGATGAAGTGACGGATCTGACGCAGGGTCATCATGAGAAGGCTACCCAGTGGGCGGTTTTTATAGATTGGCTGGAGTGTATATCTATTTTTCAGCGGTGCTACGCGCACAATCAATCCCCACTGTGGCGAGGGAGCTTGCTCCCGCTCGTCTGCGCAGCAGTCGTCAACCTTCGCGGTGGCGTTATCTGGAAATGGGGCCGCTTCGCAGCCCAGCGGGAGCAAGCTCCCTCGCCACAGGGCTGCAAGCAACATCTGGAAGCACACTCGCAAGCAGGGCAGGGGCACTTTCGAACTAGGCTGAGGGCCTTATAGATCCGGATAACCCCTGTTTTGGAGGCGGAACATGAACACCCGTGGATTGCTCGATCAACTACTCAAATCCGGCCAGGATCTGTTGCAAAACAAGGCCGGCAGCTCGCAGACCAAATCGTCCGGCGGCTTGGGCAGCCTGCTTGGCGGATCATCCAGCAAAGGCGCCCTCGGCGGTCTGCTCTCAGGCGCGGGCGGCGGCGCATTGGCAGCCGGCGCCATGGGCCTGCTCCTCGGCAACAAGAAAGTGCGCAAGGTCGGCGGTAAAGTCGCGATCTACGGCGGCCTCGCTGCACTGGGTGTGCTGGCCTACAAAGCCTACGGCAACTACAACGCCCAAAAAGGCACCGCCCCGCAAACCGAGCCACAAACCCTCGACCGCTTGCCACCTGCGCAAGCCGAACAACACAGCCAGGCAATCCTCAAAGCCCTGGTCGCTGCCGCCAAAGCCGACGGCCACATCGATGATCGCGAACGCCAGCTGATCGAGGGCGAATTCAGCAAGCTCGACAACGATCAGGAACTGCAACATTGGCTGCACGCCGAACTCAACAAACCTCTCGACCCCACCGACGTCGCTCGCGCTGCCAGCACGCCGGAGATGGCTGCGGAGATGTATATCGCCAGCGTGATGCTCGTCGATGAGGAGAACTTCATGGAGAAGAGCTATCTGGATGAGCTGGCGCGGCAATTGAAACTGGAGCCGGGGTTGAAGGTGGAGTTGGAGAAGCAGGTGCGGTTGGCGCTGAAATAAACTCTTCGTAAGCACATAGCAGAGGCGCTATCCCCTTCATCAGTCGTGATGGAAGGGGGCGCATTGTTCTTTCAATGCAGGCCCGCAGCCTTGCAGGCTTCGACAACGCTAGCGCCTTTCTTGTCAATGGCAGTTTTAACCACTTGGTTGGCCTTCATCAGCGCAGCGCTTGGCTTGGCCCACTGCTCTGAAGGGAGAGGCTCTGACCATTTTTGTACCTGATCCGGCAGGGTAGGACGGCCCATACGGTGACCCCATTCCGCCAACATGTACGGCATTTTCCAGAAGCTCAGCACCCGCCAGATGTACCAACGACGTAATGGCCATAGTGTTCGCTTGGGATGGCCATAATGCTCGCGCTCCTTGTCCGAAAGGTCGGCGCCTTCGTCATTCATCTTGCACATCCAGCGAGCGTCATCGCGCTCGATTTCAAAGGTGTGCAACCCTTCGTAGTGCTTGAGTCTGTCTCCAGTTGGAATCAACCCCAGTGCATCCAGCATCGGATTCGGCGCATCCACTACTTGGCCATCCTCCATGTAGTTGCGGATTGATTTCCACATTCCCAAGGCATGTGCATCACTGGGTTGCGGCAAAAGAAGAAACTGCACTTTTCTTTTGCGTCATCTTCCAGACACATGCCGAAGGTGTATTGGCGGGCGGCGCCATAACTGGTGATGCCTTGAGTGTTTGCGACCCGAGCGACTATTTCTTCCCAAGGTACTACCAGCACTTGATCGGTTTTACTGTCGACGTAGCAAAACTCGCATCGTTGGCGATTGAAGCGAATTGGATATTTTTTTCAGAAAATATCACGCCGGAAAACATACCGTAAAAATAAGCATCTATAAGGATAAGGAGCAGCAGTAAGGCGCTAGTTGTCTTTAGAAAAGTAAGTAAAATGCTCAGAGGGTCGGGAAAGTTTTCAGGGTAAAGAATATGCCGGCAAGGATGATAAGGCTTGGAATTATGAAGGCGGTAACTAATGCCATCCAAATTATTGCAGTCGATATTTTTCCGTGCTCAACCATTCCTCAATTACTACCACCAACTTTGAGGAAGGTATCATTCATGTCGGAAAAATTACGGCTAGATCCTTGATCTTGCCCTGTGTAAACGGGTAGTGGTTGCGTATTTCCCCGCGCAAGATTGCTGACTTCGGATATCCGGTGTTGAAGATGTCTCTAAAGCTGTGTTGCTGCGTATGAAAGAACTCATATATATTGATTGTCGCCATTTTTTATTTGCGAAAATGTTAAAGTCACGTTTGTAAGTGTGGCTGAGGGCCTTTAAATAGCTGAGTCTGCAGGTTAATAACTCGCAGAAGGTTTTCAGTTCTAATAGTGTTTTATTGGTTTTTTAACGTTCGCTTGTTATGAGTTATTAATTTTAAAATAATCCATAAAGTTTTTCCCTTCTGAAAATGCTTTTCGGATCTCAAGGGTCTGATTTAATAGTTCCTCGCTTGGTTTTACATGTTGATCGAGTGGAAGCGGTTTTGACCACTCTAAAACTTCTTTGGAGAAGCTCGCTTTCGGTCGGTTGTTAATCCATGCGGAAATGTAACATGGCAAGGTCCAGCCGCTAAAGAACTGGATTATTAAAAAGCCAAAGAAATACCGTATTGATGAGTGTTCTTCACGGTAGCTTTCACGGCACAGATTAAAGAACTCAACAGACCCTTCCTCAAGTTCGTCAGTATAGTCTTCCGGAAGGCTGTTGATGCCCTCTTCCATATAAGTTCGGACCATCTCCCATTCCGAAACTGCCAAGGCGAAACTACCACATTGTATAATGTTCCATAAAATATCTCCGTTGGAACTGTCGCGCAGACCGATCATCAATTTGTACTCTGGCGTGACGGAGTACTGAGTCACTAATTTTCCAGTGGATACGCATGTAATCACGCTTTCCCATGACACATATCTTGGTTGGTCTCCTTTTTTTGCGATATATACAACCGCTCTGCGTTCGCGGTTGAATCTGAGGGGGGGGTGTGAGGAAATCTCATTGGCAATTTTTATGAAATAGTAAAGGTAGAGTGCTGCAATCGACAAGATAATAAACCATATGACAGGGTTGAAAAAGAAACTTGCCCAAGCGCTGAAAAAATGTTCCGAGTGTCTCCTTACCCAAGAAGCAAAAGCAGAGAATAGTAAAAGAGAAGTGACAATTAGCATAATCGAACCAATGCCGATTCTAGCCATGAATTCAAAGCTTCCTTGGCCAACTGAAAAATCAAGGAAAGTATTGTTAGCGCTGCGATGTAATTGGCGAGCGCTAAACGGTAGGGAGCCAGTAGGTAGTGGTTTTGGAGATAGATATATTAGCTCTAAATCATTTTCTTTTTCAAAGTCGCCGGCACTTGGTAGACGTTGATATTTGCTGTTAGTCACGTAACTTCTCCGCTGTGATGTCAATCCATTTCAGTGGTGTTTTACTAGGTTTGATTGAGGTTTCGCCTTTGAGCGGTTTATTTGTAACAGAAAAATTTAGGCCGATCGAATAAAATAGAAAACCGTCGTCGGACTTTAGCGGGGCGGTGGCGATGTCTGGCTGTACGCTGAAGCGTAATCTCAGTTGGGAGAGTTCGCTGCACCATTCGTTCGGTACTTCTAGCTTGAAAAGTAGGGGGTTGTGACTTTCTACTTTGAAAAGATCGGTTACGGTTAAACCGACATCCTTTTCCTGATTTGCTAGCTGGGATATAAGTTCGGAAGCGATCAACCGTAATTAAACGACTGGAGCACGCCAGTCATCGGAACCCGAAGTACCGGATATTTCGTGGGGCCAGGTGATTTTGCGGTAGGTGAACTGCACTTCTCCAAGTGGGTGAAGTGCGAGTTGCCTGGATCCTGGCAGTTGTACATTTTGTTGTTAATGGCGGCATAGGTAATCATGAACGATGAATATTATCGAAGTCATCGGCTTTCGGAGTTGCATGTATCCCTTTTGCTTCTTGAGCGCGGTAATATGCCTCAATCGTCAACGATGGATCGATACGCGCTTTCACGATGCAGGGTTCTTTTTGCCATGGATATTGCTGCAACTGCTTGGCCAACGACTTCTGGCCGCCTGTGATCCATCCTTTCTCCGACTGTTCTCTCCATCGTCGTGGGTTGCGGCCAGTTTTTGCGTCGTGGGCGACTGTCACGGGATCAAGTTGGCGACTTTGCTCAAGCACAGGCAGGTCAGGCAGCGGCTGCGTGATATCCATGTAGCGTTGTAGACAATCCCAAAAAGCGAGTGCGTTGGCCTGATCCAGCCCCAGCGAGTGAACCTTGGTCGCCAGGCAAATTTTGTTGTCGGTATAGCGATGATGCAGCCACAGCGCGTAGTCGTGGGAGCCGAAGCCATTAGGAAGTAACTGAAGCACCGGGTCGAACTCTTCAAATGGTGCAACGAATAGCTTGCGGAAACGCCTTTTGAACCTGAGCATGCCATCAGTTCGATTAAATTCGCTGCCATCGTGCGTGCTGATTTTGCTATGAAACCACAATAATGCGTCGGTTCCGAGGGAGGCTACGAAATATAGAAAGACGCCTGCCCACAGGGCGATACTCATTGAGCTCGTATTGAATAGTGAACCTTTTAACCAATAGGTAGTAATTGCACCGGCTACAAATCCTAAGACTTGCATGTGGTGAACAAACTTATTGCCCGTCATGAATAACACTAGAGAGGTGAGCATCAAAATGGCAGTGGAAATACCAATGAACGCGCCACCCGCAGTGCCAGGGGCTCCATGTCCTAACTCTATTCCTATGGAACCGAAGACCCCAAGAGTCCAAGGTGCCCAAATGAACGAAAAACTTACGAGCTTAAGTACGAAAAGAAAATGTGGCACTTTGCTGGAGTTTTGAAATTTCCAGTGTTTATTTGTGCAGTAGGTTTCTGTGTCGTGCTCGTCTTTTTTATTCGGGGCGGCGAGTTTGATAACCTCAAATTGTGAACTGACTTCCACCTCCGGCTCTAAATTGGCATAATTACCAAATGCTAGATGAGTGTTAAACATTCCGGTCCGGTTGGCATCCTCCGGCCAGCGAGGTGGTGGTAAAAGCTTTTTGCTATCACTTCGGTATGCTCCACTGGCATAGGTGCTATTTATATCTGTAATCATACTTTAGACTCGATTATTTCAATCTGCCAATAAGGTGGTGCGTCTTCGGGTGAAATATTGTCCGGAGGTGTTTGGCGATCCCTAATAGTGAATGGTATCCATTTCTTAGGGCTAGGTTGAGGCAGTACTAGGCTCTCATCTGTTTCGCTGACGCTGAGTTCAAATTGAGCGCTTATTTTAAGCCCTTCGGTCATTTCGAAGCTGTAGCGTTGCAGTGGAGTGAGATGCATAACTGGAAGGCTAGGTGATAAAATGTATAACACGCTGGTCGCATCTAGTGGCAAAGCAGATATTTTTGGGCTTGCCGCGGGAACGCGATTATATCGTTTGACAGATAATAATCCAGACTTCTCCAGTCTGGTTTGGAATTCTTGCGCGATCAGTCGAAATTTTTTATCATTTTCGAACATTGACAATAACGGCGAGCTGAGAACTACAGCCCAATCGTTGTCATCCAGCATTTGCTTTTCAGGAATCACACATTCCAGTGCTGAGTTAGCCTTCTTCGACCTATTAGTATCTGCGTTTTGTAATGCTAGTCGATGGGCGGTTGGTGCCTTTTTACGCCATTCAGATAAGCGCTCTACGAAAATCTGAGGTCTTCCGATTATCCCAAGAAGCTGCTGGTAAGCTATTTTCTGGTCTTTTAAATGTGTGAAAATATCATGCTTGCCGATGAGGGTGTCTAGCATTCCTGTCTCGGCAAATTGAACGCCAAAGGGACCTTTTTTTACAATTATTTCAGTGTCACTATCAGTAAATATATTTGCAGCAATTGTGCCTCCAATAGTCATCACTACGCCAGCGAGTAAGATGTATGGATTTACAACAAGGCCTAATCCATAAGCGCCCCACAAGCCGCTGCCAACTGCAACAACTCCATACGCTGCTGCTGCATCAGTATCGCCTTGACTGAAGGATCGGTAACTGTCCCAGCCACCAAGCACCGCTCCTCCAAGTGTTGCAATGCCACCTATCGAGCGAAGTAATGGTAACTTAGAGCTACCAGTTTGATTTTTTAAGTTTCGTGCCCAGCTCGTAGAAATTTTCGCTACGTCAAACCGCGGCTTAGTTAGTTTTAGCTCCATCGTCGAGCCGAGTAGTAGCTTGCTGTGACTTCCCAATGCTGCAGATAAATCTAATGTTGCACTGGCTATCCCAGCGCCGCCTCGCAGTGACTCGTTGCTGGCGTTAAGGTCTTTGTACGCTTTTATTTGTGCCCATAGATTATATGTTGCAAACGCTACCATTAATGTTGGCACCGCTTTGTTCTTATCTAAAACTTTTGTTGTTGAACTCATTTGCACGCGGAAGGCGCTGTAGTTTGCCAAGTCTGGGTGGTTTTTTGGTATTGCAATTACAGTTAAGTCACGCAAGCTTGGTTGTGATGAGCGAGTTATTCGTGGACTTGTGCTACCTATAACTTCTCCAGATTGATTATGTAGCGTTGCATAGCGATAACTTTTTCTCGTCAATGCCTGGCGTTCGCTTTCAGTGAGCCCTCTGCGCAACCCCGCTCCCTGTACGCCAATAATTACGTAATCTTGTGCGAGCGCTTGACCCTGTTGCATCAATTTTATAGTTGAGATTTTTGGTAGTAACGCCGAAAGTGTCGAAAAAGTTGGCGTGAATATCCGGTCGAGTTGGATTTTCGAGGCGTCCTGAGACAATCGGCTAATCTGCGCTACTACGCTTGCGCCAAAATTATCGAACAGGTCAGCGAGAAAATAAACGAAGCTTTTCCCCGCGCTTGGCTGGTCCACTGCACCTGTTAACCCAGATGTCAGAATCAGAGTGCTTAACCCGATCAGGGTTGGGTCAGGTAATTGAGCTCTGTCTCGAAGTTTGATCAGTCGTTTGACTGTATCTGGAAGCTGTTCTGAGCTTTTCGCTAATAGTAGTGACCCGAGCGGGTGCTCACCTTTCAATATGGCCTGACAAATGCGATTTGAGGAGGCAGTAAGCTCTTTATATCCTTGACCGGTGTACATTGCATCGCAACGATTCGGAAGTTGATTAAGTGCCTCAATTATTTCGGTCATTAAGCTGTAAGGCTCTAAAAGACCCTCATCATTCCTATGGCACCAGTCGAGAAGCACTGTATGCAATTTACTGTCGGTTGCGTTAATAAGACCAAGCAATCGTGCTGCCAATTTTTCTCGACATTTTTTTCGCTCGCCTTCGAATACGACACTCTCCAATTTGGGCAGATCGACTTTGTCTTTTAAGTCGGCTAACGGCCCGGCAAGCGTGCTGTACAACACTTGGGCATAACGACCGTGTTGCTGATGGGGAACAAGAGCATTCAGGGTCTGTAGATAATCAACGCATTCGCGAATCTGCGCCGTCGCATGGCGCACTTCATATAGCGGATCATCGAGAATCATGCCAATTAGTTGGGGGTAATCACGCAGTGCCTTTTGGGCTAGCAAATCCTCTCCCGCCTCCAAGACTGGGAGAGCCGGCGGTGGCGCAAGTTTAATCTTTTGAGCCAGCTCTTCTTTGCGCTTTTGTAGCTTCAGGATTAGCGCATCGGGTTTGAATGCTGCGAAGTCCGGAGTGAACTCCGCAGGATCTTCCATAGCAGCTTCAATGCTGAAATCGCGTGAACGTAGACCCTTGGTAAGTTTTTTAATCGGCGTCGCGGGGTGAATTGAGGTGGCCTTCCAGATAGTGGTCTCACCTGCTGCGGCTGCCCAGGCGGAGGCCATATTTTGGCTGCGTGCCTTGATGCGGCTTGGGTCTTCTTCCAGCCAAGTGATGTATTCCCATGTCCAGGAAACTTCGCTGAAGGCCATGCTGAATTGTCGACCCACAAATCGGCCCTGAAGAAACATCGGCACTAGAATCAGTTGCTGTTTAACGCCCACCGGCTCGCGTTTATCGGCGTTGCCTTTTTTATCCGCGAGTTTCCGCCAGTGAACCAGGTCAACTTCGGACAGTTGTCCTTTGCCGTCGGTAACGAGTTCACGCCAAACCTTGTTGTTTTGGAATACATAAACGCGGCCCACACGCGGTACGCCGCCTTGCAGGGTTTCATTGAGCTTGTCGTGGCCCGGCAGGCGGGCCAAAGGGGTAATCGCGAGCAAAGTATTTTGCTGGTACTTGTCCAGCTCTTCGGTGGTTTTCGCATCCACCATGATAGGGATTTGCAGCTTGCCGCCATCGATTCGATCAACACTTAGTGCTAATCGTGATTTCTGATCATTATCGTAGTCAGTCTTCTTGCGCGTCCCTTCGGTAATGGACTTGTCCTTGAACTCACTCATGCCTTGTCCTCTGGCCCCAACAATTGCAATTGACTGCCCAAATCCGGGTCTCCCCACACGTCTACGATGAGCGCCTCTTTGCCTTTCTCGCTGGTTTTTCTTGGTGCGGCCGTGTTGACCGGTGCGTTGCCCAGCGTTTGCCCGACCGGTGCGGTATCGGCCGGCTTGGGCGGTACAGGAAGTACCGCAGTAGCGCCAGTACCGCTTCCGGGGCTGCCGCCGGAGTTGATGTTGATCACCGGGCCGCTCATGGTAACGCCAGCGGAGTCGATCTTGATAAAGCTGCCCCCTCCGATCAGCGTCAGCTCAGCTCCCGCTTCCAGCACGACCTTGATGCCGCTATCAAGATGGATTTCCTGCCCGGCATCAATGAACTGCCCGGTGCCAATCTTGACGTGCTGATTCACCCCGACCGTCAGGTGATCGTTGGCCTGCGCTTCAACCTTGCGATCCTCAAAAACCGTGTGGTGTTCTTCGGCCTTGAATTCCGTGTAGCTGTTCTTCTCGACGGTATCGTGACGCTCATTGCCGACCCGAATCTTCTGGTCGTGCTCGATGTTCTCGTCCCAATCGCGCTGGGCATGCAGGTAGATCTGCTCCTGACCTTTCTTGTCCTCGATGCGCAATTCGTTGTAGCCGCTGCCGCCCATTGAGCTCAGGGTTTTGAACGTCGTGCGCGTCTTGTTCGCTGGCAGGGCGTAGGGGACGGTGTTTTCCTTGTGGTACAGGCAGCCGCTGATCAGCGGTTGGTCGGGGTCGCCTTCGAGGAAGGTCACCAGCACTTCCATGCCGATGCGCGGGATGGCGATGCCGCCGTATTGGGCGCCGGCCCAGGCGCTGGAGACGCGGAGCCAGCAGCTGGTTTTGTCGTCGGCCTGGCCTTCGCGGTCCCAGTGGAACTGGACTTTGACGCGGCCGTATTCGTCGCAGTGGATCTCTTCACCTTTCGGGCCGGTGACCACGGCGCTCTGGCTGCCGAGGATGCGTGATTTGGCGTGGCGCAGGGGCGGGCGGTTCGGTACGTCCCACGGGGTGGCCAGGAAGCGGTTGCGGTAGCCCTGGTGGAAATCGTCCTTCAGCGCCGTGGTGTCGCTGGTTACCGACTCTTCGAGGACTTGCGGTTGTTTGCCTTCGTGGAGGACTTCGGTGAGCAGCCAGAGGTCGTTCCACTTGGCTTTCGGGTGCGCAGTGAGCGCGAGGAAGTGGCCGCTGACCAGCAACGGCTGATCGCTTTTGCCTTCGGCGAGCTGGAAGTCGCTGCGGTGGCGTTCGAGGGCGCGTTTGGCCAGGTGTTTGCCGCGCTCGCGGTCGACGAAACGGCCGGGGTAATCGTAATCCTCGAGGTCGGGCAGGGCGTCGCCACGGTTTTCGCTTTCAAGGGTGATCCGCGGTTTTTCGAAGTCGTAATCGCGGCGCGTGGTGCGGCTGGTACGGGTTTCCAGGCGCAGGTCGAAGCGCTTGATCACCGGGTCGCTGGCGACCATGCCGGAGTCTTGCTGATAGGCCACGGGTTTGAGTTTCGGGAACACCGTCTGGTCATCGCCGAAAATCAGTTTGTGCGCGGTGGCGCTGTGCTGGAAGTGGTAGTGAATGCCTTCTTCTTCGCACAGGCGCTGAATGAAATGCAGGTCCGACTCGTCGTACTGCACGCAATAAATGCGCTCGGGGTAGATCGAGTGGGTCTGGAATTCGTAGGCGTTGCTCTGGATGCCGTGCTCTTCGAGGACCATGCCGATGATTTTCGGCACGCTGAGGTTCTGGAAAATGCGCTGGTTGATGCGGTGCGCGAGGTACGCCAGTTGCGGGCGCAGGGTCAGCGAATAGCGGGTCAGGCGTTTGCCCGAGTCACCTTGCGCGGCGCGGTAGATCTGGCCGTGGATGCCGCTGCCGTCGGGCGACAGTTGCAGGAAGGCCGGTTTGTGCAGGAGGGTTTCGAGGTCCAGCGACGGCTGCTCACTGACCAGTTCCACCTCGAAAACGAAGGGTTGGCTGATGGCCTCGCGGCCTTGCAGGGTAAACACCTGAAAGTCGGCGGAGAGACCTTCGATGGTCAGGGCAAAGTGAGTTTCATTGGCCGGCGCGAACATCCGTTGTTCCTCGTGCTGTACAGCGGCGCTCGTCGATGGCCGCAAAAGCGGGTCAACGTACGCGAAATTCTGGAGGGGCGTAAACAACATCGACCAGCAGAGCTGGCCGATGTTTGTAACGATCAGCCGTAATTAAACGACTGGAGCACGCCAGTCATCGGAACCCGAAGTACCGGATACTTCGTGGGTCCAGGTGATTTTGCGGTAGGTGAACTGCACTTCTTCCAGGTGGGTGAAGTGCGAGTTGCCTGGGTCCTGGCAGTTGTGCATTTTGTTGTTGATGGCGACGATGATCGCGTCTTCCAGTTTGGTGGTGTAGTAGTGCTCTTGAGTACCTTGAGCCGAAGTACGGAACCACTGGATAACGATTTCGCTCATGCGCTCGCCCGAGGTCAGAGCAGCTTGCAGCAGCGGCGAAGCCTTGTCGTAGACCTTGGTGATCACCACTGGCTTGTGAACGCGCTGACCGGTTGGCTGACCGGATTGCGGGTCACGCGGAATGATCACGTCGTGGCTGAAAGCCTGAACCATGACCTGGTCTTCGTGGCCTTCCTGGTAGGTGTTGCCAACGGAGTCGGCGGTGAAGGCGCCTGCAGTGATCAGACCTTGTTTTTCGCCGGTAACCGACATGTACGCTGGTGTTGCCATGGGATGCTCTCCTTGCGGATAAATTTAAGGTGCCCGGGAGGCGAAATCGCCCGGTGGGTGCCTGACTGTTATCAAGGAGCGTGCCAGCTTTTGTAAGGTCCCCGGGATCCGGGGGTGAAACCACTCTGGTCTGCGCTTTGTGGGATTTTTCACCGGGGATTCAGGGTAAAAGTGCGCAAGAAGTTGCGCAGTACTGCGCAACTTCTTGCGCACTTGGCTACAGGCCTTGTGGCGTAAGGGCTGTAGCGAAGTTGAGGGCTGAAAATCGAAAACAAGTGCGCAACTTCTTGCGCATCATGGCTCTTTGCCGCCATTGCCCGATCACAAATGACCGATCCATCGCCTCCTTTTTTCATTCCGTCACTGGCACGCTAGCCCCGGATTGACGGACAGTCCCACCCCAGAGCCTCCCGGCAAAAACAGCCCAGGCAGGCTTGAGGGTTATAAAGCGTCTTATAAATGAAACACCGCCCTCGGCTATACTCCCCGCATTTCGACTTAGGCACGAGGAATCACTGTGAAGAACTGGACGTTGCGCCAACGCATTTTGGCGAGCTTTGCGGTGATTATCGCCATCATGTTGCTGATGGTGGTCGTGTCGTATTCGCGGCTGCTGAAGATCGAGGCCGGTGAACAGAGCGTGCGCCAGGACGCAGTGCCTGGCGTGTATTTCAGCTCGATGATCCGTAGCGCCTGGGTCGACAGTTATCTGCAAACCCAGGAATTGCTCGGCCTGAAAAAGGGCCAGGGCATCAGCGCCGAAGATGCTGCTGACTTCAAGTCCTTTGAAGCGCGTCTTGCTGAGCAGATGGGCAATTATCAAACCACCGTGACTACCGAGCAGGACAAGACCGAGTTCGGCGTGTTTAAAGAAGACGTCCTGAACTACAACAAGATTCAGGCACAGGTGCTCGATCTGCACCAGCGCAACCTTGATGATGAAGCGGCGAAGTTGTTCAACGAACAGCTGACCCCGGCCTGGACTGCAGGCCGGATGAAACTCAACGACATCATTCGCGAGAACAAAGCCGTCGCCGATGAAGCCATGAACAACATCGACGATGCAGTGGCAGCGGCGAAAGTCAGCATGGGGATTTCCCTGCTGGTGGCGGTGCTGGCCGCGGCAGCCTGTGGCTTCCTGCTGATGCGCGCGATCATGGCGCCGATGAATCTGATCGTGCGGATTCTCGAAACCATGCGCACCGGTGACCTCAGCACGCGCCTGAACCTCGACCGCAAAGACGAATTCGGCGCAGTGGAAACCGGCTTCAACGACATGATGACCGAGCTGACTTCGCTGGTGTCCCAGGCGCAGCGCTCTTCGGTGCAGGTGACCACCTCGGTGACCGAGATCGCCGCCACCTCCAAGCAACAGCAAGCCACTGCCACCGAAACCGCCGCGACCACCACGGAAATCGGCGCGACGTCCCGTGAGATCGCCGCCACCTCGCGGGATCTGGTGCGCACCATGACCGAAGTATCGACTGCTGCCGATCAGGCCTCGGTACTTGCCGGTTCCGGCCAGCAGGGCCTGGCGCGAATGGAAGACACCATGCATTCGGTGATGGGCGCGGCGGATCTGGTCAACGCCAAACTGGCGATCCTCAACGAGAAGGCCGGCAACATCAATCAGGTGGTGGTGACCATCGTCAAGGTCGCCGACCAGACCAACCTGCTCTCGCTCAACGCGGCGATTGAAGCCGAAAAGGCCGGCGAGTACGGCCGCGGTTTTGCCGTGGTCGCCACCGAAGTGCGCCGGCTGGCGGATCAGACCGCCGTCGCCACGTATGACATCGAACAAATGGTTCGCGAGATCCAGTCGGCGGTATCCGCTGGCGTGATGGGTATGGACAAGTTCTCTGAAGAAGTGCGCCGTGGCATGTCTGAAGTGCAGCAAGTCGGTGAGCAACTGTCGCAGATCATCCACCAGGTGCAGGCGCTGGCGCCGCGGGTGTTGATGGTCAACGAAGGCATGCAGGCCCAGGCCACTGGCGCCGAGCAGATCAACCATGCGCTGGTGCAGTTGGGCGATGCCAGCAGCCAGACTGTCGAGTCGTTGCGTCAGGCCAGTTTCGCCATCGATGAACTGAGCCAGGTGGCCGTCGGGCTGCGCAGCGGCGTTTCGCGATTCAAAGTCTGATGAGCGAAATCATCGCCAAACGCAGCGCCGCGCACGTGGTGAAGCCGGCGTTGTTCCTGCTGTTTCGCATCGGCAGCGAGCGTTACGCCTTGCGTGCCACTGAGGTTGCAGAAGTCTTGCCGCGTCTGCCGTTGAAGCCGATCGCGCGGGCGCCGCAATGGGTCGCCGGGGTGTTCGCCTATCGCGGCGCAGTAGTGCCGGTGATCGACCTGAGTGCGCTGACGTTCGGCCAGTCTGCCGAGGCGCGCACCAGTACGCGATTGGTGTTGGTGCGCTACCGACCGGACGAAGCGCAGCCGGCGCAATGGCTCGGACTGATCCTTGAACAGGCCACCGACACCCTGCGCTGCCATCCGCACGAGTTTCAGCCTTACGGCCTCGACAACCGCGAGGCGCCTTACCTCGGCCCGGTGCGCGAGGATGCGCAGGGACTGGTGCAATGGGTGCGGGTCAATGATTTGCTGGATGATTCGGTGCGCACCTTGCTGTTCCCCAATCCGCCTCGTGATCCGGCGCAGCTTGAGGCGCAGTCATGAACAGCGATCAGCGCTTTTTCGATTTCCTCAAGGAGCGTATCGGCCTCGACGTCACCTCGGTCGGTCCGGCGATCATCGAGCGGGCCGTACGCCAGCGCACGACGCTCTCGCAAGCGGCGCATGCCGATGAGTATTGGCAGTTGCTGCAAGGCTCGCGGGACGAGCAGCAGGCGCTGATCGAAGCGGTGATCGTCCCCGAAACCTGGTTTTTCCGTTATCCGGAATCCTTCGCCACGCTGGGCAAACTGGCGCGCAAACGTCTGGGCGAACTGAACAATATGCGCGCGCTGCGCATCCTCAGTCTGCCGTGTTCGACCGGTGAAGAACCCTATTCGATTGCCATGGCCCTGCTCGATGCCGGGCTCAAACCGCATCAGTTCAAAGTCGACGGCATGGACGTCAGCCCGCTATCAGTGGAGAAAGCGCGGCGTGCGTTGTACGGCAAGAATTCGTTTCGCGGCCAGGATCTGGACTACCGCGAGCGGCATTTCACCCCAGAGCAGGACCGCCATCGGGTCAACGAAATCGTCCGCGAGCAGGTGCGCTTGCAGGTCGGCAATGTGCTCGATCCGACGCTGTTGGCCAACGACTCAGCCTTCGATTTCGTGTTCTGCCGCAACCTGCTGATCTATTTCGATCAGCCGACCCAGAAGCAAGTCTTCGAAGTGCTCAAGCGCCTGACGCATGTCGACGGCGTGCTGTTTATCGGCCCTGCCGAGGGCAGTCTGCTCGGGCGTCTGGGCATGCGCTCGATTGGTATCCCGCAGTCGTTTGCCTTCAGTCGCCACAGCGAGCCGCAACCCGAGCCGGTGCCCATTCCCGCGCCCGTGCCATTGCCGGTACGCCAACCGGTGCGCAGCACACCGCCGCCGCCCGTGCGCAATCGACCCTTTGCCTCCGTGACGTCGATGCCGGCGACCAGCAAAAGCGCAAATCCCGACGCGGCCACGCTGTTGGCCAACATCGCCGCACTGGCCAACGAAGGCAAAAGCGCCGAGGCCCGCGCCGCGTGCGAACAATATTTGCGCAGCCATGAACCGGTGGCGCAGGTGTTTTACTGGCTCGGCCTGCTCAGCGATGTCGCAGGCCTGGCCCTCGAAGCCCAGGGTTATTACCGCAAGGCTTTGTACCTCGAACCGCAACACCCCGAAGCGCTGATGCACCTGGCCGCCTTGTTGCAGGCCCAGGGTGACAGCGCCGGTGCCAGACGATTGCAGGAACGCGCCGCCCGCAGCGGCCGTACCGCCGACAGTGAGCGTAAACGATGATCGCGTCCGACACTTTGAACGTCACCCACGAAGACGCCCGGGCCATCGATGACTGCTGGAACCGCATCGGCATCCACGGCGACAAGTCGTGCCCGCTGCTGGAAGAACATATTCATTGCCGTAACTGTTCGGTGTATTCCGCCGCCGCCACGCGCCTGCTTGATCGCTACGCCCTGCAGCAGGACGAGCGCGATCCGGTGGCGACGGCGGTTGAACCCGATTTGAAGACCCGTTCGCTGCTGATGTTTCGTCTCGGCGAAGAATGGCTGGGGCTGGCGACTCGCAGCCTGGTTGAAGTCGCGCAGATGCAGGCTATTCATTCTTTGCCGCACCAGCGCTCACGCGCCTTGCTCGGTGTGGCGAATGTTCGCGGTGCGTTGGTGGCGTGTCTGTCGCTGGTCGAACTGCTGGATCTGGACGGCAACTCGGCTCCGGCCAACGGCGCGCGGATCATGCCGCGCATGCTGATCATTGCCGCCGATGGCGGGCCGGTCGTGGTGCCGGTGGATGAGGTTGACGGCATCCATGCCATCGATGAACGAATTCTCGACGCCGCCTCACGTTCCGGCGCGCAGGCCAACGCCAAATACACCCGTGGCGTCCTGCAATATCGGGGTCGCAGTCTGCGTTGGCTGGATGAAGAACAGCTGCTGTTCGCCGTGACCCGGAGCCTCACATGACCCCCGAGCAAATGCGCGACGCCTCCCTGCTCGAGCTGTTCAGCCTCGAAGCCGAAGCTCAGACTCAAGTGCTCAGTGCCGGGCTGCTGGCGCTGGAGCGTAATCCGACCCAGGCCGATCATCTGGAGTCGTGCATGCGTGCGGCGCACTCGCTCAAGGGCGCGGCGCGGATCGTCGGTATCGACAGCGGCGTCAGTGTCGCGCATGTGATGGAGGACTGTCTGGTCAGCGCGCAGGAAGGGCGCTTGCTGCTGCGCCCTGAACACATCGACGCGTTGTTGCAGGGCACCGACCTGCTGATGCGCATCGCGACACCGGCCAATGCGCCGCAAACGTCAGACATCGAGGCGTATGTCGCGTTGATGGGGCAGTTGCTCGATCCTTCGGCCCCGGTCGCCCCGGTCGCTGCTCCGGTCATGGCCGAATTGCAGCTTGAACCGCCGCCACGAGTCGAAGCGCCGCCCGCGCCTTCAGTGGAAATCCCTGTCGAGGTGTCGGAACCGACGCCACGCAAGAACAAACGCACCACCGAAGGTGGCGAGCGCGTATTGCGCGTCACCGCCGAACGCTTGAACAGCCTGCTCGATCTGTCGAGCAAGTCGCTGGTGGAAACCCAGCGCCTGAAACCGCATCTGGCGACCATGCAGCGCCTCAAGCGCATGCAGAACAACGGGCTGCGCGCGCTGGAAAATCTCAACGTGCATCTCAAGGAGCACGCGTTGAGCCTTGAGGCCCTGGAAGCGTTGGAAGATGCGCGGCGTCTGCTCGCCGAATCCCAGCAACTGCTGGCAGAAAAGAACGCCGAACTCGATGAGTTCGCCTGGCAGGCCAGCCAGCGCGCACAAGTGCTCTACGACACCGCGTTGGCCTGTCGCATGCGGCCATTTGCCGACGTGCTCAGCGGTCAGACGCGCATGGTGCGCGACCTGGGGCGCAGCCTCGGCAAGCAGGTGCGGCTGGAGATCGAGGGCGAGAAAACCCAGGTCGACCGCGATGTGCTGGAAAAACTCGAAGCGCCGCTCACGCATTTGTTGCGCAACGCGGTCGATCACGGCATCGAAACGCCGGAACAACGTTTGCTCAAGGGCAAATCCGAGGAAGGCCTGATCCGCCTGCGCGCCTCGCACCAGGCTGGGTTGCTGGTGCTGGAATTGAGCGACGATGGCAACGGCGTCGATCTGGAAAAGGTCCGCCGCAGCATCATCGAACGTCAATTATCCCCGGCGGAGACTGCCGCGCAGTTGAGCGAAGAAGAGCTGCTGACGTTCCTGTTTCTGCCAGGATTCAGCTTGCGCGACACCGTCACCGAAGTGTCCGGGCGAGGCGTCGGGCTTGATGCTGTTCAGCACATGGTTCGGCAATTGCGCGGCGCCGTGGTGCTGGAGCAGACGGCGGGCGAGGGCAGTCGCTTTCACCTCGAAGTACCGCTGACCCTGTCGGTGGTGCGCAGTCTGGTGGTGGAAGTCGGCGAAGAGGCCTATGCCTTCCCGCTGGCGCACATCGAACGCATGTGTGATCTGGCCCCGGACGACATTGTACAAGTCGAAGGTCGTCAGCATTTCTGGCATGAAGGCCAGCATGTCGGTCTGGTCGCGGCCAGCCAGTTGCTTAACCGTCCAGCCAGCCAGAACAGTGGCGAAACCCTCAAAGTCGTGGTGATCCGCGAGCGCGACGCGATTTACGGTGTGGCGGTTGAACGCTTCATTGGCGAGCGCACGCTGGTGGTATTGCCTCTGGACGAGCGTCTGGGCAAAGTGCAGGACATCTCTGCCGGTGCCTTGCTCGATGACGGTTCGGTGGTGCTGATCGTGGATGTCGAGGACATGCTGCGTTCGGTGGACAAACTGCTCAATACCGGCCGCCTGGAGCGCATCGCCCGCCACGGTAATCAGGCCGCAGAAGCGGCGCGCAAGCGCGTGCTGGTGGTCGACGACTCACTGACTGTGCGCGAACTGCAACGCAAGTTGCTGCTCAATCGCGGCTATGACGTGGCTGTCGCGGTGGATGGCATGGACGGCTGGAACGCACTGCGTTCGGAGGACTTCGATTTGCTCATCACCGACATCGACATGCCGCGCATGGACGGCATCGAACTGGTCACGCTGTTGCGTCGCGACAACCGTCTGCAATCGCTGCCGGTGATGGTCGTCTCGTACAAGGACCGCGAAGAGGATCGCCGCCGTGGACTGGACGCCGGCGCCGACTATTATTTAGCCAAAGCCAGTTTTCATGACGACGCCCTGCTCGACGCAGTGGTTGAGCTCATCGGAGGAGCGCGGGCATGAAGATCGCAATCGTCAACGACATGCCCATGGCGGTGGAGGCGTTGCGCCGGGCGCTGGCATTCGAGCCGGCGCATCAGGTGGTCTGGGTCGCGAAAAATGGCGCCGAGGCAGTGCAGCTATGCGCGGAAAATACCCCGGATCTGATCCTGATGGATTTGATCATGCCGGTGATGGATGGCGTCGAAGCCACCCGCCGCATCATGGCCGAGACCCCGTGCGCGATCGTCATTGTCACGGTAGATCGCCAGCAGAACGTGCACCGCGTCTTCGAGGCCATGGGCCACGGCGCGCTGGACGTGGTCGACACCCCGGCCCTCGGCGCCGGTAATGCGCAGGAAGCTGCCGCGCCCTTGCTGCGCAAGATCCTCAATATTGGCTGGTTGATCGGCGACAAAGCGCCGCGCTCGCGGCCGGCACCGACTGCCCAGCGCAGTTCGGGCTCGTGCAAGCGGCTGGTGGCAATCGGTTCCTCAGCGGGCGGGCCAGCGGCACTGGAAGTGTTGCTCAAGGGCTTGCCGCGCAACTTTTCCGCCGCCATTGTGCTGGTGCAGCATGTGGATCAGGTGTTTGCTGCCGGCATGGCCGAATGGCTGGCCAGCGCCAGCGGACTGGACGTGCGCCTCGCCCGCGAAGGCGAGCCGCCGCAAGCCGGTGCAGTGCTGTTGGCCGGCACCAACCACCATATTCGTTTATTGAAAAACGGCACGCTGGCCTACACCGCCGAACCGGTCAACGAGATCTATCGACCCTCCATCGACGTGTTTTTCGAGAGCGTTGCCAGTTACTGGAATGGTGATGCGGTCGGGGTTTTACTGACCGGGATGGGACGCGACGGGGCGCAAGGGCTTAAGCTCATGCGCCAACAGGGTTATCTGACCATCGCGCAGGATCAGCACAGCAGTGCGGTGTACGGCATGCCCAAGGCCGCCGCGGCCATTGATGCCGCCGTAGAAATTCGCCCACTGGAAAAGATAGCGCCGCGATTGCTGGAGATTTTCCCCAAATGAGCCGATTTATCCGCAATCCTGGCCCCCGCAGTACTCAGGTGACCGCCCATGAATGACTTACAGATCGACGACATTAAAACCGACGAAAACGCCGCCATGGTGTTGTTGGTGGACGATCAGGCGATGATTGGCGAAGCCGTCCGCCGTGGGCTGTCGAACGAAGAGAACATCGACTTTCACTTCTGCTCCGACCCGCATCAAGCCATCGCGCAAGCCGTGCGGATCAAGCCGACGGTAATCCTGCAGGATCTGGTGATGCCCGGCCTCGACGGCCTGAGCCTGGTGCGCGAATACCGCAATCACCCGGCCACCAAAGACATCCCGATCATCGTCCTGTCGACCAAGGAAGACCCGCTGATCAAGAGCGCGGCGTTTTCCGCAGGCGCCAACGATTATCTGGTGAAACTGCCGGACACCATCGAACTGGTGGCGCGCATCCGCTATCACTCGCGCTCCTACATGACCTTGCTGCAACGCGACGCGGCGTATCGTGCGTTGCGGGTCAGTCAGCAGCAGTTGCTCGACACCAACCTGGTACTGCAACGCCTGATGAACTCCGATGGCCTGACCGGGCTGTCCAACCGCCGTCACTTCGACGAGTACCTGGAACTGGAATGGCGCCGTTCGCTGCGTGATCAGAGCCAGTTGTCGTTGCTGATGATCGATGTCGATTACTTCAAGTCCTACAACGACACCTTCGGCCATGTCGAAGGCGACGAGGCGCTGCGCAAGGTTGCTACGGCAATCCGCGATGCCAGCGCTCGACCGTCGGATTTGCCGGCGCGTTACGGCGGTGAGGAGTTTGCCCTGGTGCTGCCGAACACCTCGCCGGGCGGTGCTCGGCTGGTGGCGGAGAAACTGCGCCAGACCGTGGCGTCGCTGAAAATTCCGCACAATACGCCTGCCGAAGGGGCGAGCCTGACCATCAGCATCGGTCTGGCGACCATGGTGCCGCAGTCGGGCAGCGATTGCCGGCTGCTGATCTCGGCGGCGGATCGCGGCTTATATCTGGCGAAGAACAATGGGCGCAATCAGGTCGGTATCGAATAGATCTCCTGTAGGAGTGAGCCTGCTCGCGATTCGATCTCTCATTCAACATCTTTGGTGTCTGACACACCGTAATCGCGAGCAGGCTCACTCCTACAGTTGAAATACGCAGGATCACTGTCAAGTGATTCGCCCCGACAGCCGCCAGACGGGCTGCCGTCACAGCTTGATTACGTTATACTCGCCGGCTTTCAAAAGTTCGCCAACGAGTGCTGCCCGTCATGGAAATCAACCCGATCCTGAACACCATCAAGGACCTGTCCGAGCGCTCCGAAACTATTCGGGGGTATCTTTGACTACGATCAAAAGCATGAGCGTCTGACTGAAGTCAATCGCGAGCTTGAAGATCCGAGTGTCTGGAACAAACCTGAATACGCCCAGGAACTGGGCCGCGAGCGCTCGGCGCTGGCGCAGATCGTCGATACCCTCGACGAACTGAACGGCGGTCTGGCCGATTGCCGTGACCTGCTGGACATGGCCGTCGAAGAAAACGACGAAGGCGCAGTGGGCGATGTTGTCGCCGAGCTGGCCCGTCTCGAGGAAAACCTCGCCAAGCTCGAATTCCGCCGCATGTTCAGCCATGAAATGGACCCGAACAACGCCTACCTGGACATCCAGGCCGGTTCCGGCGGCACCGAGGCCCAGGACTGGGCCAACATCCTGCTGCGCATGTACCTGCGCTGGGCCGACAAACGCGGTTTCGACGCGACCATCATGGAACTGTCGGCCGGTGAAGTCGCCGGTATCAAAGGCGCGACCGTGCACATCAAGGGCGAATACGCCTTTGGCTGGCTGCGGACCGAAATCGGCGTGCACCGTCTGGTGCGCAAGAGCCCGTTCGACTCCGGCAACCGTCGCCATACTTCTTTCTCCGCGGTTTTCGTCTCGCCAGAGATCGACGACAAGGTGGAAATCGAAATCAACCCGGCAGACCTGCGGATCGACACCTATCGTTCCTCCGGTGCCGGTGGTCAGCACGTAAACACCACCGACTCGGCCGTACGTATCACTCACGTACCGACCAACACCGTGGTCAGCTGCCAGAACGAACGTTCCCAGCACGCCAACAAGGACACCGCCATGAAAATGCTGCGGGCCAAGTTGTACGAGCAGGAAATGCAGAAACGCAACGCGGCGTCCCAGGCGCTGGAAGACACCAAGTCCGACATCGGCTGGGGTCACCAGATCCGCTCTTACGTTCTCGACGCCTCGCGCATCAAGGACCTGCGGACCAACATCGAACGCAGCGACTGCGACAAGGTGCTCGATGGCGACATCGACGAATACCTGGAAGCCAGCCTGAAATCGGGGCTGTAAGAAATAAGCTGCAGGATCGCTGATTCAACACGATCCCTGCAGGAGTGGGCCTGCCCGCGATCCCCAGCCGCAGGCTGGGGGCAACGAACCTGTGATGGAAAATTTAAAGACATGAGCGACCAACAACTCGATCCGCAAGCCCTGCAACAGGAAGAAAACTCCCTGATCGCCCTGCGCAAGGAAAAGCTTGCTGCCGAGCGCGCCAAGGGCAATGCCTTCCCGAACGACTTCCGCCGCGAAAACTACTGCGAAGAACTGCAGAAGAAATACGCGGACAAGACCAAGGAAGAGCTGGCAGAGGCTGCAATTCCGGTCAAGGTTGCCGGTCGCATCATGCTCAACCGTGGCTCGTTCATGGTGATTCAGGACATGACCGGCCGCATTCAGGTCTACGTCAACCGTAAGACCCTGTCCGAAGACACCCTGGCCGCGGTGAAAACCTGGGACATGGGCGACATTATTGCCGCCGTCGGCACCCTGGCCCGTTCCGGCAAGGGCGACCTGTACGTTGAAATGACCGAAGTGCGCCTGCTGACCAAGTCGCTGCGCCCACTGCCGGACAAACACCACGGCCTGACCGACACCGAACAGCGCTACCGTCAGCGTTACGTTGACCTGATCGTCAACGAAGAAGTGCGCCAGACGTTCCGCGTGCGCTCGCAAGTGATCGCGCACATCCGCAGCTTCCTGATGAAGCGCGACTTCCTCGAAGTCGAAACGCCGATGCTGCAGACCATCCCGGGCGGCGCCGCAGCCAAGCCGTTCGAAACCCACCACAACGCGCTGGACATGGAAATGTTCCTGCGTATCGCGCCTGAGCTGTATCTGAAGCGTCTGGTGGTCGGTGGTTTTGAAAAGGTTTTCGAGATCAACCGCAACTTCCGTAACGAAGGCGTTTCGACTCGTCACAACCCTGAATTCACCATGTTGGAGTTCTACCAGGCTTACGCCGACTACGAAGACAACATGGACCTGACCGAAGAACTGTTCCGCGAGCTGGCGCAGCTGGTTCTGGGCAGCACCGACGTGCCGTACGGCGACAAGGTGTTCCACTTCGGCGAGCCGTTCGTGCGTCTGTCGGTATTCGACTCGATCCTCAAGTACAACCCTGAGCTGACCGCCGATGACCTGAACGACATCGACAAGGCGCGCGCCATCGCCAAGAAGGCCGGCGCCAAGGTGCTGGGCTTCGAAGGTCTGGGTAAGCTGCAGGTGATGATTTTCGAAGAACTGGTCGAGCACAAGCTGGAACAGCCGCACTTCATTACTCAGTACCCGTTCGAAGTGTCGCCGCTGGCTCGTCGCAACGACGACAACCCGAACGTCACCGACCGCTTCGAGCTGTTCATCGGCGGCCGTGAAATCGCCAACGCCTACTCCGAGCTGAACGACGCGGAAGACCAGGCCGAGCGCTTCATGGCGCAGGTGGCCGACAAGGACGCCGGCGACGACGAAGCCATGCACTACGACGCCGACTTCGTGCGCGCGCTGGAGTACGGCATGCCGCCAACGGCCGGTGAAGGTATCGGCATCGACCGTCTGGTGATGTTGTTGACCAACTCGCCGTCGATCCGCGATGTGATCCTGTTCCCGCACATGCGACCGCAAGCGTAAACGTTTCAGTTAAAAAGCCGCCTAAAACAGGCGGCTTTTTATTGCCTGTCTGGTACAAATGTATCAATTGGTTACTTTTGAAATAGCAGAGGAAGTCCTGTCGTGATGGTTGCAATCGCTCAAGAAGGTGCAGCGGGTATCGCCACTGCGGTCGCTGAAAGTGTTCAGTACCAGGGCCGCAAGGCCAGCCGACAGGGCAGCGAACAGCGTCGCCAGGACATTCTCGATGCGGCGATGCGCATCGTTGTGCGTGACGGTGTGCGCGCCGTGCGTCACCGCGCAGTGGCCGCCGAGGCCGGTGTGCCGCTGTCGGCGACCACGTATTACTTCAAGGACATCGATGACCTGCTCACGGATACCTTCGCTCAGTATGTCGAGCGCAGCGCGGCCTACATGGCCAAGCTGTGGGTCAACAACGAAGGCCTGTTGCGTGAAATGGTGGTCAGCGGTGACGGCAGCCCCGAGTCGCGCTCGCAACTGGCGGACGACATTGCGCGGTTGATGGCCGATTACGTGCATCGGCAACTGGTCAATCGTCGCGAGCATCTGATGGCCGAACAGGCCTTCCGCCAGGAGGCGCTGCTCAACCCGCGTCTGGCGATTCTGGTGCGTTCCCATCAGCAGATTCTGTTGCAGGGCACTTGCCAGTTGTTCCAGGTATTGGGCTCGCGTGAACCGCAGCAGGATGCCAAGGTGTTGACGGCGATTATCGGACGGATGGAATATCAGGGCCTGCTCAACGACGCCGAGCCTTTGGCCGAACAGGACATGCTCGGCATTCTGACGCGATACATGCACCTGGTGCTCGCGTCGGTGTGACGCAATGCCCATGTGGGAGTGAGCCTGCTCGCGATTGCGGTGTATCAGACAACTAAAATGTTGAATGCAAATCCGCTATCGCGAGCAGGCTCACTCCTACAGAGAAACGCGATCACCATTAGGGCAAGGTGTGTTCATAGGGAGTGTTGAATGAAAGCCTGGCGTGGCGTGCTGATCGCCTTGTCGTTCCTGCTGCTCAGTGGCTGTCTGGTGACCTTCAAGGAGCCGCTGCCTGCCAGTGATCCGGCGCCCAAGGGCTTGCTCGGCAAATGGTCGAGCACCAATGCCTGGGGCGAGCCGATGAACCTTGAGCTGACGCGGCTGGGTCACGACCGCTATCAGGCCGTCACCTGGTTCAGGGCCAAACCCCGCGAACGCGAAGCCTATCCGTTCACCGTGTCGCACCATGGCAGCCGCTGGTATCTGTCAGCGAAAGTGCCAGCACGCTACGGCGGCCACTACACCATTGCCGGATTCGAACTCACCGACAAACACGAACTGGTGGTGTACAACCTCGATCTCGAGCAGATCAATCAAGCGATCAAGCAAAAAGCCCTCGACGGTCAGGCCTTCCAGACCGACGATGGCGACGGCGTGGCGGTCGACAGCAGCCTCGACAAGGTCTTTGCTTACCTCGATGATCCAGCCAATTCCGATGTTTTCGTCGAAGCGGCGCGCTATCAGCGCCAGGCTCGCGCCAAATAATTCAGTACGTCAGGTTTTCTACAGGAGTTTCGGGTGGACGATTACCAGCAGTCGATACGCATATTGTCTGATCGCATCGTGCTGGCGCAGACGCCGATCCGCGTCCTCGATGCCGTCAAATGGGACGAGAACATCCGCAAGGGTTTCCTCAAGGCCAAGGGCAAGGAAATGCCGGCGGTGGATCGTGACTACTACCTCAATCGGCCGCTGTCGTTCGATTCGAGCAAGGTCAAACTGGAGTTCCAGAACATCGAGCGCGACATCACCCGCCAGCTCGGCCAGTTCAACCCGGTCGGGCAGATCATGCGGCGTATGTGCAAGGAGTACCGCATGGTCGTGCGCATGCTCGAAGCGCGCGGCACCGAGGATTTCGGCCTGATCTCGCAAGAGCTGTACGGCGCCGCGTCCGACGCGTTTCACGCCGGTGATCCGACCCTGGCCGACCTCGGCCTGATGATGTCCGACTATTTGAACAACATCGATGGCCGTGGCGACCTGAAGGACGAGCCAAAAATTCTCACCGCCAAAGATGCCGTGCACCTGCTGCAAACGCGCTTGAACAAGGTGTTTGGCGAGGCTGAGGAAACGATCCGCGTGTTCGAGTCCGACGGCATCGTTGCCGACGCGGCGGCGGGCGCCGATTACATCAAGATTCGCACCGACGCGATGTTCAACGACCGCGACGTGCGCGCACTGGAAGTTCACGAAGGCCTGGTGCACGTCGGCACCACGCTCAACGGTTTGAACCAGCCGATCTGCACTTTCCTGTCCAAAGGCCCGCCCTCGTCGACGGTGACGCAGGAAGGTTTGGCGATCCTCATGGAAATCATCACCTTCGCCTCCTATCCGAGCCGCCTGCGCAAACTGACCAACCGTACCCGCGCCATTCATATGGTCGAGGAGGGCGCGGACTTCCTGCAGGTGTTCGAGTTCTTCCGCGAGCAGGGTTTCGAAATGGCGGAAAGCTACGGCAACGCCAGTCGGGTTTTCCGTGGATCGACGCCGACCGGTCTGCCATTCACCAAAGACTTGTCCTACCTCAAGGGCTTTATCATGGTTTACAACTACATTCAGTTGGCCGTGCGTAAAGGCAAGCTTGAACAGATTCCGCTGTTGTTCTGTGGCAAGACCACGCTTGAGGACATGCGTACCCTGCGCCAATTGGTCGATGAGGGGCTGGTGGTGCCGCCGAAGTATTTGCCGGACCAGTTCCGCGACTTGAACGCGCTGTCGGCGTGGATGTGCTTCTCCAACTTCCTCAACCATTTGAGCCTGGACCGGATCGAAGCGGACTATTCCAACATCCTCTAGATCACAATAAATCCCCTGTAGGAGTGAGCCTGCTCGCGATAGCGGTGTGTCAATCAACATGTATATCGACTGACACACCGCTATCGCGAGCAGGCTCACTCCTACAGGTTTGTTCTGAATTCCAACCTGAATTTTTGCGAGGTTTCACCGGATGAGAATCCTCGGCATCTTCTGCCTGCTCCTGACCCTCAGCGGTTGCAGTTCGTTGTTGTTCTACCCCGAGCCCGGTCAAATCTTCACACCGGAAAAAGCCAAACTCGAATACCGCACCGTTACGCTGATAACGGCGGACGGCTTGAAGCTCAACGCCTGGTGGCTACCGGCCAAACCGGGTGTCGAGGTCAAAGGCACCGTCCTGCACCTGCACGGCAACGGCGGTAATTTGCCGATGCACTTGGGTGGCAGTTGGTGGCTGCCGAAAAACGGCTACCAAGTGTTGCTGGTGGACTATCGCGGTTATGGCTTGTCCGAAGGTGAACCGAGCCTGCCGGCGATCTATCAGGACATCGACGCCGCATTCGCCTGGCTCGACAAGGCCCCTGAGGTCAAAGGCAAGCCGCTGATCCTGCTCGGCCAGAGCCTCGGAGGCTCGATGGCCGTGCATTGGCTGGTGCAGCATCCAGAGCGGCAGAAGCAACTCAAAGCCCTGGTGCTCGACGGCGTACCCGCCAGTTATCGCAGCGTCGGCCAATATGCGCTCAGTACGTCCTGGTTGACCTGGCCATTCCAGGTGCCGCTGTCGTGGCTGGTACCGGATGGTGACAGTGCGATCAACTCGATGCCGCAGCTCAATGGCGTACCGAAACTGATTTTCCACAGCATCGACGATCCGCTGGTGCCGCTTTCCAACGGTATCCGCTTGTATCAAGCTGCGCCGCCACCGCGCGTGCTGCAACTGACCCGTGGCGGTCATGTGCAGACCTTCGGCGACCCGGTGTGGCGTCAGGTGATGCTGCGCTACCTCGACGATCCCGAGCATTTCAACGGCCTGCGCCGCTTGGGCGAAATCCCCAATTACCCGCAACCCCCGAATTCTGAAGATGAGAGTCCGCAATGAGTGAAGAACGTAACGCCATCCCGCTGATCATCACCGGTATCTGCAGCATCCTCGGCACCGTCGGCGCCCTGTGGTACTACGGCTACCTGCACTTCGCCAAACCCGAGGATGCGTTGCTGCTCAACGAATTCACCATGCTCAAGACCATTCCCGGCGAAGACTACAAAGTCTCGCTGGACCCGGCGCCGCAGGTCGCGCAGTGCATTGATGGCGTGCTGGTGTTGTTCGACACCGAACAGAAAGGCCTGACCGGCGTGCTGATCAACGCACAGAAAAAAGCCGTGCGCTGCATGGGCGAAGAGACCCCGCAAAAACTCGAGCAGTAACCCGATTAAACTGTGGGAGCGAGCCTGCTCGCGAATACGCATTCACCGTCAGCATGGATGTTGACTGAGACACTGCTTTCGCGAGCAGGCTCGCTCCCACAAGTGAATTGTGATCGTGCATGAAAAAGCCCCGCCTGACTCAGTCAGGCGGGGCTTTTGCGTTACAGCGTGCGGCTTAGTTCGAGCTGACAGCCGAACGTGGCATCACTGGCTGGTTGTCGTTGGAAATGGTCACTTCTACACGACGGTTCATCGCACGGCCGGAAACGCTGCCGTTATCGGCAACCGGGTATTCCTTGCCGTAGCCCTGGATGACGATGCGTGCTGGATCAACACCCATTTTCACCAGCGCGGTGCGCACGGAGTTGGCGCGACGCTCGGACAGCGACTGGTTGTGGCTGGCGGTACCGGTGCTGTCGGTGTAGCCCTCGACGATCACTTTGCGATCCGGGTTTTCCTGGAGGAATTGCGCCAGTTTGTTGATGTTCACCAGACCGCTGGATTTCAGGTCGGCACGGTCGGTGGCGAACAGCACGTCACCGAAAGTCACCAGCGTACCGCGATCGGTCTGTTTCGCGTTGAGGCTGTCCTGCAGCTGCTTGATCTGTTGATCGCGAGCGTCCAGACGCGCCTGAGCACGTTGGGCAGCGGCGTTCTTCAGATTGTTTTCAGCGGTGCGCAGGGCGATGGTCTGCTTGGCCACTTCCACGCGCTGATTGGTCAGGTAAGCCAGTTGGTCAACCTTGGCGGCGTCTTGTTTATCCAGATAAGCCTTGTCGGCCTTGTCCAGGTAATCGCTGGCGTCTTTGGTTTCCAGCGCCGCGACTTTGCTCGCCTGCGGGTTGGCTTGCAGCCCGGCGTAGTTGGTGCGCGCCTGTTCCAGATTAGGGTTAGGCGGGGTGGAGCAGGCAGCCAGGGCAACGCTTGCAGCCAGGAGAGCGGGGATCATCAGTTGCTTACGCATAATTTGTCGTCCTTTCTATTCAATAAAAGTTTCAGCTTTGCGGTCGGGATGCGCGCTTATTGCACTGGGCGCTGACTTTCCTGACGCAGTTCCTGAACACCTTTCTGGGAATCCTTCACAGCCAGTTCGGCCTTGGCTGCCTGAGCCTTGCGTTCGGCGACGCGAGCGTCCCACTCGGCCTGTTCGGACAGGCGACGGGCCTCGTCATACTTCTTGTCGTGCATGGCGATTTCGGCTTGTTTCAATTTGTCCTGCGCTTGCTTCATTTCGACGGCAGCGAATTCGGTACCGCCGGCGCTGACAGCGCTATTGACCGCCGATTGAGTCACCGCGTACTGCTCGGTCGGTGGGTTACCGGCGCAACCGGCCAGTACGAAGCTGGTGCCGATTGCCAGGGCGGCCAGTTTCAGACCGCGCAGGTGGGTAAACGAGGTTTGGTTTTTCATGGTCTTCAACTCCATTAGGCATCTCCTGAAAACAACTGAATCCATCCTGGTCGAGGAGCCTTAAGCGTCGTGTGAAAGCGCGTTTTTGAAACGCTCGTTCCAGGCGTGGTTACAGGTTCCGACCGGAGGCGTTTTTCAAAAGTTCAGAAAAGATGGCCTATCGCCAAAAAAAACTTTGACCGAATGGACAAGGCTCTAAAGCGGGAACTTTGGCGGTGTGGAGTGGTACGCGCGGGGTTTCCAGAACCCGAAAACACCCCGTTTTCTGGCTGAAAATACGATCCTTGTAGGAGTGAGCCTGCTCGCGATAGCGGTGTATCAGGCAACAAAAATGTTGAATGAAAAACCGCTATCGCGAGCAGGCTCACTCCTACAATTTGATAGGTGGTGTGTCAGTGTTTCTGTTTGCCGGCAGTGGCCGAAAGGTCATGCAAATGCCTTCTCGAAAGCGCGAGAAAACGCGGCGTCGGCCCGACGTCTTCATACAGCGGATCACCTTCCTCATCCGTCGCCACCACGGTCGAGCCCTTCACATATGGCAGGCTCGCTTCGAACTCCTCAAGCGCTGCGCCGATCAGTTCGCCAAGCAGTTCTTCGGGGTGGCGTTTGGGGTACATCTCGGCAATCGCCGCCAGGCGCGCAGCAGCCTCGACATCCAGATGAATCGTGTAGCCAGTGTCGGTCAGGCGACCCTTGGCGTTTTCTTCCCAATGCTGGGCGAGTTCACGGATTTTCATAGAAACCTCATGTCGCGCCTGCGGGTGGCAGGCCTTGGTGAGTGTCCGGTCGGGGCCGGCGGCAAGCCGTTGTGCGGCTTACTGTTGAGACTAGCTTTCGGCCACAAGGTTTAAAGTCCCTTCGTCGGCCTGCTTGTAAGAAGCGGCGCAGAGCGGCACTCTCTAGGTCATGCACTCGTTTCTAGGCCGCCCGGATTACCGCTGGAGAACTGCTGATGACCGATATTGATGCACGCTTGCGCGAAGATGTTCACCTGCTCGGAGAGCTGTTGGGCAACACCATTCGAGACCAGTACGGCGAGGACTTTCTCGACAAGATCGAGCAGATTCGCAAGGGCGCCAAGGCCGATCGCCGAGGCTCGATGGACGCCGAACTCAGCGCCAGCCTCAATCAATTGAGTGAAGACGAATTGCTTCCGGTGGCGCGGGCGTTCAACCAGTTTTTGAATCTGGCGAACATCGCCGAGCAGTATCAATTGATCCATCGTCGCGAAGAGTCGCAGCCTGCGCCGTTCGAATCCCGCGTCCTGCCTGAATTACTTGCGCGCCTGCGCAACGAAGGCCACAGCGCCGAGTCGCTGGCCCGGCAACTGGCGCGGCTGGAAATCGAACTGGTGCTGACCGCGCACCCGACCGAAGTGGCGCGTCGCACGCTGATCCAGAAGTACGACGCGATCGCCGCGCAACTTGCCGCACAAGATCATCGCGACCTGACCACGGCCGAGCGCGAGCAGATCCAGAACACCTTGCAACGGCTGATCGCCGAAGCCTGGCACACCGAAGAAATCCGTCGCACCCGACCGACTCCGGTAGACGAAGCCAAGTGGGGTTTTGCGGTGATCGAGCATTCGCTGTGGCAGGCGATCCCCAACCACATGCGCAAGGCTGATCAGGCGCTGCATGCCGCCACTGGCCTGCGTTTGCCGTTGGAGGCGGCACCGATTCGTTTCGCTTCGTGGATGGGCGGCGACCGTGACGGCAACCCCAATGTCACCGCTGCCGTGACTCGCGAAGTGTTGCTGCTGGCGCGCTGGATGGCCGCCGATCTGTACCTGCGCGATGTCGATCACCTGGCCGCCGAACTGTCGATGCAACAGGCCAGCGAGGCCCTCAAGGCCAAGGCTGGCGACAGCGCCGAGCCGTATCGCGCAGTGCTCAAGCAATTGCGTGAACGCCTGCGCGCCACGCGCAACTGGGCGCATGCGTCGTTGACGGCGACAACGCCGGCGCCTACCGATGTACTGCACAACAATCGCGACCTGCTCGATCCGCTGGAGCTGTGCTTCAACTCGCTGCACGAATGCGGCATGGGCGTGATCGCCGACGGCCCGCTGCTCGATTGCCTGCGCCGGGCGGTGACCTTCGGTTTGTTCCTGGTGCGCCTCGATGTGCGCCAGGACTCGTCGCGGCACAGCGCGGCGATGACTGAAATTACTGATTACCTCGGCCTTGGGCGCTACGAAGACTGGGATGAAGACGCACGCATTGCGTTCCTGAGTCGGGAGTTGGCCAGTCGTCGCCCGCTGCTGCCGGCGCATTTCAAACCCTCCGCCGACACCGCTGAAGTGCTCAACACCTGCAAGGAAATCGCCGCTGCACCGGGCGCCTCGCTGGGTTCCTATGTGATCTCCATGGCCGGCGCGGCTTCCGATGTGCTCGCCGTGCAACTGCTGCTCAAAGAGGCCGGTGTGCTGCGGCCAATGCGCGTGGTGCCGTTGTTCGAAACCCTCGCCGACCTCGACAACGCCGGCCCGGTGATCGAACGACTGCTGCTGTTGCCGGGTTACCGGGCGCGGCTGCAGGGCCCGCAGGAAGTGATGATCGGTTATTCCGACTCGGCCAAAGACGCCGGCACGACCGCCGCGGCATGGGCGCAATATCGGGCGCAGGAACGGCTGGTGGAAATCTGTCGCGAGCAGCAAGTCGAACTGCTGTTGTTCCACGGTCGCGGTGGCACTGTCGGCCGTGGCGGTGGACCGGCCCACGCGGCGATTCTGTCGCAGCCACCAGGGTCAGTGGCGGGGCGTTTCCGCACCACCGAGCAAGGGGAAATGATTCGTTTCAAATTCGGCCTGCCGGACATCGCCGAGCAAAACCTCAACCTGTACCTCGCCGCCGTGCTTGAAGCGACGTTGTTGCCACCGCCGCCGCCCACGCCCGAGTGGCGTCATCTGATGGACGAATTGGCCGCCGATGGCGTCAGTGCTTACCGTCAGGTGGTGCGGGAAAATCCGCAGTTCGTCGAGTATTTCCGCCAGTCCACGCCTGAGCAGGAGTTGGGCCGGCTGCCCTTGGGCAGCCGGCCAGCCAAGCGCCGCGCGGGCGGCATCGAGAGTCTGCGGGCGATTCCGTGGATCTTCGGCTGGACGCAAACGCGCCTGATGCTACCTGCCTGGCTCGGTTGGGAAACCGCGTTGAGCAAGGCACTGGAGCGCGGGGAGGGCGAACTGCTTGGGCAGATGCGCGAGCAGTGGCCGTTCTTCCGTACGCGCATCGACATGCTGGAAATGGTGCTGGCCAAGGCTGACGCCGATATTGCGCTGTCTTATGACCAGCGTCTGGTCGAGCCGGCGTTGCTGCCGTTGGGCGCGCACTTACGCGACCTATTGTCGCAGGCGTGCGCGGTGGTGCTCGGCCTGACTGGTCAGTCGCAGCTGCTGGCACATAGCCCTGACACCTTGGAATTCATCCGTCTGCGCAACACCTACCTCGACCCGCTGCATCTATTGCAGGCCGAATTGCTGGCCCGTTCACGGCAGCAGAATGTTGAGCAGGGCAGCCCGGTAGAACAAGCGCTGCTGGTGTCTGTGGCGGGGATTGCCGCCGGTTTGCGAAATACCGGCTAACGTTTTTGCGGTGGCGCGAGGCACCCGCAGTCAACCTCGGGTGCCGCTTGGCGTGCAGGGGAAAAGTGCCGCCAGGCGACAGTTAATGATTGGGTTGCGACTTGGCTCACCTTGTCGCGGGGGCGCGGCGGGCGTCGGTTTCTCCGACTTTTGGCGTCTTGTGTGGGCGCAGCCTGCTGTGTATCTTGATCAGCCTTTGGCCGTTTGTGCGGCCACGACCCGTATTTTTCAGGATTCGTCCAAAGTGGCGAGTCCCTTGTTTTGTAAAAGCTTTTTATAAAAAAATTGAGGAGCACATCTAATGCGCGTCATTCTGCTGGGAGCTCCCGGGGCCGGTAAAGGTACTCAGGCTAAGTTCATCACCGAAAAATTCGGCATTCCGCAAATCTCCACCGGTGACATGCTGCGTGCAGCGGTCAAGGCCGGTACTCCGCTGGGCGTACAAGCCAAGAGCATCATGGATGCCGGCGGCCTGGTGTCGGATGACCTGATCATCGCGCTGGTGCAAGACCGCATCGCGCAACCTGACTGCGCCAATGGCTTCCTGTTCGACGGCTTCCCGCGCACCATTCCGCAGGCTGAAGCCCTGGTGACTGCCGGTGTCGAACTGGACGCCGTGGTTGAAATCGCCGTTGAAGACGAAGAAATCGTTCAGCGTATTGCCGGTCGTCGTGTGCACGAGGCCAGCGGCCGCGTTTACCACATCGTCTACAACCCGCCGAAAATCGCTGGCAAAGACGACATCACCGGCGAAGAGCTAGTACAGCGCAAGGACGACACGGAAGAAACCGTGCGTCATCGCCTGTCGGTCTACCACTCGCAGACCAAGCCACTGGTGGATTTTTACCAGAAGCTCTCGGCTGCCAACGGCAAGCCGAAGTACAGCCACATCGAAGGCGTTGGTTCGGTTGATGCGATCACCACCAAGGTGCTGGCAGCGCTGAGCTGAAAAGTCTGACTGGCTGCATCATCCACGGCCCGCTTGCGGGCCGTAGTTGTTTATACTGACGCACTTTTTTCCTCACCCTGTTCTGGATACATCGATGAGTACCTTGCTGGCCCTGGACACCGCGACTGAAGCTTGCTCCGTTGCTTTGCTGCATGACGGCAAGGTCACGAGCCATTACGAGGTGATCCCGCGCCTGCACGCGCAGAAGTTGTTGCCGATGATCCAGCAACTGCTCGCCGACGCCGGCACCACCCTGCAAGCAGTGGATGCAATTGCCTTCGGTCGTGGACCGGGCGCGTTTACCGGTGTGCGGATCGCTATCGGTGTGGTGCAGGGTCTGGCGTTCGCGCTGGATCGTCCGGTGCTGCCAGTGTCCAATCTTGCGGTGCTGGCGCAGCGGGCCTTTCGTGAACATGGCGTGAGCCAGGTCGCGGCCGCCATCGATGCGCGCATGGATGAAGTGTATTGGGGTTGCTACCGCGAGACGGCGGGCGAGATGCGCCTCGTCGGTGCCGAGGCGGTGTTGCCGCCGGAAGTCGCGGCGCTACCGGCCGATGCCAGCGGCGATTGGTTCGGCGCCGGTACCGGTTGGGGTTATGGCGAGCGTATCGCGGTCAATCTGAGCGGTTCCGACGCCGGCATGCTACCCCACGCAGAAGACCTGCTGACCCTGGCGCGTTTTGCCTGGGAGCGCGGCGAGTCGATTCCGGCCGATGATGCGCAACCGGTTTACCTGCGCGACAAAGTCGCCACCCCCAAGGCCCGTTGATTCACCCGGATGTGTGCCGTTCACTTGTGGTGAGGGGATTTATCCCCGATGGAGTGCGCAGCGCTCCCTCTGCATTCTTCCGGTGAACCGCGTTATCAGCATTTGCGAATGCTGCGCAGCCGGTCGGGGATAAATCCCCTCACCACAAAAGGCCTCTACAAGCTCTTTCTTGAGTGAATGCCTTATTCCAAATTCTGCCAATCGTCAGTTTCCAATCCCGCGCTTTAAACCTTTTGCGCTTTATGTGTTCTAGTTATCACTCGGCGGTTTGCTAAGTCGGTCAAGTGCCGCTAAATTGCCATCATCGATACCGAGCATGAATTTATGCGTATAGACGGCCTTTCCTCTCAGTCCTACCCCATCAAGCGCAAGCCTCGCAAAGGCAATCCGGCGCTGGATGAATCCGTCGACGATATCGACGGCGAGCTGGAATTCCCGACTGAAGAGCAAATGGCCGCCCGCGCTGCCAAAGCCTCCGCCCAACGCCTGGCCAATCTGCCTGCCCGTCAGCAAGACATGATTTATCACCGTGCGATGAAAAAGAGCGTAGCCATGGCCCTGGCCAGCTACCTGAGTACCGCCGGTTTTGTCGATTGGGATGCGGACGTGCTGGGCCTCGATCTGTACATCTGATGGATCTGCCTTACTACCTCGGTTGCCCGTCCTGGAGCGAAAACGCCTGGCGCGAGTATCTGTACCCGGCAGACGCCAAAACCTCCGACTTCCTCGGTCTCTACTGCCAGGTGTTCAACGCCGTCGAAGGCAATACGACTTTCTACGCCAGCCCTTCGCCCGCCACCGTGCAGCGTTGGGCCGAAATCATGCCTGCGCATTTTCGCTTTACCGCCAAGTTTCCCGGTGACATCAGCCACAGTGGCGACTTGCGCGATCAACTGACCGCCGCCGAAACCTTTCTGCAATTGCTCAAACCCCTCGGCGAGCGTGTAGCGCCGCTGTGGCTGCAACTGTCGAAAAGCTTCACGCCGCATCGGCTGCCGGAGTTGGCGGCGTTCATTGATGCGCTGGACTGCCCATTGGCGGTGGAAGTGCGGCATGAACAGTTCTTCGTCAAGGGCGAGAGCGAGCGCCTGCTTAATCGGCTGCTGCTGGACCGTGGCGTTGAACGCATCTGCCTCGATCCGCGTGCGCTGTTCAGTTGCCTGTCGACCGAGTCCTCGGTGATCCACGCACAATCGAAAAAGCCGCGGGTGCCGACGCGTCCGGCGGCGTTCACCCAGTTCCCGCAAGTGCGTTTCATCGGCCATCCCGAGCTTGAAGCCAACGACACGTTCCTGATGCCGTGGGTGGCGAAAATCGCCGAATGGATCGAAGAGGGCCGCACGCCTTACATCTTCCTGCACACCGCCGACAACCTGCTGGCGGCGAAGCTGGCGCAACGGTTTCACGCACAACTGATGCAACGTTTGCCTGGCCTGCCATCTCTGCCTGAGCTATACAGAGAACCCGCCGCGGAGCAACTTGGCCTGCTCTGAGGCGAACCCGTTTTTCCTGCCCAGGAGCCTGCCGATGGACGCCTCAGCCTTTCAAGAACAAGTCCGTAAAGCCCACGCCTTCAAAGCCCTGCATGAGCGTCCGGGGGTTTTCGTTATTCCCAATCCGTGGGATGCCGGCTCGGCGAAGATGCTCGCCAGTCTGGGCTATCAAGCGCTGGCGACTACCAGTGCCGGTTATGCGTTTTCCCAGGGCAAAGCCGACGGTGCCTTGAGCCTCGATGACACCTTGGCCAACGTCCGGGCAATTGTTGCGGCGACCGATCTGCCGGTGGCAGTGGATCTGGAAAACGGTTTCGCCGACGACCCGGCCGAGTGCGCGAAGAGTTTGCTGCGAGCGGCCGAGGCGGGCGCGGTGGGTGGTTCGATCGAGGACGCCACAGGTCGTGCAGACGCGCCGATCTATTGCTTCGAACACGCCGTGGCGCGTATCGAAGCTGCTGTTGCCGCTGTGCGCACGCTGCCATTTCCCTTCCTGCTGACCGCCCGTGCGGAAAACTATCTGCACGGCAATCCCGACATCAACGACACCATCCGCCGCTTGCAGGCGTTCGCCGAGGCTGGCGCCGACGTGCTATATGCGCCGGGTTTGCGCACTGCTGAAGAAGTCCTCGCGGTGGTGCGTGCGGTAGCGCCTAAACCGGTCAACGTGTTGATGTCCGGGGGGCTGAAACTGACCGTGCAGCAACTCGAGGAAATGGGTGTGCGTCGGATCAGCACGGGTTCGGCGCTGGCGCTGGCGGCGTTCGGTGAGTTCTTCCGGGCCGCCGAAGAAATCCAACAGTCCGGCACGTTCGGTTTCACTTCGCAGTCGATGCCGTACGCCAAGGCCAACCAGTTCTTCAAAGGCTGAGCATGGCGCGGTGGATTGCGCTGTTCGTTCTGCTGATGACGGGCGCTGCCGTGGTCAGTGTCTGGCGCGGCTGGCTGGACGTGCCGCCAGAGTGGAATCCATGGGCACCGCTGGATGTGCAGGCGACGCCCAACTGGCTAACCGGTTACAAACTGATGCGTTTGCGCGGCGACCCCGAACTGTGTGCCCGGGCACTGAGCAGCTCGGCGTTACGCGTGACGCCGCAGTCCGACAGCCCGGATGCCAAGTGTCCATTGATCGGCGCTTTGCGTGTGCAGGGCGGCGAGGTGGCGCTGAGCAGCAGCTTCCTCGCCAGTTGCCCGTTGGCGGTCGCCTACGCGATGTTCGAACGCCATTCCCTGCAACCTGCCGCGCAGTCCGTTTACGGCGAGAAAGTCGTGCGCCTCGATCACCTAGGCAGCTTCGCCTGCCGCAATATCTACAACCGCGAAAGCGGCGCGCTCAGTCGTCATGCCAGTGCCGATGCGTTGGATATCGCCGGCTTTCGCCTGGCGGATGGCCGCAGCATCAGCGTGCTCAAGGATTGGCCAAGGCAAAATCAGGACGCGCAGTTTCTACGCAAGGTCCGTGATGGCGCCTGCGAGGCGTTCAGTGTGGTGTTGAGTCCGGATTACAACGCCGCCCATCGCAATCACTTTCATGTCGATGTCGGGCGCTGGAGCGTGTGTCGCTGAGGGTCAGGCGGCGATGCGCAGGTTCTGCAAAACAATCGGGCGCGCCCAGCCATTGTCGAAGTCCAGGGCTTTCTGCTGCTCGACGATTTCTTCCGGCGGGAATGGCGGGTAAGGCTTCTGCAGCAGATCGAGGTCGAATTCGGCAATCGGCAGGTACAGCGGACGCTTTTGCGGCGCAGCACCCGGTTCCGGAATCGGTTGGCCGTTGTTCATCACGATCGGGCGAACCCAACTGCTGTCGAAATCCTGCTGCGACTGCTGAGCCTGGATTTCTTCTGGCGGGAACGGTGGGAACGGCTTGTCCAGCAGCTCCGTTTCGAACTCGGCGATCGGCAGGAACAATGGCTCTGGCGGACGCACTTCGGTTTCGACGACATTGCATTCGCGCTGCTCGACGATGTGCGCGTGCAGCTCGCTGCCCACCGTCGGTTCTTCAGTGCTGCTCAGGTCAACCGGCGGAAACTTGCCGCAGGCAGGCACCACTTCACTCGTCTGTTCGGCCAGCGCCTGGGCAAAGAAATCCTGCCACAGGTGACTGACGCCGCTCAGTGCTTGAGTGTTTTGACGGCTAAAGTCGCCATGGGGCGAAATGTAGCCAATCGATGTGGGAAGAATGCCTGACATTTTTTTCGGTTGACGCTCAGCTCTGGCAAAATGCGCGTTGATTGGGTTATCGGCGGTTTTTGCCGATCCTTAACTTTTTTGAGCGTGTTTTCCATGATTGAGCAACCCGCGGCCTGCCGCATCCATGTCGAAGCCCTCGGCCCGACGTTTGAAGCGCAAGCCGAGCAGTGGGCCGAACGCCTCGGCCTGCCGCTGCAAGTGGCCGATGGTGAGTTCGCCTTGCAGGTCGGCGAGCAGGGTTTACAGCTCCAGCAGCTTGGCCCGGATGCACCGGGGCCGGTGCGCGTGGACTTCGTCGAGGGCGGCGCGGCACACCGTCGGTTGTACGGTGGCGGCAGCGGCCAGATGATCGCCAAGGCTGTCGGCATCGCCCAAGGCGTGCGCCCGCGGGTGCTGGATGCCACGGCGGGGTTGGGCAAGGATGCGTTCGTATTGGCCAGCCTCGGTTGCGAGATGAGCCTGATCGAGCGTCAACCGCTGATCGGTGCATTACTGGAGGATGGTCTGGCGCGTGGCGCGGAAGATTTCGACGTGGCGCCGATCGTGGCGCGGATGAAATTGCTCAAGGGCAACTCCATCGAGGTCATGCGCAACTGGCAAGGCGAGCCGCCGCAGGTGATTTACCTGGACCCGATGTTCCCGCATCGTGAGAAAACCGCGCTGGTGAAGAAGGAAATGCGCCTGTTCCGGCCACTGGTCGGGGATGATCCTGATGCCCCGGCGCTGTTGGAAGCGGCTCTGGCATTGGCGACCCATCGCGTGGTGGTCAAGCGCCCACGCAAGGCGCCGTGCATCGAGGGGCCGAAGCCGAGTCATGCGCTGGATGGTAAATCGAGCCGTTACGATATCTACCCTAAGAAAGCGCTCAAACCTTGAAACCGAGTCGCCCCCATCGCGAGCAGGCTCACTCCTACAATGGATCCGTACACACATCCACTGTAGTAGTGAGCCTGCTCGCGATGGGGCCAGCCCAATCAACGAAGCTACGGCTTGTAAGCGCGCATAAATAGCCCCACCACTTCCTGCACATGGCTCTCTGAAGCCTCTTCGCTCAACGGCTCGCCGCAGCCATACAACAAACGAAAATTCCCCGCGCCCTTGATCAGGCAGAAAAAATGCTCGGCCGCATTACGTGGCAGGTCGATGTTCAGTGCGCCAGTCTCGTGGATGCGCGTGAGCAATCGCTCCATCCCCTGGACCATGCGCTGCGGGCCCGCTTCGAAGAAGATCAGCGACAGATTCGGATCCTGACTGCCGAGCGCCATGATCAGGCGATGCAAATTCACCGATTCATCGCTGTTGATCAGCTGATGAAAGCCTCGCGCAATGTTCAGCAACACACTTTCCACAGCAATGCCTTCCGGCAATTCGAAGAACAGCGGTGGCAGTTGCTCCTCGCATTTGGCCATCACGGCGGCGGAAAACAGCGTCTCCTTGTCGTTGAAATGGCTGTAGACCGTCAGCTTCGACACGCTAGCCTCGGCAGCGACCGCGTCCATGCTGGTGTTGGCATAGCCGTGACTCAGAAAAAGAATTTTCGCCGCATCGAGGATCGCCTGGCGCTTGGCCAGATCCTTGGGGCGGCCCGGGCCGTTTGGAGCTGAAAGATTGTTCGACATTCTTCGCTTTTAATACTGGACTGGTGAGTTTGCTATTAATAACATACCGGCCAGTATAATTATTCCAAGCACCATTAGCGAAAGGTCCGTCACCATGTTCCGCCATGCGTTGTCCTTTGCGTTGCCAGCCGGTCTGGCATTTTTATTATCGGCATGCGGTCAGGAAGAGGCGACGCAAGTGGCCGTGCGACCGGCCATGGTGGTGCAGCCAGAGCCTTCGGCGCAGGCGATGGAAAGTTATCCGGGCGAAGTCCGCGCCCGTTACGAGCCGAATCTGGCGTTCCGCATCGGGGGCAAAGTCAGCCGACGACTGGTCGATGAAGGCCAGCGCGTCAAGGCTGATCAGCCTCTCGCCGAACTCGATCCGCAGGATGTGCGCCTGCAACTGGAAGCCACCCGCGCCCAAGTCGCTGCCGCCGAAGCCAATCTCAATCTGGTGCGCGCCGAGCGTGATCGCTACAAAACCCTGATGGATCGGCAGATGGTCAGCCGCTCCGCGTACGACAACGCCGAAAACCTTTACCGCTCCGGCGAAGCCCGCCTCAAGCAAATCAAAGCCGAATTCAACGTTTCGACCAATCAGGCCAGTTACGCGGTTTTGCGTGCGCCACAGGATGGCGTGGTCGCCCAGCGTTCGGTGGAAGTCGGCCAGGTTGTCGCTGCCGGGCAAACCGTGTTCACCCTCGCCACCGATGGCGAACGTGAAGTGTTGATCAGTCTGCCGGAACAGAGCTTTGGCCGCTTCAAGGTCGGGCAACCGGTGACTGTCGAGTTGTGGACGCAGCAGAACCAGCGTTTTGCCGGGCAGATCCGCGAGCTGTCTCCCGCCGCCGATCCGCGATCGCGAACCTTCGCCGCACGTATTTCTTTCACCAGCGGCAAAGTCCCGGCCGAGCTCGGCCAGAGCGCCCGGGTGTTCGTGCAGTCAGCCGATGTCGTGCCGCTGTCCGTGCCACTGTCGGCGCTGACCGCTGAAAACGGCGCGACCTACGTCTGGGTCGTCAACGCCAACAACACCCTGAAGAAAACCCCCGTGCGCGTCGGCCCGTTCGGCGAGAAAACCGTACCGGTGCTCGAAGGCTTGAACGCCAGCGATTGGGTGGTCGCCGCTGGCGTGCATGTACTGCTCGAAGGGCAGCAGGTGCGTCCCGTGGATCGCTCCAACCGTGTGGTCAATCTGGCGGACAAGGAGTAAGCCCCGATGCGCTTCAACCTCTCCGAATGGGCGTTGCGTAATCGCCAGATCGTACTGTTCGTGATGCTTTTGCTGGCGATCGTCGGTGCGTTGTCCTACACCAAGCTGGGTCAGAGTGAAGACCCGCCGTTCACCTTCAAGGCCATGGTCATTCAGACGCGCTGGCCGGGCGCGACCGCGCAGGAAGTCTCGCGCCAGGTCACCGAACGCATCGAAAAGAAGCTGATGGAAACCGGTGAGTACGAACGCATTGTTTCGTTCTCGCGCCCCGGTGAATCGCAAGTCACGTTCATTGCCCGCGATTCGATGCATTCCAAGGAAATCCCCGACCTCTGGTATCAGGTGCGCAAGAAAGTCGGCGACATCCGCCAGACCTTGCCGCCGGGCATTCAAGGGCCATTCTTCAACGACGAATTCGGCACCACGTTCGGCAATATCTACGCGCTGACCGGCGACGGTTTCGACTACGCCGTGCTCAAGGATTACGCCGATCGCATCCAGATCCAGCTGCAACGGGTCAAGGATGTCGGCAAGGTCGATCTGCTCGGTTTACAGGACGAAAAGATCTGGGTCGAACTGTCCAACGTCAAACTCGCCACCCTCGGCTTGCCGCTGGCGGCGGTGCAGCAGGCGCTGGAGGAGCAGAACGCGGTATCCACTGCCGGCTTCTTCGAAACCAGCAGCGAGCGTTTGCAGCTACGGGTTTCCGGGAATTTTCAGACAGTCGATGAGATAAAAAACTTTCCGATCAGGGTCGGCGATCGTACGTTCCGTATATCCGATGTCGCCGACGTGCGTCGCGGTTTCAACGATCCACCGGCGCCGCGCATGCGTTTCATGGGCGAAGACGCGATCGGTCTGGCCGTGGCGATGAAGGATGGCGGCGACATTCTGGTGCTTGGCAAGGCGCTGGAAGGCGAGTTTTCGCGCATCCAGAAAAACCTTCCGGCCGGCATGCAATTGCGCAAGGTATCCGATCAACCGGCGGCGGTGAAAACCGGGGTCGGCGAATTCGTTCAGGTACTGGTCGAAGCGCTGGCGATTGTCTTGCTGGTGAGCTTCTTCTCCCTCGGCGTGCGAACCGGCATGGTCGTGGCACTGACCATTCCGCTGGTGCTGGCGATGACCTTCGCTTGCATGTATTACCTCGGCATCGGCCTGCACAAGATCTCCCTCGGTGCGTTGGTGCTGGCGCTGGGTTTGCTGGTGGACGACGCGATCATTGCCGTGGAAATGATGGCGATCAAAATGGAGCAGGGTTTCGACCGTATCAGGGCGGCGAGTTATGCCTGGACCAGCACGGCGTTCCCGATGCTCACCGGTACGCTGATCACCGCCGCAGGCTTTCTGCCGATTGCCACGGCGCAGTCCGGCACCGGCGAATACACCCGTTCGATCTTTCAGGTAGTGACCATCGCGCTGCTCGCTTCATGGGTGGCGGCGGTAGTGTTCGTCCCTTACCTGGGGGAAAAGCTCCTGCCGGATCTGGCGAAAATTCATGCGGCCAAACACGGCACGGCGGATGGTCAGTCGGATCCGTACGGCACGCCGTTCTATCAGCGGGTGCGTCGTCTGGTCGAATGGTGCGTGGCGCACCGCAAGACCGTGATCGTGCTGACCGTAGGGCTGTTTATTGCCTCGGTGATGCTCTTTCGTTTCGTCCCGCAACAGTTCTTCCCGGCCTCGAACCGACTGGAGCTGATGGTAGATCTGAAACTGGCCGAAGGCGCGTCGCTGGCGAACACCACGGGTGAGGTCAAGCGCCTCGAAGCGATGCTCAAGGAGCACGCCGGTATCGATAACTATGTGGCTTATGTGGGTACGGGCTCGCCGCGTTTTTATCTGCCGCTGGATCAGCAGTTACCCGCAGCGAGCTTTGCGCAATTTGTGGTGCTGGCGAAAAACATCGAGGAGCGCGAAGCCTTGCGCACCTGGCTGATCGACACTCTCAACGAACAGTTCCCGGCGCTGCGCTCACGGGTCACGCGCTTGGAGAACGGTCCTCCGGTTGGTTATCCGGTGCAGTTCCGCGTCACTGGCGAACACATCGAGGAAGTGCGTGCACTGGCGCGCAAGGTTGCCGCCAAGGTTCGCGAGAATCCGCATGTGGTCAATGTGCATCTGGATTGGGAGGAGCCGAGCAAGGTTGTCTACCTGAACATTGATCAGGATCGCGCCAGGGCGCTTGGGGTCAGCACGGCCAATCTGGCTAAATTCCTGCAGAGTTCGTTGACCGGTTCGAGTGTCAGTCAGTATCGCGAAGACAATGAGTTGATCGAGATTCTGCTGCGCGGCACGGTGCATGAGCGCACTGAACTGTCGTTGTTGCCGAGTCTGGCAGTGCCGACGGATAACGGTCGCAGTGTGGCGTTGTCGCAGATTGCCACGCTGGAATACGGTTTCGAGGAAGGCATCATCTGGCACCGTAATCGTCTGCCGAACGTGACTGTGCGAGCGGACATTTATGGCAAGGAGCAGCCGGCGACTCTTGTGAAGCAGATCATGCCGACGCTGGATTCGATTCGGGCTGAATTGCCGGATGGTTATCTGCTGGATGTCGGCGGCACGGTGGAGGATTCGGAACGCGGGCAGAAGTCGGTAAATGCCGGGGTGCCGATGTTCATTGTCGTGGTGCTGACGTTGCTGATGGTGCAGTTGCGCAGTTTTTCGCGCACGGCGATGGTGTTTTTGACGGCGCCGTTGGGGTTGATCGGGGTGACGCTGTTTTTGATGGTGTTCCGGCAGCCGTTCGGGTTTGTGGCGATGTTGGGGACGATCGCGTTGTCCGGGATGATCATGCGTAACTCGGTGATTCTGGTGGATCAGATCGAGCAGGATATTGCCTCTGGGCTTAAGCCTTGGCAGGCGATTATCGAGGCGACGGTGCGGCGTTTTCGGCCGATTGTGTTGACGGCATTGGCGGCGGTTTTGGCGATGATTCCGTTGTCGCGGAGTGTGTTTTTTGGGCCGATGGCGGTGGCGATCATGGGCGGGTTGATTGTTGCTACTGCGCTGACGCTTTTGTTTTTGCCTGCTTTGTATGCGGCTTGGTTCCGGGTTCGGCGGGAGGGTTGATTTGTGTGTGACGTGGCGGCCTTCGGGCCGACCATGTTCTTGGGTTTTGGGGTGTATATCCGTTTTTTGGGTGATGGCGGCTTAGGGTTCCGCCCTTACGGCGGGTCACCTTTTCCAAACGCCGAAAAGGTAACCCAAAAGGCTTTGCCCTGACGTTCGGCCCTCGCTGTGGCTCGGGTTCCTTCGCTCCGGGCTCGATCCGGGCGCATCGCCTCCGGTTTGCTTCGCTGCACCTCCTCTCGATGTGTTCGACTTCGTCGAACGGTCGCTGCGCTCCCACCCCCGGATCAATCCCTCCGCTCAGCCTGCCGACGGGCCTTTGAGATCAAGATCAAAAGCTGCAGCCGAGCTAACGCTCATCCTGTTGAGTGGTGGGGAGCAGAAGCGATCTGTTCTTGCTCTTCTGTGGGAGCGAGCCTGCTCGCGAAGGCGGCCTGACAGCCGACCCGTTGCTTGCAGATGTACGCCATCCAATTGTAGGAGTGAGCCTGCTCGCGAAGGCGGCCTGACAGCCGACCTGTTGCTTGCAGATGTACGCCATCAAATTGTAGGAGCGAGCCTGCTCGCGATGACGCCCTGACAGCCACCCAATCTCTATCTGTATGCACACAATCCAAATTGTGGGAGCTGGCTTGCCAGCGATGGCGGCCTGCCAGCCGACCCATTTCTATCTGGATGCCCATGGCCCGCTCTGCCACTTCCTACATCTTTTTCAGAAACCTCCGATATTGAGCCTCGGTGTCTTGGATGCTGTACTCCAGCCTCTGCTTTCCAGCGTTCCTGAGTTTGTCTTCATGAAAAAGCCACCAGCATTGAAAGGCAGAACTGACCCCGTGTTCGATTTGTTGATGCGTCCACCTCACAAGCATCGTTTGGCGGATTATCTCGCTTTGCTCAAGCCGTTCGACGATCAGGGTCGTTATCTGCCCTTCGAAGCGTTGCGCTATCGCTGGGCTGCGGGGCTGGATGTCAATTTGTGTTGGGCTCTGGTCAAGAAGGCGCGGATTGCGCAATACGTCAATTTGCTGCGGTTTGGAGAACCGGCGCAGTGGGGCAAGTATTTGTTGACGCCGTTGGCGCAGAGAACCCTGTCTATCGTGGATCGGCAGACGACCAGTGCTGCGTTGGACTACATGACCAGTCAGATCGGCGAGCGGGCGCATTTCAGTTATTTGCTGAATGATCTGATCGAGGACGAAGCAATCGCCAGCAGTCAGCTGGAAGGTGCTGCGACGACCACGCGTGTGGCCAAGGACATGCTCAAGCGCCAGCGCCAGCCGCGTACGCCGGACGAGCGTATGGTCATGGGCAACTATCGGATGATGAATTTCGCCTGGGAAAAACGCTACGAACCGTTGAGTGTCGAGTTGATCAGCGCGATGCATCGGATTGGCGTCGAGGGGATTGATGACGAGCGGTATTCTCCCGGTGTGTTCAGGGCGAATGATGAAGTGGTTGTTCAGGACGGTGCGGGCAACACGGTGCATCGGCCGCCACCGGCCGCCGGGCTGGTTTTGCGGCTGGAGCGGCTTTCGCAGTGGATCAATCTCGCCCATGAATTACCCCACCACAAAAACTATCTGCATCCGCTGATCAAGGCGATCACGTTGCACTTTGCCTTGGGCTACGAGCATCCGTTTCGCGACGGTAACGGTCGGGTCGCGAGGGCGTTGTTTTATTGGTTCATGTTCAAGAACGAGTTCGCGGCCTTTCGCTACATCGCGATCAGTCTGTTGTTGCGTAATGCGCCGGTGAAGTATGGACGTTCCTATCTGCATACCGAGGCGGATGAGTTGGATCTGACCTACTTCATCGAGTTTCAGTGTTCGGTGATTGTGCGGGTGGTGGGCTGTTTTGATTAAGCCAGGCGCAAGAGCGTGGCGCTTAACGAGGACTTTGAACGATGGCTGACGGAGTCGGGATTCTTCGATCGGCTGACAGAGCGGCAACGGTCTTTGTATCAGGCTGCCAAAAACGGAATGGCGAAGGAGTTTACGGCAGGCAATGTGATGGAACATCTTGGCTGCACTTACGGATCAGCGATGTCGACGCTCAACGGACTGGTCGAGTTGCAGGTTTTCGAAAAGAGAAAAATGGGCCCTGAGTGGGTGTTCTTCTTGCACATTGCAAATGAGTTGAAAAACGGGAGCGAGAAATTTCGCTCCCGTTCGGTGCCGGCTTAAAGAGTGCCGAATACTTTCTTCGCCAGACTGGTCGCCGCAGCGGCCGGGTTCTGGCGGATTGTTTCTTCCTGTTTGCCGATCATTTCGAACAAGCCATTCAGCGCTTGTTCGGTCACGTAGTTCTCGACGTTGGCGCTCTTCGCGTCCACCACACCGAAGGTCGCGGCCTGGCCGGCAAACGAGTTGTACTTCTGCGCCACGCCAACCTTGTCGGTCGCCTGTTTGACGATCGGCAGGAACTTGGCGCGGATCTGTTCGCGGCTGGATTTGTCGAGGTATTGGGTGGCCGAATCCTTGCCGCCGCTGAGGATGCCCTTGGCGTCGGCCACGCTCATTTTCTTCACGGCGTCGACGAGGATCGGCTGGGCCTGGGTCACGGCGGTTTCCGCTGCCTTGTTCATCGCGGTTTCCAGTTCTTCGACCTGGGCGCCCATGCCGAAGGCTTTCATTTTGCTGGCGGCTTTACCGAGTTTGCCCGGCAGTTCGATCTTCACCTCAGGGTTGTTGCTGAAACCGCCCGGGGTGCCCAGTTGTTTGACGGCCAGTTGCGCGCCTTGGGTCAGGGCGTCCTTGAGGCCGCCGGTGGCGTCTTGTTGCGACAAGTCGCTGAGCGACAGCGCCAGCACGTTGGCGGAGATCATCAGGCCCGCGCAGAGGCCGGCGAAGCGAAGGGTAGGGCGGAGCATGGCGGCTTCCTTGTTGCAGAAAATGAATTAACGAACGGCGTCGACGCGGATTTTCAACGGCTGTGGATCGTTGCCGTCGAGTTGTACGGCGTGGTTTTCGGTGGTGATGAACATCAATTCACCGTTGACTTCAATGCGCGCGCTGACCGAATAACGGTGTCCGGGTTTGACCTGGGCCGGATCGTAGCTCAAGTGAAAGGGCAGCGGAACCTGACCCTTGACCGGGCCTTTCTGTTCATCCAGCACCACGGCCGGGGCATCGGCCAAGGACACGTCCTGCAGGCTCACGCTCAGGGTCGCGCTCGGAGGCAGGGCGATGCGTTGCAGGTAGAACACTTCGCCGTCGAGGCCAACCTTGCCGGCGGGGGTGGTCGATTGGCAGGCGCTCAACAGCGTGGCGGTGGCAAGAAGAATCAATTTTTTCATCGGAACCTCTAAGACAGATGCGCCGGAAAAATCCCGGCGCCGATAAAATTTAGCGGATTTTGGCGCCAGCGTCAGTGAACAAACGTAAGGGTTTTTCCAGCCATAGTGCGACTGACTGGAAAAGACGTGCACTGAAATTTCGCGAAACGGGTGAGAGTTCTACAGCTCCCGGGGAGACTTGAACTTGCTGGTGATAACGGTTTTCGACGCCCGTCAGTGCATAGCGTTTACCGGGTATAACGCTGTCGGGATCATATTTGAGATAAAAAGAAGTTGCTGTCCGTTCATCGTGCTTGATGCGCACAAGTTCAACTTCCGGAGCGGTAGCCTCATGCAGGCTGATCGTGATGGCTTCTTCGGTCGGTGATGTTTCCGGCAACTTAACTTCGACGTAGAGCATCCCGAGCGGACTCAGGTTGACAGTCTGGCTGTAGGGAGCCTGATTGACCACGACGAAATAGTCCAGCTCGACCAGCAAGGGCTGTTGGTTGTGAAACAGCTGAATATGAACCTGGTATTTCACACCCACGCCGTCGTAGTTGTGTGGGAAGTGAAACTTCCAGGTATTGCCGAAAAATGCAGGATGGCGCCAGTCCTTGACCGTTACCGGCGATTTGGCATTGACAACTTTGACGCTGACGACGGTTTCGTTTTCGCCAGTGAGCGGCACTTGAAACTCAGCGGGCAGATTGAAGTGTAAAGTTACGACGCCGGGTTGTTCATTTAACAGGCTCATTTCGATATCCCTATCGTGAGTTATTGATAGAGCCTATTAATTCATGGATAAAGCAAAGGGGGAATAGAAGCACTCCCCCGTTAGTTGTCTACAAGTTTCAAGCTTGAGGTGTGACTGCTGTTTCCGCAGCATCTTCACTGCGATGCAGTGCAACCTGGCGGATCGACAAACGAATCTCCGCCGGCAATACGCGCTTGGCCGCGCCTTCGGCGAGTTCGCCGAGCAGTTCGTGGTAGCTCAGTTTGCCGGCCTCATCGCGACGCAGCACGTCGAGGTCGAGCAGGGTCTGGATGAAGTGGCGGAACAGGCTCTTGTCGAAGAACTCCGGGGCGTTGAGGCCGTGCAGGATCGACAGGCGCTGGGCCATGACCGTGCAGAGGTCTTCCAGTTCTTCGGCGCTGACGCTGTTCTGGCCGGCGTTGAGCAGCAGCGAGACGGTCATGTAGAAGCGTTGCAGGGTCTGTGCGATGCTCTTCGACAATAGGGTCAACAGCACGAAATGCCGCGAGCTCGGTGCCGGACGCAGATACACGTCTTTCTCGAAGCGCAGCAGGCCTTGCTCGACGAACGCTTCCAGCCATTGATCGACCACCGCGTCGAGTTCCTCGAGGCTCCAGCGAATGAACAGCTCCGACTGCAAGTACGGGTACAGCGCGTGGGTGTAGCGCAGGATCTGTTCGCGGCTCATGCGCGAGGCGCTCTGGAAGAAACTCGCCAGCAGCGCCGGCAGGGCGAAGATGTGCAGCACGTTGTTGCGGTAGTAGGTCATCAGGACGGCATTTTGCTCGTCCAGATAAAGAATCTTGCCCAGCGCATCGTTTTGTTCGGACAGCAGATCCATGTCCTTCACATGCTCGATCAGCGCGCGGCCGTCACCCTCCGGCAATGTGGTGTGCGGCGAATACGGGACCTTGCGCAGCAGCGCCAGGTACAGATCCAGCACCCGCGCCATTGCCCGATCATCCAGTGCCAGACGGCTGGTCGACAGCAACGCCAGCGCCACCAGGTTGACCGGGTTGATCGCCGCCGCTTCGTTCAGATGCTGCGCGACTTTTTCGCCGAGACGGTTGGTGGTCTCGTTAAGCCACGCCGGTTTGTACTGCGGGCCGAGCTCCTGCTGGCGCCAGTCCGGTTGTTCGGCGTCGAGGAATTCCGCCAGTTTGATCGGCTCGCCGAAGTTCACCGCGACCTGACCGAAGCGTTGTTTGAGCGCGCCGATGACTTTGAAAATGTCGAAGATCGATTCTTTCTTCTTGCTCGCGCCGCGCAGTTCGCCAAGGTAGGTGCGACCTTCCAGCACGCGCTCGTAGCCGATGTAAACCGGCACAAACACGATCGGCATACGCGACGAACGCAGGAAACTGCGCATAGTGATGGCGAGCATCCCGGTTTTCGGTTGCAGCATGCGCCCGGTGCGCGAGCGACCGCCCTCGACGAAGTATTCGACCGGGAAGCCTTTGGTGAACAGGGTGTGCAGGTATTCGTTGAACACCGAGGTGTACAGCGGATTGCCCTTGAACGTGCGGCGCATGAAGAACGCACCGCCACGACGCAGCAGACTGCCGATCACCGGCATGTTGAGGTTGATCCCGGCGGCGATGTGCGGCGGGGTCAGGCCGTTGCGGAACAGCAAGTACGACAGCAGCAGGTAATCGATGTGGCTGCGGTGGCATGGCACGTAGATCACTTCGTGACCCTGGGCGACCTTTTGCACGCCTTCGATGTGGTTGACCTTGATGCCGTCGTAGATCTTGTTCCAGAACCAGCTCAGCACCACTTCCAGAAAACGAATCGCGGTGTAGGTGTAGTCCGAGGCGATCTCGTTGCCGTAGCGCAGGGCCTGGGCCTTGGCTTTTTCCGGCGAGATGTTCTCGCGCTCGGCTTCGTCGAGGATTGCTTGCTTGACCAGCGGCTGGTTGAGCAGGCCTTTGACCAGGTTACGGCGGTGGGAAATATCCGGGCCGATGACCGCGGCTTTCAGATTGCGGAAGTGCACACGCAGGATGCGCTGGGCCATACGCACGGTGCGCTCGTGGCCCTTGTTGTGTTCGATCAGTTCGCGCAGGTGGATCGGCGCGGAGAATTGCACGCGGGTTTTACGCCCGAGGACGATGATGCTCAGCAGTCGACGCAGGCGCCCGGTGACGGCCCAGCTGTCGGCGAATAGCAGTTTCCATGGGCTGTTTTCGCTGTCCGGCGACTGCCCCCAGAACACGCTGACCGGAATGATCTGTGCGTCTTCGGCAGCATTCTGCGTGAGCGCGCTGACCAGCCGTGTCAGGGTCGGCGGCGCGCCGCGTTTGTCCTGGCGACCGAGCCAGTCCGGGTCCGGGGTCAGATAGAAGAACGCGGCGGGCTCGATCAGCGAACCCACTGACACCGGCAGCACCGGACGCGGCAGGCCGGCCTTGGTGCACTCGGTGTCGAGCACGGCCAGATCGGTCAGCGATGGGTTTTGCAGGACGTAGAACACCGGACGACTGCGGTCGAGGTTGAGGGTGAACGACGACTGGTTGATCGTCTCGGAGCGAACCCAGAGATACAGCAGTCGGCGCAAGGTGCCAAACACCAGACGGCGGAACGGGGAGCGGGTCATACGGCTTCTGCATGAGTGGATAAAACCGAGCGTTTGCTCGGGCGGTCGACAGTTTGCCGGATTACTCGAAAATCGGCAAAAAAGCGGCGAAGTAATCTCCTGTTGAGAGTTTTACCGCCTGTCATATACTCGGCGGTCTGTCGCCGGGGCCCTTTAATGGACGTCGGGCGCAGGCTGACGTTCCTCAAGAGGCTTTCCTGCGAAAAGCCCGTTCAATAATAAAAAAGGAGTATGAACAGATGGCAACACGTGAAACCGGCAACGTGAAGTGGTTCAACGACGCCAAGGGCTACGGCTTCATTCAGCGCGACGACGGGGTGGACGTGTTCGTGCACTACCGTGCGATTCGCGGCGAAGGGCATCGGTCGCTGAGCGAGGGTCAACAGGTCGAGTACGCGGTGATTACTGGCGAGAAGGGTTTGCAGGCCGAGGATGTTGTAGGCTTGTAACGCAAACCTCGAGAATGCCAAAAACCATTGTAGGAGTGAGCCTGCTCGCGATTGCGGTGTATCAGTCAACATTGATATTGACTGGCACTACGCAATCGCGAGCAGGCTCACTCCTACATGGGATCTGTGTTTAAGCGGTTTTCCAGGTGATTTCTTCTTCACCGTCGGCGCTGATACGCATCCAGCGATCAGCCGTCTCTTCACCTTCCTCTTCGACCCACGTCCCCGGCGCACAACGCACTTCCACGTTCAGCGCAGCAAATGCGGCGCGGGCGCAGGCGATGTCGTCGTCCCAAGGCGTCTGGTCGCTTTCCAGGTACAGGCTGTTCCACTTGCCCACGGCTTTCGGCAGCCAGGTCACCGGCACATTGCCGGCCTTGCACTTGTAGGTCTGCCCTTTCTGTACCCAGTCGCTGCACGGGCCCAACGCGGCGCCCAGCCAGGCAGAAATGGCCTTGTGGTCGACGTCGGCGTCTTTCAGGTAAATCTCGATGTCCGGTTGGCGCATGGATGTCCTCACTGCGGGTCTGAAAAATCCATTCGCGGATTTAGCCGGCCCCGGGCGTTTGCCCGAGACCAAAAGTTATTGAAGAACGAAATAATCGTAGCGCATCGACACGGTGGTCTCGAAAGGCTCGGGCTGTTCGATCACCGCCGCACGACGCTCGGCACTGGCACGCCAGCCGTGAGGTGTCATCGCCAACAGGTTGGCGCGATCCTCGGGCTTGTCCAGCGTCAGTTTGAATTCCAGGGTTTCACTGTGCGCCAGCGCCATGCTTTCCGGCACCAGGGCCAGATGCTTGTCGTCGGTGTATTCGCGCACTTCGTCGTACAGGCGCTCGCGCAGCTCCATCAGGTGGCCGCTGGTCGGGCCGACTTTCATCAGACCGCCGCCGACGCTGAGCAGACGCTTGGCTTCTGCCCAGTCCAGAGGACTGAAAACGCTGGCGAGAAACTGGCAACTGTCCGACGCCAACGGCACGCGGGCCATGCTCGCAATCAACCACGTCAGTGCCGGATTGCGTTTGCAGGCGCGTTTGACTGCTTCACGCGAGATGTCCAGCGCGTAGCCATCGGCATCCGGCAGGGCCGCAGCGATTTGCGCGGTGTAGTAACCCTCGCCACAACCGATATCGACCCAACGATCCGGCGCATAGCTGGCCGCCAGTTCCGCCAAACGCTTGGCCACCGGGGCGTAATGCCCGGCGTTCAAGAAGTCACGGCGGGCTTCGACCATCGCCTGGTTATCGCCAGGGTCACGGCTGTTCTTGTGCTGCACTGGCAGCAGATTCAGATAACCCTGCCGTGCGCGGTCGAAGCGATGCCCGGCGGGGCAGACCACGCCGTTGTCCACCGTATTCAGCGGCTCACTGCAGATCGGACACGCCAGCATCAGGCGAGCAACTTGATCAGAGTCTGGTAGTAGATCTCGGTCAGCACGTCGAGATCGGCCGCCAGTACACGCTCGTTGACCTGGTGAATGGTCGCGTTGACCGGGCCCAGCTCAACCACTTGCGTACCCATGGTCGCGATGAAGCGGCCATCGGAGGTACCACCGCTGGTGGATGCCTTGGTCTCGCGGCCGGTGATGTCCTTGATGCTCGCCGACACCGCGTCGAGCAGCGCGCCCGGTTCGGTAAGGAACGGCAGGCCGGACAGCGCCCAGTCGATGTGCCAGTCCAGATCGTGCTTGTCGAGGATGTCGGCAACGCGCTTCTGCAAGCCTTCGACGGTCGATTCGGTAGAGAAGCGGAAGTTGAACACCGCCACCAGATCGCCAGGAATCACGTTGGTCGCGCCGGTGCCGGAATTGACGTTGGAAATCTGGAAACTGGTCGGCGGGAAGAAATCGTTGCCGTGATCCCAGTGTTCGGCGGCCAGTTCAGCCAGCGCCGGAGCAGCGAGGTGAATCGGGTTCTTTGCCAGGTGCGGATAAGCGACGTGGCCTTGAATGCCTTTGACGGTGAGCTTGGCGCCCAGCGAGCCACGGCGACCGTTTTTCACTACGTCGCCGACCAGCGTGGTGCTCGACGGTTCGCCGACGATGCACCAGTCCAGACGTTCGTTGCGCGCAGCCAGACGTTCAACCACAGCCTTGGTGCCGTGATGCGCCGGGCCTTCTTCGTCGCTGGTGATCAGGAAAGCGACTTTACCCTTGTGGTTCGGGTAGTCGGCGACAAAGCGTTCAGCGGCGACAGTCATCGACGCGAGGCTGCCTTTCATGTCCGCCGCGCCACGGCCGCAGAGCATGCCGTGTTCATCGATCAGCGCGTTGAACGGGTCGATCTGCCAGGCCGTTACCGGACCGGTCGGGACCACGTCGGTGTGACCGGCGAAGCACAGCACCGGGCCGTCGTTGTTGCCATGTGTGGCCCAGAAGTTATCCACATCTTCGATGCGCATCGGCTCGAGGGTGAAACCGGCATCGCCCAGGCGCTGCATCATCTGCTTCTGGCAATCGGCGTCGACCGGCGTCACGGACGGACGGCGGATCAGGTCGATGGCGAGTTGGAGGGTCGGCGAAAGGTCGGCGTGGGCCGTCATGGAAAACTCCGAAGATCATGAATGTGGGCGCGGACTAACTGTAGGAGTGAACCTGCTCGCGATAGCGGTGTGTCTGGCAACGTAACTATTGATTGTTACACCGCTATCGCGAGCAGGCTCACTCCTACAGGAATTGGGTTCGGCCAATGAGCCGAACGCCGCCAAGCCCCGCAAAATGGCGGTTATCTTAAAGCAAAACGGCGACCATTGGCCGCCGTTTAGTGCATCAACGAGGATTTAGACGACCGGCGCCGGTTCAGGCGCAGGCACAGGTTTCGGCAGCGACGACAGGAACGCCATGATCAGCGCTGCCAGATACGGCAGCGATTGCACCAGCAACATGACTACCCAGAAACGCATGTCGTTGCTCGGAATGCCTTGCACCAGGAAGATCCCCAGTGCCGCGCCCCACAACAACAGCATGATGAACAGTTCTTCCCGCGCTTCGGAAATCGCCACCCAGAAGCCGTGGTTGTCGGCATTTTTCGGGGTGCGGAAGAACGGAATGCTGCTGGTGAAGAAGCCGTACAGCACCGCTTTGGCGATCGTGTGCGACAACGCCAGGCCTGCCAGTGCCGCGCAGAACGCATCTTTCAGGTTCACGCCGACGGCGCGACGGTAGAGGAAGATGATCTTGCCGACCTTGAACACGAACAGCGCCAGTGGCGGGATCGCGAAGATCAACAACGGCGGATCGACCCGCTGCGGCACGATGATCATCGCCGCCGACCACAACAGCGCGCCGACGGTGAAGAAGATGTTCATGCCGTCCGCAACCCACGGCAACCAGCCCGCGAGGAAGTGATAGCGCTGGCCACGGGTCAGCTCGGTGTCCTTGCCGCGCAGCAGGCTGCGGGTGTGACGCTTGATGATCTGGATCGCGCCGTAGGCCCAGCGGAAACGTTGCTTCTTGAAGTCGATGAACGTGTCCGGCATCAGACCCTTGCCGTAACTGTCGTGGTAATACGCCGCCGACAGGCCTTTCTCGAATACGCGCAGACCAAGTTCGGCGTCTTCACAGATGCACCAGTCGGCCCAACCGAGTTCTTCCAGGACCGAACGGCGAGTCATGGTCATGGTGCCGTGCTGGATGATCGCGTCACGGTCATTGCGGGTGACCATGCCGATATGGAAGAAGCCTTTGTATTCGGCGTAGCAGAGCTTCTTGAAGGTGCTTTCGTTCTGGTCGCGATAGTCCTGCGGCGACTGCACCACGGCAATTTTCGGATCGGCGAAGTGCGGCACCATGTGCTTGAGCCAGTTCGGGTGCACGCAGTAATCGGAGTCGATCACCGCGATCACTTCAGCGTCTTTAGCAGTGTGCGGAATCAGATAGTTCAGCGCACCGCCCTTGAAACCGGCCAAGGGCGAAACGTGGAAGAACTTGAAGCGTGGGCCGAGGGTTGCGCAGTAGTCGCGCACCGGTTCCCACACCGCTGGATCTTTGGTGTTGTTGTCGATGATCAGGACTTCGTAGTCCGGGTAATCGAGCGCGGCCAAGGCGTCGAGGGTCTGTTTGACCATGTCCGGCGGCTCGTTGTAGCAAGGCACGTGGATCGACACCTTCGGGCGATAGCTGGAGTCGCCCTCGACCGGCAGGAACTCGCGCCGACGCTTGTGAATCCACACTGCCTCGGCCAATTCATGCGCCTCGGTCAGCAACACGATAAAGACCCCGAGCGCACCGAGCGCCAAGAGGAAACCGACCGTCAAACTGAACCACGTGCTGTATTGCAGGCTGTAGTCGTAACCGATCCACACCAGCACCGAGCCGCAGAGGAATGCGATAAAGGTCAGGAAGACTCGGCCACGCTGGCGCAGCGCCGAGCCGTCGATCATCAGCAACGTCAGCGACAACAGCGCCAGCACCACCGAGCCGACCGCCAGCACGCGCCATTGCGGAATCGCCACCACCGGGCCTTCGAAGTTGAATTTCTGCTGACGCGCGGCGTTGAACACGCCCCAATAGGCGCCGACAGAACCTTCGTCACTGGCCTTCCACGGCTGGTCAAACGCTTCGATCACGAAGTAGTTGAAGCCCTGGCGGTTGAGCTTGTTGACCAGGTTGCGCAGATAAATTGCCTGATCCGCCGGCGACGCGTCGGCGCCACCGCGCATGCGGCCGTTGCTCGGCCAGCCCACTTCGGAGAGCAGCAGCGGTTTTTTCGGGAACAGTTTTTTCAGATCGCGGGCGCGATCGAAAACGAATTGGCCGGCCTTGTCGACCGGGATGAACTCCCAGTACGGCAGAACGTGGGCGGCGATCAGGTCTACGTGCTTGGCCAGTTCCGGGTGTTCTTCCCAGACGTGCCACTGCTCGGAGGTCGTCACCGGCACCTTGACGGCGGCACGCACGCGGTCGAGCAGCACGCTGAGTTGCTCGGCGGTGATTTCCTTGCGGAAGATCGCTTCGTTGCCGACCACTACGCGAACCACGCTGCGCGAGGTGTTGGCCAGTTCGATGGCGCGCTGGATTTCCCGTTCGTTGCGTTCCTGGTCGGGGCTGATCCAGATCCCGAGGGTCACGCGCAGGCCGAATTCTTCCGCCAGTTTCGGGATGTCTTGCAGCGAGCCGTCGACCGAGTAGATACGGATGTTGTCCGTCAGCTTGCTCATGATCTCCAGATCGCGGCGCATCTCGTCGTCAGACGGATACTGATCCTTCTGTGGGAATTGTCCCTGCTGAAAGGGCGAATAGGAGAAACCGGAGATCTGCTCCGGCCAGTTGGGCGCGGAGACCGGGCGATTGATCAGCGCCCAGAAACCGGTGAACAGGGCGGCGATTGCCAGAACCACCACCAGGTTGAGACCAAATTTACGCGATGACATAGCTATTTCGGGTTCCAAAGGCTGTGGAACGAAGGATCGGTCGGCTATACGCCCGAGGGGCGCGCATCCTACACCGGCAATTCGCCAGTCGTACATCTGATAGGGAAATGCCCGACATTGGGCAGCCGACTTTGACTTAAGTTCTTACACTTGTAGCTTGATGCTTAAAACTTGTCGCTGCGTAGCCCTATAATGCGCGCCGGTTTTTGGGGTAATGGTCATGAGTACAGAAGATCCGCGGTTTGCAGGCATCGCCCGTTTGTATGGCATCGAAGGCCTGGAGCGCTTGCGCGCCGCCCATGTAGCGATTGTCGGCGTCGGTGGCGTCGGTTCCTGGGCAGCGGAAGCCATGGCCCGTTGCGGCGTCGGCGAAATTTCGCTGTTCGATCTGGACGACGTTTGCGTGAGCAACGCCAACCGCCAGTTGCATGCACTGGACAGCACCGTCGGCAAACCCAAGGTCGAAGTGATGGCCGAGCGTTTGCGCGGGATCAATCCGGATTGCACCGTGCACGCGGTGGCGGATTTCGTCACTCGCGACACCATGGCCGAGTACATCACGCCGAACATCGACTGCGTAATCGACTGCATCGACGCCGTCAACGCCAAGGCTGCGCTGATCGCCTGGTGCAAGCGCCGCAAGATCCAGATCATCACCACCGGTGGCGCCGGCGGGCAAATCGATCCGACGCTGATTCAAGTCTGCGATTTGAACCGTACGTTCAACGATCCGCTGGCCTCGAAAGTGCGTTCAACCTTGCGCCGTGACTACGGCTTCTCACGCACCGTGACTCGCCATTACAGCGTGCCGTGTGTGTTTTCCACCGAGCAACTGCGCTATCCGAAACCGGATGGCAGCATCTGTTTGCAGAAAAGTTTTGTCGGCGATGGCGTGAAGCTGGATTGCGCGGGCGGGTTTGGCGCGGTGATGATGGTCACGGCGACGTTCGGCATGGTCGCGGCGACCAAGGCTGTGGACAAGATTGTGGCGGGTGTCCGGCGCCCGGCTGACCGAGTCAAACCGACAAGCTAGCAAATTTTGTGGCGAGGGGATTTATCCCCGATGGGGTGCGGAGCGCCCCCAGATCAGCTCCTCAGAGTGTCAGGCATAACGCATGTGAGGATTTAGGGGCCGCTTCGCAGCCCATCGGGGATAAATCCCCTCGCCACAGGATCAACCCGCCAGCTCATTCATTCGCTGGAGCACGGCATTCAGGCCATTGCTGCGCGACGGCGACAACTGGCGCGAAAGGCCGAGTTGATTGAACCAGTCAGGCAGGTCAACGAGTTGCAACTCAGCGGCAGACAAGCCATTGACCCGCAACAGCAACAACGCCACCAATCCGCGAATCATTCGCGCATCGCTGCTGGCGCTGAATTGCCAACACCCGTCACGCAACTCCCCAACCAGCCACACCTGACTTTCACAGCCATGCACCCGGTTGGCTTCGCACTTGTCCGCGTCATTCAACGGTGGCAGGCGATCGCCAATCTGCATCAGCAGCCGCGCCCGCTGTTCCCAGCCTGCAGCATTCTGAAAGGTCAGCAGCGCCTCGGCGGCCTCGACCGGCAAGTTCACCGCAACAGCTCCAACGCTTGATCCAGCGCTTCGAAGAAGCGTTCCAGATCTTCGGAATCGTTATACAGCGCCAGCGATACGCGAATCGCCCCGGCCAGTTCGAAGCTTTTCAGCAGCGGCATGGCGCAGTGATGACCGGCTCGCACGGCAATGCCTTGTTCGGTCAGCAGGTGCGCGAGATCGGCGTTGTGCACACCCTCGACAACAAAACTCGCCAGTGCCAGCTGCGGCTTGCCCAGCAAGCGAATCCCATTACGGGCAGCGAGGCCGCGCAGCAGATAGTCATGCAGCGCGGCTTCATGCGCGGACACCGCGTCCTGATCCAGCCCGGCAAGATAATCAAGGGTCGCGCCGAGACCGATCACACTGGCAATCGGCGGAGTGCCTGCTTCGAAACCCAGCGGGGCAGGGCGAAAGCGTGAGTCGTGGTAGTTGGCTTCAAGCACCATCTCACCACCAAACTGCCATGGCTTCAGCTGTTCAAGCGCGGCATTGCGGCCGAACAACGCACCGAGGCCATCGGGGCCGTACAGTTTGTGGCTGGAAAACACATAAAAATCGCAACCCAGCGCCTGCACGTCATGCCGACCGTGCACCACACCCTGGGCGCCGTCGACCACGGTCAGGGCGTTCTGCGCCTTGGCCATGCCGAGCAGCGCAGGCAGTGGTTGCCAGGCGCCGAGCACGTTGGACAACTGACTGACCGCCAACAAACGGGTGCGTGGGCCGATCAGATGGACAGCGGCAGTGAGGTCGATCACGCCGTCGTCGTCCAGCGGCAGGATCACCAGTTTCAGTTGGCGACGTTGTGCCAGTTGCTGCCACGGCAGCAGGTTGGCGTGATGCTCCAGGGCGCTGATGACAATTTCATCGCCCGGATGGAAAAGATGTTCCAGGCCATAGGCCAGGAGATTCAGCGCACTGGTGGCGCCGTGGGTAAAGATGATCTGCCCGCTGTCACCGGCGTTCAGCCACTGGGCAACCTTGAGACGGCTGTCTTCGAACGCTTGCGTGGCGTGGGCGCCGGGCAAATGTTGCGCACGATGCACGTTGGCCGCGCCGTTGGCGTAGTAATGCGCCAGCGCGTCGAGCAGGGCCTGGGGTTTTTGCGTGGTGGCGGCATTGTCCAGATACGTCTGGTCCTGCCGTTGCAGGGCGGCGATGGCCGGAAAATCGGCGCGCCAGGGGGAGGGAATCATCATCTGTTCAGCCCTGTGAACTTGGGCGGGGTGTACGCCAGACTTGTAGGAGTGAGCCTGCTCGCGATGGCGTCCGCAAGGGCGCTAAAGCATCGCGAGCAGGCTCACTCCTACAATGGATCGTCTAAACGCTTAGTTGTGAGCGTGCAGCGCTTCGTTCAGTTCGATCGCCGATTTGTGGGTTTTGCATTCCACGGCACCGGTTTCCGAATTGCGACGGAACAGCAGGTCGGTCTGGCCAGCCAGATCGCGCGCTTTCACGACTTTGACCAGGTTGTTGTTTTCGTCCAGCAGCGCCACTTTGGTACCGGCGGTCACGTACAGGCCCGACTCGACGGTGTTGCGGTCGCCCAATGGGATACCGATACCGGCGTTGGCGCCGATCAGGCAGCCTTCGCCGACCTTGATCACGATGTTGCCGCCGCCCGACAGGGTGCCCATGGTCGAGCAACCGCCGCCCAGGTCCGAACCCTTGCCAACGAAGACGCCAGCGGATACGCGGCCTTCGATCATGCCCGGGCCTTCGGTGCCGGCGTTGAAGTTGATGAAACCTTCGTGCATCACGGTGGTGCCTTCGCCCACGTAGGCGCCCAGACGCAGACGCGCGGCATCAGCGATACGCACGCCAGCAGGGACAACGTAGTCGGTCATTTTCGGGAACTTGTCCACCGAGAACACTTCCAGCAACTCGCCACGCAGACGCGCTTCGAGTTGCAGTTCGGCCAGTTCGCTCAGGTCGATAGCGCCCTGGCTGGTCCATGCCACGTTCGGCAGTAACGGGAAGATCCCGGCCAGGCTCACGCCATGCGGCTTGACCAGACGATGGGACAGCAGGTGCAGCTTCAGGTACGCCTCAGGCGTGGAGGTCAGCTGTGCGTCTTCGGCCAGAACAGTGGCGACAAGCGGCTTGTGGCTCTCGGCCAGGCGGGTCAGCAGTTTGCCTTGCACGGCGTCGATGCCTTTGACCGCTTCAGCCAGTTGCGCAGCCTGTGCGGTGGTGAAGGTGATGGCCTGGTTGCCTTCGGTGTAGCCGAGGATCTGCGCAACGGCAGCGACCAGTTCGGCCGAAGGATTGAGCAGTGGTTGCGCGTAGAACACTTCGAGCCAGGCGCCTTGACGGTTTTGCGTGCCGACACCGAAGGCAATGCTGAACAGGGAGTTGGACATGTGAATACCTCTACAAAGAGTGACGGGCTGCTTACTTCAGAGCGGCCGCGTAGATATCTGGCTTGAAGCCAATCAGGGTTCGGTCACCGAGATCGAGCACCGGGCGCTTGATCATCGAGGGTTGAGCGAGCATCAGTTCGATGGCTTTCGACTGGTCGAGATCGGCTTTACGTTCGTCGTCGAGTTTGCGAAAGGTCGTGCCTGCGCGGTTCAACACCGTTTGCCAGCCGTGCTCATCACACCACTGAGTCAGGTGTTCACGGTCGATACCGGCGGTTTTGTAATCGTGAAAGTCGTAGCTGACAGCGTGTTCATCGAGCCAGGTGCGCGCCTTCTTCATGGTGTCGCAGGCTTTGATGCCGAAAAGGTGCAACGTTTTACTTGAAACGGTCAAGGAATCGCCCCCTTTACAGGTGCTGGAGAAAAATGGTGTCGGATTATGCCATGACCAAACGGTTTCGCGGCGCCTGAGGTCGATTTCCCACCGCAAAACCCTGTAGGAGTCAGCCTGCTCGCGATGGCGATTTACCTGCCACTGACTTTGTTGAACGTTAAACCGTTATCGCGAGCAGGCTCACTCCTACAAGGGGATTTGTTGCAGGGCTGCGACATAGGTGCAACGGTCAGGCACAGCCTAAGCGGCTAATATGGCAGTTCAACGCTGTCGATTGTCTGAGATTTCCGCTTTATGCAAACTGCCTACACCGTCCTGATCCTGCTGATGCTGGTCAGCGTCTCCCGTCTGGTCGGACGCGTCATCCCGCTGCCGCTGCCGCTGGTCCAGATCGCCGCCGGCGCCTTGCTGGCCTGGCCGACGCTCGGTCTGCATGTCGCCCTGGATCCCGAACTGTTCCTGTTTCTGTTCCTGCCGCCGCTGCTGTTTTCCGACGGTTGGCGCATGCCCAAACGTGAGTTCTGGCATTTGCGCGGGCCGATTCTGACGCTGGCGGTCGGTCTGGTGCTGTTTACGGTGGTGGGCGCCGGGTACTTCATTCACTGGTTGCTGCCGACGATTCCACTGCCGGTGGCTTTCGCCTTGGCCGCTGTGCTGTCGCCAACCGACGCCGTGGCCGTCTCGGCGATTTCGCAAAACCGTTTGCCCACGCCGTTGATGCATATGTTGCAGGGCGAAGCGCTGATGAACGATGCGTCAGGTCTGGTGACGTTCAAGTTCGCCCTGGCCGCCGCAGTGACTGGCGTTTTCTCTCTGACCAACGCCAGCCTGACCTTTGTTGTCGTGGCACTCGGAGGCTTGGCGGTCGGCGTTGCGCTGAGCTGGCTGGTCGGGCGTTTGCGGGCATGGATGATCGCCCGCGGTTGGGATGATCCGGCAACTCACGTGGTGTTCATGCTGTTGTTGCCGTTTGCCGCGTATGTGCTGGCCGAGCGTCTCGGTGTATCGGGCATCCTGTCGGCCGTCGCGGCAGGGATGATGCAGAGCTGGCTCGATCTGTTGCCGCGCCAGACCAGCACGCGACTGCTTAACCGTAGCGTCTGGTCGCTGTTGGAGTTTGCGTTCAACGGTTTGATCTTTCTGCTGCTGGGTCTGCAATTGCCGGACATCATCAAAGCGGTGGTCAGCCACGAACCCACGCTGTGGCCGACGTTGCTGTATCGCTGCCTGGATGTGCTGGCGATTTTCCTCGCGTTGGTGCTGCTGCGATTTATCTGGGTGCAAAGCATCTGGCGTTTGTCAGTGCTGTTGCGGCGGTTGCGCGGCAAGGGCGATCTGACGCAAGTCCCGACCGCCCGTTCCTGCTGGCTGCTGACCGTCGGCGGTGTACGTGGCGCGGTAACGCTGGCGGGGGTAATGTCGGTGCCGATGTTGATGGGCGCGCAAGCGTTCCCCGAACGGGATCTGCTGATTTTCATCGCTGCCGGAGTGATCCTGCTGTCGCTGATTTCGGCGTGCATCGCGTTGCCGCTGTTGCTGCGCGGCATTCAGAAGAGCCCGGATGACAAGCGGCGCCAGGAAGTCCGCGAGGCCTGGCGCAAGACCGCCGAAGCAGCGATTCATGCGCTGGAGACCGAAGAGGTCGGTCCGCAGGATGCGGCGCAAGCGGCGCTGTCGGCAGAGTTGAAGGCGCGGATCATGTCCGAGTACCGCCATCAACTCGACGTCTTCAACGATTCCGCCGAAGCCCAGGCGTTGGCGTTCCAGATGGATCTGCTGGAGCGCCGTTTACGTTTGAAGGCGCTGAGGGCGCAACGCCTGGAACTGTACAGCCTCAGCCGTCATCACCAGATCGGTGATGACGTGCTCAGAGAAGTGTTGGCCGACCTCGACTTGAGCGAAGCAAATCTGGGACAGGTCAAGTAGGCAGTGCCCAGTAGTTGAGCGCGGGATAAGCCTTTCTGGCAAAGCGCTTGTCCCCTTCGCTGAGGACCATATTGTTGCCGATATCCCATTTCTTGCGGGTCAGAAAGTCGGGCGTCGGGTAATGCATGATGGAGTGTCTATCGTAGGTGCCGAGGAATTCCGACTGCCTGGGGTCAAGGTTGAAGAAGTTGTGATCAACCTGAGCCTTGTTCCAGCCATGGTTCTTTTTGAAGAAATCATAGGCGGCGGCTTTGTCCCACGGGATGTTGGCGTCGGGATGAAGGTGCGCATGATGAAATCCCAGCGCATGGCCGAATTCATGCAGCAGTGTTTGCTCGAAAAAAGGGTCGTCAGTGGCCTTGCCTATTACCAGGGTGGGCTCGTCCGGATCCTCTTGCAGGGCCCATGTGCCAATGGCCGAGTAACTGTCGTTGCCTTCCACTGCGATGCGGATCTGGCCGCCGCCGTCATCTACCAGTTCGAGCGCGAGGCTGATGTAGGGCTCCCATTGCCGAATGCAGAATTCGATCCTTACACGAAGATCTTCAGGCGTGCCGTCCTTGAAAGAGAAGGTCACCGTACTGGCGTTTTCCCAGAGACTGTCCGAGTAAGCGACTGAGCGCCTGAGGCGCGTTCCCGGTGTGAGGTCTTCTCGGGCGTGTACCTGGCGAATGCCGGGCTCCAGCATTCTTACAAAATGACGGGTGTGCATGGTCAATATCCTTATTGATTATGAACGTTGCGCCTTGGTCCGTAAGGCGTCGCGTATTGGAAGTGTAAAGGTAATAGGCTTTGTACTTTCTGGCTGGTCGAAGTTGTAACTTGATACGGATAACAACCCCCCCCCCGCCCTGCGTGTCGCAGCGGGCGGGGGGTAAACTATTGCAAATGTTTTCCTTGACGTCGGGAAAGACGTATTTCAAATTAATGTCGGGCGCTTACTTAAATGCCTGGGCGCTATTGATGATTCTATAAATACCGTGATCGGAAGTGCCTTTGCGGGCGTGGAGTCTATTTTGGTGGATAGACTTTTTTGATGAACTCTATGTCTTTATTTGAAAGGAGCATGCCACCCAAGATATTTTCTTTATTCCAGACCAGGAAGCCTGGGAAGTCGTAATGCATAATCGAATCTTGGTCGTAAGGTACTGCGTGTTGTTGGCTTCTGTCCATTTTCTTCAATACTTGTTCGTAGGTGATCTCTTTCGCCCAACCATGTCGTTCTTTGTAGTGTTTGTAGACGTAAGGCAAATTCCAGTCAATGGTGGCATCTGGGTGCTGATGTTCGTGTGCCAAACCAAGTGCGTGACCAAATTCATGCAAAATGGTTCTCTCCAGGTCCTCAAGTGAATCGTCTGGCTCTACCTCGAAATGCATGGTGGGTTGGTCTTTGGGTATATTTAATGCGCCTATTCCCACAATGCACCAATTTCCCCGATTGTGGAGTGGGCTGTCCGATATTCGGATGTGTGCTTTTTTTACATCGTCAATGAACTCTATCTTCAGATTGATGTACGGGGTCCAGGCTTTGATCGTTGATTTCAGAAGGTAGATAAAATCTTGATCTTCTACAAAAAAGCCTACTTTTAAAGTTGAATGTTGCGGCCAGAAATGCGTGTCGTAGGCGATGCTGCGCTTTTCGCGGTGACTCCCAGTATTATTCGAATCTGTGGATTGATCCTCAGTTGGTATGAGGGTTGCGCAACTAAATAGTTTGGCCATTTTATCTTCCGTTATGTTGGGTTGTTGTTTGTCAGGCACTTCTCGCATGGCGATAACTTGCGAGTTATTAAAATAGGTGCTGGGCGGAAGATAATGGTTTGCGAAAGTTTGTGGTGGTTGTTTGTGTTGCAGTTTGCAACTTTGAATAAGGTTAAGTTTGAGAGGTTTCAGGAGTAATAAGCTAAAGAGTGAGCGCGGTTCGTGTTTATGTATTCCCGCACGGCATTGCACCGTGCGGGATATAAGTTTTACGAGCGATGTCGGATAATGAAGTTTCGAATGCGTTGCGCCGCTTCAACACATTCCGCCAGTGGTGCAACCAACGCCATCCGCACTCGACCCGCACCCGGATTGACGCCATCCACGTCACGCGACAAGTAGGAGCCCGGCACAGCAGTCACATGTTCTTCGGCAAACAGATCCCGACAGAACGCGGCATCATCGCCTTGCACATTCGGCCACAAGTAGAAACTGCCATCCGGCCGTTGTACGTCCATCACCGGGCCGAGAATCTCCAGTACCGCGTCGAACTTCTCGCGATACAACGCACGGTTGGCGCGTACATGCACTTCGTCATTCCATGCGGCGACGCTGGCCAGTTGGGTTTGTACCGGCATCGCACAACCGTGATAGGTGCGATAAAGCAGGAAACCCTTGAGGATATCGGCGTCGCCGGCGACGAAGCCGGAGCGCAGGCCGGGCAGGTTGGAGCGCTTGGACAAGCTGTGGAACACCACGCAGCGTTTGAAGTCCTTGCGGCCCAGTTCGACGCAGGCTGTGAGCAGGCCCGGCGGCGGTGTCTGCTCGTCGAAGTACAGTTCGCTGTAGCACTCGTCAGCGGCGATCACGAAGTCGTATTCGTCGGCCAGGGCGATGAGTTTTTTCAGGGTCTCGACCGGGATCAGCGCGCCGGTCGGGTTGCCCGGCGAGCACAGGAACAGGATCTGGCAGCGCTTCCAGATTTCTGGCGAAACCGCATCAAAGTCAGGGTTGAAGCCGTTTTCATCAAGGCACGGCAGGTAATGCGGCTTGGCCCCGGCGAGGAACGCGGCACCTTCGTAGATCTGGTAGAACGGGTTCGGGCTGACTACCAGTGCGTCGTCGCCACGGTTGACCACGGTCTGAGTGAACGCGAACAACGCTTCACGGGTGCCGTTGACCGGCAGCACGTTGCGCGCCGGATCGATCCAGCCGGTTGGTACGCCAAAGCGACGTTCGCACCAGCCAGCGATGGCTTCGCGCAAGGCTGGAATGCCCAAGGTGGTCGGGTACACCGCCATCTGATCCAGACTGTTTGCCAACGCCTCGGCGACGAAGCTTGGCGAACGGTGTTTCGGCTCACCGATCGACAGCGCGATCGGGCGCTTGTCCGGGTTTGGCGTTACGGTGCCGAGCAGGGCGCGGAGCTTCTCGAACGGGTAGGGCTGGAGCTGGTTCAGGGCGTTGTTCATTTGGGCCTCTTTTAGTGTGCAAGAGAGATTCTGTGGTGAGTGGATTTATCCCCGATGGGCTCCGGAGCGGCCCTGAAACCATTCACTGCGGTTTAACTGAAGGTCCGCATTCATAGGTTTCACGACTGCTGCGCAGCCGATCGGGGATAAATCCCCTCGCCACAGGGATTTTATGTACCGGGGAAATGCAGGAATCTGCTTTCACAGGGATAAAACGGGTGATTCAAATACTGATTCGCGAAAGCTTGATATCCGGTTCCTGATTGACGCTCAACTGTTCCACGATCGCATCCTGCAAGCGGCTGCACAGCAAGGGGTCGGACAGCGGTTGGTTGTGGGCGTCGGTAATAAAGAACACGTCCTCTACCCGTTCGCCCAATGTCGCAATCTTGGCGTTCTGCAGCGACAGGTCGAACTCGAGGAAGATCCCGCCGATCCGCGCCAGCAAACCCGGGCGATCCGGTGCGGTCAGTTCCAGCACCGTCACCGGTCGCTGAGCATCGTTATGGATCGTCACCTGCGGTGCGAAGGCAAAGTGCTTCAGCTGGCGCGGTACCCGGCGCTGAATGATCGTTGGGTAGTCGTCCGGATTGCGCAGGGCTTCGGTCAGGCCCTCACGGATCTGCTTGATCCGTGCCGGGTTGTCGCCGATGGATTCACCGTCGTTGTCGAGCACGATATAGGTGTCGAGGGTGAACTGGCTGCTCGAGGTAATGACCCGGGCGTCGTGAATGTTCAGGTTGAGCTGATCCATCGCGGCCACGGTTACGGCGAAGAAGTCGTGTTGATCCGGCGCGTAAATGAAGATCTGCGTGCCGCCCTCGAACTCGCGCTGGGTGGTTTCCTTGATCAGCACCAGCGGCCCGCCATCGGCCGGCTGCTGGAGGATCGCGTCACTGTGCCAGGCCACGTCACCGGCGGTGTGGCGCAGGAAATAGTCATCGCCCAGTTGCGCCCACAATTGCTCGACATCGTCCGGATCGGTGCCGCCGCGCACCAGAATGTCCAGCGCAGCGCTCTGGGTCTGGCGAATCTGCTCTTCGCGATCCACCGGGTTTTCCAGACCACGGCGCAGGGCACGCTTGGTTTCGGTGTAGAGCTGGCGCAACAGGCTGGCGCGCCATGAGTTCCACAGTGTCGGGTTGGTGGCGTTGATGTCGGCCACGGTCAGCACGTACAGGTAGTCGAGGCGGGTTTCGTCGCCGACGGCCTGGGCGAAGTCATGAATCACCTGCGGATCGGACAAGTCCTTGCGCTGCGCGGTGGTCGACATCACCAAGTGGTTTTGCACCAGCCAGACGATCAGGCGACTGTCCCACACCGGTAATTGGTGGCGCTGGCAGAACGCTTCGGCATCGACTGCGCCGATTTCCGAGTGATCGCCATGCCGGCCTTTGCCAATGTCGTGATACAGGCCCGCCATGTAGATGAGTTCGGGCTTTGGCAGTTTGGCCATGAGCTTGGCGGCCAGCGGGAATTTTTCCGAGACCTGAGTGTACTGAAGCTTACGCAGGTGCTTGATCAGGTTCAGCGTGTGCGCATCGACTGTATAGATGTGGAACAGGTCGTGCTGCATCTGTCCGACGATGAAGCCGAATTCCGGCAGATAACGCCCGAGAATTCCGTAACGGTTCATCCGGCGCAGGTTGCGGTGGATGCCGATCTTGCACTTGAACAGCTCGATAAACAGGCTGGTATTGCGGATGTCGTTGCGGAAATTGTCATCGATCAGATGACGGTTTTCGCGCAGCAGGCGAATGGTGTCGGCGCGCACGCCTTTGATTTCGGGCTGCTGAGCCATCAGTACGAAGATTTCGAGCATGGCGAACGGCGTGCGACGGAACACGTTGTCGTTGCGCGCCTCGATATAGCCATCGTGCAACTGGAAGCGTGAGTTGATCGGCTGCGGCGGCGCTTCATCTTCCGGCGCGAGGATGACTTCCTCGAAATGCTGGATGATCAGGTCGCTGAGCTGGGCGATGCTCATCACCACCCGGAAATACTGTTGCATGAAGTTCTCGACGGCCTGTTTGGCGTCATCCCCTTCAAAACCCAGCAGTCCGGCAATGGTGCGCTGATGATCGAACAATAAGCGGTCTTCCGAGCGACCCGCGAGCATGTGCAAGGCATATCGCACTTTCCAGAGAAACTCCTGGGAAGAGGCGAGCAGGGCGTTTTCGCTTTCGACCAAAAAGCCTTCGCCAGCGAGAGCGCGCAGATTGAGGGTGCCGTACTGACGCCGGGCAACCCACAGAATCGTCTGGATATCCCGCAGTCCGCCGGGCGAGCCCTTGACGTTGGGTTCCAGGTTGTATTCGGTATCGTTGTATTTGTGGTGACGCGACTTCTGTTCGGCACGCTTGGCCAGAAAGAACTCCTTGGCTGGCCACATGTGTGCGGTGCTGGTGACGTCGAGCATGCGTTGGCGCAGGCGCTCGGGGCCGCAAATGGTGCGGCTTTCCATCAGGTTGGTGACCACCGTCAGGTCCGCGCGGGCCTCTTGGGCACATTCATCGACCGAGCGAACGCTCTGACCGACTTCCAGGCCGATGTCCCACAGCAAGGTGAGAAAGCGCTCGATGGAATCGCGGAAAACTTCGTGATCGGCGCTGTCCAGCAGGATCAGCAGATCGATGTCGGAATAGGGGTGCAATTCACCTCGACCATAACCACCGACCGCGACCAGTGCGATGTCGGCGTCTTCACTCCAGTTGAACTGCTCCCAGGCCTTTTGCAGGATGTTGTCGACGAACCAGGCGCGGTCCTCGATCAGCCGACGGATATCACGGCCGTTGCGAAAACGTGCGTCGAGCACTTCGCGAGCCTGACGGATCGCCTTCTTGAACGCGGCGATAGGGCTCGCTTTCAGGGCCAGTTCAGCCTGGAACTGGCCACGGTCGAAGAGTTCGGGATCCACCTGCGGCATCGATTGGCTTTCCTTCTATAAGGCTGGGAGCGTTCTTGGGGTCAGGCCGAAGTGCGCGGGATGGTGTCGTCGGCGCGCAGGGTGAAGATCTCGTAGCCGGTGTCAGTGACCAGCAGGGTGTGTTCCCACTGCGCCGAAAGCTTGCGGTCCTTGGTGATCGCGGTCCAGCCGTCGCCCAACACTTTGGTGTCGGCCTTGCCCTGGTTGATCATCGGCTCGATGGTGAAGGTCATGCCGGCCTTCAGTTCCATGCCGGTGCCGGCGCGGCCGTAGTGCAGGATTTGCGGCTCTTCGTGGAAAACCTTGCCGATGCCGTGGCCGCAGAACTCGCGAACCACCGAGAAGCCGTTCTTTTCGGCGTGCTTCTGGATGACTTCACCGATATCACCCAGGCGGCAGCCGGGTTTGACGATTTCGATGGCCTTGTACATGCATTCCTGGGTGATCTGCGAGAGACGCTCGGCCCAGACTGGCACGGTGCCGACGTGAAACATGCGGCTCGTATCGCCGTGGTAACCGTCCTTGATCACGGTGACGTCGATGTTCAGGGTGTCGCCGTTTTTCAGTGGCTTGTCATTCGGGATGCCGTGGCAGACCACGTGGTTGATCGAGGTGCAGATCGACTTCGGGTAGCCCTTGTAGTTGAGCGGGGCAGGGATGGCGTGCTGCACGTCGACGATGTAGTCGTGGCAGATCTGGTTCAGCTCATCGGTGGTAACACCCGGTTTGACGTGTTCGGCAATCATTTCCAGCACATCGGCGGCCAGTTTGCCGGCGACACGCATGCCAGCGATGTCCTCGGGAGTTTTGAGGTTGACGGTCATACAGGCTCTCTCTGCGCTCGGCGGCGCTTGCTGATACGAATAGGGTGGCAGGTGTTCGTTTTGCGACCCTGAAAAACGCGATTCTACCAGACGGAAGGAGCAAATCCGCGCCTGCGTGCATCGCTTCTCTCTATACAATGGTGCGCTCGGGGCCGATTCCAAGGGGGCTGAGCCCATGTCCTTGGTGCGATTGCAGATTTCGGGTTCCGTTTCTGCCTTCCCTGTGATATAAAATGCGCCGCTTTCCGGGGATACCCCGAAAGGCTTAAATCCACACACGTGTCGACACGATGACCTGGGTGCTTTTGGCTTTATGCCACTGGTTGGTCATTGGGATACGTGGAGGCCAAACCCGACTTATTAAGGAACTATCATGTCCCAAGTCAACATGCGCGATATGCTGAAGGCCGGTGTGCACTTCGGTCACCAAACCCGTTACTGGAATCCGAAAATGGGTAAGTACATTTTCGGCGCGCGTAACAAGATTCACATCATCAACCTTGAAAAAACCCTGCCAATGTTCAACGAAGCTCTGACTTTCGTAGAGCGCCTGGCCCAGGGCAAAAACAAGATTCTGTTCGTCGGCACCAAGCGTTCCGCTGGCAAGATCGTTGCTGAAGAAGCAGCACGTTGCGGTTCGCCGTACGTCGATCACCGCTGGTTGGGCGGCATGCTGACCAACTTCAAAACCATTCGTGCTTCCATCAAGCGTCTGCGTGACCTTGAAGTTCAAGCCGAAGACGGTACTTTCGCCAAGCTGACCAAGAAAGAAGCGCTGATGCGCTCCCGTGATCTTGAGAAGCTGGATCGCTCCCTGGGCGGCATCAAGGACATGGGCGGTCTGCCAGACGCACTGTTCGTGATCGACGTTGACCACGAGCGCATCGCGATCACCGAAGCCAACAAGCTGGGCATCCCGGTTATCGGCGTTGTCGATACCAACAGCAGCCCGGAAGGCGTTGACTACATCATCCCGGGCAACGATGACGCAATCCGCGCTATCCAGCTGTACATGGGTTCGATGGCTGACGCAGTTATCCGTGGTCGCAACAATGTTGGCGGCGGCACTGTAGAATTCGCAGCTGAAGAAACTCAGGCTGCAGCTGAGTAATTAACGCCCTGGCGTTGACTCAGTAAGCAAAAAGGGGGCTTGGCCCCCTTTTTGCCACCTCGAAAACCGTTGTCGGCGCCCACTTGTGGCAGCGCTCGCCCTGCACCTGTAATGTGCAGCGGCTACAACGGTGGTTCGGGAAGAATTGAACGCCCGTTCGATCGGGTGGAATGGTTGAAAACCTATCCAAGAGGAATTTGAAAATGGCAGCAATTACTGCGGCGTTGGTTAAAGAACTGCGCGAGCGTACCGGCGAAGGCATGATGGATTGCAAGAAAGCCCTGGAAAAGGCTGACGGCGACATCGAAAAAGCCATTGATGACATGCGTGCTTCGGGCGCAATCAAGGCTGCCAAAAAAGCTGGCAACGTTGCCGCTGAAGGCGCCATCGCTCTGAAAGAAGACGGCAAATCTGCTGTTCTGCTGGAAGTGAACTCGCAGACCGACTTCCTGGCTCTGCAGGACGACTTCAAGGCATTCGTTGCTCAAAGCATCGAAAAAGCGTTTGCCGACAAGCTGACAGACGTTGCTCCATTGATCGAAGCTCAAGAAGCTGCTCGCCTGGTACTGGTCGGCAAGGTTGGCGAAAACGTCAACATCCGTCGCCTGGTTCGCGTTGAAGGTGATGTTGTTGGTGGCTACCTGCACGGCAACAAGATCGGTGTTGCAGTTGTTCTGAAAGGCGGCGACGTTGAGCTGGCCAAGGACATCGCTATGCACGTAGCGGCGACCAACCCGGAGTTCCTGCTGCCATCGGAAGTTTCCGCTGAAGCGATCGAACGTGAGAAAGGCGTTTTCCTGAGCCTGAACGCTGACAAGATCGCCGGCAAGCCGGAAAACATTGTTGAGAACATGGTCAAAGGCCGTATCAACAAGTTCCTGGCTGAAGCGAGCCTGGTTGAGCAGGCGTTCGTCAAGAACCCTGAAATCAAGGTTGGCGAACTGGCCAAGAAAGCCGGTGCTGAAATCGTTTCCTTCACTTACTTCAAAGTAGGCGAAGGCATCGAGAAGCCGGTCGACAACTTCGCTGAAGAAGTTGCTGCCCAGCTGGCTGCCGCCAAGCAATAAGACGGTTTTCAACTGTCGCCCGAAAGAGGCTGCCCGCTCACGCGCGCAGCCTCTTTTCAGATGGGGTTATCAATTTTTAATTGGTTTCCACTTGGAACTGACTTACAAAGCCATGTTCCGATGGCGCTGAAGCAGCGCCAAGCTAGAGTGAACGCCAGCTGTAAACAGCTCGCAAAGAATTTTTAAATACGCCGCAGGAGAGATTCGCAATGGCTCAGCAGGGCAGTGGTTATCAGGCTCGCTATAAACGCATTCTACTCAAGCTTAGCGGCGAGGCCCTGATGGGCTCGGAAGAGTTCGGGATCGATCCAAAGGTGCTGGATCGGATGGCGCTGGAAGTCGGCCAACTGGTCGGTATCGGCGTACAGGTCGGTCTGGTGATCGGCGGTGGCAACCTGTTCCGCGGTGAAGCGCTGAGCAAAGCCGGCATGGATCGGGTTACAGGCGACCACATGGGCATGCTGGCCACTGTGATGAACGCCTTGGCCATGCGCGACGCCTTGGAGCGTGCGAATATCTCGGCCATCGTCATGTCGGCCATTTCCATGGTTGGCGTGACCGATCATTATGATCGCCGAAAAGCCATGCGCCACCTGAACTCCAAGGACGTCGTGATCTTCGCGGCCGGTACCGGCAATCCGTTCTTTACCACGGATTCGGCAGCCTGCCTGCGTGCAATCGAAATCGATGCCGACGTCGTGCTGAAGGCGACCAAGGTCGATGGCGTCTACACCGCAGACCCGTTCAAAGACCCGCATGCCGAGAAGTTCGATCATCTGACTTATGATGAAGTTCTGGATCGCAAGCTGGGTGTAATGGACCTGACGGCTATTTGCCTGTGCCGCGACCACAAAATGCCGCTGCGCGTATTCAACATGAACAAGCCCGGCGCCCTGCTGAACATCGTGCATGGCGGCGCTGAAGGCACTCTGATCGAGGAAGGTCAACAATGATCAACGAAATCAAGAAAGACGCTCAAGAGCGCATGCAGAAATCCCTCGAATCCCTGGCCCACGCATTTGGTCAGATTCGTACCGGTAAAGCCCACCCAAGCATTCTGGGCAGCGTGATGGTGCCGTACTACGGCGCAGACACCTCCATCACCCAAGTGGCCAACATCACGGTAAAAGACTCGCGCACCCTGCAAGTCGTGGCGTTCGAGCGCAATATGCTCGCGGCTGTCGACAAGGCAATCCAGAGCGCTGGCCTGAACCTCAATCCGACCAACCTGGGCGAATTGTTGCTGATCTCCATGCCAGCCTTGACCGAGGAAACCCGTAAGGGCTTTACCAAGCAGGCTCGTAGCGCAGCAGAAGATGCTCGTGTAGCTGTGCGCAACATCCGTCGTGATGCGCTGGGCGAGCTGAAGAAACTGGTCAAGGACAAGGAAATCAGTGAAGACGAAGAGCGTCGCGCAGCCACTGATATCCAGAAGCTTACCGATAAGGCTGAGGCCGATATCGATGCGGCTACCAAGCAAAAAGAAGCGGATCTGATGGCCGTATAAGGTTCGAGTTTTAAATGGACAAGACCAAGCAGACTGCGCCGTCCGCGGTGCCGCGCCATGTCGCGATCATCATGGATGGCAACAATCGCTGGGCGAAAAAACGCTTTATGCCGGGTGTCGCCGGGCATAAAGCGGGCGTGGATGCTGTGCGGGCTGTCATTGAGGTGTGCGCTGAGGCCAAGGTTGAAGTGTTGACCCTGTTCGCCTTTTCCAGTGAGAACTGGCAGCGCCCGGCCGATGAAGTCAGTGCCTTGATGGATCTGTTCTTCAAAGCCTTGCGTCGTGAAGCCAAGCGTCTCAATGACAACAACATCAGCCTGCGCATCATCGGCGATCGTTCGCGCTTTCATCCGGAGCTTCAAGCCGCGATGCGCGAAGCCGAGGCCATGACCGCAGGTGCCAATCGCTTCATCCTGCAGATTGCCGCCAATTACGGTGGTCAGTGGGATATCGCGCAAGCCGCGCAGCGCCTGGCCCGCGAAGTCCAGGCCGGGCATCTGCGCCCGGAAGACATTACCCCTGATCTGCTGCAAACCTGTCTGGCGACCGGCGATCTGCCGTTGCCGGACCTGTGCATTCGCACGGGTGGCGAGCACCGCATCAGCAACTTCCTGCTGTGGCAACTGGCTTACGCCGAGTTGTATTTCTCCGACCTGTTCTGGCCGGACTTCAAACACGATGCCATGCGCAATGCGCTGGCCGATTTCGCTTCGCGTCAGCGTCGTTTCGGTAAAACGAGCGAGCAGATCGAAGCTGGAGCCCGGGTTTAATGCTTAAACAACGAATCATCACTGCGCTGATCCTGCTGCCGATTGCCTTGTGCGGGTTTTTCCTGCTCGAAGGTTCGGCTTTTGCGCTGTTCATCGGTCTGGTCGTAAGCCTCGGCGCCTGGGAATGGGCGCGTCTGGCGCGCTTTACCGCGCAATCGTTCCGCGTCGGCTTTGCCGCTGTCGTCGCATTGATGTTGTTCGTCATGTACGTGCTGCCTGGTCTTGCGCCTTGGGTGCTGGGTGCTTCGGTGTTGTGGTGGGCAGTAGCAACGTTTCTGGTGTTGACGTACCCACGCTCCAGCGAGCATTGGTCCAGTGCGGCCACCAAGCTGGTGATCGGCCTGTTGATTCTGCTGCCGGCCTGGCAAGGTCTGGTGCAGATCAAGCAATACCCGTTGGGTAACTGGCTGATCATGGCGGTAATGGTGCTGGTCTGGGGCGCAGATATCGGCGCCTATTTCTCCGGTCGTGCATTCGGCAAGCGCAAGTTGGCGCCTCAGGTCAGTCCGGGTAAAAGCTGGGAAGGCGTATACGGTGGTCTGGCGTTGAGCCTGGTGATTACCGCCATTGTCGGGCTGGTGCGCGACTGGACGGTGGCAGAGTTGCTCAAAGGCTTGATCGGCGCTGCACTGATCGTATTTATCTCGGTCGTCGGTGACCTCACCGAAAGCATGTTCAAGCGTCAGTCCGGCATCAAGGACAGCAGCAATCTGCTGCCGGGCCATGGTGGTGTGCTTGATCGCATCGACAGCCTGACGGCTGCCATTCCAGTCTTCGCTGTATTGCTGTGGATGGCTGCGCCGTGAGCCGCCCGCAACAGATTACCGTTCTGGGGGCTACCGGCTCGATCGGTCTGAGCACTCTGGATGTGATTGCTCGTCACCCTGAGCGTTATCAGGTTTTTGCCTTGAGTGGTTTCACTCGTCTGGCTGAGCTGCTGGCCTTGTGCGTACGTCATGTGCCGCAGTTTGCCGTGGTACCGGAAGTCGCCGCCGCTCGCGGTTTGCAGGACGATTTGCGTGCAGCCGGTTTGCCGACTCGCGTGCTGGTGGGGGAGGAGGGCCTGTGTCAGGTCGCCTCTGCGCCGGAAGTCGATGCGGTCATGGCGGCGATCGTCGGTGCTGCGGGCCTGCGCCCGACGCTGGCTGCCGTCGAGGCGGGCAAGAAGATCCTGCTGGCCAATAAAGAGGCGCTGGTGATGTCCGGCGCCTTGTTCATGCAGGCTGTACGCAAGAGTGGTTCGGTGCTGCTGCCGATCGACAGCGAGCACAACGCGATTTTCCAGTGCATGCCGCAGGATTTCGCTCGTGGATTGAGCAAGGTCGGTGTTCGTCGGATTTTACTCACAGCCTCTGGCGGACCGTTCCGACAGACACCCATGAGTGAGTTGGCGCATGTTTCACCTGATCAGGCATGTGCGCACCCGAACTGGTCCATGGGGCGCAAGATTTCCGTGGATTCGGCGAGCATGATGAATAAAGGTCTCGAACTGATCGAGGCCTGCTGGTTGTTTGATGCCAAACCGTCGCAAGTCGAGGTGGTGATTCATCCGCAGAGCGTGATTCACTCGCTGGTCGATTATGTCGATGGTTCGGTGTTGGCGCAGTTGGGCAATCCCGACATGCGCACGCCGATTGCCAATGCGCTGGCCTGGCCGGAGCGAATTGATTCCGGCGTGGCGCCGCTGGACCTGTTTGCGGTCGCGCGTCTGGACTTCGAAGCGCCGGATGAAGAGCGCTTCCCATGTCTGCGTCTGGCGCGGCAGGCTGCCGAGGCGGGCGACAGCGCACCGGCAATGCTCAATGCGGCCAATGAAGTAGCGGTGGCAGCGTTTCTCGACGGACGGGTTCGTTACCTGGAAATCGCGAGTATCATCGAGGAGGTCTTGAGCCTTGAGCCGGTTGTTGCCTTGGGCGATCTCGATGCGGTTTTCACGGCAGACGCCAGGGCGCGAGTCCTGGCAGAACAATGGTTGAAGCGTCACGGCCGATAGATCTGGAAACACAATGGCTTCACGCGGCACTGAACGGGATTGCGGAGAAAGTAGATGAGCGCGCTCTATATGATTGCCGGCACCCTGATCGCTTTGGGTGTGTTGGTCACCTTTCACGAATTCGGCCATTTCTGGGTCGCGCGTCGTTGCGGCGTCAAGGTTCTGCGCTTTTCCGTAGGCTTCGGTATGCCGTTGCTGCGCTGGCACGACAAGCAAGGCACTGAGTTCGTCGTCGCTGCCATCCCGTTGGGTGGTTACGTCAAGATGCTCGATGAGCGTGAAGGTGAAGTGCCGGTCGATCAGCTTGATCAGTCGTTCAATCGCAAGTCCGTTCGCCAGCGTATCGCCATTGTCGCAGCCGGCCCTATTGCCAACTTCCTTTTGGCTTTGGTGTTTTTCTGGGTACTGGCCATGCTCGGTAGCGAGCAGGTACGTCCAGTGATCGGGGCGGTTGAGTCCGGTAGTCTTGCGGCCAAGGCTGGTTTGAGCGCAGGTCAGGAGATTGTCGCGATCGATGGCGAGCCGACCACTGGCTGGGCAGCCGTCAATCTGCAGCTGGTTCGCCGACTCGGTGAAAGCGGCTCGTTGCAATTGCTGGTCCGCGAGCAGGGTTCTACCGCAGATTCGCCGCGCGAACTGATGCTGGATCACTGGCTCAAAGGTGCTGATGAGCCGGATCCGATCCGTTCTCTGGGTATTCGTCCATGGCGTCCGGCCTTGCCGCCGGTGCTTGCCGAGCTGGATCCGAAAGGCCCGGCTCAGGCTGCTGGCCTGAAAACCGGTGATCGTCTGTTGGCGCTTGATGGCCAGGCACTCAATGACTGGCAGCAAGTGGTTGATACGGTTCGTACGCGTCCTGATACCAAAATCATGCTGCGCGTCGAACGTGATGGTGCTCAAATCGACGTCCCGGTGACCTTGGCCGCTCGCGGTGAAAGCAAGTCGCCAAGCGGTTATCTGGGGGCCGGCGTGAAAGCGATCGACTGGCCGCCGGAGATGATTCGCGAGGTCAGTTACGGGCCGTTGGCCGCAATTGGCGAGGGTGCCCGTCGCACTTGGACCATGAGCATTCTGACGCTCGATTCACTGAAGAAAATGCTCTTCGGCGAGCTCTCGGTAAAAAACTTGAGTGGACCGATAACCATTGCTAAAGTGGCGGGCGCTTCTGCCCAGTCGGGCGTTGCTGATTTCCTGAATTTCCTTGCTTATCTGAGTATTAGCCTGGGGGTTCTGAATTTGCTGCCCATTCCTGTACTGGATGGGGGGCATTTGTTGTTTTATCTGATCGAGTGGGCGCGTGGTCGTCCCTTGTCGGATCGGGTGCAAGGTTGGGGGATACAGATCGGTATCAGTTTGGTGGTCGGGGTGATGTTGCTTGCTCTGGTCAACGATCTGGGTCGACTGTAACGCTTCGCTGAATTGCGAATCTGCCGCATTTTGCGGCAGTTTGTTTATTGCCAGTTGGAATAAGAAAGGACTTCATGAAACGTCTGCTGCTAACTGCGGTTCTCACCGTATTGATGATCGCCGAAGTTCACGCCGAGTCCTTCACTATCTCTGATATTCGCGTCAATGGCCTCCAGCGGGTCTCCGCGGGTAGTGTCTTTGGTGCCTTGCCGTTGAACGTCGGCGAGCAGGCGGATGATCGTCGCCTGGTGGAATCCACTCGTGCGTTGTTCAAAACCGGTTTCTTTCAAGATATCCAGCTGGGCCGCGAAGGCAACGTTCTGGTAATCACGGTTGTCGAGCGCCCATCCGTCGCCAGTATCGAGATCGAAGGTAACAAGGCGATCTCCACTGAAGACCTGATGAAAGGTCTCAAGCAATCCGGTCTGGCCGAAGGCGAGATCTTCCAGCGCGCCACCCTTGAAGGTGTGCGTAACGAACTGCAACGTCAGTACGTTGCACAGGGCCGTTACTCGGCGACCGTCGATACCGAAGTGGTATCGCAGCCACGTAACCGCGTCGGTCTGAAAGTGAAGATCAACGAAGGCACCGTTGCTGCCATTCAGCACATCAACGTGGTGGGCAACACGGTTTTCCCTGAGGATGACCTGACCGATCTGTTCGAGCTGAAAACCACCAACTGGCTGTCGTTCTTCAAGAACGATGACAAATATGCCCGTGAAAAACTCTCCGGTGACCTGGAGCGTCTGCGTTCCTACTACCTGGACCGCGGCTATATCAACATGGACATCGCTTCGACTCAGGTGTCCATCACCCCGGACAAGAAGCACGTCTACATCACCGTCAACGTGACCGAGGGCGAGAAGTACACCGTTCGCGACGTCAAACTCAGCGGTGATCTGAAAGTTCCTGAAGATCAGGTCAAGTCCTTGTTGCTGGTGCAGAAAGGCCAGGTGTTCTCGCGCAAGCTCATGACCACCACCTCCGAACTGATCACCCGCCGCCTGGGTAACGAGGGTTACACCTTCGCCAACGTCAACGGCGTACCTCAGCCGCACGATGATGACCACACCGTGGACATCCTGTTTGCTGTCGATCCGGGCAAGCGTGCCTACGTCAACCGCATCAACTTCCGTGGCAACACCAAGTCCGAAGACGAAGTGCTGCGTCGTGAAATGCGTCAGATGGAAGGTGGCTGGGCTTCGACCTACCTGATCGACCAGTCCAAGACCCGTCTTGAACGTCTGGGCTTCTTCAAGGAAGTCAACGTCGAAACCCCGGCTGTTCCGGGTGTCGATGACCAGGTTGACGTGAATTACAGCGTTGAAGAGCAGGCTTCCGGCTCGATCACTGCCAGCGTTGGTTTTGCTCAGAGCGCCGGTCTGATCCTCGGTGGTTCTATCACCCAGAACAACTTCCTGGGTACCGGTAACCGCGTCAGCGTCGGTCTGACCCGAAGCGAATACCAGAGCCGCTACAACTTCGGCTACGTTGACCCGTACTGGACCGCCGATGGCGTGAGCCTGGGTTACAACGCGTTTTATCGCACCACTGACTACAAAGACCTCGACGTCGACGTAGCAAGCTATGCGGTAGACAGCCTGGGTGCCGGCGTGAACGTGGGCTACCCGATCAGCGAGACTTCGCGTCTGACCTTCGGTCTGTCCGCGCAGCAAGACAAGATCAAGACCGGTACTTACACCGTTGACGAGATTTTCGACTTCGTTAAGCAGGAAGGCGACCAATACCTGAACTTCAAGGCATCGGCCGGCTGGTCCGAGTCCACTTTGAACAAAGGCGTATTGCCAACCCGTGGTCGTTCGCAGAGCCTGACCCTGGAAACCACCATTCCAGGTAGCGACCTGTCGTTCTACAAACTCGATTACCGTGGTCAGCTTTTCCAGCCGATCAGCGAGAACTACACCCTGCGTCTGCACACCGAACTGGGTTATGGCGACGGTTACGGTTCGACCGACGGCTTGCCGTTCTATGAAAACTACTATGCTGGTGGTTTCAACTCGGTTCGTGGTTTCAAGGACAGCACGCTGGGTCCGCGCAGTACCCCGAGCAAGGGTACTAACCCGGGCACGCTGGCAGACCCGGATCAGGATCCGCTGCCGTTCGGTGGTAACGTCCTGATTCAGGGTGGTGTCGAAGTCCTGTTCCCGCTGCCATTCGTCAAGGATCAGCGTTCCCTGCGTACTTCGGTATTCTGGGATGTGGGTAACGTGTTTGACTCGCAGTGCAAAGATACTGTTAACGCCGACGGCTCGAAGTCCAGCACCAAGTGCAACGACATCAGCCTGAGCAACATGGCCAGTTCCGTCGGTGTTGGCGTGACCTGGGTCACCGCACTGGGTCCTCTGAGCTTCGCGTTGGCCATGCCGATCAAGAAACCGGATGACGCTGAAACTCAAGTGTTCCAATTCTCCCTCGGCCAGACGTTCTAAGCGTCTGACCCAAGATAACGACAATGGATTTTGTAGGAGTGCATCGTGCGTAAGTTGACTCAATTGGTTCTCCTGGCCTCCGTACTGGTGGCAGGCCCGGCATTTGCCGACATGAAAATCGCTGTCTTGAACTATCAGATGGCGCTGCTGGAATCCGATTCGGCGAAGAAGTACGCCGTGGATGCCGAGAAAAAGTTCGGTCCTCAACTGACCAAACTGAAGACCCTGGAAAGCAGTGCCAAGGGTATTCAGGACCGTCTGATGGCCGGTGGCGACAAGATGCAGCAAGGCGAGCGTGAGCGTCTGGAGCTGGAATTCAAGCAAAAGGCCCGTGACTTCCAGTTCCAGTCCAAGGAGCTGAACGAAGCCAAAGCCGTTGCCGACCGCGAAATGCTCAAGCAACTGAAGCCGAAACTGGATAGCGCAGTGGAAGAAGTCATCAAGAAAGGTGGTTTTGACCTGGTGTTCGAGCGTGGTGCAGTGATTGATGTCAAACCTCAGTACGACATCACGCGCCAGGTTATCGAGCGCATGAATCAGCTGAAGTAACCCATGACCGTGACTATCAAGCTCGGCCAGCTGGCCGAGTTCCTCGGCGCCACCCTGCGTGGCGACCCGGAGAAGCAAATTACTGGGCTAGCCACTTTGCAAGAGGCTGGCCCAGCTCAGTTGAGCTTTCTGGCAAATCCTCAATATCGCAAATACCTGGCGGGTTCGCAGGCAGCAGCGTTGCTGCTCAAGGAAGCGGATGCCGAAGGTTTTGCCGGTAATGCACTGGTCGTGCCGGACCCTTATCTGGCTTACGCCCGTATCTCTCACTTGTTCGATCCCAAGCCAAAAGCCACTGCGGGTATCCATCCCTCAGCGGTGATTGCAGCAGATGCGGTGGTTGATCCGAGCGCCAGCGTCGGGCCTTTTGTGGTGATCGAGACCGGTGCGCGGATTGGTGCGCAAGTGACGTTGGGCGCGCATTGCGTGATCGGTGCGCGTAGTGAAATCGGTGAGGGCGGCTGGCTCGCTCCACGGGTGACGCTGTATCACGATGTGCGCATCGGCAAGCGTGTGGTGATTCAGTCCGGTGCCGTGCTCGGTGGTGAAGGCTTCGGCTTCGCCAATGAGAAAGGTATCTGGCAGAAAATCGCCCAGATCGGTGGCGTGACCATTGGCGACGATGTCGAGATCGGCGTGAATACTGCCATCGACCGCGGTGCTTTGGCCGATACCGTGATCGGCAATGGCGTGAAGCTCGATAACCAGATTCAGATTGCCCACAACGTCCAGGTCGGTGATCACACCGCGATGGCAGCGTGCGTGGGGATTTCCGGCAGCACCAAAATCGGCAAGCACTGCATGCTCGCCGGTGGTGTCGGTCTGGTCGGCCACATTGATATTTGCGACAACGTTTTCCTGACCGGGATGACCATGGTGACCCACTCGATTACCGAGCCGGGTGCCTATTCTTCCGGCACAGCCATGCAACCGGCGGCCGAATGGCGCAAAAGCGCGGCACGCATCCGTCAGCTCGATGACATCGCGCGGCGTTTGAAACAGCTGGAAAAGCGCGTAGGGGAAGTGACCCCTGACGGCAATGCTTCATCAGATGGCTGATACCATTTCCATATCAAGTGTGCACAGCCGCTAGACTGCCTCCTTGATTTGCTAGAGGAGTGCGCGTCAGTCGCGCTCCCAATCTTTACATAGGCTTCCCCCCGAAATGATGGACATCAACGAGATTCGCGAATACCTGCCTCACCGTTACCCGTTCCTGCTGGTGGACCGGGTGGTGGAACTGGACACTGAAGGCAAGCGCATTCGCGCCTACAAGAATGTCAGCATCAATGAGCCGTTCTTCAATGGTCACTTCCCTGCGCATCCAATCATGCCGGGCGTACTGATCATCGAGGCGATGGCTCAGGCTGCCGGGATCCTCGGTTTCAAAATGCTCGACGTCAAACCGGCCGACGGCACCCTGTATTACTTCGTCGGCTCCGACAAGCTGCGTTTTCGCCAGCCTGTGCTGCCGGGCGACCAGTTGATCCTGGAAGCCAAGTTCATCAGCTGCAAGCGCCAGATCTGGAAATTCGAATGCCAGGCTTCGGTCGACGGCAAGCCAGTCTGTTCCGCTGAAATCATCTGCGCGGAACGCAAGCTATGAGTTTGATTGACCCTCGCGCAATCATCGATCCGTCGGCCGTACTGGCTGACGGCGTCGAGGTCGGCCCGTGGTCGATCATCGGCGCAGGTGTGGAAATCGGCGAGGGTACCGTGATCGGGCCGCATGTGATCCTCAAAGGTCCGACCCGCATCGGTAAGCACAATCGCATCTACCAGTTTTCCTCGGTAGGCGAAGACACGCCTGATCTGAAGTACAAGGGTGAAGATACCCGTCTGGTGATCGGCGACCACAACGTCATCCGCGAAGGCGTGACGATTCACCGTGGTACCGTGCAGGACCGCTCCGAAACCACGCTGGGCGATCACAACCTGATCATGGCCTATGCCCATATCGGTCATGACAGCGTCATTGGCAACCACTGCATTCTGGTCAACAACACAGCATTGGCCGGCCATGTGCACGTCGAAGACTGGGCGATCCTCTCCGGGTTCACCCTGGTGCATCAGTATTGCCACATCGGCGCCCACAGCTTTTCCGGCATGGGTACCGCCATCGGCAAGGATGTTCCGGCGTACGTCACGGTGTTTGGTAACCCTGCCGAAGCGCGCAGCATGAACTTCGAAGGCATGCGCCGTCGCGGTTTCAGCGAAGACGCTATCCATGCATTGCGCCGCGCCTACAAAACCGTTTATCGCCAAGGACTGACCGTCGAGCAGGCCCTGGCAGAGCTGGCCGAGCCTGCGGCCCAGTTCCCGGAAGTTGCGGTGTTCCGCGATTCCATCCAGTCGTCGACTCGCGGCATCACTCGCTGATCATGGCCAATTTGCGTATTGCGCTGGTGGCGGGTGAGGCTTCCGGTGACATTCTGGGCGCCGGTCTTATGCGCGCTCTCAAGGCACAGCATCCGGCGGTCGAGTTCATCGGTGTCGGCGGTCCGCTGATGCAGGCTGAGGGTCTCACCTCTTATTTCCCCATGGAACGCTTGTCGGTCATGGGGTTGGTGGAGGTCCTCGGCCGGCTGCGTGAGTTGCTCAAGCGCCGCAAGGACCTGATCGCCACGCTGATCGCCGAGAAACCGGACGTGTTCATCGGTATCGATGCGCCGGATTTCAACCTCAATATCGAACTCAAGCTGCGTCAGGCCGGAATCAAGACCGTGCACTACGTCAGCCCGTCGGTGTGGGCGTGGCGGCAGAAGCGCGTGCTGAAGATTCGCGAAGGCTGCGACCTGATGCTGACGCTGTTGCCGTTCGAAGCAAAATTCTACGAAGAGAAGGACGTACCGGTGCGGTTCGTCGGTCATACCCTGGCCGATACCATTCCACTGGCGGCTGATCGAGCCGCTGCCCGTGCTGAACTGGGCTTGCCCGACGGCCCGCTGGTGGCGCTGATGCCTGGCAGTCGCGGCGGAGAAGTCAGCCGTCTGGGCGCACTTTTCCTCGACACTGCCGAGCGTCTGCGTGCCATGCGCCCGGGGTTGCGTTTCGTCATGCCGTGCGCCAATGCAGAGCGTCGCGCGCAGATCGAGGCGCTGCTGGTCGGTCGCGATCTGCCGGTGACGTTGCTTGACGGCAAATCCCATCTGGCCTTGGCAGCGTGCAACGCAGTGCTGATTGCTTCCGGCACGGCCACCCTCGAAGCGCTGCTGTACAAGCGGCCGATGGTGGTGGCTTATCGCTTGGCGCCACTGACGTTCTGGATTCTCAAGCGCATGGTCAAGAGCCCGTATGTGTCCTTGCCTAACCTGCTGGCCCAGCGCTTGCTGGTGCCGGAACTGTTGCAGGATGATGCGACAGTTGACACCTTGGCGCAGACCTTGTCGCCATTGATCGAGGGCGGTGAAGAACAGACCCGCGGCTTTGACGAGATTCATCGCACGCTGCGCCGGGACGCTTCCAATCAGGCGGCGGACGCCGTCCTCAACCTGATCGGTCAAACACGATGAGCAAGAAAGATATGCAAATGGGCCTGGATTTCACCCTGGTCGCCGAAGTCGAAGAACTGGTTGCCGGTGTCGATGAAGTCGGTCGCGGCCCATTGTGCGGTGCGGTGGTGACGGCGGCGGTGATTCTCGATCCGAACCGGCCGATTCTCGGGCTCAACGACTCGAAGAAACTCACCGAAGCCAAGCGCGAAAAGCTCTACGACGAGATCATCGAGAAGTCGCTGAGCTGGTGCATCGCCCGCGCCGAAGTCGAAGAAATCGACGAGTTGAACATTCTCCACGCGACGATGCTGGCCATGCAGCGCGCAGTGGCGGGGCTGCACATTCAGCCGAAACTGGCGATGATCGATGGCAACCGCTGCCCGAAATTGCCGATGCGCGCTGAAGCGGTGGTGCAGGGTGACGGCAAGGTGCCGGCGATTGCCGCCGCGTCGATTCTGGCCAAGGTCAGCCGTGACCGCGAGATGGCCGCGTTTGAACTGATCTACCCGGGTTACGGCATTGGTGGCCATAAAGGCTACCCGACGCCCGTTCATCTGGAAGCGTTGGTGCGTCTTGGCCCGACACCGATTCACCGGCGCTCGTTTGCGCCGGTGCGTCAGGCTTATGAAGCATTGGAAGGCTTGACGCAGGTTTAGTCGCAAGGCTGATGTTTTGTTCGAGGCCCGGTACAATCCGGGCCTTGTTGTCTCTATGTAACTGGACAGGATCACTATGCCGGCTTCATTCGTTCATCTACGCCTGCACACTGAATACTCCCTGGTCGACGGGCTGGTGCGGATCAAGCCACTGGTCAAGGCGCTGACCGGCATGAACATGCCGGCGGTCGCGGTCACCGACCAGAACAACATGTGTTCCCTGGTCAAATTCTATAAAAACACCATGGGCGCAGGCATCAAGCCGATCTGCGGTGCCGACCTGTGGCTGTCGAACAAGGATCCGGACGGGCCGTTGAGCCGGCTCAGTCTGTTGGTCATGAACGCCAAGGGTTATCGAAACCTCACAGAGTTGATCTCGCGCGGCTTCATCGAAGGTCAGCGCAACGGCATGATCATTGTCGAACGCGAGTGGGTCGCCGAGGCCAACGAAGGCCTGATCATGCTGTCCGCCGCGAAAGAAGGCGAGATCGGCATGGCGATGATCGGCGGCAACCCGGCCGAGGCCGAAGCGTTGGCGCGCGAATGGATGGCGGTGTTCCCTGATCGCTTCTATCTGGAGATCCAGCGCACCAATCGCCCTAACGACGAAGAGCAACTGCACGGCGCCGTGGCCCTGGCCGACAAACTTGGCGCGCCGCTGGTGGCGACCAACGATGTGCGCTTCATCAAGCAGGAAGACTTCGCCGCTCACGAAACCCGCGTGTGCATCGGTGAGGGCCGCGCCCTCGACGATCCGCGCCGTTCGAAGAATTACAGCGATCAGCAATACCTCAAAAGCGCCGAGGAAATGGCCGAGCTGTTCAGCGACATTCCCGACGCGATCGAAAACACCGTCGAGATCGCCAAGCGCTGCAACATCGACGTGAAGCTGGGCACGCACTTCCTGCCCAACTTCCCGATCCCCGATGGCATGACCATCGACGAGTATTTCCGCAAAGTCTCCTTCGACGGTCTCGAAGAGCGACTGGCGGTGCTGCTGCCCAAAGACACTACTGAAGACTACGAAGCCAAACGTCAGGTCTACGTCGACCGCTTGAATTTCGAGCTGGATATCATCATCCAGATGGGCTTCCCCGGTTACTTCCTCATCGTTATGGACTTTATCCAGTGGGCCAAGAGCAACGGCGTACCGGTAGGTCCGGGCCGGGGCTCGGGTGCTGGATCGCTGGTGGCTTACGTACAGAAGATCACCGACCTCGACCCGCTGGAATACGACCTGCTGTTCGAACGTTTCCTTAACCCGGAACGGGTATCGATGCCCGACTTCGACGTCGACTTCTGCATGGACGGTCGTGACCGGGTGATCGACTATGTGGCCGAGAAGTACGGCCGCAACGCGGTAAGCCAGATCATCACGTTCGGTTCCATGGCCGCCAAGGCTGTGGTGCGTGACGTGGCACGGGTGCAGGGCAAGTCCTACGGCCTGGCGGATCGTCTGTCGAAGATGATTCCGTTCGAAGTCGGCATGACCCTGGAAAAAGCCTACGAGCAGGAAGAAATCCTCCGTGACTTCATCAAGGTCGATGAAGAGGCTGCCGAAATCTGGGAGATGGCGCGCAAGCTCGAAGGCGTCGTGCGTAACGTCGGTAAACACGCCGGTGGTGTGGTTATCGCGCCGACCAAGCTGACCGATTTCTCGCCAATCTATTGCGACGAGGCCGGTGACGGTCTGGTAACCCAGTTCGACAAGGATGACGTCGAGGCCGCCGGTCTGGTGAAGTTCGACTTCCTCGGCCTGCGGACCCTGACGATCATCGACTGGGCGCTGAAAACCATTAACCGTGACCGCGCCAAGGTCGACGAGCCGCCACTCGATATCGCGTTTATCCCGCTCGACGACAAACCGACTTACACATTGCTGCAAAAAGCTGAGACCACCGCGGTGTTCCAGCTTGAATCCCGCGGCATGAAAGAGCTGATCAAAAAGCTCAAGCCCGACTGCCTGGAAGACTTGATCGCGCTGGTGGCCCTGTTCCGTCCGGGCCCGTTGCAGTCCGGCATGGTGGACGACTTCATCAACCGTAAGCACGGTCGCGCCGAACTCGCGTATCCGCACTCGGACTACCAGTACGAAGGCCTCAAGCCTGTATTGGCGCCGACTTACGGCATCATCCTGTATCAGGAACAGGTGATGCAGATTGCCCAGGTCATGGCCGGTTACACCCTCGGCGGTGCGGACATGCTGCGTCGGGCAATGGGTAAGAAAAAGCCCGAGGAAATGGCCAAGCAGCGCGGCGGCTTCATTGAGGGTTGCGCGACCAACAATATCGACGCCGATCTCGCCGGTAACATTTTCGACCTGGTGGAAAAATTCGCCGGTTACGGCTTCAACAAATCCCACTCCGCCGCCTACGGTCTGGTGTCGTACCAGACTGCTTGGCTGAAAGCCCATTACCCGGCGCCGTTCATGGCCGCGGTACTGTCGGCGGATATGCACAACACCGACAAGGTCGTGACCTTGATCGAGGAAGTGCGCACGATGAAGCTGCGCCTCGACGCGCCGGACGTGAACACTTCGGAGTTCAAGTTCACGGTGAACGACGACGGCCGCATCGTTTACGGCCTCGGCGCGATCAAGGGCGTCGGCGAAGGCCCGGTGGAAGCGATCACCGAGGCGCGTCAGGAAGGTCCGTTCAAGGATCTGTTCGACTTCTGCGCCCGGGTTGACCTCAAACGCATCAACAAACGCACCCTCGACGGTTTGATTCGCAGCGGTGCGCTGGATCGTCTCGGCCCATACTTTCACGACGAGCAAAAGGCTTATCAGGCCAACATCGACCGCAACCGCGCCGTGCTGCTGGCGGCAATGGAAGAGGCGATCAAGGCTGCCGAACAAACCGCGCGCACCCACGACAGCGGCCACGCCGACCTGTTTGGCGGGTTGTTTGTCGAGGAAGATGCCGACGTTTATGCGACGCATCGCAAGGCCAAGGAGCTGACTCTCAAGGAACGCCTCAAGGGTGAAAAAGACACCTTGGGTCTGTACCTGACCGGTCACCCGATCGACGAATACGAAGGCGAGATTCGCCGTTTCGCCCGCCAGCGCATCATCGACCTTAAACCGGCGCGCGACACGCAAACCGTGGCGGGGATGATCATTGCCCTGCGCGTGATGAAGAACAAAAAAGGCGACAAAATGGGCTTCATCACCCTCGACGACCGCTCTGGGCGGATCGAGGCGTCGCTGTTTGCCGATGCGTTCCATTCCGCGCAATCGCTGTTGCAGACCGACGCGATGGTGGTGGTCGAAGGTGAGGTCAGTAATGACGACTTCTCCGGCGGCCTGCGCCTGCGGGTCAAGCGGGTGATGAGCATGGAGGATGCGCGCACCAACCTGGCCGAAAGCCTGCGTCTGAAGCTGCAAACCCAGGATTTGAAAGGCGATCAGCTACGCTGGCTGGGGGATTTGCTCAAGCGCCATCGCGGTGCATGCCCGATCACCATGGAATACACCAGCCCGGATGCGAAGACCTTGCTGCAGTTCGGCGAGACCTGGCGAATCGACCCGGCAGATGCCTTGATTCAGGCTCTGCGTGACCAGTTCGGGCGAGACAACGTCTTCCTCCAATACCGTTGACCGGCGAGCGCCATCATGGCGCCCGCCCGCAACCTGAATTTTTAATCTCGACCTTAGCGCGCCTCTCCCTTAAGGTAGGGCGCGAATAGACAACCGGCCGGCCCAAGCTCATTTGGGACACGACCCAAGACGGACGCCTATGAACCCGAATTTTCTAGATTTCGAACAGCCGATCGCCGACCTGCAAGCCAAGATCGAAGAGTTGCGCTTGGTCGGTAATGACAATTCGCTGAATATCGGCGATGAGATCTCCCGCCTGCAGGACAAGAGCAAAACGCTGACCGAGGACATCTTCGGCAAGCTGACCAGCTGGCAGATCGCACGCCTGGCGCGTCACCCGAAACGCCCGTACACCCTGGACTACATCGAACACATTTTCACCGAGTTCGACGAATTGCACGGTGACCGCCACTTCTCCGACGACGCTGCCATCGTTGGCGGTATCGCCCGTCTGGACGACCAGCCAGTGATGATCATCGGTCATCAGAAGGGCCGTGAAGTGCGCGAGAAGGTTCGTCGCAACTTCGGCATGCCGCGTCCTGAAGGCTACCGCAAGGCTTGCCGTCTGATGGAGATGGCCGAGCGTTTCAAAATGCCGATCCTGACCTTTATCGACACTCCGGGCGCGTATCCTGGGATCGACGCTGAAGAGCGCAACCAGAGCGAAGCCATCGCCTGGAACCTGCGTGTGATGTCGCGCCTGAAAACCCCGATCATCGCCACCGTGATCGGTGAAGGTGGTTCCGGCGGTGCATTGGCGATTGGTGTCTGCGATCAGCTGAACATGCTGCAATACTCGACCTACGCGGTGATCTCGCCGGAAGGTTGCGCTTCGATTCTGTGGAAAACCGCCGAGAAAGCGCCGGATGCCGCTGAAGCGATGGGCATCACTGCCGAGCGTCTGAAAGGCCTGGGTATCGTCGACAAGGTGATTGGCGAGCCTCTGGGCGGCGCACACCGTGATCCGGCCGCTGCGGCTGCATCGATCCGTGCCGAACTGAGCTCGCAACTGGCGATGCTGAAGAAGTTCGACAACGAAGCGCTGTTGAAGCGCCGTTACGATCGACTGATGAGCTACGGTCTCTAAGCCGAACGCGCAGTACCCCTGTAGGAGCTGCCGCAGGCTGCGATCTTTTGATCTTGAAAAAGCAAAATCAAAAGATCGCAGCCTGCGGCAGCTCCTACAGAGCTTTTTGAGAAGCGATCAATCTCTATGAATCCTTCGAAGAGTGATTTGCCGTCGCGCCTTCTGCTGAACGTGGAGTCTTGGCGCAAGGCCAGACACTGGCGCATCGCCTTCTCGGGTGGGCTCGACTCCACCGTCCTCCTGCATCTGCTCGCGCAACTCGCCAAAACCGAATCCCTCCCGACGCTCAGTGCCATCCATGTCCATCACGGCCTTCAGGCTGCGGCTGATGCGTGGCCGCAACATTGCCAGTCCGTCTGCGATGCGCTGGGTGTGCCGTTGCGGATCGAGCGGGTGACTGTGAAACCCGGAGCGAGTCTGGAGCGGGCAGCGCGGGATGCGCGTTATGCGCTGTTCAGTTCGTTGACTCAAGCCAATGACGTGCTGCTGACCGGGCAGCACCGTGACGATCAGGCTGAAACGCTGATGTTCCGTCTGTTGCGCGGCGCCGGAGTTAGAGGTTTGTCAGGCATGCCGGGTGAGCGCCCGCTGGGGCAGGGGGTTCTGGTCAGAGCCTTGCTTGATATCCCCCGGGCCGAATTGGAAGCTTATGCGCTGGCCCATCAACTGCGCTGGATCGAAGACCCGTCGAATCAGGACTCGCAATTCTCGCGCAATTATCTGCGCCAGCAAATCATGCCGCTGCTGACTGAACGCTGGCCGCAAGCGCAGGCCAGCATGGCCCGCAGCGCTGGGCATCTGCGCGAAGCGCAAGGCCTGCTCGATGAGTTGGCACAGATGGATCTGGCTCAGGCGCAAACCCCGGATGAATTCGCATGGCTGGGTCTGCCCTCCTTGGAACTGGCGCCGCTGGCAGGGTTGTCTGCCGCCCGTCAGCGCAATGCGCTGAGTCACTGGCTCGAACCCCTCACGCGCTTGCCCGACACTGACCATTGGTCGGGTTGGACAAATCTTTGCGATGCCGCCCAGAGCGCTTCGCCTGTCTGGCGTCTGGCCGATGGTGAGCTGCACCGCAGCGCCGGCCGATTATGGTGGCTCAGCGACGATTGGTTGTGCCCGCCGATGATCGGCGCAGAGTGGCAGGCCCCGACCTCAGCGCTACGCTTGCCCGATAATGGGCGTGTCATCTTCAGCGGTCAGACTCCTGGCGGGCCGCTACGCATTGCTTATCGGCAGGGCGGCGAAGTGATGCATCTGGCCGAACGGGGTCATCGTGACCTCAAGCGCCTGCTCAACGAGCGTGCGGTGCCGGGCTTCGTGCGTGGCAGATTGCCGCTGCTGTTTCGCGGCGAAGAATTGCTCGCGGTAGCGAACCTGCCGGGCCTTGATGGCAATGCGCAGGAAGGCTGGAAATTGCATTGGCAGCCAATAGACGAAGATCAAGGTTTGAGATGAAAGGGGCATTCCGGTAGACTACGCTCCCTTCTTGATACAACTTCTGTGGATTCGCCTGAATTGCAGGAGTTGCCGATTACCAAGCAGTCTTTGCTGGGCGATTCCAAAAAATGTGTAGCGAGCAACGTACCGGTGTTTCATCTGCCGGTCTGTCCCAACGCGGCGGTTTTTTTGAAAGGTGCACTGTGATTAATGCAGGTGATCGGGGGCTTCGGCCTTCCTTCGCTTTCCCCGGCGGCTCGTACCGCTTTAACGCAGACTTCTAGGGTTTTTCATGACGCGCTACATATTCGTCACGGGCGGTGTTGTTTCTTCATTGGGGAAAGGCATTGCCTCGGCTTCATTGGCGGCCATCCTGGAGGCGCGGGGGCTTAAGGTCACCATGCTTAAGCTGGATCCGTACATCAACGTCGACCCGGGCACCATGAGCCCGTTCCAGCACGGTGAAGTGTTCGTCACCCACGACGGCGCCGAGACCGACCTGGACCTGGGCCACTACGAGCGGTTCATCCGCACGACCATGACCCAGAACAACAACTTCACCACTGGCCGTGTCTACGAGCACGTGCTGCGCAAAGAGCGCCGTGGTGACTACCTGGGTGCAACCATCCAGGTGATTCCGCACATCACCGACGAAATCAAGCGCCGCATCATCAAGGGTGCTGGTGACGCTGACGTGGCGATGGTCGAAATCGGTGGCACCGTCGGTGACATCGAGTCGCAACCGTTCCTCGAAGCCATCCGTCAGTTGCGTTTCGAAGTCGGCGCCAAGCGCGCGATGCTGATGCACCTGACGCTGGTGCCATACATTGCCACCGCCGGCGAGACCAAGACCAAACCGACTCAGCACTCCGTCAAGGAACTGCGTTCGATCGGTCTTCAGCCAGACGTGCTGGTGTGCCGTTCCGATCACCCGATCGATGTTTCGTCGCGCCGCAAGATCGCGCAATTCACCAACGTTGAAGAACGTGCGGTAATCGCGCTGGAAGACGCCGACACCATCTACAAGATCCCGGGCATTCTGCATTCGCAGGGTCTGGATGATTTCGTCGTCGAGCGTTTTGGCCTGCAATGCGGCAGCGCCGATCTGTCCGAGTGGGAAGCGGTGGTTGACGCCAAGCTGAACCCGGAACACGAAGTCACCATCGCCATGGTCGGCAAGTACATGGAGCTGCTGGATGCGTACAAGTCGCTGATCGAAGCGATGAGTCACGCCGGCATCAGCAACCGTACCAAGGTCAACCTGCGCTACATCGATTCCGAAGACATCGAAAACCAGGGCACTGCGCTGCTCGAAGGTGTCGACGCGATCCTCGTACCGGGCGGCTTCGGTCTGCGTGGCGTGGAAGGCAAGATCACTGCCGTTCAGTACGCTCGTGAAAACAAGGTTCCGTACCTGGGTATCTGCCTCGGCATGCAAGTGGCGGTCATCGAGTTCGCGCGTAACGTGCTGGGCTGGAAAGATGCCAACTCCACCGAGTTCGATCGCGCCAGCGGCCATCCGGTTGTCGGTCTGATCACCGAGTGGGAAGACGCCACCGGCGCCGTTGAAGTGCGTACCGAAGCGTCCGATCTGGGCGGCACCATGCGCCTCGGCGCTCAGGAATGCCTGCTTGAAGCCGGCTCCAAGGTGCACGATTGCTATGGCAAGGACGTGATCGTCGAGCGTCACCGTCACCGTTACGAAGTGAACAACAACCTGCTGCCACAAATCATCGAAGCCGGCCTGAAAATCTCCGGTCGCTCCGCTGACGCAGCGCTGGTTGAAGTGGTTGAAGCACCGGATCATCCATGGTTCGTCGCTTGCCAGTTCCACCCTGAGTTCACCTCGACACCACGTGATGGCCATCCGCTGTTCAGCGGTTTTGTCAAAGCAGCGTTGGCTCAACACCAGAAGAAGGCGTAACCCCGATGGCACAGAAGATCATCCGCGTCGGCGACATCGAGATTGCCAACGACAAACCCATGGTGCTGTTCGGCGGCATGAACGTGCTGGAAAGCCGTGACATGGCCATGCAGGTTTGCGAAGAGTATGTGAAGGTCACCGAGAAACTCGGTATCCCTTACGTGTTCAAGGCCAGTTTCGACAAGGCCAACCGTTCTTCTGTTGCCTCGTATCGCGGTCCTGGCCTGGAAGAGGGCATGCGCATCTTCCAGGACATCAAACAAGCCTTCGGCGTACCGATCATCACCGACGTCCACGAGCCCGATCAGGCCGCGGTCGTCGCTGAGGTCTGCGACATCATTCAACTGCCGGCCTTCCTGTCGCGCCAGACCGATCTGGTCGTCGCGATGGCCAAGACCAATGCAGTGATCAATATCAAGAAAGCCCAGTTCCTCGCGCCTCAGGAAATGAAACACATCCTGAACAAGTGTGTGGAAGCGGGTAACGATCAGTTGATCCTCTGCGAGCGTGGTTCGAGCTTCGGCTACAACAACCTCGTGGTTGACATGCTCGGCTTCGGCATCATGAAGCAGTTCGAGTATCCGGTATTCTTCGACGTGACCCATTCGCTGCAAATGCCTGGCGGTCGTTCCGACTCCGCCGGCGGTCGCCGTGCCCAGGTTCTGGACTTGGCCAAGGCCGGTATGAGCCAAGGTCTGGCGGGTCTGTTCCTCGAAGCGCACCCGGATCCGGACAACGCCAAATGCGACGGCCCTTGCGCCTTGCGTCTGGACAAACTGGAGCCATTCCTGGCCCAGCTCAAAGCGTTGGACGAACTGGTGAAGAGTTTTCCGACGGTAGAAACCGCGTAAACCTCAATTCTCCGGTAAAGTACCGCACGATTTGTCGCTCATGCCCTCGGGCATGAGCGTTATCGTCTGCAAGTCTGCCCGCTGCACACCCCTTGCCGACGGTAAAAAGATTTCCTCTAGCTGCGTCGTTTTCGTCAACTTTGGAGTGTTTACAACAATGGCAAAAATCGTCGACATCAAAGGTCGTGAAGTTCTCGACTCCCGTGGCAATCCCACCGTGGAAGCGGACGTGCTTCTCGACAACGGCATCATCGGCAGCGCTTGCGCGCCGTCCGGTGCATCCACTGGCTCGCGTGAAGCGCTCGAGCTGCGTGATGGCGACAAGAGCCGTTACCTGGGCAAGGGCGTGCTCAAAGCGGTAGCCAACATCAACGGTCCGATCCGCGATCTGCTGCTGGGTACCGACCCAAGCGACCAGAAAGCCCTGGATCACGCGATGATCAAGCTCGACGGTACTGAAAACAAAGGTTCCCTGGGCGCCAACGCCATCCTCGCCGTGTCTCTGGCTGCGGCCAAGGCTGCTGCTCAGGATCAGGACCTGCCGCTGTACGCACACATCGCCAACCTGAACGGTACCCCGGGTGTTTACTCGATGCCGGTTCCGATGATGAACATCATCAACGGTGGCGAGCACGCCGATAACAACGTCGACATCCAGGAATTCATGGTTCAGCCGGTTGGCGCCAAGTCTTTCTCGGAAGGTCTGCGCATGGGCACCGAGATTTTCCATCACCTGAAAGCTGTGCTGAAGGCCCGTGGCCTGAGCACCGCCGTTGGCGACGAAGGCGGTTTCGCACCGAACCTGGCGTCCAACGAAGACGCGCTGAAAGTGATCTCCGAAGCTGTGGCCAACGCCGGTTACAAGCTGGGCACCGACGTGACCCTGGCACTGGACTGCGCGGCCAGCGAATTCTACGAAGACGGCAAGTACAACCTGTCCGGCGAAGGCCAGGTGTTCACCGCTGAAGGTTTCGCCGACTACCTGAAAGGTCTGACCGAGCGTTACCCGATCATCTCGATCGAAGACGGTCTGGACGAGTCCGACTGGGCTGGCTGGAAAATCCTCACCGACAAGATCGGTGAGAAGACTCAGCTGGTGGGCGACGATCTGTTCGTGACCAACACCAAGATCCTGAAAGAGGGCATCGATAAAAAGATCGCCAACTCGATCCTGATCAAGTTCAACCAGATCGGCACCCTGACCGAAACCCTGGAAGCCATCCAGATGGCCAAGGCTGCCGGTTACACCGCCGTGATCTCGCACCGTTCGGGCGAAACCGAAGATTCGACCATCGCCGACCTGGCTGTGGGCACCTCGGCTGGCCAGATCAAGACCGGTTCGCTGTGCCGTTCCGACCGCGTCTCCAAGTACAACCAACTGCTGCGTATCGAAGAGCAGTTGAATGGCAAAGCCAAGTACAACGGTCGCAGCGAGTTCCGCGGCTAAGTACAAACTGATGGAAGGACAGCGGATTGTGTCGAAAAAGTCGTGACAGCGATGGATTTACCACTAATCTGATGCCTTAACAGCACAAGCCTGGATCTTCCAGGCTTCGTGCTATCAGACGTTTCAAAGTTTTGGCGTGGCTGTCTTTTTTCACTGGATACCTGATATTCGATGCGCAGTCCTTACTGGTTGTTTCTCGTTTTGCTCTTGCTACTGGCCGGTCTGCAGTACCGCCTGTGGGTGGGCAATGGCAGTCTGGCGCAGGTCGCCGAGCTGAATCAGCAGATTGCTGATCAACATGCCGAGAACGAAGGTCTGCTGGAGCGCAACCGGGTGATGGACGCTGAAGTCAGCGAGTTGAAGAAAGGCATGGAGACCGTTGAAGAACGGGCTCGTCACGAATTGGGAATGGTCAAGGACGGCGAAACCCTTTACCAGTTGGCCCAATGATCAATTCCCTGCCGGCCTTCTGGGCCGTGATTCCTGCCGCGGGCGTCGGTGCCCGTATGGCCGCGGACCGTCCCAAGCAATATCTGCAACTGGGCGGGCGCACAATTCTCGAACACAGCCTTGGCTGTTTCCTCGATCACCCAAGCCTCAAGGGTTTGGCGGTCAGTCTGGCGGTTGATGATCCTTACTGGCCGAATCTGGCGTGCGTCAGCGATCCGCGTATTCAGCGCGTTGAGGGCGGGGCCGAGCGCTCCGGCTCGGTGCTTAATGCCTTGCTGCATTTGCATGCGCAGGGTGCTGATGATGAAGATTGGGTGCTGGTACACGATGCGGCACGTCCCAACCTGAGTCGCGATGACCTCGACAAGCTGCTCGCTGAGTTGGCGGATGACGCGGTGGGTGGTTTGCTCGCCGTTCCCGCGCGCGACACCCTGAAACGAGTCGACAAGCACGGTCGTGTGGTTGAAACCGTGGATCGCAGTGTGATCTGGCAAGCCTATACGCCGCAGATGTTTCGCCTGGGGGCGTTGCATCGGGCATTGGCCGACAGTCTGGTCGCTGACGCCGTGATTACCGATGAAGCTTCGGCGATGGAGTGGGCGGGGCTGGCGCCTCGCTTGATTGAAGGTCGTGCAGATAACCTCAAAGTAACCCGGCCGGAAGACCTGGAATGGTTGCGCCAGCGTTGGGCTAACCGCCGTTAAAGGATCGCAGCCTGCGGCAGCTCCTACAACGGAATGCAACCCCCTGTAGGAGCTGCCGAAGGCTGCGATCTTTTGATCTCAAACCCGATACTCCGGCTGTTCAGCCAAACCTTCCTTCAAGAAATCCACCAGTTTGCGCACCTTTGGCGACAAATGCCGTTGCTGCGGATACAGCGCCCACACTGCCGTATTCGGCGGCTGATGCGTCTCCAGCAACGAAATCAACGCACCACTGTGCAGATGCTCGAGCACGTAATAATCCGGCAACTGACACAACCCAACCCCTTGCAGCGCCGCATCCAGCACCGCTTGCCCACTGTTGCAGCGCCAGTTTCCCTGCACCCGCTGGGAAAATTCCCGCCCGTTTTGCTCCAGCTGCCAGATGTCCGAGCTGCCAATCAGGCAATTGTGACGGCTCAGTTCCGACAAACTGTGTGGGCGGCCATACCGTTCCAGGTAGGACGGCGACGCGCACAGATACATGCGCCTCGGCGCCAGCCGCGTTGCGACCAATCGCGAATCCTGTAGGCGCCCCAACCGAATCGCCAGATCAAGTCCTTCATGCACCAGATCGAGTTGGCGATTGCTCAATTCAATATCAATGCGCAGTTGTGGGTACAGCCCCATGAACCGTGTTACCAGCGGCACGATAAATCGCTCACCGTAGGCAACGGCGCAAGTCATGCGCAGCATGCCTTTCGGCTCGCTGGTCAGATCGCCAACGGCGCGCAAGGCCTCTTCACGACCGTCCTGCAGGCGCTGGCAATGTTGCAGAAAAGTCTGTCCAGCCTCGGTCAGCGTCACCCGGCGCGTACTGCGATAGAGCAGGCGTGTCTGCAAGCGCTCTTCCAGTCGTACGATTTGCCGACTGATGTGCGAGGAAGAAACCCCAAGGCGTTCGGCTGCCGCGGTGAATTGGCTGCATTCGGCAACGGCGACGAACTCGTCGATACCTTCCCAGCGGTTTTCGGACATCGTGATTATCCCTGTGCAGCAATAATGTTTTGCTTTTGCTTGGATTATTCACCGTCAGACCATGTATTACACTCCTGGTCTGGTTTTTTATTCAATGGATTCACTGGAGAGTCAGCATGATCAAGTCGCGCGCCGCCGTTGCCTTCGAGGCCAAGAAGCCGCTGGAAATCGTAGAAGTCGATGTCGCCATGCCCAAGGCTGGTGAAGTGTTGCTGCGCGTGGTGGCTTCCGGTGTTTGCCACACTGACGCTTACACCCTGTCCGGCGCTGACCCGGAAGGGATCTTCCCGTCGATCCTCGGCCACGAAGGCGGCGCCATCGTCGAAGCCATCGGTGAAGGCGTAACCTCGGTAGCCGTCGGCGACCACGTCATTCCGCTGTACACGCCGGAATGTGGCCAGTGCAAATTCTGCAAGTCCGGCAAAACCAACCTGTGTCAGGCGATTCGCGCGACCCAGGGCAAGGGCCTGATGCCGGACGGTACTTCGCGTTTTTCCTACAAGGGCGAGACGATTTTCCACTACATGGGCACGTCGACGTTCTCGGAATACACCGTGTTGCCGGAAATCTCCGTCGCCAAAATTTCCAAAGACGCGCCGCTGGAGAAAGTCTGCCTGCTGGGCTGTGGCGTCACCACCGGTATCGGCGCAGTGATCAACACTGCCAAGGTCAAACCGGGTGACACCGTCGCCATTTTCGGCCTCGGCGGCATCGGTTTGTCGGCGGTGATCGGCGCGGTGAAAGCCAAGGCTTCACGCATCATTGCCATCGACATCAACCCGGCCAAATTCGAAATCGCCAAGCAACTGGGCGCCACCGATTGCGTAAACCCGAAAGATTTCGATCGCCCGATCCAGGAAGTCATCGTCGACATGACCGATGGCGGCGTCGACTTCTCCTTCGAATGCATCGGCAACGTGCAACTGATGCGCGCCGCCCTTGAGTGCTGCCACAAAGGTTGGGGCGAGTCGGTGATCATCGGCGTCGCCGGTGCCGGCCAGGAAATCGCTACCCGTCCGTTCCAACTGGTGACCGGTCGCGTCTGGCGCGGTTCGGCGTTCGGCGGCGTGCGCGGCCGTACCGAGTTGCCAAGCTATGTCGACATGGCGCAGAGCGGTGAGATCCCGCTGGATACTTTCATCACCCACACCATGGGCCTGGAAGACATCAACAAGGCGTTCGACCTGATGCACGAAGGCAAGAGCATCCGTACCGTCATTCATTTCTAAAAAGCAGCCCCAAGCTACAAGTTTCAAGCGTCAAGCAAGGGCGATCAGGCCTTTTCTTGAAGCTCGAAGCTTGTGGCTTGCAGCTGGGAGAATCCTATGAGTCTGGAAAATATCTCCTGTCAGAAGAGTTTCGGCGGTTGGCACAAGCGTTATCGCCATCGTTCCGATGTGCTCGGTTGCGACATGGTGTTCGCTGTCTATCTGCCTCCGCAGGCAGAGCAGGGCGGCAAGTTGCCGGTGCTGTACTGGCTGTCGGGCCTGACCTGCACCGATGAGAACTTCATGCAGAAGGCTGGCGCCCAGCGCATGGCCGCCGAGCTCGGTTTGATCATTGTTGCGCCGGACACCAGTCCACGTGGTCCTGATGTGCCGGGTGATCCTGACAATGCGTGGGATTTTGGCCTCGGTGCGGGGTTTTATTTGAATGCCACGCAGGAACCTTGGTCGCGACACTATCGGATGCATGACTATGTCGTGCAGGAATTGCCTTCACTGGTTGAAGCGCATTTCCCAGCGTCGGACAAACGCAGCATCAGCGGCCACTCCATGGGCGGCCACGGTGCGTTGGTCTGCGCGCTGCGCAATCCGGGGCGTTACCAGTCGGTGTCGGCGTTTTCACCGATCAACAATCCGATGGATTGCCCGTGGGGCCAGAAGGCTTTTTCCCGTTACCTGGGCGAAGACCGCTCGAAGTGGAAAGAATGGGATGCTTGTGCGTTGATTGCTGACGCTACCGAAAAACTGCCATTGCTGGTCGATCAAGGGGATCGCGACGACTTCCTCGCCAACCAGCTCAAGCCGGAAGCGCTGCAACAAGCGGCAAAACAAGCGAGCCATCCGCTGACATTGCGCCTGCAACCGGGCTACGACCACAGCTATTTCTTCATCTCAAGCTTCATTGACGACCACTTGCAGCATCACGCACGCGCCCTCAAGGCCTAATGCAGGTAGAATCACGCCCTGACAAAAATCGGGGCGTTTTTTTATGCGTATTGGCCACGGCTATGATGTGCACCGTTTCGCTGAAGGCGATTTCATTACTCTGGGCGGCGTGCGCATTGCACACAGCTTCGGGCTGCTCGCTCATTCCGACGGTGACGTCCTGCTGCACGCCTTGAGCGATGCCTTGCTCGGCGCGGCGGCGCTGGGCGATATCGGCAAACACTTCCCGGACACCGACCCGCAATTCAAGGGCGCTGACAGCCGTGCGCTGCTGCGTCACGTGGTCGCGCTGATCCACGCCAAAGGCTGGAAAGTCGGCAACGTCGACAACACCATTGTCGCCCAGGCGCCGAAAATGGCCCCGCATATCGAATCGATGCGCGCGCTGATCGCGGCGGATCTTCAAGTTGAATTGGATCAAGTGAACGTGAAAGCTACCACCACCGAAAAGCTTGGCTTTGTCGGTCGCGAAGAGGGCATCGCCGTGCACTCCGTTGCCTTGTTGCTGCGCGCATGAATGAACTGCAATTGCTCGGCCCGCGTGCCTATGGCGAGTCCTTGGGCAGCGCCGTACTGAAAGCGGTCGCGGAAGACTTTCAGGTCGACGAAGTGCTCGATATCCCGTTCAGCGGCGATGGCGAGCACTTGTGGATCTGGGTCGAAAAGCGTGGCCTGAACACCGAGGAGGCTGCGCGGCGTATCGCCAAGGCTGCCGGCGTGCCTTTGCGCACCGTCAGCTATGCAGGTCTCAAGGATCGCCAGGCGTTGACCCGTCAGTGGTTCAGCGTGCAACTGCCAGGCAAGGCTGACCCGGATCTGTCGGCAGCGGAAAACGACACGCTGAAGATCCTCAAGACCACCCGCCACAAGCGCAAGTTGCAACGCGGTGCGCATTCGGCCAACGGTTTCACCTTGCGTCTGACTCAGTTCAATGGCGACAAGGCTGCCATTGAAGAACGTCTGCAACTGATCGCCAGACAAGGCATTCCCAATTATTTCGGTGCTCAGCGCTTCGGCCATGACGGCGGCAACGTCGTCGATGCGCGTTCGTGGGCGGCGCGCAAGGCCTTGCCGGAGCAGCGCAATGTGCGTTCGCGCCTGCTCTCGACCGCGCGCAGTTTTCTGTTCAATCAGGTGCTCGCGGCACGTGTTGCCGATGGCACCTGGCAAAAAGCCCAAGTCGGCGATCTGCTGGCGTTCACCGACAGCCGCAGTTTTTTTCCGGCCGGTGAAGCTGAATGCAGCGATCCGCGCCTGGCGATTCTCGATCTGCATCCGACCGGCCCGCAGTGGGGCGAAGGTGACTCGCCGGCCGCTGGCGCTGTCCATGATCTGGAGCAGGGGATTGCCGCCCGTGAAGCGGATCTGCGTGATTGGTTGATTCACGCCGGCATGAGCCACGAACGTCGTATCCTGCGGCTGCCCATTGGCGGGTTGACGTGGCATTATCCCCAGCCTGACATTCTGCAACTGGAATTCGTCCTCCCGGCCGGATGCTTCGCCACCGTATTGGTGCGCGAACTCGTTGATCTGGTGCCGGTGGGGCAGACGGACAGCCCATGCGTATTCTGATTTCTAACGACGATGGGGTAACCGCACCCGGTCTCGCCGCGCTTTATGCTGCGCTGGCGGATTACACCGAGTGCGTGGTTATCGCCCCGGAGCAGGACAAAAGCGGCGCCAGCAGTTCGCTGACGCTCGACCGTCCGTTGCACCCGCAATACCTGGCCAACGGCTTTATCAGCCTCAATGGCACACCAACCGATTGCGTGCACCTGGGCCTCAACGGCTTGCTGGAGCGCGAACCGGACATGGTGGTTTCCGGCATCAACCTCGGCGCCAATCTGGGCGATGACGTGTTGTATTCCGGGACAGTGGCGGCAGCCCTTGAAGGGCGTTTTCTTGAGCGTCCATCGTTTGCTTTCTCGCTGGCCTCACGCCAGGTGGATAATCTGCCGACGGCGGCTTACTTTGCGCGCAAACTGGTCGAGGCCCATGCCGGGCTGGATCTGCCGCCGCGCACGGTGCTCAACGTGAACATTCCCAATTTGCCGCTCGACCATATTCGCGGTATTCAGTTGACCCGACTGGGGCATCGCGCCCGGGCGGCGGCGCCGATGAAGGTGGTCGACCCGCGTGGCAAGGCCGGTTACTGGATTGCTGCCGCCGGCGACGCTGAAGACGGCGGTCCGGGTACGGACTTTCATGCGGTGATGCAGGGCTACGTTTCCATCACGCCGTTACAGCTTGATCGCACCTTCAACGATGCCTTCAGAAGTCTCGACGGCTGGCTGGAGGGACTGCGCTGATGGCCCGTGAACACGAAGACAGAATGCGCAGCGGCATCGGCATGACGTCTCAGCGCACCCGCGAACGGTTGATCCAGCGCCTGTATGAAGAAGGCCTGTCCAACGCCAAGGTGCTGGAAGTGATCCGCCGCACGCCGCGTCACCTGTTCGTCGACGAAGCGCTGGCGCATCGCGCTTATGAAGACACGGCCCTGCCGATCGGCCATAACCAGACCATCTCCCAGCCTTATATGGTGGCGCGCATGAGCGAGCTGCTGCTTGAGGCCGGGCCGTTGGACAAGGTGCTGGAAATCGGCACGGGCTCCGGTTATCAGACGGCCGTGTTGTCGCAATTGGTGGAGCGAGTGTTCTCGGTTGAACGCATCAAGGTCTTGCAGGATCGGGCCAAGGAACGTCTGGTCGAGCTCAACCTGCGCAACGTGGTGTTCCGTTGGGGCGACGGCTGGGAAGGCTGGCCGGCGCTGGCGCCGTACAACGGCATCATCGTCACCGCTGTCGCTACCGATGTGCCGCAAGCCTTGCTTGATCAACTGGCGCCAGGTGGGCGCATGGTGATCCCGGTCGGTTCTGGTGAAGTGCAGCAATTGATGCTGATCGTGCGAGAAGAGCACGGCTTTTCCCGACACGTTCTGGGTGCTGTTCGTTTCGTGCCTTTGCTCAACGGGCCACTGGCCTGAGCATTTCTTCAAAGGGGCTGAATTCCTTTCGTTCGCCTCGGTCTTACTCCGGCAGCGGTGGATTAAACGCAACAGATTGTCGGCTTGCAAACGTGTGCGCGAAGCGATTTCGCTTCATTAAAGGTAAAGCCGATTCAGCCCGTTATACTTGCGACACCTCATGCCGAAATCCGGCATTCCAAATTTTTCAGCCACCACAAAGGGAGCGGCGGGTGAGTCTCACAGTCATTGCGCAGCGTATGGGTAACACGAGCTTTCAGCGCCTGGTGACTGGCCTTGTCTTGAGCACCTTGCTGGTGGGTTGCTCCAGCACCAAATCGAGCAACGTACGGGTAGTCGATCGTAACAACGCGGTCGCGCAGCGTCCTGCCGTGACGACCGGGCAATATGTAGTCCGTCCGGGCGATACGATGTTTTCCATCGCGTTTCGCTACGGCTGGGACTACAAAGCCCTCGCGGCCCGGAACAATATTCCTACGCCGTATACGATCCACCCGGGTCAGACAATTCGCTTCGATGGCCGTACAGGATCAACGCCGACAGCGGTGGTGAGCAGCGCCAGTTCTTCACCTTCGTCGTCGAGTAAAACCACGGTAATCCGACGCCAGGCAAATGGCACGACTACCACTACAACCACCGGTTCTACTGGAGCTGTACCGTCCGTCGCCAACAAACAAGCGCCGGCGCCACTGCCTCCACCGGGCCCGGCCCCGACCGGCTGGGGATGGCCATCTAATGGCATTCTTATTGGAAAATTCTCTTCAAACGGTAGTTTGAATAAAGGAATTGATATCGCCGGGGATTTGGGACAGCCTGTTTTAGCTGCGTCTGATGGGACGGTGGTTTACGCCGGGAGTGGCTTAAGGGGCTACGGCGAATTAGTCATCATCAAACACAGCGAAACCTACGTCAGTGCTTACGGTCACAACCGTCGGCTGTTGGTTCGGGAGGGACAGCAGGTCAAGGTCGGACAGACAATTGCCGAAATGGGGTCAACGGGTACAGACCGGGTGAAACTGCATTTTGAGATTCGCCGACAAGGTAAACCTGTAGATCCGTTGCAGTTCCTGCCAAGACGTTGATTTGTAAGCCAGCCTGTTCCGTCGCGTAGAGGGGACAGGCTCCAGCGTTGCCAAGGATAAAGGCGTCGCTTGAGCTTGGGGTCGAACTCACCAAAGGACTATAACAATGGCTCTCAGTAAAGAAGTGCCGGAGTTTGACATCGACGATGAGGTTCTCCTTATGGAGACCGGCATCGATTCGGAATCTTCGATGTCGAATGATGAAGGGGCTGCTCCACCTTCCGTTCGTTCCAAATCCAAACACTCCGCTTCACTTAAACAACATAAGTACATCGACTACACGCGTGCACTTGATGCCACGCAGTTGTATCTCAACGAAATCGGCTTTTCCCCACTGCTCTCCCCGGAGGAAGAAGTTCATTTTGCGCGTTTGTCGCAAAGTGGCGATCCCGCCGGGCGCAAGCGCATGATTGAAAGTAACCTGCGGCTGGTGGTCAAAATCGCCCGGCGTTACGTCAATCGGGGGCTGTCGCTGCTGGATCTGATCGAAGAGGGCAACCTCGGCTTGATCCGCGCAGTGGAAAAGTTCGATCCCGAGCGCGGCTTCCGCTTCTCGACCTACGCAACCTGGTGGATTCGTCAGACCATCGAACGCGCAATCATGAATCAGACCCGGACCATCCGGTTGCCGATCCATGTGGTCAAGGAGCTTAACGTGTACCTGCGGGCTGCACGGGAGCTGACGCAAAAGCTCGACCACGAACCTTCACCCGAAGAAATCGCCAACCTGCTGGAAAAACCGGTAGGTGAGGTCAAGCGTATGCTGGGCCTGAATGAACGTGTTTCTTCGGTCGACGTCTCGCTGGGTCCGGATTCGGATAAAACCCTGCTGGACACCCTGACGGATGATCGTCCCACCGATCCATGCGAACTGCTGCAGGACGACGATCTGTCGCAGAGCATCGATCAATGGCTGTCCGAACTGACTGACAAGCAGCGCGAGGTGGTGATCCGCCGCTTCGGCCTGCGCGGTCATGAGAGCAGCACGCTGGAAGATGTAGGCCTGGAGATCGGCCTGACCCGGGAACGGGTAAGACAGATCCAGGTGGAAGGCCTCAAGCGCCTACGGGAAATTCTCGAGAAGAATGGCCTGTCGAGCGAGTCGCTGTTCCAATAGGCGTCTCCAGCGCCCGCCAAAAGCCCCGACTGGTTCGGGGCTTTTTGTTGCTCGCGATTGAATGGCTCAACGATACCTTGTGGTGAGGGAGCTTGCTCCCGCTGGGTTGTGCAGCAGCCCCAAGTACTGGTGAGCGCTGCGCACTCAAGCGGGAGCACGCTCCCTCGCCACAGGTCAGGTGCCCGCCTTTTTCGCGGTGTCCGTACCTTTGTAGTCTCGCGATGTAAGCCTTGGCTTACTCTTCCGTAAGTGTTCGTTATTTTTACCCTGTGGCAGACGTCCACTCTTCACGTTAGTCATATCTAACTTATTGATTTAGCTATTTATTTTTTAGTATTAAGTGCTTATGACAGCGCCTCCAGGCGTATTTGGCCCGTTGCTCCTTGCGGGGAACTCTTTAGTATCAGCGCTGTGTCGACGGACAGACACGCCCTTCAAGGATGAGGGGAATGGACATCGCAGGAAGCGATTCATCAGGACGATGAAAAGGAACACAGGGAATAGGGAAAAAATGTGGGCGGGTCAAACCGCCCCTTTTTTTTGCCCGTAGAAAAGCAAATGCAGAAAAGCAAAAAGGCCCGCAAGGGGCCTTTTTATCGAGCGCGCGACAGATCAGCGTTCGAGGTCTTTGATCTTGCCTTTGACGCCATCCCACTCTTCGGCGTCCGGCAGCGATTCTTTTTTCTCGGTGATGTTCGGCCAGATCTCAGCCAGTTCAACGTTCAGTTGAATGAACTCCTGCATTTCTTCCGGAACTTCGTCCTCGGAGAAAATGGCTACGGCCGGGCATTCCGGCTCGCACAGGGCGCAGTCGATGCACTCATCCGGGTGAATCACCAGGAAGTTCGGGCCTTCGTAAAAGCAGTCCACCGGACAGACTTCTACGCAGTCGGTGTACTTGCACTTGATGCAGTTGTCGGTGACGACGAAGGTCATTTCTAATTTTCTCCTCAGGCGGCGGCAGCGTTGCCCCTTCACGGTTGGGGTCGCCAGGTTCGGGAGCGATGTCTGCTGGCCAGGCTATTAGCCAGCAGCATCCCAAACCGCGCGAGATTCTAACAGCTTGAAGCCGTTTGCGTTATATCCGGTTCTTTAGTGCTTAGATCCGGTTCTTAAGTGCATATAACAATTCGAGCGCGCGACGTGGCGTCAGGTCATCGACATCCAGTTTGGCCAGCTCATCGAGCACCGGGTGTGGCAGGCTCGCAAACATGTCGCTTTGCTGCGGAGTGGCTGGCTTGCCTTTGGCGACAGGCTTCGGCGCCTCATGCGGCAATGCGGTTTCTTCCAGCCGGCTCAAGTGCTCACGTGCGCGCACGATGACTTCACTCGGCACACCGGCCAGTTGCGCCACCGCCAGGCCGTAGCTCTGGCTGGCAGGCCCCGGCAACACATGGTGCAGGAAAACGATGCGCTCATTGTGTTCGGTGGCGTTGAGATGCACGTTGGCCACCAACGGTTCGGCTTCCGGCAACACGGTCAGTTCGAAGTAGTGCGTAGCAAATAGAGTATAGGCACGCAGATGCGCCAGACGCTCAGCAGCAGCCCAAGCCAGCGACAAACCGTCGAAGGTGCTGGTGCCGCGACCGACTTCGTCCATCAACACCAGGCTGCGTTCGGTGGCGTTATGCAGGATGTTGGCGGTTTCGCTCATCTCGACCATGAAGGTCGAACGGCCACCGGCCAGGTCATCGCTGGAGCCGATCCGGGTGAAAATCCGGTCCACCAGCGACAGCTCGCAACTGGCTGCCGGCACGAAGCTGCCGATGTGCGCCAACAGCACGATCAATGCAGTCTGGCGCATGTAGGTGGATTTACCGCCCATGTTCGGGCCAGTGATCACCAGCATCCGTGTGTTGTCGTCCAGGCTCAGGTCGTTCGCCACAAACGGCGTGGTCAAGACTTGCTCGACCACCGGGTGGCGACCCTGCGTGATGCGCATGCACGGCTCGCTGACGAAACGCGGGCAGTTCAGATCAAGATTCAGCGCACGTTCGGCGAGGTTGCTCAGCACGTCCAGTTCGGCAAGAGCGCCGGCGGTGTCCTGCAACGGTGGCAATTGGCTGATCAGGTCTTCCAGCAGCGCTTCGTAGAGCATCTTCTCGCGGGCGAGGGCACGGCTCTTGGCCGACAGCGCCTTGTCTTCGAACTCTTTCAGTTCAGGCGTGATGAAGCGTTCGGCGCCTTTCAGCGTCTGGCGCCGGATGTAGTCTGCCGGAGCCGACTCTGCCTGCTTGCTCGGCAGTTCGATGAAGTAGCCGTGAATGCGGTTGTAGCCGACTTTCAAGTGCGACAGGCCGGTGCGAGCCTTCTCTCGGGCTTCCAGATCAATCAGGAACTGGCCGGCGTTCTCGCTCAGCGATTGCAGTTCATCGAGCTCACTGTCGTAACCGGTTTTCAGCACGCCGCCGTCACGGATCACCGCTGGCGGGTTATCGATAATGGCTTTTTCCAGCAGCGCCGCGAGTTCCGGATAGGTGCTGGTGGTTGTGGCGAGACGTTGCAGGTGCGGCGCTTCCAGGTCAGTCATCGCCACTTGCAATTCGGGCAGCGCGCCGAGCGCGTCACGCAGGCGAGCAAGGTCACGCGGGCGGGCATTGCGCAGGCCGATTCGCGCGAGAATCCGCTCGATGTCGCCAATTTCCTTGAGCTGCGGTTGCAGTTTTTCGAAACGATAACCGTCGAGCAGGCAAGTGATCGAGGTCTGGCGGGCCAGCAACACCGTCAGGTCGCGCAGCGGACGGTTCAGCCAGCGAGTCAGCAAGCGACTGCCCATGGCGGTCTGGCAGCGATCGACCACCGATTGCAGGGTGTTGTCGCGGCCACCGGCCAGGTTGGTATCGAGTTCCAGGTTGCGCCGGCTCGCGCCGTCGAGCACCACGGTGTCATCCAGACGTTCGTGGCGCAGGCTACGCAAATGGGGCAGGGCGGTGCGCTGGGTTTCTTTCGCGTAGGCCAGCAGGCAACCGGCGGCGCCGATGGCCAGGGTCAGGTTCTCGCAACCAAAGCCCTTAAGGTCTTGGGTGGAGAACTGCTGGCAAAGGCTTTTCAGCGCCGAATCACGCTCGAAATCCCACGGCGCACGACGACTGACGCCGCGGCGTTTTTCCGCTGGCAGGTCCCTTGGCCAGTCATCCGGGATCAGCAATTCAACCGGATTGATCCGCTCCAGTTCCGCGAGCAGATTCTCCCAGCCTTTGATTTCCGACACGCTGAAACTGCCGCTGGTGATGTCCAGCACGGCCAGACCGAACAGGCGCTCGTCACCCAGCAGTGCAGCGATCAGGTTGTCGCGGCGCTCGTCGAGAAGCGCTTCATCACTGACCGTACCCGGCGTGAGGATCCGCACTACCTGACGTTCCACCGGGCCTTTGCTGGTAGCCGGATCGCCGACCTGCTCGCAGATCACCACCGACTCGCCGAGCTTGACCAGTTTCGCCAGATAACCTTCTGCTGCGTGGTAAGGAATCCCACACATCGGAATCGCCTGTCCCGCCGACTGCCCGCGCGCGGTCAGGGTGATGTCGAGCAACTTGGCGGCCTTCTTCGCGTCTTCGTAGAAGATCTCGTAGAAGTCGCCCATGCGATAGAACATCAGCTGATCCGGGTGCTGGTTCTTCAGGCGCCAGTACTGCTGCATCATCGGGGTGTGGGAGGACAGGTCGGAGACGGCTTTATTCATCGGATTGTCAGGCAACTCGTTAAAAGATGTGGGGCAAAAGCGGGGCAACCGCCGGGCTTTTCCGCGATGGGCGCAAGGTTACCATGGGCGGTCTGCCCGACGCAGGCATGACGGCTCGTTGACACTTTTTGCGCTGAATTGATGACTTATGCACGTTTTATGCAAATCAGCATTTGTCTTCGCGAAAAACTTCAAGCACTATGCGCGTTATGCAAAAACGCAACGTATCCTCCGTCTTAAGAGCACTGCTCGACCAGCACGGGATCTCCCCCACGGAGCTCCACCGTCGCACCAGCGTGCCTCAATCCACTCTCTCGCGGATTCTCAGCGGGAAGATCGTCGATCCTTCGGATAAACATATCTCGAAGATCGCCGAGTATTTCAATGTAAGCACCGATCAGTTGCGCGGGCGCGCGGATGTTGCGCCGTCGGCCGCTGCCGCGCGTGATGACGTGCACGCGGAACTCAGGGACATAATGCTGTGGGACGACGATACCCCTGTCGATGACGACGAGGTATCGGTGCCGTTTCTTCGCGAGGTTGAATTGGCAGCAGGATCAGGAAGATTCGTCATCGAAGAGAGCGAGCGCTCTAGCCTGCGCTTCGGCAAGCGCAGCCTGCGCCATAACGGTGTGCAGTTCGACCAGGCCAAATGCGTGACGGTACGCGGCAACAGCATGTTGCCGGTACTGCGGGACGGTGCCACCGTTGGCGTGAACGCAGGTAAGTGCGGGATCGGCGACATCATTGACGGTGATTTGTACGCGATCAACCACAATGGCCAACTGCGGGTGAAGCAACTCTATCGCCTGCCTACCGGCATCCGTCTGCGCAGCTTCAATCGTGACGAGCATCCGGATGAGGACTACAGCTTCCAGGAAATCCAGGAAGAGCAGATCGTCATCCTCGGTCACGTCTTCTGGTGGGGCATGTACGCCCGTTAACCACATCCCTTTTGCTTAGAACCCGCCCATCGGCGGGTTTTTTTCGTCCATACGAAACCCTCAACGCCTTGATTTATGCGGCCTCCATGCGCGAGTGCATTTATCACGCATAAATAAATGCATTTGCGCATTGACTGGATATGCATACATGCATAATATAGCCACCAAGCCGCTCGACAAAGCGGCTGGAAACGAAAGCTCTTTAGTTCCAACAGAACAGGCAGCGATGAACCGGCCTCAACGGTTCAGAGGGTTGGCAACTGACCCGGGTGTGCAGCGTAAAGCACCAGAAGCAGTTATCCGGCGGGCAGGGACCGCGGTCGGAAAAACAATTTGAATGGACTCGTACCGCGCCAGTAGCGCCGAAAAGTCAGCTTCCTTCTGGTTTACAGGATTTGAAGGAAGGCGAAGGAGCGCATTACTGAAAAGCCCGGTGCATAACCGGGCTTTTTGGAATGCCGACCTGGGGAGGTTAACAGTAGGCCAATAATTTCAGGCCCGCAGCTGTTGTGCAGAATAGAAACGTCCATTCGATAAAAATGACTCAAGAGAAAGCCTATGAAACGCTATGCATCTGTTCCAACCTTTTATAAAACTCCTTATTTGACTGTCACGAAAGTGCTGTAAACCAACGAAGGCATGCCAACGGCCGGCCCGGATGGGGTTCAAGGCAATTGGCACGATGTAACAAGTAATACCGCTATTCAAGTTGGATGGAAGGTTGAGTGTTTCTTCGACAGAGGCTGGGTCTTCTCGGCGCCGACTTATGATGATCAGTTGAGCCTGGCCACTAATTACATGCAGGAGCGCTTCAATGAGGTCGTGCGCCGACTGACGTTCAACCCATTGCAATACAAAGTAGATCTCGGCACCGCTACTGCAGCTGACGAGGCGACATTGATTTCTTGCAAACAATACGCCATCGCTGTCAGCGAAATCGTAAACCAATCCGGATATCCATCCTCGATCAATTGGCCCGCCGCTTCGTTCTGACTTTGTGAATGAAGCCTTTGCTGAAAGGTTCGGTGCATAACCGGAAAATCTGAAGATGAATGCGTCTTCTGGAAATACCAATTCAAGGAGTTATGGAATGCATCTATTTGCGCTCGTACAAGGATCGAAAGTTACCCGTTTGGTAGAGAGTGAAGAGATGCCGGGTACGGCGTCGCCCTTTGACACCTGGGTTGATGTAACCGGCAACACGGAAGTTGCAGTGAATGATCGCGCTTCCTTCAACGGCGGCTGGACATTCACAAAAACAACCAACGCGGAGCTGATCAGCGAGATCAACTATGAATCGCTGATGCGGTTAAGAGACATTGATAACCGCCTGCTTCTAAGTTCTGCGCAGTTCAAGGTCGATCTTGGCGTCGCCGATCTGGCCGATGTGACGTTGTTGCAGGATTGCAAGCTGTATGCCATTGCCATCAGCGATATCAACAAGCAAGCCGGTTATCCACAAATCGTAAACTGGCCGGTTGCTCCGTTCTAATTCAACTGGGCGCGGCAGTCCGAAGCCGGTTGTGCATTACTGAAAATCCCTGCCCGAGCGCCGGGCTTTTTGGAATGCTCGTTTGAGCAGACCCCCTGCAATGAACGTCGTACAGAGCAGGACTTAGTTATATAAACAAAAGGAAATTGGAATGAATCGTTATGCACTGATGGAGTTGATCAGCGGGTACAGCTTTTATCTGGTCAGCCAAATCGTGGAGGCTGAAAGTAATCCGCCACTTCCTGGACAATCAGGCGGAATGGACTACTGGATGGATGTCACCGCAAACCCAGCGGCTCAAGTTGGCTTGATATACAAATACCTCGGTTCGGAACCGGTCTTTGTACAACCCGTCTATGGGGACTACGTTGCCATTGCCGTTTCCCGCAAGAAACAACGTTTTGAAACTGCGGCCAGTTGGCTGACGTATAACCCCATGCAGTACCGGGTAGAGCTTGGTGCTGCAAGCCAGGCAGAGGTAGCGCAGTGGCAAGCCTACAAACAGTACATCGTTGACTTGAGTGAGATTAACGATCAACCGGGTTATCCAACGGCGCTCAATTGGCCAACTGCTCCGTTCTGATGCAAATCGATATCTGCACGGGTCTTTGAATGCATGCGGAAAAACCGGGTTTATTGCCGGGTTTTTCTGCATGACTTGCACTATCGGATCGTGCGTTATCACTGGACAAGGCACAACTTGCGGGCATTCCTGGAATACCCGCTTTCAGAGACATCGTTTGAATCAACACACATCAATCACATCGGGAGGAGTGACATGACAACCGAGCAACAAGCGTTGGCAGACATGCCGATCTGGCTGGTCATACTCCTCGCTGTAGTGGGCGGGGTGTCTGGCGAAATGTGGCGGGCCGACAAGGAGGGCGCTCGCGGCTGGCCGCTGTTACGCCGTCTGGCTCTGCGCTCCGGCGCCTGCATGATCTGCGGCGTCTCGGCGATCATGCTGTTGTATGCCGCGGGCATGTCGATCTGGGCCGCCGGCGCATTCGGTTGCCTGACCGCCATGGCCGGCGCCGACGTGGCCATCGGTCTGTATGAACGCTGGGCCGCCAAGCGGATCGGCGTCTGCGAAGTCCCGCCGCGCGACCAACCTTAACCTTGACTGTTTCCATGCCGCCGTTCTGGCGGCAGGGCTTCGCGTGGACGATCGAAAAGGAGGTCATGTATGCCCACACCGATCCAGCAGCCGTCGCAACTGTTCACAGCCATCGCGACAACGCTGCGTAACTCCGCCGGACTCCACCTCAATGTCGGCGTTCACGCTGACTTTAATGCTCCCGGCGACCAGTCCTGGGTATTGATCGATTTCGACCGCAATGCATCGGGAGTGCGCGCTGCTGATGGGCGAATTGCCCATGTGATGACGCTGTCATTGCAAGTCATCCCGGCGCTTTCCGCGACGGCATTTGCAGCGTGCGATCTGATCGCCGTGCTGAAGAACCTGATCACCGACAACCGTTGGAACCTGCCCGGCGATCAATGCGATCTACCGATGAACATTGATGGTTTGCCCTCATTGCTCATCCGTGCCGAGCAGCAATACAAGGCCTGGACGCTGACATTCAACCAGACCCTCTACCTCGGCCCGACACTGCTCGACGATCCGCTGGGTACGCCGAAATTTGCCCGCACCTGGGAAGTCAGCAACATCGACGACCCCGACCAATACACCGCGCTGGAGGCCTGAGCGATGTTCGACGCAATACTGCGCATGCAACTAGGCCCGATCATCGAACGGCTGGCCGAGATGGAAGCGGAAATCGAAGACCTGCACCGCCGCGCCGAGAGTTTCTGTCGCATTGGCATCTGTCAGACAGTCGATGCCGCCAGCAACACCTGTCAGGTGAGCCACGGCGGTTTGCTGACGCCGGCCATCAAGTTTTTCAACCCGAGTGCTGGTGCACAAAGCGAATCGCGGATCCCGTCCGTGGGCGAGCAATGTCTGCTGCTCAACTACGGCAGCGGTGAAAGTGGCGCACAAAGCGTGGCGCTGTTCGGCTTGAACAGTGACCGTTTTCCGCCGACCTCGACTGTGCCGACGCTGACGCGCCGCGTGCATCAGGACGGCAGCGAAAGCGGTTATGACGACGCCACGCACACGCTGAATTGGCTTAACGGCCCGGCGGCTTTCAATGGGTCTCGCGAATCGCTGCAACTGAGCATCGGCCCGGCACAACTGGCGATGACCCCACAGGTGATCACACTGCAACTGGGCGCCGTCGGCCTGACCCTCGACGCCTCAGGCGTGCACTTCAGCGGCCCGTTGGTCGATCACCAGGGCCGCGTTATCAGCCCCTGATTAAGAAGCCTCCCATGATCGGAATCGATAGAGACAGCGGGGCCACGGTCGACGACTGGCTGCAGTTTGTGCAGCGCGCGACCCGGGCCCTGACCACGCCGCTGGGCACTCGGCAAAAAAGGCCCCTTTATGGTTCGTTGATCCCCACGTTGCTCGGGCAAAACCTCGGTGATGACGTCCTGCTGCTGGCGCAGAGCCACGCAGCGCAAGCGTTTTACAACAAGCAAAACGGCATCGATGATTTTCAGCCGCAGGTGATCGTCGCCACGCGACAAGGCGCCGGCCTGCTGCTGCGTTTCGCCGGCACCTGGAAAAACCGTCAACAGACTTTCGAGGTAGTGACATGAGCATGTTGATCCCCGGCCAGAATCAATTGGCTGAACCCGCGCTGATCACCGTCGAGGCCTTCGAAGACCTGCTCGCCGAGTTCAAGACTTTTGTCATCGAGTACGTCGGCGCCCGGTCGCCGGACAGCGCAGCAAAACTCAAGACCAGCCTGGAAAACGAAAGCGAACTGCTGACCCTGGCACTGGAGGCATTCTGCGTCCGGCTGCAAACCCACGAACGCAAATACAACGCCCGCATCAAGCAGATGCTGGCGTGGTGGGCGACCGGCAGTAACCTCGATGCACGGTTGGCGGACATGGGCCTGGAGCGGCAGTTGCTCGACCCAGGCGACCCGGCAGCGTTCCCGCCAGTGCCGGCGATTTTTGAAAGCGACGACGATGCGCGGCTGCGTTATTACCTGGCGCCTCATGCTCCGGCGGCGGGTTCGCGGATGCAGTATCGCCGGGAGGTTTTCACCCTCGGCGAACGACCGACGGTGAACGTCGAATCCACCGAAGCCGGTGTGGTCAACGTCACCTACACCTTCAATCCCGATGGTCTCGCAGCGCAGGTCAAGGACGGCAATGGTCGCCGCACCGCGCCCGGCGAAGTGCAGGTTACCGTACTCTCGCGGGATGACGACGGCACGCCTTCGCCAGCCTTGCTCGAAGGTGTTCGTCAGCACTTCGCCCGGCCCGATGTTCGACCGGAAACCGACCTCGTCACCGTCAAGGCTGCCGACATTCAGCGCTACAAGATCCGCGTTGTCGCCAAGATCAACTCCGGCCCCGATTCCGGCCTGACCAAAGTCGCCGCGCAGCAGCAATTGCAGGCTTACGCCGACAGTTGCCATCGCCTTGAAGGGCGAGTCGATCCGAGCTGGATCGACTACACGCTGCACAGCGCGGGGGCCGTGCAATTGCAGATTCTGGAACCGCTGACGCCCATCGTGTGTAGCGCTTTTGAAGCGCCGTACTGCACGGCCATTGAAGTCGAGGTGCTGACACTATGAGTGATCAGAATCAGCGACCGACGCTGTTGCCGGCCAACAGTTCGGCGCTGGAGCGTGGACTGGATCTGGGCTTCGGCGCTTTATTGGATCGCATCGCACCGCCGTTTCCCGAGCTGATGAATCCCAGTGATACGCCAGTCGCGTTTCTGCCGTATCTGGCAGCGGATCGCGGCGTCGCCGAATGGAGCACCGCCGCAGCGGAAGCGGAAAAACGCCTGACCGTCGAACTCGCCTGGCCCACCGCGCGCCAGGCCGGCACTCGCAAGGCATTGGAAAACGCCGCCAAGGGTTTGCAACTGCGCCCGGAAATCCGCGCCTGGTACGAACAGACACCGCCCGGCGCGCCTTACAGCTTTTCCGTGCGGGCCTTCAGCGACCAACCCTACAGCGAAGAAATCGACGCCCGTCTCGACCGACGTCTGGCTGATGCCAAAAGCGAACGGGATGTGCTGTCGGTTTCGGTCGGTTTGAGCGCTTTCGGCAATCACGTCATCGGTGCCGCGACTTTCTGTGGCGAATTGACCACGGTTTATCCGGTGTTCATCGAAGGGCTTGAAGCCTCGGGAGAGGCGTTCATGGCCGCTGGCATGTACACCGTCGAAACATCCACTATTTATCCTCAGGGGGCCTGAATGGCTGACTATTACACCCTGCTCACCAACGCAGGGATTGCCTACGAAACGGCGTGCAAGGCCGCGGGTACGCCGATCAAGTTGACGCAGATTTCCGTCGGCGATGGTAACGGCAAAGTCTACAACCCGGCCGCAACTGCCACCGCGCTTGCACGTGAAGTCTGGCGCGGGCCGCTCAACGCGCTGTTCCAGGACGAGAAAAATCCGAGCTGGCTGCTCGCCGAAGTGACCATTCCGCCGGATGTTGGCGGCTGGTATGTGCGTGAAGCGGGGCTGTGGACTGACACAGGGATTCTCTACGCCATCGTCAAATATCCGGAGTCGTTCAAACCGGTGCTGGCCACGTCCGGCTCGGGGAAAGAGTTCTACATTCGCTCGATTTTCGAGACCAGTAATGCATCGCTGGTGACGTTGTTGATTGATGACACTGTGGTCAAGGCGACTCGTGCGTGGGTCATGAGCTATCTCGCCGAAGAGCTTGGCAAACTGGATGGCAAGCAATCGGTGCGTGTCGCCGCAACCGCCAATGTGGTGCTGAGCGGCGCGCAGCAGATTGACGGTGTGGCTGTGATTGCCGGCGACCGCGTGTTGCTGCCGAATCAGACGCTGGCCAAGGATAACGGCCTGTGGATTGTCGCCAACGGTGACTGGGTGCGGGCAACCGATGCCAACAGCAGCGCCAAGGTCACGCCGGGCCTGACAGTCATGGTGGAAGAGGGCACGGCGAACGGTGATTCGCTGTGGCACCTGACCACCAATGCGCCGATTGCACTTGGCACGACTGCGCTGACTTTCAAGATGTTGGCCGGGCGCACCGGGATTGCTGCCGGGACTTACAAGAGTCTGACCGTTGATGAATATGGCCGGGCGACTGCCGGTGCGAATCCGCAAACGCTGGCTGGATTTGGCATCACTGATGCCCTCGGGATCAACGGAACAGCGGTTGCCGCTCGTAAGCTTGAAACGGCGCGCAGTATTGCCATTTCCGGCGCAGCGAGCGGTAGCACTACGTTTGACGGCTCGGCAAACGCCAACATTTCCCTAGCGTTGGCCGACTCGGGCGTTTCTGCCGGCACTTACACAAAAATTGCCGTCAATGCCAAAGGGTTGGCTACCAGCGGCGGGAACCTGATTGCATCGGATATCCCCGCTCTGGACTGGAGCAAGATCAGCTCAGGAAAACCCAATACATTGGCGGGCTACGGAATTGTCGATAGCTATACCCAAGGCCAGACCAACAGCGTTGTCAGCACTGCGTTCGCCAACTTCTCTGCGGCTAACCTCCAGGTTCCAGCATTTATCAACGGCTTCACCGACAACCATTCCTCCCGATACTGGAGAGCCAATGGCAACGTCTATGTGAGCGTCGATGCCGCGCGCTGGGTCAGTAACGGTGCCGATGCGTTGGTCATGTTCACGCTTCCACCGGGCTTTCGTCCCCTCAGCAGAGTGAGCGGTCCAGGCGGTTGGGCGACCAGTGGTCAGCTTGGGTTCGGTTTGTTGTCGTGGCGCGCGGAAACCACGGGCGAAGTTGTCCTGGACTACTCGATTGGATCGACGTCGGGCGTGAGTGGTTATCGCTGCCAGTTCTGTTTCTGTGTTCAAGCGATTTAAGGGGGCAATATGATTTTTGTCATTGATCAAACCGGGCGATTTCTCTATGCCACCGATGCCCCGGACGGGTCCGTAAACTGGACGGCTGTCCAACTGCCTCAACCTTGCTGGAATCCGCGATTCAAAGGTGAGCGAATCAGTGATGCCGGCGAATGGAAAGGCCAATGGGAGCATGACGGCGAGCCGGTGCCTACCGTCGCTGACCTGTGCGCGAGGATTGATAACTACGCCGACCAGGCGCGGCGGAATTTTGCAGTCGATCCACTCCGGGCGATCGAATACGAACGCGTCGCGGCCGAGGCGCAAGCTTTCAAAGACGCCGGCTACCCCGAAAATGCGGTACCACGCAGTGTTGCTGCCTGGGCAATCTCGGGCCGAACGTCTCAGGAAGCGGCCGACGATATCCTGATCGAGGCCACAAGGTACGCGGAGGTCCTTTACCTGATCCGCGAAAGACGTCTGGAGGCGAAAGAGCTGATCAAGGCGAGGATTGCAATTGGTGCAATCGATGAAGCCCGACAGATCGTCGACAAAGCAGTCAAGGCTATTCAAGCGGCCACTGCTGGCGTTGAACGTGCGCAGGGTTAAAGGTGCGCGTCGTACGTCTTTAGTTCCGCAGAGCGAATAGTCCAAGGAGTGCACGGACCCCTGAGCTCATCACCCAGACGGATCCTGGTACTGCCGGTACCAGCCGGATTCAGCCTGAACCGGCACCTCATAAAACGTCCCGTTTATCGGGGCGTTTTATTTGACGGCCAATACATTCAACACCCGCCAAGCCCCTCCTTCCGAGAGGCTTTCCCGTTTATGGAGAAACGAAAAATGGCAACCCGCCAAACCTACACCGTGCTCGTCCCATTCCCCACCGGTGGTGGGCACTGGTCGAGCGTCGGTCAAGACCTTGATCTGCTCGACGTCGAGGCCAGTGCCTTGCAGTTCGCCGGTCGACTGGAACTGAAAACTCCCTCCACTCAGGCCAAAAAGGCCGCTGCCAAGAAGGCTGACTAACCATGGCTGAGGTTTTGAACTTCGAGCACAACGGCATTACCGTCAATGCCACTGAATCCCCCGAGGCCATGGGTGGCCTGGGTGACAACGTCATCGGTCTGGTCGGCACCGCGCCGAAGGCCGATCCGCTGATTCCGCGTAACGCGCCGTTCCGCATCAACAGCTTCACCACCCACGCGCTGCTTGATCCGACCGGTTCGGAAGAGGGCACCCTGTACCACGCGGTCTACCAGATCCTTAAAGTGGTCAAGGTGCCGGTCTACGTGGTCATCGTCGAAGCGGGCGCGACCCCGGCCGACACCGTTAACGCAGTGATCGGCGGTGTTGAACCGGCGACCGGCCGCAAGCTCGGTCTGGCTGCACTGGGCAGTGTCCCGGAAGACCTGACCATCATCGGCGCGCCGGGCTTCACCGGCACCAAAGCGGTGGCCAGCGAGTTCGCCTCGTTCGGCAAGCGCATCAAGGCCCGTGTCGTGCTGGACGGCAAGGACGCTTCGGTCGCGGATCAAGTGCTGTACAGCCAGGAACTGGGCGGCGCCGACCTCGGTTTCGACCGTTGCCTGGTGGTGCACAACATGCCCGCCGTGTACTCGAAAGCGGCGAAGAAAAACGTCTTCCTGTCGCCGTCCAGTCTGGCGATTGCCGCGTTGGCCAAGGTCAAGCAGTGGGAGAGCCCGGGCAACCAGGTGACCTACGCCGAAGACGTCTCGCGAGTGGTCGAATACAACATTCTCGACACCTCCACCGAAGGCGATCTGCTCAACCGTTACGGCGTCAGCTACTACGCCCGCACCGTACTCGGTGGCTTCTCGCTGCTGGGTAACCGCTCGATCACCGGCAAGTTCATCAGCTACGTCGGTCTTGAAGATGCGATCAGCCGCAAGCTGGTCAAGGCCGGCCAGAAAGCCATGGCCAAGAACCTCACCAAATCCTTCATGGATCAAGAGGTCAAGCGCATCAACGACTGGCTGCAGACCCTGGTCGCCGACGAAACCATTCCTGGCGGCAGCGTCTATCTGCACCCGGAACTCAACAGCGTCGAGAAGTACAAGAACGGCACCTGGTACGTGGTCATCGACTACGGCCGCTACGCGCCGAACGAACACATGGTTTATCAACTCAACGCCCGCGATGAAATCATCGAGCAGTTCCTGGAGGACGTTCTCTAATGTTTACCAACCGCAATCGCCAGGCCATCGCGGCCACCCTGCAAGGCCTGCCGCTGTCGGCGACCGTTGAAGAATTCACCCCGCCGAAAATCGAATTCGATGTGGAAGAGATGCGTGGCGGCCGCTTCATCGTCGAAGAAATGGCCAAGGGCGGCAAAGCGCTCAACGCCAAGCTGACCCTGCAAGGCATGGGCGCCGAAGTCATGCTCGCACTGGGTGTGAAGCTGGGCGACGACATCCTGCTGAACGTGCGTGAAGCCGGTCAGGATCAGGACGGCAACACCTGGTTCACCTACCACACCGTCGGCGGCAAGCTGAAATCCCTTGAGGAGACCGCGGTGAAGATGGGTGAGAAACCCAAGACCAACCTCGAACTGTCCTGCCGCACCTACAACCGCCTGGAAAACGGCGTGCCGGTGATCGACATCGACGTCCGTACCCAAAAGTTCGTGCTCAACGGCGTCGACATCCTCGGTGATGCGCGGCGTGCGGTGCTGATGCCGTAACGCTGTAAGCGCGCCCGGCACTTGACCCTGTGGGAGCGGGCCCTGTGGTGAGGGGATTTATCCCCGATGGCTGCGTAGCAGCCCAAAGTCTGATTTTTCATACCAGTCTGGGGCCGCTTCGCGACCCATCGGGGATAAATCCCCTCGCCACAACAGCTCACTCCTGCAAGGGAATTGCTACACCCCTCAAGAATCACCAAGGAATTCATTCATGTCGTGGATGCCACCCAAGCATGACTTGTTGTCGCCAATCACTGGCGATGACGGTTCGCAGATCGAACAGATCCAGCTCAAACCGCTGTTCTACGCCGCGCAAAAAGAAGCGCTGGAACGTGCCGGTGATGACGAAGACGATCAGTTCTTTGAGCTGGCGCTGCTCGCCACCGGCCTGTCGGTCAAGGAACTCGACCAGCTCAAGCGCCCGGACTATGTGAGCATCGCCCAGTACGTGCACGAGATGTCGTCCCGTCCGACTTCGTACTTTCTCGATCAGGTGGAAGACGCGGAAAAATCTGCCGATCCCGATCAGATCCAGCTGCTGCAACCGCTCGCTGTGACCGGCCGCACCGTGACGTCGCTGAGCCTGGAAATGCCAGTGCTGCGCGCTACCAAAGTGATGAAGAAACTGAAAACGGCCAAGGAACGCGCCGAGTTCATCACCGCCCATTGCGCCGGCCTGATGATCCCCGATCTGGCCCAACTGACCGTCCCGGACTGGGCGCAATTGCAGGTGCGCATAGACGATTTTTTAAACCAGCCGGCGGCCTACTTTCGGAACGCGACATCGAAGTAATCCTCGATATCGTGCCGCTCATTTACCCGGTAAGTGAGGCGGAGATTCTGGAGTGGGACGCCGAAAAGGCGTTGCGCCGCTACGACATAGCGATCACTCGCCTTGGCGTGAAACAGGAGTAGAGCGGCAATGGCAGAGAGTAAATATGCGCCGATGAATGCCGATGAGCGCAGTGCTGCTGCGCCCGGCAACAGCCGTTTGAATGTGGCGGCGGCGAGCGCCGGTACAGGAGCAATTGCCCGCGAGCAGGTTTCCAGCCTGAGTCAGGCGCTCAACACGGCGAGCAGCAAGATCGGCTCGCTGACGGCGGCGATCGACGCGTTGCGGCTGGTGTTGTCCAACCTGCGTTCGATCCCGCTCAATACCGCTGCGAAGGGCGAGGCCGCCCACGAAGCGACGCCGCCGGGTGAGGCAAGTGAGCGGGCCAAGGCGCCTGAGAGTCTCAAACCCGCAATTGACTTGTACTCGGCTGCGGCCGAGTTGGTCAGCGCCGCGCAACTGCCGCCAAAGCAGACTAATGAAATGGCGGTGTCGAGCTTGATCATGGCCAGTGCGCCACTGGTGGCGGCGGGCGGCACCAGCGGTCAAGAGTTGCTCAAAGTTGCGACGCTGGCGGCTGACGCATGGTTCGGCAATGAGCTGACCAATGCATCGGACAAGCCGTTTGAATTGCTCAACTTCGCCGGTGATGCTGCGGTCGTTGCGTCAGCCTTCAAAGTCCCGGCCATGGAAGTCGCCGAAATGATGGCGGTGTGGCGCACTTCGATGAAGCTCACTCGAGATCAGGCGTTTGACCTTGCGGATGCGACAAACCAGCTCGGCAAAATGCCGGGGGGGGCCAAGCCGGCAGACATCGGTGCCGTCCTCAAGCAGTCGGGTGATGCGGCGATCACGGCGGGCCTGCAACCTGAGCAAGCCGCCGCGCTTTCGGCAGCTTTGCTCAACAGCGGGACGAAGAAGGACGATGCCGGCGAGGTATTGAAGAGCATTTCCATCGCGCTGGACAAAGGGGGCAACGTGTCCGCCACCGAGCGTGGCGCGTGGAAGCAACTGGGGCTTGATCCGGTGGCCGTGACCGCGGCGATGCATGATCCCGACAAGCAAAATGCACAAGGTGCGGTGCTCTCGGTACTTGCTGCGCTCAACGCCAAACCGGCCGAGCAACGCGCCATGTTGGCGCAGACGTTATTTGCCGATAGCGGTAATGCCGTGCAGTTGCTGTCGCAGAACCTTGGTGACGTCAACGAGGCCTTCTCGCAAGTGAAGGACAAAGACCAATACGCCACTTCGAAGGTCGGTGATCAGAGTTCGGTGCGCCAGTCTGCCCTGGCGCTTTCCAATACCCCGCAAGGACAGTGGAACGCTCAGAGTGCACGAAGCGAGCGTTTGGCCATCGCCAGCGCCAATGCAGTGTCACCTTCTCCACAGGCGCTGAGCGTTGCCGGTGCCAGCATCGACAGCATGAGCGAATTCGCCGAGGAGCATCCGACGACTTCTGCCGTGATCATCACGGTGGGAACAGCGCTGAAAAAGATCTTCGATGTGATTTTGGACGCCGCTGTCGATGAGGGGAAAGACCGGTTGCGCAAACGGATACCCGGCGGCGCGTCCGCCACCCCCCCGGACCTTTCGTCTACCGCCGATTCTGCAACGCAGCTTCCAACGGATCCGCCGGTGACGGAGATCGCCAGTCTGGCGCCCGCGACCGCCAGGGAAGTGGAAATCGGCGAGCAATCATTATTGCTCAATACACCCCGCCTGGGGCCATCGAGCGTTGCCATGGGGACGATTTCCCAGGTTGTTCCAGCCTCGGACGGGGACCCGGGAGCGGCCATGAGTGAAAGGCTAGTTGTCATCGCCTCTGACACACTCTCCGCACCCGGCCAGGTCAGCAAGGATCTGGCGAGCGCCCAGGCTTCCAACCAACATGTCACCTTCGCCCCTTCGGTGCAGGTGTACTGCAGTGATCCCGGCAGTTCGGAAAACATCGGATTGCTGGTCACACAGCATCTGCAAAGTCAGTTCGATAACCAATTCACACCGCTGATGTCCAGCAACCCCCTCGGCACCCGCCGTGACGCAGCCCTTACCGATGGAGTGGCCTGATGAAACAACAAATGGCACTCGGCAGTTTCATCTTCGGACTGTCCCGCGAATTTGCCTACAGCACGCTGGCGCGAAAATCCGATGGTGGCTGGACTGAATTGCCGATCCTTACCAGCAAACCCAAGTCTCATCAGACCGGGCAGAAGCCCGAAACCCTGACCATTGGCGGCACCTCGATGTACGCCGTGGCCATGGAACGGCTCGATGAACTGCGTGCGCTGCAAGCCTTGAGAATACCGCTGCCGTTGATCGACGGCATCGGTCGCAACTGGGGTTTGTGGCGGATCACCAGCGTTCAGGAAAACCAGAGCGAGGTCATCGATGACGGCACCGCGATGGTGATCAAGTGGGTACTCGAATTGGCGGAGTTCAACAATGCGTAAAGTACGAAGCGTGGCCGGCGATTCGGTCAATCTGTTGCTCTACCGCGAGGTCGGTCGCTCAGACGATCAGGCCGACGCAGCGTTGTGGAAGCTCAATTCGACCCTGGCCGAATACGGACCGGTTTTGCCGGCGGGCGTCTGGGTGACGCTGCCGGAACTCGACAGCAGACCCGCTGCGATCAAACCGGTTCTGGCCTGGGACTAAGGAGGCTGCATGGCACAGGGATTTACACCGGCGATCGAAATCTACGGGGCCAACCATGCGCTGCTGAACCAGCGCCTGATCAGTTGGGAACACATTGATGCTGCCGGGATGGAATCCGATCAGCTGACACTGGTGATCGACCTGGAAGGCCTTGAAGGCTTGCCGAGCCTGGGCGGAACCATCGGCCTGCGGGTTGGCTATCTGGAGTCCGGGCTGGTCGAAAAGGGCCAGTTCAAGGTGACTCGACTGACACCGACGCTGTTCCCGTTACGCCTGACGGTGGTCGCCACGGCCGCGCCTTTCAGTGGTAAGGACGAGACCGGATTCAAGGAGCGGCGCACGGCCAGTCATGGCCCGACAACTCTTGGCGGACTGTTTCGCGAGCTGGTCTTGCGGCACGGTTTTTCGCCGCGTGTCGATCCCGAACTGGCGTTGATCAGGATTGCCCATGTCGACCAGTCGAACGAAACCGACATGGGCTTCATCACACGTTTGGCGAGCAAATACGACGTGGTGGCCAAACCCTTCAACGACCTCTACGTACTGGCGAAACCGGCGCAGCTCAAATCACTGTCAGGCCAGGTGATACCGGACGTCAGGTTGTCGGTGACCAGCAACAATCGACCGGGTGATCACGCCTTCATCAGCGCCACGCTTGAAGAGACCGCTCGCACCCAAAACCAGGGTTGCAAGACCTGCTTCTGGGACGGTGCTGTTGGCAAGCTGCAGGAGGTGATCACCGGTTCCGCACCCTACAAGGTCATTCGCCAGAAACAGGCCAGTGAAGAAGAAGCCAAAGCCATCGGCGAGGCCGAAGTGCGCAAGATGCTGCGCGAGAAATACACGCTGAAGGTCACCTGCCCGGGCGATCCGCTGCTGGCCGCCGAAGGCCTGTTGGTGCTCGATGACACCTGGCCGGACTTCATGCGCGGTCGCTGGTCGATCAAAAAGGTCACCGCCAGCGGCAAGCGCGAGGAAAGCTATCGCTGCCTGATCGAAGCAACCGGTCTCGACCCCAAGGCGGACGCCAAGGCCTGATCCTGCGCGACCTCGCAGCGACAGATATCCCAGTAGGAGTGAGCCTGCTCGCGATTGCGCTGTGTCAGTCAGCATCGATTCTGAATGTAAGCCCGCCATCGCGAGCAGGCTCACTCCTACATGAGTCCTGCGGTCACTTCACTCATTCTGGAAAGCCCCCATGAAGATCACCCCGATCCTCACGCAACTGCGTGCGCAATGCCCTAGCCTGGCCAATCACATTTCAGTGGGAGTCGATCTGGCGTTGCTGCAAGGCAACCCGGATCTGCCGACACCGTCGGCCCACGTCACACCGCTGGCTGATCTCGCCAGCAACAGCACCGCACAAAACCTCACCACTCAACCTATCCGCGACCGCTTCGAAATCGTCCTCGCGCTTGACGCAACCGACGCTACAAAAGCGCTGGATCTGTTGCATGACTTGCGCGCCGAACTGTGGCGCGCATTGGTGGGGTTCAAACCCGATTCCGGCTACAGCGCCATCGTCTACGACGGCGGCGAATTGGTCGCGATCAACAGCAGCCGCGCCTTTTACCGACTGCGCTTTTTTGCCGAGTTTCAGCTCGGCCGCAATCTGCCCAGTCAGCCTGCGGAGAGTTGGCACGAACGCGAACTGGACGGTTTGTCGTCCTTTGCCGGGGTCACCGTGCGGGTCGATGCGATCGATCCCGCCGACCCCAACCTGAAACGCCCGGGCCCCGATGGGCGCGTGGAAATGACTTTCTCTGGAGACGTAAACCCATGAGCAACCGCATCACCGTACTGCCGGCCGCCGGCCGTGTCGTACCTGACCCGGAGGCAGGCGATCTGCTGCCGCTGGAAGGCCGTGAAGTGCTGGACAGCGCCTGGTGGCGCCGGCGTCTGGCCGACGGCGATATCACACTCAAAACCGCAAAAGCGGCTAAACCACAGGGAGCCAAATAATGGCGATCGGATTCAGCAACATCCCCGCGGACATTCGTGTACCGCTGTTCTATGCCGAAATGGACAATTCGGCCGCCAATAGCGCGACCTCGGCCATGCGCCGTTTGATCGTCGCCCAGGTCAACGACAACATCGCCCCGAGCGAAGTCGGCAAACTGGTATTGGTCTCCAGCGTTGCGCTGGCGAAAAGCATCGGCGGTCAAGGCTCGATGCTTGCCTCGATGTACGAAACCTTCCGCAAGGCCGACCCGATCGGCGAGATCTGGTGCCTGCCGCTGCACAACGCTGAAGGCGCGATCGCCAAAGGCGTGCTGACCCTGACCGGCACCGCCACTCAGGCTGGCGTGCTCAATCTGTATGTCGGCGGTGTGCGAGTGCAAGCCACCGTGATCAATGGTGCCACCGCTGCCCAAGCGGCGACCGCGCTGGCGTTGAAAATCAACGCCACTGCCGATCTGCCGGTGAGCGCAGCGGCTGTCGATGGTGTAGTGACTGTGAGCGCCAAATGGGTGGGCGAGAGCGGTAACGACATCAGCTTGCAATTCAACCGTCTGGGCAAGAGCAACGGCGAGGAAACCCCGGCCGGTCTGGTCACCGCGATCACGGCGATGATCGGTGGCGCCGGCGTGCCGGATCAAGTGGCGGCGGTTGCCGCACTGGGCGACGAGCCGTTCGAGTTCATTGCGCTGCCGTGGTCGGATCTGTCGACGCTCAACACCTGGCAAGCGGTCATGGATGACAGCACCGGTCGCTGGTCGTGGGCCAAGCAACTGTTCGGTCACGTCTACAGCGCCAAGCGCGGTACCGTTGGCACGCTGGTCGCCGCAGGCCAGGCGCGCAACGACCAACACATGACCATTCAGGCGCTGGAGCCGGGCGTTCCGCAACCGTTCTGGGTACAAGCCGCCGCCCTGGCTGCGCGCACCGCCGTGTTCATCTCCGCCGACGCCAGCCGTCCAACGCAAAGCGGCAGCCTGCCGGGCGTCGATCCTGCGCCAGCGAGTGAGCGTTTCACCCTGACCGAGCGTCAGTCGCTGCTCAACTACGGCATCGCCACCGCGTACTACGAAGGCGGTTACGTGCGCATCCAGCGTTCGATCACCACCTACCAGAAGAACGCCTACGGTCAGGCGGACAACTCCTACCTGGACAGCGAAACCATGCACCAGTCGGCGTTCATCGTACGTCGTCTGCAAAGCGTGATCACCAGCAAATACGGTCGGCACAAACTGGCCTCTGACGGCACCCGTTTCGGCGCCGGCCAGCCAATCATCACTCCGGCGACCATTCGCGGCGAGCTGATCGCTCAGTACGCCAAGCTCGAACTGGAAGGCCATGTGGAGAACGCCGAGCTGTTCGCCGAACACCTGATCGTCGAGCGCGACGTGCAGGACCCAAGCCGGGTGAACGTGCTGTTCCCGCCGGATTACATCAACGGTCTGCGCGTGTTCGCACTGCTCAACCAATTCCGTCTGCAGTACGACGACGCGGCCTGATAAGCGCGTTTGACGGCAAGCATTCAGCCCACCTCGCGTGGGCTTTTTTATTGAAGGGAGTAACACCATGGGTCAACTGATTGCAGGTACCTGCTACGTCAAGGTCGACGGCGCACAACTGACTATCAATGGCGGCTGCGAAGCCCCGTTGATGGCAGTCAAACGCGAAACCGTCGTACCTGGCTTCTACAAGGAAACCGACATTGCGCCGTCGTTCAAAGTGACTGCGCTGCACACCGCCGACTTCCCGCTGAAGAAGCTGATCGAAGGCACCGATATCACCGTCACCTGCGAATTCAGCAACGGCAAAGTCTACGTACTGGCCGGCGCGTATCTGGTTGAAGAGCCAGTCTCCAAAGGCGATGACGCCACCATCGAACTGAAATTCGAAGGCATCAAGGGGACCTGGCAATGAGCGGCGCCGTGAAGCTTCAAGTTGCGATCGAAGCTCACGGCGAGCCCCTGACCGAACTCGTCCTGCGCCGTCCGACGGTGCAGGAAGTGCGAGCGATCAAGGCGCTGCCGTACAAGATCGACAAGAGCGAAGAGGTCAGCCTCGACATGGACGTCGCGGCCAAATACATCGCCGTGTGCGCCGGCATTCCGCCGTCGTCGGTCAACCAGTTGGATCTGGCTGACCTCAACGCGCTGAGCTGGGCCGTTGCGAGTTTTTTCATGAGTGCGGCGTCGGCGCCATCACCGACCTGATCGCCGTCGCCTATGACCTGGCCTGGTTCTGGAAGGTTGACCCCGAACAGATGATGGCCAGGCCACTGGATGTGCTCCGCGAATCGCTGGAGCACGCGCAACGGATCAATGCGATGCAGCAGGTGCAGTGATGGCAGACGAAGAAAGCAAAGCGAAAACCCCGTTGCTGCTGACGGGCATCGATGAACTGTCGCCCAAACTCGGCGCGTTGCGAGTGAAGGTCGAGAGCTTCAAGAAAAACCTCGAACAGACCGGTCTGGGCAAACTCGACATCAGTGGTCTGTTCAAGGGCGGCAGCGTGATCACGCCGTTCGTTGACGGGATCAAGTCGGCTGCAGCGTTTCAGGGCAAGTTGACTGAGGTCAGCGAGACGGCGAAAACCGTCGACCTGCCGGCCGCACCGAAAGCCGTCGCGCAGAACATGAACGTGTTCAGTGCATCGATGGAGAAGGTGTCGGGCGCTATCGATGCCGCGCTGGCGCCAGCGGTCGCGTCATTGGTCGTCGGGCTTGAGCCGATGCTGACTCAGGTCGGCAGCCTGCTCGCCGACAACCCGCAACTGGTCGAAGGCCTGGCGGCGGGGGCGATTGCCTTCTCCGCGATGCAAACCGCCGTCACCGGAGCAACTCAGGTGTTCGACGTGATGAGCATGGTGCTCAAGACCAATCCGGTCATGCTGATCGCCATGGGTATTGCGGTGGCGGCCGGTTTGATTGTGGCCAACTGGACGCCGATCAGTGCGTTCTTCACAGGGCTGTGGGACAGCGTGAAAAGCGCCGGGGCGAATGCCATGGCGATCTTGCGCTCGGTGCTCGACTGGCGCCCGCTCGATACGCTGGCGGCGCTTTGGCAACCTGTCACGGGATTCTTCTCGGGGATCTGGGACAAGGTCAAAGCGGTTACCGCTCCGGTGATCGACTTCTTCAAGTCAGTGTTCTCGTGGTCGCCGGCCGGCATGATCCTCGATAACTGGGCGCCTCTGACCGGTCTGTTTTCGGCGATATGGGAACTGCTCAAGGCCTTGAGTGTGCCGGTGATGTCGTTCCTGAAAAGTCTTTTCGACTGGACGCCGTTGGGCATGATCATCAACAACTGGGGGGCAATTACCGGGTTTTTCGCCTCGATCTGGACCGCACTGCAACCGGCGGCGCAAGTCATCAAGGACTTCTTCCGAACGCTGTTCGACTTCTCCCCGTTGGGATTGATCGTCAACAACTGGGGAAGCATCGTCACGTTCTTCGAACCGATCTGGGCCGCGCTGCAAACGTCGGCGCAGCAGATCAAAAGCTTTTTCCAGGGCTTGTTCGAATGGTCGCCGCTGGAGCAGATCGCGATGTACTGGCAACCGATCAGCGAAGTGTTTTCGGCGCTGTGGGGCGTGGTGCAAGCCATGGCCGCACCGGTACTGGAGTTTCTGCACAACATGTTCGAATGGACGCCGTTGGGGCAGATCATCAAGAACTGGGGGCCGATCACCGAGTGGTTCGGCGAGTTGTGGCAAAAGCTGCAAACCGTCATCGCGCCGATCAAGGAACTGTTCGACGGTGGTTTCGCCGGACTGATCGCCAAGGTCACCGGCAAGGTCGAAACCCTGACCGAAGCGCAACGCCAGACCAATGCCGAAGGCAAAGGTGAATTGGCGCCGGCGTTTTTTGGCGCAGCCCCTCAAGCGTCGTCCAGCGCGGCGTTGCAGGGCGGCTCCTTGCCGCAATCCTCCAGCGCGCTGATCCAGCAAAGCGCTGCCAACAATCGCACGCAACTCGAAGGCGGCCTGACGGTGCGCTTCGAAAATGCGCCGGCCGGACTGCGCACCGATCAACCGCAAAGCAATCAACCAGGGCTGGCGCTGTCGTCGCGCATCGGCTATCGCTCGCTATCGGCAGGAGGTTCCAATGAACTGGCGTGACCGTTTGTTGCCGGCATCCTTTCGCGGTGTCGGGTTCTGGATCGATCAGGCGAAAACCCCGGTCGGTCGCAAAGGCCAGTTGCACGAATATCCGCAACGTGACCTGCCGTTTTTCGAGGACCTCGGCCAACAGGCCAAGACCCACGACATCACGGCATTCATCATCGGTGCCGATTGCCTGGAGCAGCGCGACAAGCTGCTCAAGGCGCTGGAAGCAGGCAGCGGTGAGCTGGTGCATCCATGGCTGGGACGCCTGCAAGTCAAGGTCGGCGAATGCGACATGACCCACACTCGCCAGGACGGCGGGTTGGTGACCTTTGCGCTGAAGTTCTATCCCGATAAGCCGTTGCCGTTTCCGACTGCCACGGTCAGCACCCAGAAAGTCTTGCTGGCCAAGGCCGACACGTTGCTGGGTTCGGCGGTGGCGCGCTTCGAGCAGGCGATGACGCTGATCAAGGCTGCGCGCATCGGCATTGCCAATCTGCGCAACAGCCTCACCGGGGTTTACGAGGTGATCAAGGAACAGCTCAAACCGTTGATCGAGCAGTACCGGCAGATCACCGAACTGGTCAGAGCCGTCAAGGAATTGCCCAAGGAGGTGGCGGCGGAATTCAAGGGTTTGCTTGGTGATATCAAGGAGCTGAAGGAGTTCGCGAAGGAGGGCTACCGTGGCGTGATTGCCGACGTCTCCCAACAACTCGAAGCCATCCGCAAGGCAGATGCACCGAAGATCACCACCGGCAAAGACACCAACGCAGCAGCGCAGGCGATGGCCGATCTGGTGCAGGACACGATGCTGGTCAAAGTGGCGCAGTGGGTTGCGTCGATGCCGGTGGCGACCCCTGCGGTGAAACTGTCGTCGACACCTTCGGTGGCTCATCAGGCGGATCAACCGGTGACCCGTCAGGAAGTGCCGGTGACCGATGAGATGAAAGCTCTGCAGAAAGCTGTCGGGGTGGCAATTGATCCGATGCTGGACAAGGCCGACCCTAAACACCACCAGGCAATCAACGATGTGAAGGAAGCGCTGATTGCGCACCTCAAGGCCGTGGCGTCATCCGGTGTGCGACAGGTCAGTAAATCTTTCCAGGAAAGCCTGCCGGCGCTGGTCGTGGCTTACAAGCAATTTGCCGATGCCACACGGGTGACTGAAGTGACTCAGAGCAACGCGATGAACCATCCGGGCTTTTCACCCAACGACGTGAAAGTGTCCAGGGAGTAGACCATGAGCGAGATGGATAACCGCGTCACGCTGACGGTCAACAATCTGGAATACGGCGGCTGGAAAAGCGTGGAAATCACTGCTGATCTGGAGCGCCAGTTTCGTACCTTCAAACTCGACATCACCTGGCAGTGGCCGGGGCAGACTGTCGACCAGCGAATCAAACCCGGCGATCCGTGCGAAGTGAAGATCGGTAACGATCTGGTCCTCACCGGTTACGTGTTCAAGGCGCCGATTTGTTACGACGGTCGGCAGATCAGCCTGAGTATCGAGGGCAGTTCCAGGACGCAGGATCTGGTCGATTGCGCCGCCACCAACCGGCCCAATCAGTGGCAGGAACAACCGTTGCTGAGCATCGTTCAGGCGTTGGCGATGGAGTATTCGCTGATGGTGGTCAACCAGATTCCCGAGACCGCACGACTGGCCAAACACACGATCGTGCCGGGTGAAACGGTGTTTCAATCGATCGACCGTTTGCTCTCGCTGTTTCGCGTGTTTTCCACCGATGACGAGCAGGGCCGGCTGGTGCTGGCCAAGCCCGGCAGTGGCGGTCGGGCAAGTGATGCACTGGAGTTGGGCAAGAACATTTTGTCGGCCAACGCGCCGATGGATCATAGCCAGGTGTTCTCCGAATACCGCGTGATCGGCCAGCAGAAAGGCTCGGACAAGAAGAGCGGGGCGGCGGTCAGCGAAGTTGAATCAACGGCTGCCGATCTGTCTTTCAAACGTCGGCGTACCACGATCATCAACGAGGGCACGGCGCTGACCTTCGAGTTGGCCCAGCAACGTGCGCAGTGGGAAAGCGCGACCCGCATGGGCCGCGCGCAGACCACCACCTATCAGGTGCAGGGCTGGCGGCAGTCCAACGGTGACTTGTGGCGCCACAACACGCTGGTGAAGGTCACGGATCCGGTACTCGGGTTTGATGGCGACATGCTGATTTCCAAAGTGACGTACTCGCTGTCGGCGCAAGGTTCGGTGACCACCCTGCAAGTTGCGCCGCCGCACACCTTCGATCCCGACCCCACTCCACCGAAAAAAACCTCAGCCTGACACCCGCCCCTGTAGGAGTGAGCCTGCTCGCGATAGCGATAGGCCGGCCACTGAATGGTCGACTGCAATGACGCCATCGCGAGCAGGCTCACTCCTACAGTTGACCGCGTCGTGTCCATCTTTTGAAGGACAAACCATGAGCCTACTGACACGCCTGCTGGCGCGCGGCACTGTCGTGCTCGCCAATTCGGCATCCAAGCTGCAATCGCTGCAAATGCGCCTCACCGCCGGAGAAGTGAACGACGACCTCGAGCACTTCGAGCCGTATGGCTTCACCAGCAATCCTCTGGCTGGAGCCGAAGGGATCGTCACGTTCCTCGGCGGTGACCGTTCCCACGCCATCGCCCTGGTGGTCGCTGACCGTCGCTATCGCCTGCAATCGCTGGCTGCCGGCGAAGTGGCGATCTACACCGACGAGGGCGACAGGATTCACTTCAAGCGCGGACGGATCATCGACATCGAAACCGCCACGCTGAACATCCGCGCCAGTTCGGCGGTGAACTTCGATACGCCGGTCATCAACCAGACCGGCAAGATTGTTTCCACTGGCGATCAGATCGCCGGCGGCATCAGCCAGATCAAACACGTGCACGTCGGTGTGCAGGCCGGTAGTGGCCAGACCGGCGCGCCGGCAGGAGGCAAGTGATGCTGATCAGCCCGAACCTCCACGCCGCACTGACCCGCTCCGTACTCATCAGCCTGTTCACCTGGCGCCGCGCTGCCGATGACGATGCCCTCGACGACGAGGAGCGTTTCGGCTGGTGGGGTGACACGTTTCCCACCGTCGCCGACGACCGTATCGGTTCGCGGCTGTGGCTGCTGCGCCGGGTCAAGCTGACCCGACAGACCCAGATGGACGCCGAGTTCTACGCCCGCGAAGCCTTGCAATGGCTGATCGACGACGGCCATTGCAGCGCCATCGACATCATCAGCGAACGCCTCGACGCCCAGCGCCTGAACCTGCGCACGGTCCTGACCCTGGCCGACGGCGAACGTCTGGACATCAACCCCGATAACAGTTGGCAGGTGATCTATGCCGTTTGAAACCCCTTCGCTGCCGGTGCTGATCAAGCGCACCCAAAGCGACCTGGCCGGCGATTCGCTGCGCCAGTCCGATGCGCAAGTGCTGGCCCGCACCTTAGGCGGCGCGGCTTATGGTCTGTACGGTTATCTCGACTGGATTGCCGAGCAGATCCTGCCGGACAAGGCCGATGAATCGACACTGGAACGCATCGCCGCGCTGCGCCTGAACCAACCGCGCAAAGCTGCGCAGGTAGCCACCGGCAGTGTGAGTTTTACCGCGACGGCGGGTGCCGTGCTCGACGTTGACACGTTGCTGCAATCCAATGATGGCCGCACTTACAAAGTCACCGCTGCGCGCACCACCGGCAATGGCAGCAACAGCACCACCATCTCTGCGCTCGACGCCGGCAGCCTCGGCAACGCTGACGCGGGTCTGACGCTGACTCCCGTGCAGCCGATTACCGGTGTGGTCGGCAACAGTTTCGTCGTGCTGGCGCCGGGGCTCAGCGGCGGCGTTGCGCGAGAAAGTCTGGAGTCGTTGCGCTCGCGAGTGATTCGCTCCTATCGCGTCATCCCCCACGGTGGCTCGTCCAGCGACTATGAAACCTGGGCGCTGGAAGTGCCGGGCGTGACCCGCGCCTGGTGCCGTGGTGGCTTGCTCGGCCCGGGCACGGTGACGGTGTTCATCATGCGCGACGACGATCCGCAACCGGTGCCGAATGATGAGCAACTGGCCGAGGTGCAGGACTACATCGAACCGCTGCGCCCGGTGACTGCCGAGGTGCATGTGCAGCGACCGATTCAGGTACCGGTGGTGTATCGCTTCAAAAGCGTCAACCCCGACACCACCGCCGTACGTGCGGCGGTCGAAGCGCAGTTGCGTGACCTGCACAATCGCGAGGCCGATCTTGGCGTGCCGCTGCTGATCAGTCATATCCGCGAAGCCATCAGCAGCGCCGGCGGCGAATACGATCACACGCTCACCACACCGGCGGCTGATGTGCCTGCCGGCAAGAGCGAACTGCTGACTTTCGGAGGTTGCGTATGGGGGGCATAAGAACCGCCGCGCAATACCAGGCGCAACTGCGCGCCTTGCTGCCCGCCGGTCCCGCGTGGGACCCGGAGCAAGTCCCGGAACTCGAAGAAGTGCTGCAAGGCGTCGCCGTCGAACTGGCACGCCTCGACGCCCGCGCCGCCGACCTGCTCAACGAAATGGACCCTGCCGGCGTCAGCGAACTGGTACCGGACTGGGAGCGGGTGATGGATCTGCCCGACCCATGCCTCGGCGCCACGCCACTGTTCGACGACCGCCGCCTCGCCGTGCGTCGCCGCTTGCTCGCGGTCGGTAGTCAGGCCGTCGGTTACTACCTCGAAATCGCCAAAAGCCAGGGCTACCCCAACGCCAGCATCACCGAACTCGAAGCCCCGCGCATGGGCCGCGCACGTTTTGGCGCGGCGCATTTCGGCACATGGGAAGCGCAATTCATGTGGACGCTCAACACCGGCGGCCGCTTGCTGCTCGGCCGGCGTTTCGGCGCGAGCTATTGGGGCGAGCGCTTCGGCGTCAATCCGGGGTCGGCACTGGAGTGCCTGATCCACCGCAGTGCGCCGGCGCATACCAAGGTGCATATCAATTATGACTAGGGAGGAATGACGGGATGGATTATCCGAAAAGTGTGCCCAGTTCCGGGTTGGTGAATGGGAAGTTTGTTGATGAAAATCCGTTGATGGGAACGCCGGGATCGTTGATTCCGGCTCGGTGGGGCAACAGTGTTACCGATGAAATAGTCAACGCGATTACTGCTGCCGGACTTGTGCCTGATGAGGGTGATAGCACGCAGCTCAAAGCGGCTATTTCTGCGATTGTCGAGAAGAACAAAACTGATTCTTTCGCAAGCAAGGATGAAGCCGAAGCCGGTACCAGCAATAGCCGTCTGATGACGCCGCAGCGCGTATTTCAAGCGATCGAAAAGAAAGTGCTTCAAGCCACGGAAACGGTTTTTGGCTGGGCACGAGTTGCTACTCAAGCCCAAGTCAATGCGGGGACGGATGACACCACTATTGTCACCCCGAAAAAGCTCTGGTTTGGTGTTTCATACAGCATCGGCCCGAATGGCTATATCGCTTTTCCGAGCTGGTTGGGGGGATTCATGATCCAGTGGGTCCTGATCACCATCGCTGCCGATAAAACCTATGCTGCAAAACCTTGGCCGGTGGCTTTCAGGAGCCAATGTGTCGCTACGTGGGCGAGTTACTCACACAGCGGGAACGCACCTTATTTCGACATCATCACCCCACCACTGGTTACCTACTTTGATCCGAGCCAGGTTCAAGTCTTGAGTAATTCTGGTGGCACCGGTTTTGTCACTGTCCTGGGGGTGGGGAACTGAAATGAAACGTTTCTATAGCCGCACCACCGGCAACACCTACTTATCGGGTTATCACACGAGCATTCCGGACGATGCCGTTGAAATTGACGAGGCACGTTATGAGTCGGTGATCGCCAATCCGGCCGCCGGTACCGAGAGAGGCCATGATGATCTTGGTCTGCCGATTCTGATTGAACCCGCAGCACGCACTGAAGAGCACGCCTCGGCAGAAGCCAAGGCGTGGCGCGATAAAGAATTTGATCGCGTGGTCTGGCTGCGTGATCGCCATCGGGACGAAGTGGAACTGATGAAAGCCACCACACTTTCCGACACTGACTACCTGGCGCTTTTGAGCTATCTGCAGGCGCTGCGCAAGTGGCCCCAGGCAAAGAAATTCCCCTCCAAACGCTCCCGTCCGAAAAAGCCTGCCTGGATGGCTGCCGAGTGAGCGGATGCCGCGTCGTCGACATCGCCCCCGTCAATGTTCCAGGTAAAGGAAATTAAACAATGGATTATCCAAAAAGCGTCCCCAGCGTTGGTCTGGTCGATGGCCGATTCGTCGATGAAAACCCGGTGGCCGGTACGCCGGGGTCGTTGATTCCGGCGGTGTGGGGCAACAGCGTTACTCAAGAGATTCTGAGTGTAATTACTGGCGGTGGACTGGTGGCTTCGGAATCCGATACCGGCCAGTTGTACAAGGCGATTCAGTCGATCATCGCGAGTGCGAGTCCTATGCGTTCGATCATCACTCGACTGGCGGCGTCCAAGACGCTTACCGAGGCGGAACTTGGTCTTGTGCTGGTCGATGGTAGCCCGGGGCCTGTGACCTTGTTGCTGCCACCGGCCAACGCCGCACTTGGTGTACGTGACGTGATTTTGCGTCGGGTCGACAACAGTGGTAATCGCATGGTCATTCAGACGTCCGGCACTGATCGCATCCGCTTTCACACGCATCTTTCCGCCAGCGGTTACCCGTTTTTCGTATTGATGGGAGGTGGGGATTGGTGGCATTTGCGCAGTGATGGGGCGGGGAGTTGGTGGCCGGTCGGTCGCTTTGACAACACCCCGTTGGGACGTCCGTTTTTCGAGACAACGGTGCTGCTGAGTCCGGGCGGTTATGGCGCGCTCAACGGTACGCTGATGAACCGTGCCGAATGGCCCTGGTTGTGGGATCACGCTCAGCGTTCTGGAATGCTCAATACCGAAGCGACACGGGCGGGCAATGAAGGTAACTGGACTCCGGGTGATGGCGCGTTGACGTTCCGTGGACCCGAACTGCGCGGTGAATTTTTGCGGATTCTGGACGAAGGTCGCAATGTCGATATCGGCCGGGTCATGGGTGCCAATCAAGCGGGGACGGTGCATTCCTATGCGATGGGCGCGAACGGTGCCGGTGCTGTGGGATCGAGATGGTCCGATAGCTTGAGCGCTGTCGGGGCTCAGACACATGAAGCGAAAACCGTGATCACGCCGAGCAATGGTGGCCCGATTTTCCCAGCTGGAACTGTCTACCAACAGGACGCGGCCAACACGCTTCTGTACAGCTTCACCTCCCGTCCCCGTAACGTCGCCTATCCCGGCCGCATCAAAGTTATCTGAGGCTCAGCATGTTCAACTATTTAATGGATGACGACGGTGCCTTGGTGGGACCGGTGGAGTTTTTTGTCACGCCCGGCATCGGTGTCCAACTGCCTGCTAACGCGGTGCAACTGGCTTATGAGTTACCGTCCGCTGAGCCGGGACGCACTTGGGCAATCGCCAACGGCGTCCCCCGTGAGCTGATTGATTGTCGCGGCACCGTGTACCGCAAGGACAACGGTGCGCAACAAACCTGGAGCGAACTGGGCGCCCTGCCAGGTGCATTCACCGCCGAGCCTTGCCCCGACGAGTTTCATGTCTGGCAGGACAATGCCTGGGTGCCAGATTCGACTCGGCAACTGGCGAACATCACTGCGAACGTTCTTGTCCAGCGCGATGCACTGCTACGCGACGCCGTCCTGCGCATTGCCCCCCTGCAATACGCCGAAGACATCGGCGATGCCAGCCATGACGAACAACTGTTGCTGATCGAATGGAAGCTCTACAGCGTAGAACTCAACCGCATCGAAAAGCAGGCCGGTTTCCCAGATGAAATTATCTGGCCGGTGACACCCGGCGCAGCCGAAGTTAACTGATTTCAGCACAGGGAGCAGTGCAATGGACTATCCAAAAAGCATCCCCGGTATAGGGTTGGTCAACGGCGGTTTCGTCGATGAAAACCCGATCGCCGGTTCACCGGGATCATTGATCCCCGCCGCGTGGGGCAACAGCGTCACGCAGGAAATTCTCAATGCGATCAAGGCTGCCGGGTTGACGCCCGATGAAGCCAAGACCGATCAACTGGCCACCGCGATTGGTGCCCTGGTCGACTTCACCAAACTGAAAAACACCCCGACCACTTTGGCGGGTTACGGCATCACCGATGCGGTGGGACGGTTGCTCGCGGTCAGGCAGATCGAGACGGTCGGGATCACGGTTTACAAGCCTAATCCCAAGGCCAAACGCATTCGCGTGCGATTGGTGGGGGCGGGTGGATCCGGGGGAGGCTGTGAGCCTGTCGCTGCGAATAGTCACCGTATCGGTGGCGGCGGTGGCTCAGGTGCGTATGCGGAAAGCCTGTATTACGTGACCCCGGAAATGCTCGCCGGCGTGCCTGTCTCGTTGGGTGCAGGCGGAGCATCGGTCAATGGCTTGGGGCAGACGGGGGGCGGCGCGTCTTTCGGTACTTATATGAGCGCGGCTGGCGGTGCGGGCGGGCAAATCCTGTCATTCGCAGTGACAGCAACGGCAGTGGGTTTTGTCATGGGCGGGACCGGTGGACAACTCGTTACGGGCGGTGGTCTCGCCAATGCGCGTGGCACACCTGGCGAGTTCGCGATGTACAACGCCAACTGGGGAGTGGTTTCCGGCGCCGGTGCTGCCAGTCCGTTTGACGGCGGTGGCGCACGCGTGGGTGTCAATGGCAATGGCATCGCTGGCGGGCGTGGTTCCGGCGGCAGTGGCTCCTGCTCAACCAATGCTTCTGCCTCCGTGATTAGCGGGCCGGGCGGCAACGCTTTTTGTGAAATCTGGGAGTACGAGTAATGGCCCGTTACGCACGAGTGGAAAATGGTGTCGTGGTTGAACTGATCGAAACCGGCGACTACGCAATCACCCAACTGTTTGCGCCTTCTTTCGTTGAATCGATGGTTCAAGTGCCGGAGGGCATGACAGTTGAAATCGGCGCGCCAATCGACGAGTTCCGGCCTTCCAGCGCGCAGGTGTCCGTGACGAGCATTCCCGTCAGTGCGCAAGGGATCGTTGTCGAGGACCAGATGCCTGAAACAGCAGCTCGAGCCTGGCGCCAGTCCAGACTCTCGTCCACTGAGTGGCAGGTAACCCGTCATCGCGACGAGCAGGAGCTCGGCCGTGGCACGACACTCAAGGCCCAGCACTATCTGGAGTTGCTTGAGTACCGTCAGGCGCTGCGTGACTGGCCTGATTCCGGTCATTTTCCTTCGGTAGTTTCCCGGCCCTCGGCGCCCGTGTGGTTGGCAGCTCCAGTCGGCTGAGAACGGCACCAATGTATTTTCAGATTAAGGAGATAAACCTTGGACTATCCCAAGAGTGTGCCCAGTGTCGGCTTGGTCAATGGACAGTTTGCCGATGAAGATCCGATAGCCGGCAAACCCGGTTCGCTGATCCCCGCGACGTGGGGCAACAGCGTCACCCAAGAAATTCTGAATGTCGTTCAGGCCGCCGGCCTGACGCCAAACGAGTCGTCGAACAATCAGCTGTTGGGAGCATTGCGCGGCCCGGCATTGTTCATGACCGCCCCGCAGTTTGATGGCGGACGCTCAGCAGCAACGTCCGAGTTTGTGCAGCGGGCGTTGGGCAATTATGCAAGTGCTCGTGGGATATCCGCTGCCACGCAATTGACCTTGTCCGATGTCGGCTGCTCGATCGGTCTGGCTGGTAACGCAGCGTATACCGTGACGCTTCCGGATACCGCTGCAGTGCCGAGTGGCGCCACGATCAGCCTGCATTGCCGTAACAGCGCACCCGTTACCGTGGCCAGTAAAACCGGTACGCAGATCAGTCCGCAAGGGGCTTATCTGGCGTCGATCGTGTTGAACAATGGTGAGAGTGCGAACTTCGTCAGAGAGTCTGGAGTGTGGGTGGTGTATGGCACGGCTGCTCTGAAGTACTCGGCCAATTACGCCGCACAGTTCTCCACATCGGGATATCAAAAGCTTCCCAGCGGTTTGATCGTGCAGTGGGTGACAGGGGGATCCGATGCGAATGGCAACATGACGGTGTCGTTGCCGATCAGGTTTCCCAATGCTGTCCTCGGAGGTATTGCCAATGAAGGTAACCCTGCAGGATGGAGTGCCGCCAATGTCACCGTTTGGGCATTTGACGGTGGGAGCACCACGACAACGACAGCGGTCGCTCGGGTCCGAAGCGTCCTGGCTTCAAGTGTAAAGGTTGATTCGGGCATTTCGGGCCGCATTCTGGTTTGGGGGTACTGACCATGACGATTTACTTTTATGCACAAAGCCTCGGCTTTGATCGAGTCGAAAGCGCACTTGCGGAACTGCCTGAAGGGGCAGTGGAGATCACCCAGGCCCAATACGTCGAGCTGTTTGCCGGGCAGGCAAGCGGCAAAGTCATTAGCGCCAGTGCCAGCGGTCAACCTGTGTTGACGGACCCTGTCATTTCCCCGATTGCCCTTGCCAGCCATGAACGCACATGGCGCAACAAAGTGCTGCAAGACACCCAGTGGCTGGTGCTTCGCGACGCTGAAGAACTGGAAGTCGGTGAGGGCACGACCCTGCTCGCCGAAGAATTCAAACAACTGCTGGCTTACCGACAGTCGCTGCGCGAGTGGCCCAATGACCCGAACTTCCCGGATGCACGTTCGCGCCCGGTTGAACCTGATTGGCTGCAAATCTTGCTGCGAACGAACGGCTGAGTCGTCGCTGATCTGAAGAGGAATTAAAGTGGATTATCCAAGAAGCGTCCTCAGCTCTGGCTTGGTCGACGGCAAATTTGTTGATGAAGACGTGATAGCCGGAACGCCGGGATCGCTGATCCCTGCAAGCTGGGGCAACAGTGTTACTGAGGAAATACTCAGCGCGATTACCGCGGCTGGTTTGAAACCGGACGAACTACAGACTGATCAATTGGCTCAGGCGATCAGGCAATTATCGAAACCGGATCCGCTGCAACAATTTCCGGTGCAGGTGTATCGCAGGAATGTGCTGATCAATGGCGGATTCGATATCTGGCAACGCGGGACGACCAACCAAGGCCCAAATATCGGTGGATATGTAGCCGATCGTTTTCGCTGCGACTGGAATGGCAATGCTGCCGTGACCATCTCTCGTCAGGACTTTTTTCCAGGCCAGACAGAAGTGGCAGGTGAGCCGGGTTATTTTTTACGCTGGCAGCAAACCACGGCGGGCGTCGGCGCTACCGAGCACAAGGTTTCCCAAAGCGTTGAGTCCGTCAGAACTCTGGCTGGACGAACCGCTACTGTGACCTTTTGGGCGCGCTCCGATGCCGCGCGTTCATTGAAAGTGACAATTGGTCAGTACTTTGGCAACGGAGGTTCGGAAGCCGTCGTCAAAGTGGTCGATGTTTTTCCATTGAGCACTGCATGGGGCAAGTACAGCGCAACGTTTCAGGTGCCATCGATCGCGGGGAAAATGCTGGGCGCCAATGATTGCTTGCGCTTGGCTTTTGATTTACCGCTCAACGTTCTGCAAACTGTGGATCTGACTCAGGTTCAATTGGAAGAGGGACCGGTTTCCACGCCATTCGAATACCGTCTTTCTGGCGAAGAATTGACGTTGTGTCAGCGTTATTTCGAAAAGTCTTTTGCCAACCGTTTACCGATTCGTGCAAACAACGGTAGTGGCACCTGCATCGTCTCGTTTACTCAGGCTGCGGCTGGAAATACCGGTCAATACGGTATGGTCGTAGACATGCAGACTCAGAAGAGAGTGCAGCCTACTGTTGTCCTGTATTGCCCTGGAAATGCAGGTAATCAGGTTTGGAACTACTCGCAGGGAGTGCCTTGCACAGGCACCATTGTGCAAAGTGTGACACAGCGTAGTTTCGCGATCGGCACTGTGACGCCTGTAAACAGTCAGCCCGGTAACGGATTGCAGATTGAATGGACAGCGGACGCTGAGATCTAGGAGTGACCCCATGACCTATCAACTGACCACTTGCGGAGTACTGCGCACGGAGGATTCTGCGTTTATCCCGCAGGACCCAACCAATCGCGACTGGCTTGACTATCAAGCTTGGCTATTAGCTGGCGGCCAAGTCCTGACATTGAATGAAACCCTCGAAAACGTAGCCCCGGCCAGCTCAGTGACAAGTTTGGCAAAAAAATGGCTGGGGGCCGTTATCCGCTAACCGTGATTCAATCGCGGCAATATCCAGGGAGGATCAAGCATTATGCAACTAACTGAAAACAACCTTATTGACATCATGCCCAACGCCCGCTCCCAAGCGGGCGTTTTTGTTTCTGCGCTCAATGCCGCCATGAAGCGCCGTCGCATCGACTCGCCCAAGCGCATCGCTGCGTTTCTCGCGCAGATCGGTCACGAGTCGGGCCAGTTGCAGTACGTGCGGGAGTTGGGCAACAACCAGTATCTGAGCAAATACGACACCGGGACACTGGCGCTACGCCTGGGTAACACGCCCGAGGCGGACGGCGACGGACAAAAGTACCGAGGGCGTGGGCTGATTCAAATCACCGGTCGCGGTAATTATCGCCAATGCAGCCTCGGGCTGTTCGGCGATGAGCGTCTGCTGTCGTTGCCTGAACTGCTCGAGCAGCCGCAATGGGCAGCCGAATCTGCGGCATGGTTCTGGGAGCAGAACGGCTTGAACGAGCTGGCCGACCGAGACGAGTTCAACACTATCACCCGTCGCATCAACGGCGGGTTGAACGGTTTGCAGGATCGTCTGGAAATCTGGGCGCGGGCGAGGGCGGTGCTATGTCCATCCCCTGGCGAGTGATCGGCGTTGTATTGCTGGCGCTGGCGGTTGCGGCACTGGCCTGGCAACTTCAGGACTGGCGCTATGGTCGGCAACTGGCGGAGCAGGCTCGGTTAAACGCCGAAACCCTCAATCAACTGACCCTGACCGCTGCTACCGCGCAACAGGCCGAGCAGGATAAACGTCTGGCGCTGGAGCAACGGCTCGCCGCCAGTGAACAAACCCACTTTCGAGCGATGAGCGATGCCCAACGTGATCAGGATCGTCTGCGCGATCGCCTTGCCACTGCTGATGTGCGCCTGTCAGTCCTCCTCGATGCCGGCGACGTTGCCACCGGCTGTGCGCTGCCAGCCGCCGCCGGTGCCGGCGGCGTGGATCATGCAACCGTACGCGCCCGACTTGACCCGGCGCATGCTCAACGAATTATCGCCATCACCGACAGTGGAGACCGGGGGTTGATCGCGTTGCAGGCTTGTCAGGCCTATGTCAGAGCATTGGCGCCCGAACATCTTGAATGATCTTGTGTATTGAAAGCGCAACCGGCTCGTGTACGGTGGTACGCATTCCACACGATCCGGAGCGCACCGTGAAAGAGATCACTCAATTGGCTGCCGAACTTGGCCGACGTCTGCAAGTGCTCAATGCCCACGTCACCACCGCCGAATCCTGCACGGGTGGCGGGATCGCCGAAGCCGTCACGCGTATTCCCGGCAGTTCGGCGTGGTTCGAGGCCGGTTACGTCACGTACTCCAATCGACAGAAAACCCAGCAACTGAATGTGCCGGCCGAGTTGTTCGGTACGGTGGGCGCGGTCAGTCGTGAAGTCGTCGAGGCGATGGTAGTGGGCGCGCAGAAAAACAGCCTGGCGCGATTTGCCGTGGCAGTCAGCGGCGTGGCCGGACCCGACGGCGGTACGCCGAACAAACCGGTGGGCACGGTCTGGCTGGCCTGGGGCGTGGGCGATGTGGTTTCCAGCGAGGTTCAACACTTTTCCGGCAACCGCGATGAAGTCCGCCGACAAACGGTGAAGGCCGCGCTAGAGGGGCTCCTGCGACTAGCGGCACGAGAAATCGAAAATCAGGGGTAGGCGATCCGCGAACGCTGTGGAATAATACTGGCTACTTATACAGGTGTTGGCCGTCAGGCCTTATTGATTACGTGAGGACTTTAATGGACGACAACAAGAAGAAAGCCTTGGCTGCGGCCCTGGGTCAGATCGAACGTCAATTCGGCAAGGGTGCCGTAATGCGTATGGGCGATCAGGACCGTCAGGCGATCCCATCCATCTCCACTGGCTCTCTGGGTCTGGACATTGCACTCGGCATCGGCGGCCTGCCAAAAGGCCGTATCGTTGAAATCTACGGTCCTGAATCTTCCGGTAAAACCACACTGACACTGTCCGTGATCGCCCAGGCTCAAAAAGCCGGCGCGACCTGCGCTTTCGTCGACGCCGAACACGCCCTCGACCCTGAGTACGCCGGCAAACTGGGCGTCAACGTCGATGACCTGCTGGTTTCCCAGCCGGACACCGGCGAACAGGCCCTGGAAATCACCGACATGCTGGTGCGCTCCAACGCTGTTGACGTGATCATCGTCGACTCCGTGGCTGCACTGGTGCCGAAGGCTGAAATCGAAGGTGAAATGGGTGACATGCACGTGGGCCTGCAAGCCCGTCTGATGTCCCAGGCGCTGCGTAAGATCACCGGTAACATCAAGAACGCCAACTGCCTGGTGATCTTCATCAACCAGATCCGCATGAAGATCGGCGTGATGTTCGGTAGCCCGGAAACCACCACCGGTGGTAACGCGCTGAAGTTCTACGCTTCGGTCCGTCTCGACATCCGCCGTACCGGCGCGGTGAAGGAAGGCGACGAAGTGGTCGGCAGCGAAACCCGCGTCAAGGTTGTGAAGAACAAGGTGGCTTCGCCGTTCCGTCAGGCCGAGTTCCAGATTCTTTACGGCAAGGGCATCTACCTCAACGGCGAGATGATCGACCTGGGTGTGCTGCACGGTTTCGTCGAGAAGTCCGGCGCCTGGTACGCCTACGAAGGCACCAAGATTGGTCAGGGCAAGGCCAACTCGGCCAAGTTCCTGGCAGACAATCCGGAAATCGCTGCCAAGCTCGAGAAGCAACTGCGTGACAAGCTGCTGGCACCAGCAGCAGACGTCAAGGCTTCGGCGACCCGGGACAAAATCGACGATATGGCTGAGGCCGACATCGACGCTTGAAGTCTCTGAATGACACTCGTACTTGATACCCTCGTCGCGGTGCGGCGAACCGCCATGGACCTGCTCGCACGTCGCGAGCATGGTCGAGTCGAGCTGACGCGTAAACTGCGTCAGCGCGGCGCTGAGGCGGAGATGATCGAAACAGCCCTCGACCGTTTGACGGAAGAAGGGCTGCTTTCCGAAGCCCGTTACCTTGAAAGCTTTGTTTCCTACCGTGCCCGCTCTGGTTACGGTCCTCTGCGGATTCGCGAAGAGCTGAGCCAGCGCGGTTTGCAGCGTGCTGATATCGAACTCGCCCTGCGCGAGAGCGGCATCAGTTGGCAGGAGCAACTCCAGGAAACGTGGCAGCGGAAGTTCTCCGGGCATTTGCCCATCGATGCAAAGGAACGGGCCAAGCAGGGCCGTTTCCTGGCCTATCGGGGGTTTTCGATGGAGATGATCAACCGCTTGTTCAGCGGCAGAGGCATGGACGATTAAGACGATTCAATAAAAACGGCCCGCTATGAAAAAAGCGGGCCGTTTTTTTTTGCCTTTTAAATGGCCTTCGACGGTTCTCGGCTGCGTTGCGCAGTTTGCGGTTTGGAATGAGCCCAGTTTTCCGGCACGTTGATGTAATCGACCAGCTCCCTCAAGCGCCCGTGATTGCGGGCGTTGAAGGCAAAGGCCAAACGTGCCAGATGGCTGAACTTCGCGTCATCGTGTTCCTCGCCGTTGTAGGCATGTTGATGAAAGTGGTCGCTCAGGCACAAATCGGCAAAGGTCTCCTGCATCTGCTCCAAGGCCTGGTCACTGAGCTTGTGATTCATGCGAATCACGAATTGCCCCTTGAGCCAGCGGCTGGAGTGGAAGTTGCTGTAGAACTGGTTGATCTGCTCTACCGCCTCCTCGACGGTGTAGACCAGCCGCATCAACTGCATGTCGGTCGGCAGGATGTAGTGGTTTTCCTCCAGTTGCTGGCGGATGAAGTCCATCGCGCCCTGCCAGAAGGTGCCACCCGGTGTGTCCAGCAACACCACCGGCACCAGTGGACTTTTACCGGTCTGAATCAGCGTCAGCACTTCCAGTGCTTCATCCAGCGTGCCGAAACCGCCCGGGCACAACACCAGTGCGTCGGCTTCTTTAACGAAGAACAGCTTGCGGGTGAAGAAGAAGTGGAAGGGCAGCAGATTGGCGGTGCCATCCACAGTCGGGTTGGCATGCTGTTCGAAGGGCAGGGTGATGTTGAACCCAAGGCTGTGATCGCGGCCAGCACCTTCATGGGCGGCGGCCATGATGCCGCCACCGGCACCGGTGATGACCATCATGTCCGAGCGCGCCAGCGCGGCGCCGAGTTCACGGGCCATGGCGTACAGCGGATGTTCGACTGGGGTGCGCGCCGAGCCGAACACCGTGACTTTGCGTCGGCCCTTGAATTGTTCCAGCACCCGAAATGCCTGCTCCAGTTCGCGCAGGGCTTGCAGGGTGATTTTGGCGTTCCAGCGATTGTGGTCTTCCTGAGCCATGCGCAGTACGGTCAGGATCATGTCGCGGTAGATGGGAATGTTCGGGCTGTTGGGGGAAACACGGTTGAGTTGTGCTTCGACCTGGCTGATGAGGTCGGGACCGCTTTCCTGAAAATGACGGCTGAGCAAGTCATTCGGTTGGTAAGGCATTCAACGTCTCCTTCTGCACAGAGCGGTGGCCCTGACGAGCGGCGTCAGTGCCGCGCTGCAAAAAACACACAATCGGCAGTTCCTTTTCCTGCCGCGAACAACTGATCGGAATACTTTGAATCTAGACCCTTGCGAGCCGTTGCGCTGACTCGATCATTGCGCTGCAAAGTCCCGGCTGGCAATCGCTTATTGTTTTTCGGTCACTGACATCACCGCTCGTCAGAACGTGCACCGATCGCCAAACCCTCTGATTAACTGATTTACAGGCGCCGTACGACAATTTCACGTCAACCGTACGCAAGGTGCGCGCAGTTCAAGGATTTGCGGGTGGCAAGGAGGCGGGACACATGACCAGAGTGATTCTGGAGATCGATACGCAGTTGTATCGAATGTTGAAGGCATCAGCCGAGACCAATCATGTCAGTCTCGAGGAGGAGTGCTGCCGGCGACTGGCCGGAGGCGAGCGCCGTTCGCACTATCTACAGGCCTTGTTGGCCGAGTTGCGCGCCGAGGATGAACAGCGGCGCGCCAATTCGAGATGATTACTTCTTCTTCGCGGGTGCTGCTTTCGGGCAATCCGATTCCTGATAGCTGGCGGAGCCGATCGCTTTGTTGGTTTTCACTTCAGTGAAGTCGTAACGCATGATCGCGCCTTTGGCCATCAGCTTGCGGTACGACGGGTTGTTGCAGACCGAAGCACCCAGCTGGAAATACACGGCTTTGGGATCGGCGCGCATTTTGTCGGCGTGACTCTTTTGCACACTCAGGTGGTTGATCAACTGAGTGCCTTCAACGGTGTAGCCCTGATCAAGAATGTCTTCATTGATCGCCCGTGGTGTGCCGACGCTGCTCTGGGCGGCGACGTTGCGCAGCTCTCGGTTCAGATTCTGCTCACTCAGCGATGCAGCCTGAGCGGTGAAGGACGACGCCAGCAGAATGGCAGCGGTGGGGACGATAAGGCGCAGCATGAAACTCTCCTGATTCGGTGACTGGTGGTTCGACCAGCCACGGGGCTGTGCGTTCAGTGGCGGCGAATTATAGGGGAGCCGGTCTGGACGGTACAGGCTTGTGCCCGTCGCTCTGGTAAACTGCCGGCCTTTATTGCCTTGCCGAGTGCTGTTCGTGTCGAGTTTTCCTGTCTGCCGGTCTTGCCCGCGATGAATCATGCCTCCAACGCCGTAGCCCGTCTGCGCGACCAGCGCGAGGATGAGGGCATCAAGCCGATTCAGGCCCGGGGCTTTCGCTCCGAGCGTTGCCGCGACTGCCGGGTGATCATCAGTCATTGCCTGTGCGCCTGGCGGCCGAGTGTCGAAACCCGCTCTGGCGTGTGCCTGATCATGACCGGCAAGGAAGTGTTCAAGCCGAGCAACACCGGTTGGCTGATTGCCGACGTGGTGCGCGATAACCACGCGTTCATCTGGTCGCGCACCGAGCCTGATCCGCAGATGCTGGCGCTGCTCAATGACCCGCAATGGCAGCCGTATCTGGTGTTCCCGGGCGAATACGTCGAGCCGTCGCGAGTGACCAACACTGTCGCGCCCGATAGCACTAAGCGCCCATTGTTCATTCTCCTGGACGCGACCTGGACCGAAGCACGCAAGATCTTCCGCAAAAGCCCGTACTTTGACCGCTTGCCGATTCTCAGTCTGCTGCCCGATAAACTTTCGCGCTACCGCTTGCGGCGTTCGACCCGCAGCGAGCACCTGTGCACGGCCGAAGTCGCCGCGTTGTGTCTGGAACTGGCAGGTGACAGTGATGCCGCGTCGGCGCTGGACGCCTATTTTGATGTGTTCAGCCAGCATTACCTCGGTGCGAAGCAGCAACTGGACATGAATGAGTCGACGCCGGCCCACGCCGAGTTGCAACCCTTTATACGAAAGCCGCAGCCGGAGTTGGCCCAATAGTGGCCCATACTGTAGGCAGCGGCGGCCGTGTTGCTTGACCACCCCGACTTCGCTGGGCATGCTTGGCGCCGATTAGGGTGCGGCCAAGGTTTGAAACGCTGTGTTTGCTGGTTATTGGCGTTGAACGTGCCCCTGTGGATGTTGCTTGAAAGGCGCATCTTGAGTTGCTTTGGCCAGACCCGAATGCACCGGGTCTGCCATCAAAAACAGGATCATTTGAAAAATGGCCACATACGACATCCTGATTGCCGATGATCACCCCCTGTTTCGCAGCGCCCTGCATCAAGCAGTGACGCTGGGCCTTGGCCCAAATGTGCGATTGGTGGAAGTGGCGAGCATCGCTGAGCTGGAAACTCGCCTGACCGAAAAGGCCGACTGGGATCTGGTATTACTGGATTTGAACATGCCTGGCGCTTTCGGGTTTTCCGGACTGGTGATGCTGCGCGGGCAATACCCGCAGATTCCGGTGGTGATGGTCTCGGCGCAGGAAGAAGCTTCGGTGATGGTCAAGTCCCGCGAATTCGGGGCCAGTGGCTTTATTCCCAAGTCCAGCGACCTGAGCGTGATTCAGGAAGCGGTGCGCAAAGTGCTCGATGGCGATGTGTTCTGGCCGCCGCAGGCGTTCGAAGCGGTTGCCGTCTCCGACGAAGCCAAAGCCGCCAGCGATGGCTTGGCCAGCCTGACACCGCAGCAATTTCGCGTACTGACCATGGTCTGCGAAGGCTTGCTGAACAAGCAGATTGCCTATGAGCTGAGCGTGTCGGAAGCGACCATCAAGGCCCACGTTACGGCGATCTTCCGCAAGCTGAATGTGCGCACCCGGACGCAGGCGGCATTGCTTCTGCAACAACTTGAGTCAATTCCGAGCCAATAATGGCTGGCGTCTTCACGCTTTTTTGACTTTTGTTGATCTAGCTTTCCCACTCCTTTTTGGTTGGTTTCTACTTTATGTCACCTTTCAAGGGCCAGACCGGCCTGAAACGCATCCTCAACGCTTCCGGCTATTCGCTGGACGGCCTGCGCGCAGCCTTCACCGGCGAAGCGGCGTTCCGCCAATTGGTATTGCTCAATGTGGTGCTGGTTCCGCTGACATTCTTTCTGAATGTCAGCCGTGTCGAACAGGCGCTGTTGATCGCCGTTTGCCTGTTGGCGCTGATCGTCGAGTTGCTGAACTCGGCAGTGGAAGCGGCCATTGACCGCATTTCGCTGGAACTGCACCCACTGTCGAAGAACGCCAAGGACATGGGCAGCGCCGCGCAGTTCGTCGCGCTGAGCATGATTGCTTTGGTGTGGGCAGTGATTCTGCTTTAAGCGATCGTCGGCAAAACAATCTCGTCGCTGCGCTGCACCCCGGCGGTGAAGGCGCGGCACAGATCGAGAAACTCGCGCATGGCCGAGGTCTGGTACTTCTGCTTGTGCCAGATGAAGTAGAACTGCCGCGCCAGATCCAGATCCGGTGTCTCCACCGCCACCAGACTGCCGCGGCGGAAGGCATCGCGTAGCGCCAGCCGCGAGATGCAGCCAATCCCCAGACCCGATTCCACCGCGCGCTTGATCGCTTCGGTGTGTTCCAGTTCCAGACGGATATTCAGCGCACTGCGGTGATGACGCATGGCCTGATCGAAGGTCAGGCGCGTGCCGGAACCCTGTTCGCGCAGAATCCACGCTTCATGCGTCAACTCCTCCATGGTCGCACTGCCACGTTTGGCCAGCGGATGCTGCGGCGCGCAGAACACCACCAGCTCATCCTCGACCCAGCTCTGCACTTCGATGTCCGGATGGCTGCAATCGCCTTCGATTAGACCCAGATCAATTTCGTAGTGGGCGACTTGTTGCACGATGTTGGCAGTGTTCTGTACATGCAGCTTCACTTGGCTTTCCGGATGGCGCTGCATGAAACCGCCGATCAGCAGGGTCGCCAGATAGTTGCCGATCGTCAGGGTAGCGCCCACCGACAGTGAGCCGAAACCGGATTTGCCGTTGAGCAGGTCTTCGATTTCCTTGGCCTGATCGAGCAGGGCCACCGCCTGTGGCAACAGCTGTTTGCCGAGGGCATTGAGGCTCAGCCGTTTGCCGGCACGGTCGAACAGCTGGCAGCTGGACTGGCGCTCAAGCTCGGTGATAGAGGTGCTGGCCGCCGATTGCGAGAGGTTGAGCAGACCCGCAGCACGGGACACGCTTTCCTGCTGGGCGACGGCGACGAAGACTTGCAGTTGACGGAGAGTAAATCGCATATCGATATAACCGATAACCCTTATCTTAATAATCCAGTTAACAGATATTGTCGGCGCTATTAGAATGCGATGCAATTGCGCACCATCGGCATTTATTCAGCCTAGAGCAAGCGCAGAGCCAATATCCAGGAGTCAAACGTACATGAGCAACATGAACCACGAGCGTGTCCTCAGTGTTCATCACTGGAACGATACCCTGTTCAGCTTCAAGTGCACCCGCGATCCGGGCCTGCGCTTCGAGAACGGGCAGTTCGTGATGATCGGCCTGCAACAGCCAAACGGCCGCCCGCTTATGCGCGCTTACTCGATTGCCAGCCCGAACTGGGAAGAGCATCTGGAGTTCTTCAGCATCAAGGTGCCTGATGGCCCGCTGACCTCGCAGTTGCAGCATCTGAAGGAAGGCGACGAGATCATCATCAGCAAAAAGCCTACGGGCACGCTGGTGCTGGACGATCTGAAACCTGGCAAACACCTTTACCTGCTCAGCACCGGTACCGGTCTGGCACCGTTCATGAGCGTGATTCAGGATCCGGAAACCTACGAGCGTTTCGAAAAAGTCATCCTGTGCCACGGTGTGCGCTACGTGAACGAAGTCGCTTACCGCGAATTCATCACCGAGCACCTGCCGCAGAACGAGTTCTTCGGTGAAGCGCTGCGTGACAAGCTGATTTACTACCCGACCGTTACTCGCGAACCGTTCGAGAACGAAGGTCGTCTGACCGACCTGATGCGCAGCGGCAAACTGTTCAGCGACATCGGCCTGCCGCCGATCAATCCGCAGGACGACCGCGCCATGTTGTGCGGCAGCCCGAGCATGCTCGACGAGACCAGCGAAGTGCTCAACAGCTTCGGCCTGACCGTTTCGCCGCGGATGCGCGAGCCGGGTGACTACCTGATCGAGCGTGCATTCGTCGAGAAGTAAGCCCCACTGAAAAGCCCCCATTGCCTGCTCAGGCAATGGGGGCTTTTTTATGCCCGTAACATTCCCGTGCAGGGACCAGGTTCAGGTTCTTGCGGGGATCACTTCGAGGACGCGGATCTGCTCGGGCGTCGGGTAATGCCAGCGCACGTCAAGGTCCCAGAACTGTGCGCCGTATTCACGTTCCGGCGCCGGGGTTTGATACGCCGGGCGCGGGTCCTGCGCCAGACACTGTTCGATCAGCTCGACCAGCGGCTCGTCCAGGCGCTGAGCGTGTGTGTGCGCCTGTTGCAGCGCTGTGTCCGTCCACTGCACGTCGATCAACTGCGGCGCGGCGCTGGCGATACTGTTGGAGGCGCTGGCGATGATGTCGGCGTAAGGCACGTAGGGTTTGATGTCGAGAATCGGTGTGCCGTCGAGCAGGTCGATGCCGGAAATAAACAGGCGATTGGCTTCAACCTTGTCCAGTTTCACCACCGATTGGCCGATGCCGTTTGGCCGATGGGTGGCGCGAGTGGCGAAAACACCCATGGACTTGTTGCCGCCGAGGCGGGGTGGGCGCACTTTCAGCCGCGGCTTTTCTTCCAGCGCCTGATGGAACAGGAACAACAGCCAGACATGACTGACCTGTTCCAGCCCCTGCACCGCATCCCCCTGATCGAACGGCGCCACCAGTTCCAGCACGCCACGGGCAGCAGGGGCCAGTTGCGGCTGGCGCGGGATGGCGAACTTTTCCTTGAAGCAGGAGCGGACGAAGCCGATGGGGGAGACGCTGTAAGTCATGGTGTGTATTCGAAGCGGAGCGGGGTGGGCATGATAACCCGGCAGACCTCAAGTCTGGTGGTGGCAGGTCGGACGCCATCGCGAGCAGGCTCACTCCTACAGGGGATTTCAGCGAACACAGATTTTGTGTCCACCGACGCCTTTGTAGGAGTGAGCCTGCTCGCGATGGCCGCACCACCGATGTCAGAGGCTGAACCCACCATCCAGCGGAATGATATTCCCGGTCATATAGGCTCCAGCGGTGCTCGCCAGGCTAATCGCCAGCGCCGCCATCTCTTCCTCCCGCCCCCAGCGTTTCATCGGGATCAGCGCCGTATCCTCAGCCAACGCCTGCTGATCATTACCAATGTGCTGAGTCATCTTGCTCGGAAACCGTCCCGGCGCGATCACGTTGACGTTGATGTGCTGGCTCACCAACTCCCGCGCCAGAATCCGCGACAACTGGTGCAGTGCGGCTTTGCTTGGTCCATAGGCATACGCCTGTTCGCCAAAGGATGAGATCCCCGCCACCGAACCTATGTTGATAATCCGTGCGGGATTGGCTGCCGAACCGGCCTTGCGCAGCAACGGCAGAAACTGCTGGATGCAGGTGAACACGGAGGTCACGTTGAGCTGCATGACCTTCTCCCAGCCTTTCACCGGGTAACTCTCCAGCGGCGCCCCCCAAGTGGTGCCGGCGTTGTTCACCAGAATATCCAGATGAGTGATCTGCTCGCCCAGGCGCGCAGCCAGCTCCTGTACACCTTCTTCGGTCGCCAGATTCGCCGCCACGCCGTGACAGATGCCCAAGGCGCTGAGTTCTTCGGCCGTCTGATGACAGGCTTCCGCGTCGCGCGAGCACACATAGACACGCGCACCAGCCTCGACATAGGCCTTGGCGATCATTTTGCCGATACCACGGGTGCCGCCGGTCACCAGAGCGGTGCGGCCTTGCAGGGAGAAATACGGGAGCATGGCGAGTCCTGAGGATTAGGGATCAGTACACCCTAGTCGTCAGCCGCGAAAAGCGGAGCCACTATTTTCGAAAGGAATGGAGGGCCATGCGGTCAGCTTCGAGTTGCAAGCTACAAGCGGCAAGTTAACGCGGTGTGGCAACTTGCAGCTTGTAGCTCGCAGCTGCTTTTACGCTCTCACGCGCAGCGTGAGCCCCTTGAGGAAGTTGCGCAGCAACTGGTCGCCACACGGACGATAGTTGGTGTGGCCGACCTTGCGGAACAGCGCGCTCAGTTCAGGCTTGGATACCGGGAACTCGGCAGCCTTGAGGATCGCGTGCATGTCGTCTTCTTTCAGTTCGAAGGCCACGCGCAGCTTTTTCAGGATGATGTTGTTGGTCACCGGCACTTCGATTGGCTGCGGCGGACGGCTTTCGTCCTTGCCACGCTTGAAGATCACCAGACCGTCGAGGAAGTGCGCGATGACTTCGTCCGGGCAACGGACGAAACCTTCTTCGTCTTCTTCTTTCTTGTCGAGCCAGGTGATCACGTCGGCGAGGGTTACATCCATGCCGCCAAGTTTGATGATCTCGACGACTTTCTTGTCGCTGATGTCGAGCATGTAGCGCACGCTGCGCAATACGTCGTTGTGAATCATGTCGGTAATCCTGATACGTTGTGGGCAGCGCGCAGACGCGCTGCCGAAATGTGTGGCGGCAGTGGAAGTCTTAGAACTTCTCTTTGCCGGACAGGTAGCGCCATTGACCGACCGGGACCTTGCCGATCGAAACGCCGCCAATGCGGATACGGCGGATGCCGACGACCTTGAGGCCGACCGCTTCGCAGAACTGGGCGATGATTCCCGGCTGCGGATTTTTCATCGCGAAGCGCAGACGGTTTTCGTTCTGCCAACTGGCCTTGACCGGCGGCAGTTCCTTGCCCTTGTGGGTCAGACCGTGCTGCAGGCGGTTGAGGCCGTGGGCAACCATGTCGCCCTCAACTTCAACGATGTATTCCTGCTCGATCTTGGTCGCGTCAGCGGTGAGCTTGCGCAGGATCTTCCAGTCCTGAGTGAACACCAGCAGGCCGCTGGCCTTGGCCTGCAGGTCGGCACTGGCGGTCAGACGCAGGAAGTGTCCGCGCAGCGGGCGTTTGCTGAAACGGTGCTCTTCGCTGAGGGTCTCGGCGCTGAGCGACTGCATGGCGCTTTCAACGTCCATGCCGGTCGGCACGTTGAGCAGGATGGTCACCGGCTCCGGCGCGGTGGCCTTGGCGTCCTTGTCGAGCTCGACTTTCTGGTCGCCGACCTTGAACTGCGGCTCGTCGATGACTTCGCCGTCCACGGTGACCCAGCCGCCCTCGATGAACAGCTCGGCCTCGCGGCGGGAGCAACCCACCAGTTCGATGAGGCGTTTGGAGAGGCGAATCGGGTCAGTCATGACAGGGCCGTAACAAAAAAGGGGTGGGCATTGTACCTGTGTGGCGCCGGTTAAGCCCGGTTCCATTTTGGTGTATGGTTTTTTGTAGGAGTGAGCCTGCTCGCGATTGCTTTCTGACATTCAGCATTGATGTCGGCTGATCTGGCGCTATCGCGAGCAGGCTCACTCCTACATGGATTTTATGGTGTGTCAGCCGTGTTGTGAGCGCTGTTGGTTTTGGCGCAAGCGCATGTGCAGCAGCGGATACGGCTGGCCCATGCCATCGACCTCCGAGCGACCGATCACCTCGAATCCTTGCTTGAAGTAGAAACCCAGCGCTTGCGGGTTTTGTTCGTTGACATCCAGTTCATCGGCGTTAAGGTGCTGCATGGCGTAGTTCAGCAGCATCTTGCCCAAACCCTGGCCACGATGGTCGGGGTCGATGAACAGCATTTCGATCTTGCCCGCCGCGACACCGGCAAACCCGGTGATGCGCTGGTTGGCGTCCTTGGTGCAGATCAGCATCACCGCATCCAGATAGCGGGTCAGCACCAGATTGCGCAGCAGCTCGATATAGCTGTCCGGCAGAAAATCATGGGTCGCGCGAACCGAGGCCTCCCAGACCCGGGTCAGTTCCTGGTAATCGCTGAGTTTCGGCGTGTGGATGACCGAATGGTGACGCATGTGCGTTAGCCTCTTAATCAGGTGTGATGGGAGTCCTTCCCCCCACAAACGATAGCCGTAAAAAAGCCCCGTATCTCGTAAAAAGAGCGGGGCTTTTTGAATTTGTTACGGTGTCCTGCGGGGTGTTTCTGTCGCCTGCGAGAGCTTTCCCCTCACCCCAACCCTCTCCCCCAGAGGGGGCGAGGGGGTAGGGGGCCGATCTTCAGCGCTTTCAAGACCTGAGTTCGACTCGAAATCTCTGGTCGATGTAGCTCGACCAGACAACTCGATCAGTTCCCTCTCCCTTTGGGAGAGGGCTAGGGTGAGGGGCTTTTGATCTTCAGATCAGATCTGCTCTGCCCACAGATCATATTCATCAGCATCAGTCACTTTGCACCAGACTTTATCGCCCGGCTTCAGGTTGCTGCCGTTGTCGATAAACACGTTGCCGTCGATCTCCGGGGCGTCGAAGAAGCAGCGGCCGACCGCGCCTTGCTCGTCGACTTCGTCCACCAGCACTTCGATTTCACGGCCAATGCGCATTTGCAGGCGCGCCGAGCTGATTGCTTGCTGGTGCGCCATAAAGCGATCCCAACGGTCCTGCTTGACGTCGTCCGGCACGACTTCCAGATCCAGGTCATTGGCTGGAGCGCCGTCTACCGGCGAGTACTGGAAGCAGCCGACGCGGTCGAGCTGGGCTTCGGTCAGCCAGTTCAGCAGGTACTGGAAGTCTTCTTCGGTTTCGCCCGGGAAGCCGACGATGAAAGTCGAACGGATGATCAGGTCCGGGCAGATTTCGCGCCAGTTCTTGATACGCGCCAGGGTCTTGTCTTCGAACGCCGGGCGTTTCATCGACTTCAGCACTTTCGGGCTGGCGTGCTGGAACGGGATGTCCAGGTACGGCAGGATCTTGCCGGCGGCCATCAATGGGATCAGCTCGTCAACGTGCGGGTACGGGTAAACGTAGTGCAAGCGGACCCAGACACCGAGGGTGCTCAGTGCTTCACACAGCTCGGTCATGCGGGTTTTCACCGGCGCGCCGTTCCAGAAACCGGTGCGGTATTTCACGTCAACGCCGTAGGCGCTGGTGTCTTGCGAAATCACCAGCAGCTCTTTAACGCCGGATTTGACCAGACGCTGAGCTTCGTCCAGCACGTCGCCAACCGGACGGCTGACCAGTTTTCCGCGCATCGACGGAATGATGCAGAAGGAGCAGCTGTGGTTGCAGCCTTCGGAAATCTTCAGGTAGGCGTAGTGGCGCGGAGTCAGCTTGATGCCTTGCGGCGGCACCAGGTCGATCAGCGGGTTGTGATCCTTACGCGGCGGCACGACTTCGTGCACGGCGTTGACCACTTGCTCGTACTGCTGCGGACCGGTCACGGCCAGCACGCTCGGGTGCACGTCGCGGATGTTGCCTTCTTCCACGCCCATGCAACCGGTGACGATCACCTTGCCGTTTTCCTTGATCGCTTCGCCAATCACTTCCAGCGACTCAGCCTTGGCCGAATCGATGAAACCGCAGGTGTTGACGACTACAACGTCGGCGTCCTGATAGGTGGACACCACGTCATAGCCTTCCATGCGCAGCTGGGTCAGGATGCGCTCGGAGTCGACCAGTGCTTTCGGGCACCCTAGCGATACAAACCCTACACGTGGGTTATTACTCATATACTCACAGCCTGCAGGGCATACCCTGGGTAAATTTCGAGGCGCGCGATTCTATACGTTGATCAAAAAATGCGCAAAAAGATTTGTTGACAATGATTATCATTTTGGGGTTTGGGCATGGAAGATCGTAACTTAAAGCGTCCTATTAGCGACGCGGTGGAGACAGAGAAGTCAGAAGAGGACGAGTTCGTCGAGGTGAAAGATCACGACGAATGGAGGCGCGAGGCTCTGGAAAAAGAACGCGAAAGATTTAAAAAATTTGAACAGCTAAACGAGGAAATTTTTAAATCTCCAGTGCGAAGTTCCTCGGGTTGGGTTGATAGACTAAGACTCGCCTTAACCATGCTCGCTGGAGTTATGATGGGGGCTGCTATGATTATCGCCGCGCTTCCAAGCATAGTAAGATTCTTCGAAGGGAGTGTAATTGTCGCCGCAATGGCTGTCGGCAGTCTTTCACTACTCGCACTTGTATTTCTTTTGGCACTTTTATCTGGTACGCGAAAAGAGAGTTTTGTAGATCTGGACGAAAAAATACTACGTCGTCAGGTTGAAGGGGAAGAGTTGGAAAAAGCTGAGGGTGTGGATATTCTCAGGGCAATATTGAAAAGTAAGAAAGAACCGCCGCGCTATTACAATGCCGTCTCTATAGAAGATGCTGTGTCCCCGAATTCTCTTTCCGAAGTTGACCAGAAACTTTCAAGCCAAAGCCATGAGGTTACTGGCTTTGAGCGACACATGAGTTCGCTGGTCCGTTCGTTGGATCTTCATATCAATCTCGCTGAAAATAAAGCGTCATTGCTTTTGGATAAGGGGACGACGTATCTGTGGCGAGGTATATTTTTTTATATTTGCTCCATAGTGGTTTGGCAAGTTACTACTTCTCTATATGAGGTTGGAAAGTTTGCGGTCTGGGGGATGATCTCCTGCTCCCTGACTTTTTTGGTTGTTGAATTCCTGGCGGCTTGGTTTTTGCGTCAGTACAAAAGTTTTACTGATTCTTCATTTAATCTGGTGCGTGTGAAATCGGTTTTCAATCGATATCTATTGTCTTATTTGGCGATTAAAGAATTTTCTAACTCTGGTGAGCATCTCGTAGATATGAGGGCGCAGATGTTGAAGGTCCTTGAGGAGGATGTGAAGTGGCTTGAGCCCGCTCCCCAGAAATCAGGAGATCTAAACCACATGATCGCTATGTTTGAATCCGTTTCAGGTCTCGTAGAAAAATTAAAAGTTTCTGCAAAAGGTGATAAGCCGGCGGCGTCGACATAATGAATGCGCAACTAGGGAGCCGTAAGGTTTACAGCTATCTTCGATTTTCTGATCCAAAACAAGCGTTGGGTAATAGTGCTGACCGTCAACTTCAATATGCTCAGCGCTGGGCTAAATCAAACGGTTTTGTTTTAGATGAGTCTCTTTCTCTGAGAGACGAAGGCCTTTCCGCATATCACCAGCGCCATGTGAAGCAAGGCGCTCTAGGGGTATTTTTGCGGGCGGTGGAGGACGGTCGTATCCACGATGGCTCTGTTCTAATCGTTGAGGGACTGGATCGTCTCAGTCGAGCTGAACCTATCCAAGCCCAGGCTCAGCTTGCTCAGATTATCAATGCGGGTATCACGGTAGTTACCGCAAGCGACGGCCGCGAGTACAACAGGGCTGGTTTAAAGGCTCAGCCTATGGACCTGGTTTATTCGCTCCTGGTGATGATAAGGGCGCATGAAGAGTCCGACACGAAGAGCAAGCGAGTCAAAGCCGCAATCCGTCGTCAATGTGAAGGTTGGAAATCCGGTTCGTTTCGTGGGGTGATCCGCAACGGTAAAGACCCACAGTGGGTGCGATTGACCAATGAGGGATGGGAGTTGATCCCAGAGCGTGTCGCAGCAGTAAAGCGGGCGCTTGAGCTTTATCGTTTGGGACTAGGTGCCGGCCGTGCTGCAAACATCATGCATGAAGAGGGATTTCAACTGACTGAAGGAGGAATCTCCGGATTACAGATCTACCGGACGATCAAGTTACCTGCGCTGCGGGGTGTCAAACGGTTGAGTCTGGAGGGCGAGGATTACGAGCTGGAGGAGTACTACCCGCGTGTACTGTCCGATGCAGAATGGAATGATCTGCAGCACCTTGCTGGCCAACGGTTGCGTCGTCGAGGAGCGGGGGAGATACCAGGCATCATCACCGGGGTCGGATTGGCCTACTGCGGCTACTGCGGTACAGCGCTAGTTGCGCAAAACATAATGAAGCGTAGGCGTGTGGATGGAAGTATTGCAGACGGCAATCGCAGGTTGCACTGCACTTCTTACAGTAAAAACGGCGGGTGCTCCGCCGGTGGAAGCTGCAGCGTTGTACCAATCGAGCAAGCGTTACTCAAATTCTGCACGGATCAGCTCAACCTCCAGCGACTAATGCAACCAAGCGATGATGGCCAGGCTGTCCATCGTCAGCTTGTGGATGCAAGGGCGGCTGTTGCGAAGATCACAGGTCAGTTAGGCAAGGTAACTGATGCGCTTTTAGCAGACGAGAGTGGCGCCGCCCCTCTGGCGTTTGTCCGTAAGGCAAGGGAGTTGGAATCACAACTTAGAGATGCTGAAAAAAGCGTTTCAACACTGGAGTATGAGGTGAGCTCAATATCCGCAGGGGCTGCTCAACCAGCCCAGGCAGAGCGATGGGCGGCTCTGTCTGCCCAAGTGGAAGCGGGAGATTACGGAGCAAGAGAAAGCGTCAGGCAGTTGGTCATGGACACATTCAGTCGAATTGTCATTTTCATGCGGGGTGTGGACGCAACCGACCGCGAAGGTCAGTTCATTGATGTGCAGCTTTTCTCGCGTACAGGACAGCACCGCCTGCTTCGGATCCATCGGAAAACAGGCGATTGGGTGGCGAGTGAGGACTGGGATTAGGCCAAATATTAGCAAAGCTACATTTCCTATATACTGTCTGGATATACAGTAGTAGCAGGATGCTTTTGTGCTTCAGCAAAACCGCGTTTTCTCAATGCAGCCGTCCACCCCATTCGACCAACTTGCATGCCGTATTTACCGACAGGTCAACAGTGCCTCCGCCCAAGTCCTGCGGCGAACGTTAATACGGCGATTATCCGGCGAGCGCTCCGATGACTGGGATCGACTTCTAGAGCAATTGAATAACGAGGAAAGCGTGCGCTTGAAGCACCTAGGCGACGGCATTGCGCAATTGAGCTGGACAAATCATCACCCCTTCTGATTATCCAGCGGCTAACAAAAAACTAAAAAATATGCCGCAGGTGTTTGACATAAAATTAGCCGGAGGCTAATTTATCTCCATCAGTTCAGGGTATTGCGCTGCGATGCCCTGATCGCTTTGGAGGTTTACACGATGTACGCCCTTTGCCTTTCGCCGGATGCGCGCTCTCAGTTATCAGACCAGGTCACTCAGAATGGCACCTTTTCGCACCATTTTTTTGCAGAAGACGGACGCTGCTGCGCGACGGCCATTGTTGCCATTGAGCAGGGCTTAGAAGATGTATCTGTTCAGGTCAGACTGGGTAGCACTGTAAACAGTTTGACCATCCCAAAAACTGCTCACGTTGCCGAACGAATTGCGCGCCTTCTTGAGGAGCTTGCTCTTTGCAACGATCCGAGAATCATGCCAGACGCCGATGGGCAGTTGACCATTTCCATCCTGGAGCCAAATGCGAAACGACTGTTCAGTCAAAGTATTGAGGGGTATCGGAGTGCAAACGCGGAACTCGATGCCGCCATTGCAAAAGAAAACTGGGGCGCGATACACACAGCCCAAAGTCGCCGTGATCTCCACGCCAGTACGATCGCTTTGATCGTGAACAAGTGCTCTGTAGGTATTGAAGTAGGGGTAAGACCATGATCGGGATTCCCAAGACAGGCACGCTGGAGCTTGGCCGTATCTGTGCCAATGTGAGCAGCGGTTACCAATTCAGCACAGCCGACGGGCGTCCCGCACGTTTAGCGATTATCGATGACCAGGGCAATGTGGTCGAAGCCGGCGATGCTGTTGCACGCGAGGCGTGGAACGTGTGCATCGCTGTAATGAAGAACTTCAAAATTGGCCAAGGTCATATCGTGGTGCACAGTGCCCCGCCTGGATCAGCTCAAGGCAATGCAGGCAAGTTATGCCCACGTAAGGCTAGAGGATGAGCTGCGAAGCTGATCGGAATGCTTTAAGGCACGCCGGTGGGTTATCAACGACGTTACATACCGGTGATTTTCGCATCGATCGCACGGCCAATAATTTCCCAAGTACCGTCCAGAGCTACCGCCTTGTACTCTGGATTGAGTGGCACCAAGTAGCCTACCCCAGCATCTAGATTGTATTGCTTGAAGGTGGTTTCGCCGCTCACGGTGTGGCGGGCGATGTAGAACTTGCCGCTGATGAGGTCAAAGCCTTCAGGGCGAATCAATATCGGAGTGCCTTCCGGGAAGCTAGGCGGTGTGTCCGATGTCATCGACTTTCCCTTCACCTTGAGCCAATAACCACGTGGCCCTGCATTTTCCGTAGACGACAGCCAGTCGTCTGCAATTCCGGTCGGATAGCAGACGGAAGATTCGATCTGCTCGCCGGCGGCAACCCATGAGATCAATGGATATTCCCGGGCTTCTCGGTGAGGTTGCAGCATTGGGGAAATGTTGGAATGACCACTTGTAGCCGCCATGCCCTCAATTTCGGCAGCAAGGCGTGGACTGAAGCTCTCGACCGGCTCATTTAGCAGCTTCGCCAGTACCGAAGCAAAGCGGGCATTGAGCGCATTTATACCCTTCAAATAATGGTTCACCGAAACCGGTGTTATGCCTGCGGCATCGGCAATCTTCCGTTGATTCAGCTTGAGAGCGTTCTTCTTAGAAAGATAGAGCTCGTGGGCTGCTTGGCATTCCGCGAATAGGGCAGGGGCGATGGGCTTTTTCTTAGTCATTGTCGAAGTATAAGCCGCTGGCTAACTCAAAAGATTAGCCGTAGGCATTGATTATAAATATGTTAGCGGTTAATCTTTCGGTCATTCATCAGTCTTAGGTGTATGACATGGAAGAGATGTCCCTTAGTGATTTAGTGCAACGGATGGGTCAGGCGCCTGTAGCGCGTGCGCTCGGTGTGAAACCGGCGTCGATCGCGAAAGCACTAAGAACTCATCGAAACATCACCGTAACGATCAGTGACGATGGTGCCTGTGCAGCCCAAGAGACCCGCCCGTTTCCTTGCCAGGAATACTCGGCGTCACCCGATGGCTCTAAGTCCAGCCACGAGAAAACGTTGGGGCAGCCTAAATTCGGTGAACAGCCTTGACCACGTCCACACACGGACAGCTGTCCATTTCCCGTGATCAAGTCCTTGTTGCTCATGCCGCTGAGATGATTGCCCGCACCGGTTTGAGCCAGGACGACTTCGCCCAGGCGCTGAGCAGCAACCTTCATCGCCAGATCCCCGCCAAGGCGGTCAGTAAAGACGTGCCCGACTTTGAAATCCTTGCCCAGAGCAACGACAGCGCGTCCTTCCTGAGAGCATCAGGCGCCTGGCTGCGCCGTGTAGGCCGCTGGCTCAGTGGTGAGGTTGACCTGCCGAGCTGGATCGAGGAGTCATGGGTAGGCGCTTTGGAGGGCGACTTCAAAGACTGCTGCATTAATGAGCTTGCCCATCGTCATGGGCTGACTGGGGCACGCGAGCTGGACGGCGACGGCAACCCGGTGGGGGCGTTCGGCCAGCTAGTGGCTCGACTTGGTAATACGGTTGCTCTGGGTAGCGAGATCCTGGCTGACGGTCGCATCGATATTGACGACCTGGAAAAGCTGCCTGAATTTGTCGATCGACTTCGTTCGGTAGAGGCACGTTGCAGCGAGCTGCGCTCTCGTGCCGAGATTGTTCTGCTCGAGCAACCTCAAAAGCCCCACCTGTCCCAGGTGAACTAGCCTCTGTGACTTCCCGGGACATGGACATCCGCACGCGATCGGCAAGCAGCCGCAAGGGCAGCCCCAACAAGGGCCGACCTGCTGTCGTCCATCGCGACAAGAAAGATCCCCACGCAGCCCTCCGCGCACCAATTCGAGCACCTCGCTACACAGCTCCGCGTCGTCTGACTACCCAACAACTCAAAAACCCGTTGCTGCGGATGGCGTTTTCTCGACTGAGCCAGATTGGTGAACTACGTGGACAGTACCTGCGCGACCTGGACACCATCCATGGAGGGCGCCGCACCCGTTCCGAGAAATTCGACGCGTTAGCTAAAGCATCTGAGCAGATGCTGCTGCGCTTAGATTTGGCCACTGGCGTACTGGGCTGGCTTGATATTGAGCGGGGGCAGTTCTTTCTCAACACCCAGTGCGGTGTCGCTGAAGATAGTGGCATGTCTGCTGCGTCTCTCAATCGCCTCATGCACAGTTTGGAGCTGGCCGGGTATGTTTACCGGCGCATTGAAAAAGTGCAGTTGGAGGAGAAAGACGAGGCAGGACTTAATCTCGTGCGGACACGCGTCCTGGTGCGCTTCACAGAGAAGTTCTTTGCAGACCTAGGGGTGCGTTATCTTTGGTACCGAGCTAAGAAAGCTGCTATCAAACGTCGTGAGAGAGACCTTCGCGAGGTCAGCGGTCTTCGTGCTGCGCGCCAAGAGAAGGCTTCCTTAGAGGCGTTCCGCAGGCAGCAGTCGCGTAGCAACTGGGAAAAGAGTGAAGCGCGTAAGGCTGCTCAGCTTAATAGGCAGGCAGAAATACTGATCCCAGCTCGCGGATCACCCAACGGTGCAACACCATCCCTGGAGCTCGACAGGAGCTCAGGCGGACTGGACGAATCCATGGCGCGTCTACTGCGCAACGTCCAAATCAAGAAAGACTCCCCCTCGAAGTAATCGCATCCCCTGCGAGGCCAGGCTACGCCTGGCGGTCGAAAAAACTCCCAACGTTCCCGCTAACACTGCCGCCATGCATCGTCATGTTGGCTTGTGGGTGCCTGCGCCCCCATTTTTTACCGACGTTTCGTGCGCTCGGCCGGGCGCAGCACGCGCATCCAAGATGCCTTTGAATTAAATGGAATTTTAAACCCCACTCAGCAACCCCAAAGGGTATAAAAAAGAGACTTTCGAGGTGTCCACAGGTTCGGTGTGTTGAGTACAAGATGATGCCTTCGCCCAAGGGCTCAGTTCGCTTCGCTCAGCTTTTTATGAGGGTCGCGGGCTACGCGCCCGCCGAGCGGCAGGGCAGTGCCCTGCACCCAAGCCAATAGCCTGCGCTCCGTGCTGGAGAACCAGGGAACACAAAGCGGTAATTGAGCGCGCCGAGGGGAGTTGGAGTTTCGCTGATAGCGCTCGCGGGCAAAGGACGGCAGTGCGGCTGAAATTTTTGGGTGCGAATTTGCCGAGTGACCGGCCGCTTCGCGGGTTCCGCCGCTCTAAGATTGTGAATATCAGCGGAGATCGCGTTGGCGGCTTATATGCCTGCGGGGCAGGCATCTCGAAGCAAGATTCGAGATCGACGTGCAGACTCACACAAGGTGAGCTTGGGAAAGGAAGGGCTTCAGTGAATTGGGGAGGTTGCGACCTTGGTTGTAAAGTTAGCGAGGTTGCGAAGCGCTGACCTGCAGCAATAGCTCTTGCTGCTGCTCCGCCGGCAAACTTCTGATTCTCTCCAGAAGGAGAGTGTCGACGTGTTGTGCTGGCGGCCTCAGGGAATGCTTGAACGTAAGTTCGGACACCCAAGTGTGCCCGCACTTTGCATCCAGGCACTGGCAGTAGAGCTTCACATAGCCCCGGGTAATTTCCTCCCGTGAGCCGATGCGCCCTTTGTGGTCGCAAGCTGTGCAGTAAATTCGCATGGTTCCCTCCCCAGGGTTTCGAAGCCATTATTATGCCGTCACCTTTAGTGATAATCACCAAATACTGTCTATTTATTCAGTGGTTTTATCGTCTTCTGCCGGGGTTCTCCAGCTAATTCGCCTGTCCGGCAGTAGCGTGTCATTCACCTGGTCGAATAGCTGGCAGATCGGCCGGATCTCATTGTTGGTGTAAACCCGATCAATCTTTTCGATGTCGCCAAATCCCCCACTGTTTTCCGGAATGATGCCGGCCAGTGCCGGGTTCATTCGCCAGGCGGCGATCACGTCGTTGCGGGTGATGTTCTTCACCTTCTCAAGCTCGTCTTTGGCCTGGAAATCCCCCACGGGAATGATCTGGATCGCGTTTTCTTTGCCGTTGGGAATGTTGACGAACATCGAGCGGAAGTTGCCCACGCCCTTGCTGGAACTGATCTGTGCGCGCAAGTTCTCCTCGTCTTCTTCGGTCAGGTCCGGATCGTTGGTGTAGAAGATGTAACCAGCGTGGGCGCCGTTGCTGTAGTAGCGTCGGCGGAACAGGGTAGCGGCTTCGTTGAGCAGCAGCGCCTGCAGCCCGCCCAAGTAATCCGGAATACCGTAAATGGTCTGTTCAACGTCGTAGTCCATGACGTGTTCGATCTCGTCCTGGTCGAAGTCCATAAACTTGTTGTCCGGCAGCAGCATCCGGAACCCACCGTCCACCTTCACTCGCATATTTATCGCCGGTAGATGCTGCAGTTCCAGCACCTGACCGAAGACGTTGATGTCGCGATAAAAAAACGCATCGCCGAATACCATGTAGTCCAGACCCGCGCAGCCCATTGTCCGGGCACTGCAGCCCGCCGAAGGAATGAACTCACGCAGCAACAGGTTGCGTTTGAACTTCGGAATGGCGCCGTGGTGTGCATTGGCGCGTAACAGTTTGGCCAGACCGGTGCGCGACACCGGTGGCTTGTAAATTTCGCCGTCGTCGCTGGGAAACACCCCCACGTACTCGCCGATGTTGCCCGATAGCACCTGTTCGGGTTCGCCGAACGTAAACGCCCGCATGGGCTGTTGCTGTTGCTGTTGCACCTGATGATTGACCAGGCGTTTTTTGCGTCGAAGCTTGGGCATCGTTTCCACTCGTGACGTAGCGGCTACGACGCCGCTTGTTGGTGTTCAAAGGTTCGTTGGCCAGGGCATGCATGACCGCCCACGCGATATCGGCGTGGCCGGTCGCGTCGGTGCGCGAAGCGCTGTAGGTGACCTGCCCGCTGTTGGTGGTGCCGCGCTTGATAGTCAGGAACGCCTGGGCGATGTCGGTCCATCCGGCATCCCACTCGATGCGGCTGCCTTGGATCGTGTCCTGGGCTTTGAGCACCAGTGCGTTCTTCGCCTCAAGGCTGTAATGAATCGGCGTCGCTTTTGCGTAGAAGTCGCGCACCAGATCGAACACGCCGTAACCCACGCCGGTGACATCGATGCCGATGTGCTGGACGTTGAAACGCTCGGTCAGCTTTTTGACCTGAGCAGCCTGGTAGGTGAACGAATGACCACGCCAGCTGTGCTTCTCCAAGATCCGGAACTTCGCGCCCGGCTCGAGCGGCGGGGCGATGACCACGCACGTCGCGTCGTCGCGAGTCCGGCTCGGGTCGTACCCCAGCCAGACCGGACTGTTGCCGAATGGTCGTTCCTCGTCGGGCTTGTAGTCCTCCCACAACGAAAGATCGGAATAGCAGCGCTCCAGATCCTTGAGGCCGAACGCGCTCTGTGTGCTGTCGATGAACTTGCAGTAGAAGAGCTGCTGAAACTTGTCCTCGTCGTACTCCAGCTGCAGCTGCTCGAGGTCGAACAGATCGCAGCCGCCGTCGATCGCATCCTGAATGGTGATCGTCTTGCGCCATTGGCCGTCCGGACACAGAGCACCTTGGGTATAGGACGCCTCGATCGGCCAAGTGCCGCCGGCTTTTTTCCCGCGTTTGCTGTTGCGAAACTCTTCACCAGTCCAGAACGGGTAGGCCTGGTGCGACACCGCGCTGGGCGTCGAGAAATAGGTCTTGCGCCACTTCTTGTGGGTGCCCATGGCGCTGGCCACGGTGCTCAGTTTTTCAAAGTCACGGATCCAGAAGTATTCATCGACGTAGACGTGCCCGTGGTAGCCCTGGGCCGTGCTGCTGTTTGTCGATAGGAAACGCAGTTCGGCGCCGTTGCTGAGCACGATCGGGTTACCGGTCAGCTCGATGTCGAACCACTGCTTGGCGAACTGGATGATGTAGCTGCGGAAGATCTCGGACTGCGATCGGCTGGCCGACAAAAAGACCTGGTTGTCGCCACTCAAAACCGCATCCATGAACGCTTCGCCGGCGAAGTAGTAGGTCAAGCCGACCTGACGACTTTTAAGGATGTTGCGGATCCGGCAAGTCAGCGGGTTCTGCTTGGCCGCGAACAGCTCCTGCTGGTAGCGGTACATTTTGCTGATGAACTTATCCAAGAAGTCGACTTCGGTGAGACCGCTGATGTCGTTCTTGGCCTTCTTCTCTTTCTTCTTGCCGCCGCCTTCGCCACGGCCCGAACGTTCGCCACGCGGTCGCTGACGAGATTCCGAGGAATCGCCCGGATCGTCTCCGATCGATGCCGCCGCCGGCGCCGGTTTGGCCGCTTGCTTTAGCAGTCGTTCGCGCACGGCGGTCAGCCGGTCGAGTTCGTTTAGATCGTCCTTGGAAAGGCTGCCGACCTTGTCCAGAAGCAAGGTGATACGCCGGCCAACAGCGGTCAGCGGTTCCTCGTCCGACAGCATGTCCTCCCAACCACCCTGGCGGATCCAGTAGTAGACGATCCGGATGTTGGGCAGGTTGAGTTGCGCCTGAATTTCCTTGGCCTTACAGCGGCGCAGAAACAGTCGTTTGGCGGCTTCTTTAACTTCGGTCGAGTAGTACATGGGCCGCAGTCTATGCGGCGAAAACGGCGAAAACGCGGGGTTAAATTCTGCAATCAACCTAGATCGTGGATATAGGAGGAATGCGTAATTGAACCGTTTGTTAGGGGGCGTTTTGCTCCATATCTTGGCGGCTCAAACCACCGATTGAGCGCAGTTATCGCCCATGCCCCGTTCCCTTGTTTCGTTCTGGAAACGTGTCGCCACCAGCGGCACCACCGCCGATGGTCGCGAGATCCTTCCCCAGGAACTGCGCGATATCGCCGAGACCTACAAGCCGTCCAAATATACGGCTGTGATCTGGTGTGAACACGAACGCTGGAGTGGTTCCCACGGCACCGTTTATGCGGTCCGCCTGGTGGAAGAGGGCGACGATCTGGAGCCGGGGCAAATCGCCCTCGAAGCTCAGCTCAAACCCAACGATCGACTGCTGTACCTGAATGATCAGGGCCAGAAGCTGTTCACCAGCATTGAAATTACCCCGAATTTTGCCGGCACCGGCAAGGCCTATTTGACCGGCTTGGCCGTAACCGACGAGCCGGCCAGCCTGGGCACTCAGGAACTCTACTTTTCCAACCGAACCAGCCGGGCCGCTTACTACGCCGCGTCGCTGGAACTCGGCTCGCTGGCCGTGACCAAGACCACGACTGAGACTGAGCCGCAGGGCGAGATCGGACGTCTCGCGGCGATGTTCACCCGCTTGTTCAAGTGTTTCGGCATTGAAGACACGCCAACCGAAACCACTCCGCTAACCCCAACCGAGAGCAACCCCCCAATGGATGAAGCTACAGCCAAGGCTATTCAGGCCCTGATCGAGCAGCAGTTGATCGTGACTGCTGGTCTGCAGGCCCTGGTCGACGGTTTCGCTGAAGTAGCGCCCGAGATCGACGAAGCGCCTGTCGACGACGTACAAAGCGCGGTCGACGTGATCATTGCCACCGCTGAGGAAGAAAAGAACCTCAGCCGTAATTCCGGTAACAAGGCCATTCTGGCCGGTTTGGCGAAGTTGCAAAAACAGTTCTCCACGCTGCAGAACACCTCGAACGGTCGCCAGTTGCCACGTAACGCTGGCCCGGTGACTCCTGCCAAAAAGCGGGTGCTCTGATATGGCCCAGCCACTGAGCGCCAAGGGCGCCAAGCAGTACGCCGCGCTGCAGGAAGCGATCGCCGAAACCTACGGGATTGAGCGCGCCAGTAAGACTTTCAGCGTTGAACCTTCGATCGCTCAAGAGCTGAACGACTCGATCACCGCCAAGGCTGACTTCCTGGAGCGCATCAACGTCGTTCCAGTCAGCGAGATCAAGGGTGAAAAGGTGTTCATCGGTGTAAACGGCCCGGTTACCGGCCGCACCAACACCAAAACCACCGATCGTGAAGCAAAGGATGCTTCGGCGCTGGAAAATACCACCTACGAACTGAGCGACACGCAGTCCGACGTGGGCCTGCCATACGCGAAGATCGACGCCTGGGCGAAGTTTCCGGACTTCCAGGATCGCTACTCTGCAGCTGTGCAGAAGCGCATTGCACAAGACCGTATCGTGATCGGCTTTCACGGCACTCACGCTGCACCGCAAACCGATCTTGCCGCCAATCCAAAGCTGCAGGACGTGAACAAAGGCTGGCTGCAGCAACTGCGTGAACAGGCCCCACAGCAAGTCCTTAAAGAGGGCGCCTCTGCGGGCAAGGTCAAACTCGGCGCCGGCGGCGACTACGCCAACCTCGATGCCCTGGTGCACGACACCAAACAGATGGTCGACGAGATCCTGCGCGAAGACGGCGACCTGGTGGCGATCATTGGTTCCGACCTGTTGGCAGCTGACAAGGCCAAGCTCTACACCAAGCAGGGCGACACCCCGACGGAAAAAGAGCGCATCGAAAACCTGCAGGTCATCGCGACCTACGGCGGCTTGCCTTCGTTCAGCGTGCCTAACTTCCCGGTTAACGCCGTGTTGGTCACCAGTTGGGACAATCTGTCGATCTACTTCCAGGACTCCAGCTGGCGCAAGCAGGCGGTCGACAACCCGAAACGTTCCCGTGTCGAGGACTACAACAGCCGCAACGAAGGTTACGTGATCGAGCAACTGGAAAAGATCGCGCTGACCGAAAACGTGGAGCTGATTGCGTGAGCCTGGCCCTGGCGCACAAGCGCCGCATCCTGGCCATGGGTGTAACCGCAGCTGCCGCGGCTCTCTCGGGTGCGGCCATGGCGTACACCCCGGCCGACGCGCTGAGCAGCCCCGCCAATGCGCGCAAGCATTTGATGCTGCAGGAAGCGGCATTGGACCAGGATCTGGAGCGCATCAGCGCAATCAACGGCCTGGCCGGACGCCAGGCGCTGAAACGTGACGAGCTGCTGCCCAAGTACCAGGAGTACGTCCAGCGCTACTGCGAGTCAGGGCTGAACTTCCCGAATCGCGTCGCGGTGCAGGTGATGGTCTGGCTGTTCGACACAGTCCAGTTCGATGACGCACTGGAATTGGCGGACTTCCTGATCGAGCAAGGCCAGGAAATGCCCGAACGCTTTAAGCGCCGGGATATCCAGACCTTTGTCGCTGACGCCGTGTGTGAATGGGCCTATGCCGAATACAAAGCAAATCGCAGTCCCGAGCCTTACCTGTCCGACCTGCTGCCGCTGGTCGATGGTGAATGGAACCTGACGGAGCAGATCCCGAGCAAATACCACAAGTTGATCGGTATGCGCGCCATCGAGGCCGGGAATCTGGAAGTCGCGCTCAAGCACCTTGAGCGTTCGACGGAACTGTACGCCCAGGCAGGGAATGACACGCGAATCGAAAAGGTCCGCAAGGCATTGGCAAAACAAGCGGCCTCGACCCCGGCCACCTAATAACCGACTACCCCCCCAGCGGGAACCTGTCGAAGTGAGCCGCCCATTTATGGACCGTCCCACTGAAAACAGGCTTCCCGCCCTATTTGAGTGGCCAGCAATGAGCAGCTTTTCCGGCAAACCCACCACCTTTGTGGAACAGGCGATTGAGAATGACGGCTTCTGGCCGAACCTCTCCGTGTCCGAGTTTCAGAAAGGTTATCGGTTGCCGGCAGAGTACCTGGTCGAAATGCTGGTCATCAACCTGACTACCGCCATGACAGACGTAAATCGTGACCTGGCGAAGTTAAAAGCGCGATGGCAAGACGCTGGAGTGTTACGCGTTGAGTCTGCAGACACCACCGTCCTTCCGGAGCGCACCTTTCAAGCAGAGACGTACAAGCGCGCTGTGTATTGCCGCGCCAAGGCCAGTTTATTGCCGGAGTTTGCTTCGGTGATTCGTCGTGAAAGTGCCGAGAACCTGGGCAAGGAAGCCCCCGAGCGCAAAGAAACGTACCTCGAGTTCAGCCAGCAGGCCGTTCGGTCGCTGCAAGGCCGCAGCCGCGTAACGGCGGTGCTGCTGTGATCAAGTTGCAAGGGCTGACCGCGTACCTCCTGGAGCGCCGCCTGGTCCAGCCTGAACAGCTCGACAGTTTCACCGAGCAGGTGAAGCTCTCGCTGATCTGGAAACCCGACGTCGACGGCATGCACCTGGGCGATATGCATTATCGCGCCGCGATCATCCTGGAACGATTTGCCGACCACCCGGCGCGCCTGATGGCCCTGGTGGGTAGTTGGCTGGAGAACCACGACACCGACCGCGACCGGTACGAATTGCCGGCGCCGGAATTCGCCGTCGAAGCGCTCGACAACGATCTATTCGACGTGGAAATCACGCTGGAATTTGTCGAGCCGCAGTATCTGGCCGAGGACCCAGCCGGCGAGATCGACGCCTTCGGCAAGACTTGGGCGTTTGTCCCGTTTGACCTGTGGGTTGCCGAGAACGGCGAGGTGGCCACCGGTGAGCGCTAATCCGTGCGACCTCGATGTCAGGGGACTACTCAACGTCGACGCTCAACTGGCGCTGCTGGAGTTGCCGCCGGTGCTGCGCCGTCGTCTGCTGAACAACGTGACCAAGCGCGTGCGCTCGATGAGCCGCAAGCGTCAGCGCGCCCAGCAAAACGTCGACGGCTCGCCGTTCGCTGAACGCAAGGGATCCGCCAAGGGCAAGAAAAAGATGGAAGCGGGGCTGGCCAAGCTGCTGCAAGTCACGCGGGTCAGTGCGGATGAAGCGGAACTGGGTTGGAAAAACGCACTGACTCGCTGGGTCGCCACACAGCAACACAACGGCGCGACCGAGCGGCGTACTGCTGCGCAGATGCGTCGCTGGAACACCGTCCCGCCGGGCATCGCCTGCACTGATAAACAAGCGAAACGCCTGCGCCGTCTGGGTTTTCGTGTCCGCCAGAAGGGCAAAAAGGCGCCGGCCCGGCCTTCGGTTGCGTGGATTCAACAGCATGTGAACTACGCCAAGGCCGGTCTGCTGATCCGCATTCTGAACGATGAGAAAACCGAGACATCTGGCGCGCAAAGCTGGGACATCACCCTGCCAAAACGTCAGTTCCTCGGCGTGGCAACCGGCAATGAAACCCGCGAGCTGGTTAACCAGGTCTTTCAACAAATCCTAACTTCACCCCGTTAACGAGGCACTACATGGCACTCGGTCAAGTCACCGTCGACAACCTCAATCTAGGCCAGGGTGCCGTGACAGAGGTTGAGCGTTACTTTCTTTTCATCGGCCCCGCCGCCAAAAACGTCGGCCAGGTTATCCCGCTGAACACCGACAGCGATCTGGACGCGGCCCTGGGCATCCCGGCGAGCGACCTGAAAACCCAGATTACCGCCGCTCGCTTGAACGGTGGCCAGCGCTGGGCCTGCATGGCGGCGCCGATCGGCCCCGAAGGCGATTGGGCAACCGCACTGCAGAAAACCCAGCAACAAGGGGTGTCGGTGGAAGGGGTAATTGTCACCAAGCCCGTGACAAAGGGTGAGGAACTGTCGGCCATGCATGACGCGGCCGTTGCCCTGAACAACACCTACGGCCGCCGGGTTTTCTTTCTGGCGAGCAGTGCCGGCATCGCCGTCGACCAGACCTGGGCGCAGTACCTCACCGAGCAAAAAGCGTTGGTAGCAGGTCTGGCAGCGCCGCGCGTTTCGCCGGTACCGCAACTGCACGGTAATGACTTGGGCGTGCTGGCTGGCCGCTTGGCCAACTCGGCTGTGAGCATTGCTGATAGCCCGATGCGCGTGGCCACCGGCCCGGTGTTGGGGCTTGGCGACGTGCCTATTGATAGCGAGCTGATTCCGCTGCCGTCCGCTGTACGCAGTGAACTGGATCGGGCGCGGTTTTCTGTCACCCAGACCTACCCCGACTATCCGGGTGTGTACTGGGGTGACTGCAACATGCTGGACACCCCCGGTAGTGACTTTCAGGTCGTGGAATACCTGCGCATCACCGATAAGGCCGCTCGCCTGATCCGTCCGCTGCTGATCCGCCGTGTCGCTGATCGTCGCTTGAACAACACGCCCAACAGCATGGCGGTGAATACCAACCAATTGATGGCGCCACTGCGAGCCATGGCGAAGTCCATCAAGTTCAACGGCGAGGTGTTTCCCGGTGACATCGAGCCGCCGAAAGACGGCGACCTGGTGCTGGAGTGGCAGAGCAAAACCAAAGTCGCGGCCTACATCAAGCTCAAACCCCTCAACTGCCCGAAAGACCTCACGGCGAACATTGCCCTGGATCTTTCCACTGACAAAGCGGAGTAACGCCCCATGGCAAAGATTGGCGGCAAGAACTTCGACGTGAGCCTGGGCGATATCGCGCTGCACGTCGAAAGCTGCACCCTGGACATCACCGATAACTCGGCCGTGGCCCAAACCCGGGGCGTGCCTGACGGTTACGTCGACGGCGACGTGGCCGCTGCCGGCGAACTGGAGCTGGATAGCTCCAACTTTGAGTTGCTGATCGACGCGGCGCGATCGGCGGGCAGCTATCGCGAGTTGAAACCGTTCGATGCGGTGTTCTTCGCCAAGGCCGGTGAAGACGAACTGCGTGTGGAGGCATTCGGCTGCAAGGTGAAGATCTCCAGCCTGTTGTCGATCGACCCGAAGGGTGGCGAGAAGACCAAACACAAGGTGCCGTTCGACGTCACCAGTCCGGACTTTATCCACATCAACGGCGTTCCCTACCTGGCTGCGGCCGAGATCGAGGGGATCCGTTAATGGTGGACTGGTTCGACCGCGCCCAGGAGCTGGAGCAACGCCAACGTGACCAGGCGATCAAGGCCCAGCTACTGACGCCTGTGCCGGTCGGGCCAAGCCTGACCCATTGCGAGGACTGCGACAAAGAGATCCCGCCGGCACGCCGTGCGCTGGGCGGTAAAACGCGATGCGTCCCGTGCCAGACGGGCTTTGAGCAGAGTAAACGCTGATGACGACTGAAACCGTACGCCTCGGAACGCTGGAGCAGAGATTCGCGGTGTTCGAACACCGGCTGAGCGAGTTGGAAGACCGCCACGAAACGGTGCCTACCCGCGTGACCAAGTTGGAACAGGGGTTCGAACACATGGCCGGTCAACTGTCGGAACTGAACGCTGGCCAGCAGACCCTGACGGTCGCGGTAAACGACATCGGCGCGAAGGTCGGGCGCTTGCTGACCATTCTTACGGTGGTCGCTTCTGTGCTGCAGATGGTTGTGCCGGCACTGCTGCGGGTGTGGTTTCCATGAGCCTGCGCGGAAGGATTCAGGCCGGTCTGATTGCGCTGGCCAGCGCTCCGTTGGTGATCTTCCTGGGCACTTGGGAGGGCAACGGCCAGAACACCGTCTATGCCGACAAGTTGGCCGGCGGACTGCCCAGCGTCTGCAAGGGCATTACTCGACATACCAGCCCGTTCCCGGTGGTGGTCGGTGATTACTGGTCGCCTGAGCGTTGCGCGGAGGTGGAGCAGCTGGTGATCCGCAAAACCCAGCTGCAGCTCGCCGACTGCATCACCAACCCGAAGGTGGGCCAGAACACCTTCGACGCTCTGACCAGCCATGGCCACAACGTGGGTGTGCCCAGCACTTGCGCCAGTCGGGCGGTGGCGTTGATCAATGCCGGCCGCATCGCTGATGGCTGCAGGGCGTTGGCCTGGGCACCGGACGGCAAGACGCCGGTATGGGCATATGTGACAGACGCGCAGGGCCGCAAGCGCTTCGTTCAAGGCCTACACAACCGCCGGCTGGCTGAAATGGAGCTGTGCCTGAAATGAGTCTTTCCCCGTTGCGTTTGGCGCCTTTCGTGCTGCTGCTCGCCTTGCTGCTGTGGGTGGCTTTTGATCGGGTAACCGATCAGCGCGACGACGCCAGGCGCGAACGCGACAGCGCGCAATGGGAAGCGAACGGCCTGCGTGAAGCGGCCCGAATCAGCGGCGAAATGCTCGCTGAGCGGGATGCGATCGACCAACGAAACACCAAGGAATTGACCGATGCACTCACTGAAAACAAGCGCCTGCGCCGCTCTGTTGGCGATGGCACTGGCCGGCTGCATGTCCGCGCCATCTGTCCCGCCGCCGCCGGCACCGCCCGCGTGGCTGATGCAAGACGCGCCGAACTCGCAGCAGACGCTAGACCGGATTATTTCACCCTCCGAGATCAGCTCGCGTTAAGCCGGCAAATGATCCTTGGACTGCAGCAATACGTCCGTGGCGTGTGCCTGCGATCGCAGGCGCACCAGGACACCACTTTTTCCAACCTCAACAAGAGACCAACACCATGAGCCAACAGAACAACACCGAAATCACCCTGGAGGTCGGCGAAGCGGAATTCACGTTCAGCCTGACCCCGGCTGACGTGACCAAATACTTCAATGCCCTGACCCAGACCAACAAGGTCGCCCCGGGCAACAACCTGCTGATGACCACCGTCAAGCAAGAGGAAAAGGCCACGCTGAAACCGTTGCTGGGCAATCCCGTGATGGTGATGCAGCTCGCCGGCGCGCTGCTTGAGGAGTACGCGCCGAACGTCGAGGTGATCGTAAAAAAGCGCACGAGCACGCTGAGCGCTTAAGCGAAAACGGCTTGGGCCAGCTCATGGCCCTGACGAGCCGCTGGCTACCTGGTGCCGAACCCACGCCCGAGGCGATGGGGACGGCCAAGTGGCTGGAGGACGAATACTGGAAACGCATGGAGTTTGCCGTGGCTAACGGCATCGCCCTTGCGCTGAACGGGTAACGACATTGGCAGACCGTAGCGCCAGCCTGGCTTTCATCCTGAGCCTGACCGACAAGGTCACCGCGCCCCTGGGCAAGGTGAAAATGGGTTTTTCCGAGCTTGCGGATCAGAGCGAACAGCACATCAAGACGATCGGCCTGGGCATGGCCGGCGTGACGGCGGCTGTGGTCGGGATTCGTGAGTCCATGGAACCGGCGCTGGAGGTCAATCGCGCCTTGGGCGACGTCCGATCGCTGGGCGTGGCCGAGGATGCGTTGTCTGCGCTCAATGCCAGGTCGCTGCAGTTCGCCGTCAGCTATGGCGAGAACGCCAAGGATTTTGTGGCCTCGGCTTACCTGATCGAGGGCGCCATTAAGGGACTTGCCGGCAACCAACTCGCCACGTTCACCAACACCAGTAACTTGCTGGCAAAGGCCACCAAGTCCGACGCCGAAACCATGGGTGAATACGTCGGCACGCTCTACAACCTGCAGAAGTCCCAAGCGGATGCGATGGGGAAGGGCGCGTGGGTGGAAAAACTCGGTGGGCAAACCGCGCTGGCCGTGCAGCTGTTTCGCACGAGTGGCGCGGCGATGAAAGACGCCTTCAAGGAGGCCGGCGCGATCGCCACCACATCGGGCGTCGATCTCGCCGAACAGATGGCGGTGATCGGCACGCTGAGCAGCACCATGGAAGGCGGCGACGCCGGCGGGCGCTACAAAGCGTTTTTCGAGAACATCGGCGCCGCTTCTGAAAAGCTCGGCATGCAGTTCACCGATCAGCAGGGCAAAGTCCTGCCGATGATGACCATCCTGGACAAGCTGCAGGGCAAGTTCGGCGATCTGACCACCGCGTCGGCCGGGGCCAAACTGGTCGAAGCGTTCGGCGGGGAAGGCGCCCAGATAATCGGTGCATTGGCCAAGGATACCGATCGGCTGCGCAACGGCATCGAGCAGCTGGGCAAGGTGCGCGGTCTCGAAAATGCCGAGCAGATGGCCCGGGCGATGGTCGATCCGTGGCAACAGTGGGCGTCCCTGGTCGAGGTCATGCGCGTGGTGTTTGGCCAGGTGCTGATCCCGGTGCTGACGCCGTTCATGAACAAGATGGTGGACATCGGCAAAACCCTGGTGCGTTGGTCGCAGCTGTTTCCCAACATCACCCGGGTGATCGGCATCACCGCACTGACCATCATGGCGATCGTCGGCGCCATGTCGTTGTTGACCGTCGTGGTCGGCGTTGCACGGATGACCTGGCTGGGTCTGGTGTCGGTGTGGAAGGTTGTCCAGTTGCTCAACCTGCGCACGGTCGCCGGCTTCGTACTGCAGAAACTGGCGATCCTGGCTTATATGGCCGTGATCTACACGCTCAGCGCCGGCCTTGCCCTGGTGCGTGGCGCCATGCTGCTGTGGCAGGGCGCGATCTGGCTGGTCAACGCGGCGCTGCTGGCCAACCCGATGGTGTGGATTGTGGTCGGTGTTCTCGCCCTGGTGGCCGCCATTGTCGCGGCGGTTCACTACTGGGACGAATGGACGTCTGCCCTGATGAACACGGCCGCGTTCCAGTTCGTCGCCGACAAGCTCCAGAAGCTGTCCGACTGGTTTAACTCAATGGGCGGTTGGTCAGGCATGGCCAAGGCCGCATGGGACAGCATCGTCGGTATTTTCACCAAGGCCGTAAACGGCGTGATCGAGCTGCTGAACAGCATCCCGGGCGTGAACATCGAAGCGCGTTTCGGCGGCATGCCTGAAGTGCCCGGCGTCGATGCCGCGACCAATGCCGCTGACACCGCCAACGCCGCGCAGAAAGCCCAGCAGACCATCAACGCGGCAATCCCCAGCCTTTCGCCGGCGCGCCCTTCAGCGGTGCCGCCCGGTGGCTTGCTGACCAGCATCCAGAACAACAACAGCAGCCAGAGCAAGGGCACGCATGTGGAAAACGTGAACATTCACACGGGCAAGGCGATGACCCCGTTGGAGATGGAAAACATGGTCGCCATGGCGGTCGGCGGATGAGCGAATACATAGATCTGTTGATCGTCGACAACGACCTGGCACTGGATCCGTCGCATCAACCTTTGCTCATCGATGACCGCGCCTGCATCGCCCAGGACATCGCCCACATGATCCGTGACAGCGGGTTGTTGGTGACGCTGGTCGCTGAGCGCGATCGGCTGCGGCAGCGTGACTGCATCCAGCAACTGGAACTGCTGGTCGAGAACGATCAACGCCTGGTGCCCGGTACGGCACGCATCACCCAGCAGGATCCGGGCGTTTACCTGGTCACTGCGAAAACCCTGAAATTCGGTTCGATTGAGGTAAGTCTGTGAGCCAGGTCGATTTTAAAAAGGTGATCGCCGACGCCGGCATCCCGACCACCGAGGCCGGTTTGAAGGCAGCGTGGGAAAAGGAGGTCGAAGCCCAAGGCGCGAAGGTGGCCAACACCAGCAGTTATTCGCCGTTCTGGCGGGTGATGACCGCGCTGGTGACCAAACCGGTGTTGTGGCTATTGGACTTTCTGTGTCTGTCAGTGCGGCCGAACTTCTTTGTGAAAACAGCGGTGGACGCCTGGCTGGACATGCTCGCCTGGGCGGTCAACGTCGAGCGTAAGGGCGCGACAAAAGCCCAAGGCAAATTGCTGTTTACCCGAGCCGTGCCGGACGGCGTGCTGGAGCTGGAAAAAGGCATTGTGGTGCAGTCGGCGGCCATCAACGGCAACGTCTACAAACTGATCACCACGGCGCCGGCGACATTCGCGGCAGGCCAGCTGCAGCTGGAAGTGCCGGTGGAGGCGATCGAGTCCGGCAGTGGCTTCAACCTCGCCCCGGGTTACTACGCGATCTTGCCGGTGCCTATCCCCGGCATTGTCCAGGTGGTGAACAAGGACGGTTGGCTGGAATCACCAGGTGCGGATCCGGAACCGAACGACCAGCTGCGTTTGCGTGTGCGCAATCAGTTCTCGGCGGTGAACCAGTGGCACACCGACGCGGTGTATCGCGCCATGATCTCGGCTTTCCCGGGCGTACGTCCGGACGGCGTCTATTTCGAACACGGCGCACCGCGTGGGCCGGGCAGTGCAAACGCCTATGTGCTGTTTGACGCGGGTGTGCCGGCGGCCAGTTACCTGGAAAAGATCAACGCGCATATCCGCGACCAGGGCAACCACGGCCACGGCGATGATCTGCTGGCCATGGTCATGCCGGAAACTCTCTCCAGCATGGTCGTGAACGTCTGGCCGTTCCCGAATCAGACGCCAGAGCAGAAAGCCACACTGAAGCAGGAGGTGGAGTTTTTTGTGCGTGCGGCCTTTCGCGAAAGCACTCCCCGCGACTACCAGCCCACGCTGACCTATCCACAAGCGCGATTCAGCAAAAGTCGCCTTTGCACGGAACTGCATGAACAGTTCCCAAACATTGAAGCCGTGAAAATCACGCCGATGGTGGATGCGGTGAATGGTCTGTCCATTCCCCGCCTGGAGAACCTTACGGTGGTGATTCAGTGATCAAGATCAAATTGCCGTTCTGGCTCGAGGGTAGTGAGCTTGCAAAGCTGGTCAGTGCTGCACAGGCGTGGTGGGAAACCGTCACCGGTTGGCTGCGCTGGCCTTACTCGCAGATCGATCCCGACACCTGCCACATGAGCATTCTTGAACTGTGGGCCTGGCAGCGCGACGTGACACGCTTTCAAGGCGAACCGGAAGCCTTGTTCCGGCTGCGGGTGAAATACGCCTTTATCAATTCCGTGGATGCCGGCAGCACGGCCGGAATGAAGCGCATTTTCGAGCGCCTTGGCGTGGGCTATGTGGAGATCGAGGAGCGCCAGCCCGACCGGGATTGGGACGTCGTGCTGCTCAAGTTCAGCAACGCCCAGCTGTCACTGAACCCTGAACTGTTGCGCGTGCTGATCCAGCAATACGGCCGCACCTGCCGGCGATACGACTTCGTGACCATCACTCCCGTGGGGCTGCAAATCGCCCTGATCGACTTCAACAACGACCAGCAAACGCTGGTTGCCAGCCTGTAGGAGCGCACCGTGAGCGCCAGTATTACTTTGGCCGGCGAAAGCCAAATCGCCCTGAAACAAGGTCAACAAAAGCCGCTGACCATCACGCGGTTTATCTTCGCCAACGTGCCCGACCTGAACCCTGAAACCCCGGTCGACCGCGCTGCCGGTAAACCGCCGGCGGAGCAGATTGTCCACGTCTACGACATCCCCAAAGAAAACGCCGGTTTCGTGAATCCCAACCAGGTCGTGTACAGCGCCCAGTTGGGTTCGGATATCGGCGACTGGGACTTTAACTGGGTCGGCCTTGAGGACGCGGACGGCCTGCTGTTTGCCGTGTCCTACGTACCGCTGCAACAGAAGCGCAGGAACATCCCACCGCAGCAGATCGGCAACAACGTTACCCGAAACTTTCTGGTGGCCTATGACGGCGCCATGCAACTGACGGGCATCACGATTGACGCCAGCACCTGGCAGCATGACTTTACCGTGCGTCTTGCCGGCATCGATGAGCGTGAGCGGCTGAGCAATCGCAACCTCTATGGGCGTGCGTTCTTTTTCGGTAACTCGCTGGCATTCGGCAAGAGCGAAAACGGGTTTCAGTTGGGCGCGGGTACTGCCTACATTGAAGGCATCCGCGTTTTGCTGGCGAAGCCTTTGCCGTTCACCGGCGTTATTCCTGCTGGAAAAATCTCACTCGACGTCTGCCTGGAACGGCAGTTGAACGATCGGGTAGCGACGTGGAAAGTCGTCTATGGCGAACAGGCCGACTACACCGACGCCGCCGGCGTGCGCCATTACTGCGTTCCGATCGCCCATTACACGTCCCCGACCGCGTTCTGGGACGAGCGTCAGCCCGAGCCAATCGCTGGGCCACTCGTTCAACACTTCGCTGCGCGTGAGGGTGATTACGCGAATCTGCGCGCCCGGGCGACGACCAAAGAGGACGTCGGACTCGGCAACCTGCCCAACGCAAAGAGCGACGACCCAACCACCAACAGTAGCGAGATTTTGGCGACGACCGCCGCGCTGAACAAACTGCAGAAGCAAGTCGGCGATTCGATGACCGGCATGGTGGCGGCGTTCTCCATGTCCTGGGCGCCGGCGGGTTGGCTGAAGTGCAACGGTGCGGCGGTTTCCCGGACTACGTACGCGCAACTTTTCGCTTGGCTTGGTACGCACTACGGGGCCGGCGACGGTTCAACCACGTTCAATTTGCCTGACATGCGCGGTTTGTTTCCGCGAGGTTGGGACGATGGGCGTGGTGTGGATCCCGGTCGGGGGTTCGGATCGTTTCAGGACATGGCGTTGCACTTGCACGCTCACACAGCCTCGGCCGCTGCAGTGGGTGATCACTTGCACACCGCTTGGACAGATGCGCAAGGCAACCACGTCCACAGCGCCTGGACTGATGCCCAAGGCAACCATGACCACGGGTTCCGAACCGTCGACAACGGTGCTGGCGTCAATGTGGGTTATCCGGCAGGCGGCAGTGTCTGGACGGAACTTGAAATCGGCGGCGGGAAGAATGCCGACGGGCGACCGATGCGAACCGACTACCAGGGCAACCACGCACACAACGTCGGCATCGGTGCCGCTGGCCAGCATGCGCACAACGTTGGTGTAAGTGGCGGCGGTGCGCACACCCACGCCGTGACCGTTGCCGCCAACGGCGGTACCGAAACCCGGCCTAAAAACTTGGCCCTTCTTTTTTGCATCAAGTATTGAGATCGAGCATGACGGACAAAATCGTTTATCAGACCGACTATCTCGGCATCTTTATTGGTGCCGTGAAAGCTGAGGAATCACCGCTGGAAGAGGGCGTGTATCTGATCCCCGGTGGCTGCGTGGAGATCGCACCACCAGCGGTTCCGGAACATAAAGCCGCGTGGTGGAACGGCAAAGCCTGGCAGCTTGTGGATTACTTCAGTGGCGTTGTGGTGTACAGCACCGAGACGGGCGAGCCGCTGACGTTGAAAGGCTTCGAACCCGTGCCGTCCGGCTACACCATGCAAAAGCCCGGGCCGAACCAGATCTGGAGGGATGGCCAATGGATCGACGACATTGAAGCCGTGCTGGCTGCTCTGCGTGACAAGAAACTGCAGGCGATCGCATCCGACTGCACGGCCTACATTGCCGGCGGGTTCAGTTCCAGCGCTTTGGGCGAGCCATACCACTACAGCAGCGCGATCGACGACCAGGTGAATTTAAACGGCCAGGTGCTGCTGGGCCTAGATGACGTTTACCCGTGTTATGACGCCGACCAGGTGCTGGCCTTCCGGCCGCATACCATCGCCCAGTTGCAGAAAGTCAGCCTTGACCTGGTGCGCTTCCGACAAGCCGCGCAGCAGCACGCCGAGACACTACGCCAGGCTGTGGCAAAGGCGCAGAAAGACAAAAACCTCAAAGCAATGAAAGCCATCACCTGGACGCCGCCGGCATGACCTGGACGCCGGTAACGATGCGCTGGCCAGAGCAGGCCACGCAATGGATGGGCGAGCTGTCAGCGGCCAAGGATCTGGCCGGTAGAGAGCTGGCCAGCACCGCCCAGCGCCTGGCCGGACTGAGCGGGTTGGCCAATACCAGCCCGGGGCCGGTCGGTGATGCCGCAAGAGGCGCGATCGAGGCCGGACGCGCAGCGCTGGCCGAGCAGTTGGGCCAGGTGCCGGCGTGTCTGGTTGTGACACCGTTTCAAAGCGGCGTTGGCCAAGGTGCGGGCTATCAGCGCTTTCTGTCAGCGCCCAACGCGCTGGAGCATCTCGCCAAGAAACTGGAAGACGCCAGCGACAGCGGGCGCCCGACCGGGCCGCAATACGCGCTGTCGATCCTGTTCCTGGGCACGCGCCTGGAACAGTTGGCCAGCGGCTTGGCGCGATTCAATGCACTGCTGCCGATTCCTGACCTGGTGCGCACCGAGCGCCGGGCGCAACACCTGCTGAAGCTTGAAAGCGAAAAGTGGGAGATCCCCGGCGCCGGGCCGCTGCCGCGCTGGCAGGGTTTGCCGCTGGAACGTTGCACAGTGGTCAAAGCTGCCAAACAGTCCATGGCCGGCCAACTGGCGGTGCTGGAGGGCTACGCGGCCGACAGCTCGCCGTTGGCCGATCTTGCAGCGCTGGCAGCGCGCAAGAGTGCCCAGCAGCAGGGACGGGATAAGCAATTGGCTGACCTGAAAAAGCTACTGGCTGGAGGAAACCCTGACGTCAGCATGCGCGCGCGGATGATCGGCCCGGGCACCGCTGGCGAATTGCGCCGCGAACTGTTGGCCGGCGACGCCCCGGGCCACGAATGGATTCAGTGCGCCGGCCTGTTGTTGGTCGGCAGCAAAGAAGGGCTGAGTTTTGTCCTGGAGCTGGTGGGCCTATGACGCTGCTACTCGACGGGCAAAAAGTCCAAGGCAAGAACGTCAAGGTCACGGCCAATCTACGCATCGAGAGCGGCGACATGTCCGGCCAGACCAGCAACACCGACAAGGCCCACAAGGGCTTTAAGCCCAAGACGCTGGCCGTCTCGCTGATGATTCCCTTTGTGGATAAAACCCAACTGACAGATCTGATGCGCATGGCTGAAACCACGGCCAGCGGCGGGCAATTGCACCTGTACCGGATCGTGAACGACACGGCGGAAGCCTTCGGCGTGCGTCAGGTGGAATTCTCCGACGGCGTCAGCGCCCGGGAAGCGGACACCCTGAAAGCCTGGCTTGTGCAATTCACGCTAAGCGAGCGCGAATCGAACCCGGAGAAAGTCGAAGGCCGGCGCGCCGGCAACAAGGTAGACGCTCAAGGCGCCCCGGGTAGCCCGGTCGGTGACGGCGGTGCCGGCAACGGTGAAGGGACCAGCGACAACCCCGCGCTGAGCGGCTTTGAAAAGGTGCTGGGACGTGTGGATAAGTGGCTGGGCGGGAGTGAGCCGACGTGAAGCTGCACAAGATACTTTCCATCAACGGCGCCCCGATCGCTCTCATCAAGGAGGACGTCAGGCTGGACGCTACCAGCCCCGGCCGGGCGAACTTCACCGTTCAATCCTCTGCGCCGCTGAAAGGGCTGGTGACGCTGGATATCGGCTACAACGAGGGCACGCTGCAACGGCACTTTATCGGCTACGTCGAGCGCTGCACGGCCGCCAACGCGGTCGAACAGGTGCTGTTCTGTCGTGAGCTGGCCGCCGTGCTGGCCAACCCGCTGCCGTTGAACCTGCGTCATGTGGATCTGCGCGCCGTGCTGGCCCAGGTCAGCGAACAGACCGGGCTGCGCTTCCGCGTTCCGGATCAACCATACGCAAGCGTGAAGACGCCGTACTTCTACAGCCTCGCCGCCGGTTACCAGGCTATGGACAGTCTCGCCCGGGTATTCAGCATTCCCGACTTCACCTGGCACCAACTGGGCAACGGGGAAGTGTTCGCCGGCAGTTGGGCCGACAGTTTTTTCGGCGCACGTGCGCCGCTGCAGATTCCCACGGAGCTGTTCGACGGCTACCAGGGCAACCAGAGCGCGATGGTCGCGGCCCTTCCGGGGTTGCGACCAGGTGCAACGATCAACAACGGCGAGCGCGTCACCACGGTGGCGCTCACCAATGACCAGATGGCCATCCGATGGACGACGCAATCCGCCGCGCTGTAGAGCGCCAATTCCCCGAACTCACCGGTGGCTATCACCTGCCCCGATTTGCACGGGTGGTCGCCGTGGCCGACGCGCCGGCGGACGCCGGACTGTGCGACGACTTCCGCCCGCGCTACGCCGTGGACATCGTCGTACTCGGCTCGGATGACGAACCGGATCCAGCCATGCCGGCGCTCACCGGCGTCCCTTTGCCGCTGCCCACCGGTGGCGAGGAAATGGGCATTTACGCCTTTCCGGAGGAGGGCACGCGGGTCGTGGTGTGCTTTGCATACGGCCTGCCAAACAAGCCCTACATCCAATCGATCTTGCCGCATGGGCTGAGCATGCCGAAGGTGCCTAAAGGTGATCAGGTATGGCAGCACAGCGAGGCCGCCCAGCAACGCGTCGACGCTGACGGCAACTGGCTACGCCAGACCGATGGAAAGATCCGTGATCAGGCGATTGAGCGTGAAGTGGAAGCCCTGGACAACCGCGAGCAGTTCCAGAGCCACACGCAGACGATCGATGACCACTCGACCGAGACGGTGGGTGGTGTGAAAAAGATCGAGGCGCTGGGCGCGCTCAAGCT